>JAJZJX010000020.1 GCA_021850985.1 bacterium
GCTATATATAAGGGGGTTTATTTGGAAGTCGAATATCTGCATTTATTCAAGACTGTTTAATTTTTTCTATTTCGTCTTTGACGATCTTTTCAATTATGTCCGGAAGCATATTTTTCACTGCTTCGGCAATATCTGGTTTAATTTCGCCTATGGCTGATTCTATAGCATTCTTAAGATAAGAATCCATTTCGGCAAGGTTCTGTTCGTTTAAAATTTTCAATTTTAATTCTCCTTTTTCTTCCGTTGAAGTTTTTTCTTCGCTTAATGAGATATTGAATCCGGCAAATGGTTCGTTGAAATCCTGATTATTCGAGCGCATTTTATCTCCTGCAGTCGGATGCGGCTCAGGCATTTCTTCGGCTGTTTTTAACGAATCGGCTTTGATTTCGAGTCCGCTTTCCGGAGCGTTCAGGTCAAAAATACCTTTATTTATATCGTCGGCATTGTTATTAATATTAAAGTCTAAGGATGTTAGATTTTCATTTGATGTTTGAGCCGTTAAATTATTATGCTCCATGACGGTTATTTGCTCAGGCATTTCTTCGGCTGTTTTTAACGAATCGGCTTTGATTTCGAGTCCGCTTTCCGGAGCGTTCAGGTCAAAAATACCTTTATTTGCATCATCTGCATTGTTAACGCTCAGGGATGCCTGATTTACGTTTAGCGAAGACATTAATTCATTAAGCGGATTAGACTCGAAAGAATCTGAAGATTCGATACTCCATAAAGGATCGGCAGATTTTTCAATTTCTTCAGGTTCCTTTTTGTTTTCTTCGTTAATAGGATTAGGCGGTTGAATTGCGGATTCCGTTGGCGTCTTCTGAATCTTTTCGAATGAAAACGGTTCCGAAATTTTTATTTCCGCGCCCGCGCTATCTGTCGGTTCTTCCATATCTTTAATATCGTAAAGCGGTTCCGTTTCTAATTTATTTCTTGTTTCCATAACCGATGCAGGCTCATTTTTTTCTTCGCCGGTTTGCGTTATATCATATGCTGAATTTGTTTCAATTTCCTGCATTAGGGCTGCCCCCGCCTCCGTTTCAGTCTCCGTACCGGTTTTGATATCGTAAGAATTTTCTCCTGCTGAAGTCCTGTCGTCTTTCTTGTTTAACTCTTGGAATTCTTTGAATATGGCGTCGTCTTTAAATAAATTTTCAAAAGCCTGGCTGAGTTCCGCTGATTCAATATCTGAATTTCCGGTATCCACAGGCGTATTTTCGCTGCCGTGTTCATTATTATTATCTTCCTTCAGCGGTACGGGGTTTGATATGTTTTGAAAGGCTAAGTTTTCGTTATGTTTTTTAGTTTCAAAATCCGAAATATCGAATATTTTATCGCTCTTGACCGCATTATTTTCAGTCGCATATTTGATTTCGCTTAAGTCGTTTTTTTTGTTTTCGGCAGCTGTATCTTCCGAAATTTTTCCGGATTTATCTTCGACCGGAATAGACAGAGCTTTTTTTACTTTTAAAATAAACGTATCTTTGTCGAAAGGCCTGTATATAAAGCCGTCGGTTTTTAATTTAATAAGAACATCCCTTTCCTTATCGGATAAATCTGAAGGAACTAACAGAAGGAGATGCGTTTCTGAAAATTCCTTACTTGTTTTAAGTTCGGTTATGCTTTTCTTTAAATCGGTGTCTATCGTATTATAGCTAAGCACTATAATATCCGGCTTAAAATTTTTTGCCGTTTTGTAAATAGACGAAGGTTCTTTAATAATATTAAGGCTGAATTCCGGATTGTCCTGAAATATCGTACTTATAGCTCTTTGCATCGATTCGCTTTCGTCTATAAAAATTAAATTATACGACATAACAACCTCCGTCATCTTTAAAATATTTATAATTTTTGATACAATATAAAATTACTATATCAAATACGGCATTAGATTAATTTTAATATTTTTAAATAATATAGTCAATAATTTTAAAGCAATTTTTAAAATAATAAGATATATAAGATAATATGTCAACTATAGATAAATATATTTTTAAGCAGATGATTTTTCCGTTTATTTTCGGTCTGGTTATTTTCACTTTCAGCGTTACGATAAACCGCATTCTTTTGTTGACGCAGATGGTTTTAAATAAAGGCATTAGCATATCTGCCGTTTTAAAACTTGCAAGCTTGACGATACCCGATTTTATGATAATAACCTTGCCCATATCTTTTTTGCTTGCATTGCTTGCTGTTTTCGGCAAGATGACGCAGGATAACGAAATTACCGCGTTAAGGGCTTCCGGAGTCAGCATTTTTAGACTTACTAAGCCGGCAATTTTATTTTCCCTTATACCGCTTGTTTTTTCTATACTTTTTTCGTTTTATATAGCCCCGAGGTTTAATTTTTTTTTTAGGGTCCTTGCGGTTAAAGAAGTTAAAAAAGCTGCCCTTTCCGCATTGAAAAAAAATTCATTCACAAACAGGTTCGGCGGGCTTAATATTTTCGTTAAAAGCGTAAATACGCAAAAATCTACGCTTAAGGGGATTTTTATATTAAATAAAGTTCGGAATAATCCTGAAACTTTAATTGCAAAAAGCGGCAATATTAGGTACGACAGAAAACTTAATACGCTGTCTTTTTACTTGAGAAACGGCACTATACAAAATCAGGATCCCGATTCTAAAAATTTTTGGATTATGCATTTCAAAACTTATAAAATTAACGTTAAGCTTAGCGGACTTTCTATACCGGGGAAAAACAGCTCTATTCATTTTTTGACTTTTTCTAAACTTTTACGAAAATATATCGTTCAGAAAAGTCCGGAGATGAAAAATATTTATCTGTCGTATCTTTATAAAAAAATAGCCATACCGGCCGCAACTCTGCTTTTTATATTTATAGGAATGCCGCTCGGGACCCTTCTTGAAAAAAGAAGTTTGTTCTTAGCCATCTCATATACTATAATATTTGTCGTTATTTATTATGTTTTATTTACTTCAGGTTTTTATATGTCTTTGGGCAATAAGATTAATCCTTTTATAGGAGTTTGCGGCGCCGATTTATTTCTTGCCGTTTCCGGCTTCGTGCTTTATATCAAGGCTTCATTAAAATAATTATGAAAATACTCCAAAAATACCTTTTAAACGAATTTTTAAAATATTTTGCCGCAACTATAATAAGCCTGATATTTTTTTACATAACTATAGATTTTATTTCAAACATCGGGGCATTCACCAAGCACTCTCCCGAATTTCAGTATATTATAATTTATTATTTATATAAACTTCCCGAAATAATATACAGGGTATTGCCGCTTTCGATTCTTTTATCCACCCTTTTATCTATTTCCGCTTTCAATAAGAACAATGAGATTACTGCCGTGAAATCGTCCGGACTCAGTATGCTGAAGTTTTTTGCTCCGCTGATAGCGCTCGGTCTCGTTATATCCGCTGCATCTTTTTTGCTTTCAAACTTCATAGCCGTGCGCACAAATGTTTTAAGAAGGGTAGTTATGCAGAGAGATATCAATAAAAACAAATCCTTCAACGCAAAATCGGTTTATAAATATGTTACCAAAAATATTTTAATCCATTACAAAAGATGTATAGTTACGGCGGAGATTATGGATCCGTCCGACAAAACCATAAAAGGCGTAAACGTTTACGTTTTTAACGATAAATTTGTTCTTTTAAAAAGGTATATCGCAAAGTCCGGACGTTTCGGCAATAAAGGCCTTGAATTAAGCGCCGGACAGGTTGACGGTTTCAATGTGAAAAACAAAAGCGGCGGATTTGAGCAAAAATATTTTAAAGCCGTTAAAATCCCGGTTTACCTTAATTTAAATTTTTTCAGGTCAAATACCCTTAGACCGGAGTTTCTGTCTATAATAAATCTTTCCAAGATGGTCGCAGTAGCAAAAAAATCCGAATCGGGTTTAAGTTACGTTCTTACGAGTTACTATTCTAAACTGTCGTTTCCGCTGATAAATTTAATTTTAATACTTATAGGAATATCGATAGGGCTTATGCTAGGTAAAAAAGGCAATTCCCCCGTTTCTATAGGCATAAGCATCGTATTTGCTTTTACATGGTGGGTTATAAATTCGATAGCTCTGTCTCTGGGCGAATCCGCCCAATTAAGTCCTTTTCTTGCGGCTTTCATGGCAGACATAATATTTTTGTCGTTTGCGGTATATCTTGTAGCGGGTATCGATTAATGCCGGCGATGCCGAAATTATAAAATTATATTACAGTTCGATGCTTAATCCGTCGTAAGAAGGTATTAGTTTTTCGGATTTGCAGGAGCATATTTCTTTTATTTCGCCGTAATCTATGTTATGCCCCATATGCGTGAAATAAGTTCTGGACGGGTTTATTTTTTCGGCAACGGTAATAGCTTCGGCTATGCTGAAGTGCGTTTTGTGGGAATCGAACCTGAGGGCGTCTATCATTAACACGTTTAACCTCTTAAGCAAACCTAAAGAAGATTCCGGTATAGACGATACATCCGTAATATAGGCAAAGTCGTTTATTCTGTAACCGTTTATTAAATTTTTGCCGTGATATACGGGAATAGGGGTTATAAATAATCCGGGTTTGATTTCAAAGGATTCTTTTATAATATTAGGGATTAGATAAGGCTTGCTCGATTCGGTTTTTTCCTTAAATATATAGTCGAATTTATCTTTAATAAAATTTACCGCCGTTTCCGAGGCGTAAACGGGTATAAATCTGTTGTCCTGTTGTTTTAGGTAATTAAACATTCTGAGGTCGTCTATGCCGAAAATATGGTCGGCATGCGTGTGAGTATATAATACCGCATCGATATTTACGATATTAAATTTCAAAGCCTGCGTTCTTAAGTCCGGCGCCGTATCTATTAAGATATCGAAATTATTTTCCGATACGAGTATAGAAGGTCTGAGGCGTTTGTTTTTTGGATTTTCCGAAGTGCAAACTTTACAGCGGCATCCTATTAACGGGACGCCTGTCGAGGTGCCGCAGCCGAGGACTAAAATTTTCATATATTTTTATGATACAATAAAACAGGAGTTAAAGCAAATAAGGTAATAAAAAATGGATAAAAAAAATTCAGAAAAAGTTAAGATAAAAAGAGAAATTATTTTTGCGGCGATAGTTTTCGTGCTCGTCGTTTTTTCTACTTTTGAAGAACTGCGCATGATATCTTTTTCAAATATTTCCGTAACGTCTAAAATTATTGTTTATGCCTATATAAATATTACGGTAGTCCTATTTTTACTTATGTCGTTTCTTGTATTAAGGAACGTTATAAAATTAATAATAGAAAGGAAAAGGGGCGTAATAGGCGCAAAATTAAGGACTAAACTCGTGGGGTTGTTTGTTATAGTAAGCGTGGTTCCTTCATTGTTTATGTTTGTCGTAATGATTGCCACCGGTTTTGCCGCAAACGTTATAAACAAGTGGTACACTCTCAGGTTAGAAAAAGCTATGGATTATACTTCGGCTATAATCAGGCATAAGAGCGCTTTAATAAAGAGCGCAAAAGACGCGGCGGTGAACCGTAAAATTGAATGGCTCGAGCATTTTTACAGGGAGTATTCGCAGATAAGGTTTATAAAAAACCCTATGGAAACCACCTACCTTATTTTCTTTTCTATATTTACGCTTATCGTCCTTTTTATTTCGTCATGGGTTGGTTTTTATTTGTCGAAAAAAATGACTAAGCCGATTATAGATCTTGTGGAAGGCACAAAGAAGGTGGCATCCGGAGACCTCGATATCAACGTTTCGAAAGAAAGCGACGATGAAATAGGAATGCTTATCAATTCGTTTAATTTGATGGCTTTAGATTTAAAAAAGAACAAGGAAGAGATAGAAAAAGCAAATATAGATTTAAAAAACGTCAATGAAGAAATAGAAAGAAGAAGAAGGTTTATGGAGGTAATACTTAAAAATATACATGCAGGCGTCATAGGCATAGATTCTACCGGCAAGGTGAGAAGCATAAACAATGCCGCCGAAGATATGTTCGGAATAAATTATAAAGATGCCGTAGGCAAAAATTACAAAGACGTTTTTGCAAAAGACGTATTTTCGGATATCAGAAGCGTCATAAAGGACCTTGCAAAAACAGGCAAAGAAAACCTTACAAAAGAAATAAAACTGAACATAGACGGTGCTTTGAAGGTGTACATAGTCAATATTACGACGATGAAAGACGAAGCGGGAAATTATATAGGCTTTATAGTGGTATTAAACGATACTACGGATATGATGAAAGCGCAGAGAGTTGCGGCATGGGAAGAAGTGGCAAAAAGAATGTCCCATGAAATAAAAAATCCGCTTACGCCTATTCGTCTTTCGGCAGAAAGATTAAAAAGAAAATATGGAGAAAAAATATCGGTCGAAGATAATACTTTCGGCGAACTGGTAAACACTATAATAAAGGAAGTGGACGACTTAAAGAGTTTAGTAGATGAATTTTCGCTTTATGCAAGGCTTCCAAAGGCAAATTTAGAACCTGCCGATATAAACGTTTTAATAGGAGAAGTAGTCGGATTATATAAAAATGCACACAGGAATATTAACTTTATAGAACATTTGCAGGACGCTTTGCCGAAATTTTCTATAGACAGCAGGCAGATGAAAAGAGCTTTTATGAATATAATAGAAAATGCCGTATATAGCGTTAATTTAAAAAATTTGGAAAAAACCGGCGAAGACTATAAACCCGAAATTAGAATTTTTACGGAATTAATAGAACAATCGGACAATGAAAGCCCTAATAGAAAGTCAGCCTTAAAGATATCGTTTTCGGACAACGGAACGGGAATAACCGACGAAATAATACATAATATTTACGAACCTTATTTTTCAACTAAGCAAGGCGGTACAGGTCTAGGGCTGGCTATTACAAAAAATATTTTAATGGAAAACAATGCGCAGATACAAGTAGAAAATAATGATAGAGGCGGCGCAGATTTTATAATATTTATTTATAAATGAGGTAAACGTGAAGCTTATATTGATAGTGGACGATGAAGAAAGTATAAGAAGTTCCCTTTCAGGCATTCTTAAAGATGAAGGATACTCAGTTATAACTGAGGCTGGCGGAAAGGCTGGATTAAAAGCGTTTATAGAAAAATCACCGAATGTAGTATTGCTGGACGTGTGGCTTTCTGATTCCGACGGTTCGGATATTTTGCGCGAAATGATAAATATTAACAAAAATATTCCGGTAATTATGATTTCGGGTCATTCGGATATAGATACCGCAATTAAAACTATAAAAATAGGGGCTTACGATTTTATAGAGAAACCGCTTTCTTTGGACAGACTCATTATTACAGTAGAAAATGCTTTAAAATATAGCAATCTAAACGAAAAGAAAGCTATTTTGGCCGAAAGTCTGCCTGAAAGTTTTGAACTTATAGGCGAATCCGAATCTATTAAAAATTTAAAGGAAAAGATATTGAAAGCAGCTCCTTCTTCCGCACCTGTTCTTATAACTGGAGAAAACGGCACAGGCAAAGAGATTGCTGCAAGAGCCGTTCATCTTCACAGTTTAAGAAGCAGCGAACCTTTTATAGCAATTAATTGCGCCGCTATACCGGAAGAGCTTATAGAAAGCGAAATTTTCGGCTACGAAAAGGGAGCTTTTACCGGAGCTGCGGCAAGAAAAAAAGGAAAATTCGAATTAGCCGACGGCGGAACTCTTTTTTTAGACGAAATAGGCGATATGAGCATGAGAATGCAGTCTAAAATATTGAGGGTTTTGCAGGAAGGAAAATTTCAAAGGGTAGGCGGAGACGGTGAAATTGAGTCGGATGTTAGAGTTATAGCTGCCACCAATAAAGATCTCGAAGAGGAAATTAAATCCGGCAGATTCAGAAACGACCTGTTTTTCAGGCTAAACGTCATTCCGCTTTATATACCGCCGCTAAGGGAGAGAAGAAGCGACATACCGCTTTTAGTGAATTATTTTATTAAAATTTTCGGCGGCAATAACGGAAGATTAGAGATAGACCCTTCAGCATTGGATTTAATGCAAAATTACAGTTGGACTGGAAATGTCAGGGAACTTAAAAATATCATAGAAAGATTTTCTATTTTGAATTTACATAATAAAATAACGGCACAAGATGTTGCCGTAGAATTAAAAATTAAATATCCCTCTGTCGCTGAGAATAACGGCAAAGTTATTGCAGAATCGGAAAGCGTAATTGTCAACGAAAACGTAGGCGGTTTTAAGTCTTTTGCAAATAATAACGTTATTGTGAGCGTAGCGAAGCAATCTCAATCAAATAATTCCTCTTGCGACAATATATTGCCCTTTGAAAACATAAACGAAATAGAAAGCATTATGTCTGCCAATTTATTTCAAGAGGCAAAAGAAAATTTCGAAAGAGCATATCTACTACGCAAATTGAAAGAAAACGGAAATAACGTCACTAAAACCGCCCAAATTATAGGCATGAGCCGCCGCAACCTGCAAAAAAAAATATCTGCGCTTAAAATAATTTTTTAGCAAGGGTCAAAAAAATTCTTGACAAAATTTTTTAAAAAAAATATAGTTATTATAAAAAAAAATATAGTTATTATAAATTTTAGATTACGATATAAAATAAATATATTGTTAATAGTTTAATCTAATTTTTTAAATTCTTTAAGATACAATTTAGGGTAGATACGATGTTTTTTTGCAAAAATTGCGGTGCTAAGATAGAAAACGATAAAGCTAAATTTTGTCCTAAATGCGGACAAAAATTTGAACCTAAGCAAGCGCCGCCTAAACCTCAAACCATTAATCCAAGCCCTTTAAAAAACGCTAATGCTTCGCCTTCCACAATTCAAAATAACGAAAAAAACGCTGATATTAGCAAAATTGATGCTATAGCCGGCAGTAAGTCCGAAAGCTCCATTAAAAAAGACGCGAAAGAAGATAACAGACTTGCAAATCAAACAGGCAAAAATTCATCCCCAACTACAAACATACCTAAAATTCCTCGTCAAAACGAAGGTAAAAAAGTAAAAGGATTATTAATCTTATTGATTATTTTGGCTGTATTGCTGATAGGGGCGGCAGGTACTCTGTTTTATCTGTTTAAAACCGGCAAGCTTAAAGCAATAGAAGAAAAAGTAGAAAAAGCTCTTCACATTAAAAAAAATATATCTAAAAGCAATAATAAACATAAACATAAAAGCAAATCTTCAAGCAAAAATAAAAAAAAGAAAAATACAAAAAATAAATCAAATTCTTCCAATGCTAATACCTCTAATACATCTCAGGTAAAATCTTCTGCCGCTTCTACAGTTGCTGCTCCTGCGTATGTTTATACTAATAGTAATAATTCAAACCGGCATAACTATACAAGCGGATTTTCAGCTTTTAAAACTTATCTTAGTTCGGCTAATGCTAATATAACTAATGTTGCTCCACTCGGCAGTTCTGCTGAAGATGCTCCTGCGGTTATAATTTCAAACGTTATGTCTCAAAACGTGAATACTGCTCCGGGAGATACAATAAATATCTCTTCAAAGTTTTATGCGGCTACACCGTCAAATCCGTCATCCCAGAGTGTAAAATTGACATACGAAGTTTACGGAAACGGTCTTACAGCGTATAATACTTCGTATGTCAACGTGAATAAACCTGGAATTTATTCAATTAATCTTGCCGTGAAAATTCCTTCTAATTTTCATATTGGAACTTATACTTATACTCTTACGGTAACTTCTCCGGCAACCATAGAAGAATCTCCGGCTGCTTATATTAAGGTGGAATAAATATTTATGTTTAATTTGATAAATTAATTTTTTAACTTTATATTTAATAACTATAACTATAAATATTAATTCTTTAGGAGGAGTTATGGAAACAACAGGGAAAGAGTCTTTCTTTAAATTCGAGATTTTAATAAAATCTTTCGAAGCCTTTCAACGACTTAAAGCAATAATTCTTTTGCTTGTCACATTGATAGTTACAGGAGCCGTGGTTTATGGTTTCTTAACGCTATCAAAACATTTTGCTATTCGCGGATCTTTTGGAGCAGCCGGATTTATAGTCTTTGTAGGCTTAATAATAGGCAGTATCATTTTTCTTATAGGATATACTGCAGCAGGAAAGATTTTAATGGAATACGCCAAAAATAGAGCTTCAATTCCAGTAATAGATTCAATTATATTTTCCTTATTTTCTTTTTACCGTTTTATAACTGCAGGAATTATCCTTGCTATTATTCCGATTATAGTTGCAATTATCTCGCTTGTATATTTTTTTATAGCTAAAATACCTGATCTCGGCAAACTTTTAGCTTTCATAGGCATACCGGCTTTTACTATCATATTTTCGCTTATGTTTTTTGCTATTCTAATGATAAGTTTTATGATAGCCCCTATGATATTTGAAGGCAACAATATTAAAGAAATAATAGTTAAGGCTTTTAAGATATATAAAAAACATGCAACCCTTATTTTTGGATATTTTATATTTATTTATGTAGTTCTTTTCATAGTAGGCGCTTTATTTACAGTTTTATCTTTAGTTTCATTAAGTCTTACATCTTCTGTTTTAATGGCTACTAAACCTACTTATTTATTTAACGATATGTTTGGCGGATATGGATATGGAAGTCCTTTCATGGGAATGATGGGAGGAGGCCCAATTTCTTATTTGGCGATGTTCGGAGCTTTTATAGGGTTTGGTATAAGCATAATATATATGTTAATAACTTCCCTTCTTTCGGCATATATGATGCTTGGACAAAGCTATATTTATTTAGACGTAACTTCCGATATGAACTTCGACGACGTTGAAGCGCAATTTAAAGAAGTTACTTCGAAAGTTAAATCAAATATCGACAAATATAAAGAAAAAGCTTCAAGTATGAGTGTCAATAATAATCTAAATTCAGGCGAAAATCCTTCAAAACAAACGCCTAACCAACCAGAGGATAATAAAACGGAAGACTCCGTAAAATTTTGTCCAAACTGCGGAACAAGGAACCCTGCCGACGCAAAGTTCTGCGAAAACTGCGGCAATAAGTTGGAATAATATAATATATGTATAGGTAGTTTACCTATTTTAAATATTTATATAAATAAGAATTTATATTGCAGTAAATGATTGTAGGAGTGTGTTTACATTAATTTATGGGAAATATTTTAACAGCGGGTAATAAAATTTATTTTTTTTATTGCGGTAAAATTACGTTAAATTTTTTGATCGAAACCTAACTATATTCTTATAGTAAATTCTTTAAATAAAAGTATTTATTTTATAAAAAAAATAAAAAATTAATAGGAGTACAATAATGAATTCATTTCAGAATTTATATAGTTTATGGGGTTTTATAATAGGTTTTATTGTTGTAGCAGCATTTTTAAAAGGAAGAAAAACAAATTCTACGTCTTTAGTATTAACAAAATTTTATGTAAACGAAAATGATCCTAATAAAGTATTTGTTTCAATATCAGGCAGAGGCGAGGGAGTAATCGCTTGGTTATTGACCGTATTAAAAATATACGGTGAAACTACTTTTGAGTTAAATGACGAATGTATAGCTATGAATTATTTAAGTATGCAGGGCAATATTAATCATATAATTCCTCTAACATGCGTTTCAAGTAGTTATTGCGGATATTCTCAATCTATTATGGCCTTTATTGTCGGTATTTTTTTTTCAATAATCGGGTTTTTTATGTTAATAATAAGTTCAATTAGGGTTGAAGGATTCTCTTTATTCATAATAGGAATTATTTTGATAATATCTTTTTTCTTTTCTAAAAGATTATTTATAACCGTTGAAACAAAAGGCGGAATGACTCCTGGCATAAAATTTAAACGCAGTATAATAGGAAATGTTCCCGTAGATTTTAATAAAGCAAAAAGTGTTGTTGCAATTATAAAAAATAAAACAATTCAAAAGACATCATTTTCAATTATAAAAAGCAGTGGCAGTGAGGGAATAAGTCATATTCAATCATTTAATAATGTAGAAAAAATTTGTTCAAACTGTGGTTTTAAAAATGCTCCTGAGGCAAAATTCTGCGAAAAATGCGGGCAAAAATTAAATTGATTTTTGTTAAATGGATTTGCCGTTGCAAACTTTTGAAGGTAAATCTTGTGGTTTTGCAAAAATATCAATGATATTGAAAAAGCAATATTTTTAAATTAATTAACCTCCTCTTCTTGCTAAAACAAAAGGACTCCGTGTTTTTTCCGACCTTGACAACTCACCCCATTCAAATAAAGAAATAAAAGTAAGGGAATAGATATCAGTATATGAATATTTCTTGAAATCGTAGCGTATTAGGTATATAATACATATACATATACATAAACTAGATTAGATTAGATTAGAATAGAATAGAATATTAACAATGAGACTGCCGGAAAAAATAGTAAACTGGAACAACGATAAAAATGAATGGCTGAAATCGGAAAGAAATATATCTTTTGAAGAATTAATAGTTGCGATAGCAGAACACGACAAGTTAATTGACATTATACAAAATAACGGAAAATATAGAGACCAGAAAGTTTTAGTCGTTGAAATAGAGAACTATATATATTTATGTCCTTTTATTGAAAACGATAACGAAATATTTTTAAAAACTATTTACCCAAGCAGAAAGCTCACTAAAATATATTTAAATGAAGAGGATTTTAAAAATGGAAAAGATTAAATATAATGATACCGAAACTGAACTCGATTTGTTCAGAGAACTGGAAAAAGGTGATTTTAAATCCGTTTCCGGCGTAAAAAAAGAAAAAGACAGGATTAAAAAAATTATGAAGGGTAATTTTTATTCCGAAAAGAAAATAATTAATATAAGGCTTTTAAATAGAGACGTAGAAAAGATAAAGGCACTTGCGATTAAAGAGGGAATCCCTTATCAGGTCTTGATAAGATCGGTTATTCACAAATATGTTGAAAATAATATATAAATTAAAGGGGCCAATTAAAGGGGGACGGATTTATTTATTTGCTAACTGCCGACTGGGTTTGCTGATTTATCAAAGGAATGAGAAAGAATAAATAATTAAAGTCAAAAGTTTTTTTAAAAAAATGAGACCGTTTAAAATTTCGTGTCAGTCTGGTATATAATGAACCCATAAAACAAGACAGGTTTTTTAAAATCTAACTTCCATAATTGAAAAAATCTGTTAAAATTTAATTGTTATTAAGTTTATTGAAAAAGCAATTAATTTTGGCAGTATTACCGGTGTTTTTATTTGTATAGTTTTTATGAATAGAATTATTTTTATGCATATTATCTTGCGGTATTGTTAGACTTATCTTTTATAAGCATTATAGCATTATTAAATTCTTTAATAAAGTTTGAAAGTTTATAGGAGATTTATTTATTCTAAAATAAATTAAACTCAAATCTTAATCAATAGCTATTTTCTAATAATTTTAAAATCCCTTTCTCGTCTATTTCCTTAGGATTATTTGTTATGGCAAAACCCATGGTAGTAAAAGCCTCTTTTGCAATTTTTTGAAGTTTGTCTTTTTCCACGCCAAGGTCTTTAAGTTTTACGTTAAGATTTAAAGCGGTCAGTATCTCTTTTGTTTTTTCTACCAAAGACATTGCATATTCATCGTCGCTTTTACCCGCTCTTTTGATTCCGAAATGGTGAGCAATAAGCATATAATCCCTTTTACATACTTCAAGATTGTATTTCATCGATTCTAATGCCAGAACGGCAAGCCCTGCTCCGTGCGCAATGTTGGGATAATTTCCCGATACCGGATGTTCCATTGCATGCATTATGCCGACGCCGGAAATATCGATTGCAAGTCCCGCAAGAGCAGAAGCAAGCGCCATATTGCCTCTTGCCTCCATATTGTTTGGTTCGCTATATGCTTTAATCAAATTATCTTTCAAAAGATAAAACGACTGCATACAGTATGCGGTTGAGAACTCGTTTTTTGCTTTTCCGGTAAATGCTTCAAAAATGTGCACAAAAACGTCAAAACCCGTAGCAGCGGTAACATAAGGAGGCATTGACGAGGTAATTTCAGGATCTATTATAGCCTCTTTCGGATACATGCATTCATAACCGAAGCCAGGTTTTTCGCCTGTCGCAGGATTAGTCATAACCGAATATCTGTTTACCTCGCTTCCTGTTCCCGAAGTTGAAACTATAGTAATAACCGGAATAGCATCGTTAGCCGCAGTTTTTAAGTATTCCCATACGGGAATATCTCCCTTAGCCGCGACCGCTATTGCCTTTGAAGAATCAAGCGGACTTCCGCCGCCTAAACCTATTATAAGACCAACATTTTTTTGCTTTGCTATTTTTGCGGCTTCGTCGATTTCCGCAATAGTAGGATTAGGAGTTATACCGTCGTAAACAGTTGCCGTTATACCCGACTCTTTTAAAATTTTTACGAGTTTATCTAAT
Organism: bacterium; assembly: GCA_021850985.1. GTDB lineage: Bacteria > SZUA-79 > SZUA-79 > Acidulodesulfobacterales > Acidulodesulfobacteraceae > Acidulodesulfobacterium_A. The sequence goes on from JAJZJX010000020.1 coordinate 14,339, forward strand.
GTTCCGGTTTTTTGCATCGAGTTTTTTCCGGTGACTATTAATACGTTATCGGAATATTTCTTGGCAATGTTCCCCGCTTCAGAAATTATACCTGCGCCAAAATGTATTTTTACCGGATTGTAAATAGTGAAATATTTCATAATTTTCCCTCTTTTTATATAATGATTAATATTAATGTTGCAAAAATAAATCTTAATCATTATATCACACACTATAAGGGATTTTAAAATTTTTATATTTATAGTGCAACATAAAAAAATAGCGGCTAAAAAAGAATTGTTACAAAAATTTAACATAATTGTAATAAAATTGTAATAAAAATCTGTTATGATAATTAAAGCAATAAATTGTGCGATAAGACAAATCAAAATTTTAAATTTAATTATGGAGGAGATGTATGAACAAAAGCGGTAAGAAAAAAATGCTGTTGGGCGTTGCGGCAGTTTCGGCCGTAGTAGGATTGTCTTTTCTTGTTTCCGGATGCGCTAAATCTAAAACTCCTGCGGCAGGTTCAAGTTCAAAGACGCCGGCGGGAACGCTGACTATTTCGGGATCTACCATGCTGTACCCTTTAAACTCGGTATGGGCGGTCAAGTATCATAAACTGCATCCTAACGTTACGGTTTCGGTTGCCGGTACGGGTTCGGGGTTTGGTATTTCAAACGCAGCAGACGGCAATATTACTATAGGAGCATCGGACGCTTATTTAACAAAAGCTTTTAAAAAAAGGTACCCAAATTTAATTAACGTTCCGGTTGCTCTCGATGATGCTCAAGTTATCTATAATATCCCGGGAATACCAAACAACGTAAATCTTAAAATGACGCCTAAATTAGTAGCTGCTATTTATATGGGTAAAATTACAAACTGGGATAATCCTGCATTTAAAAAATTAAACCCTAAGTATAAGTTTCCGAATTTACATATTTTCGTAGTCCACAGGGCTGACGCAAGCGGAACTACTTTTGATTTTACCAGTCTTTTAACCGACACGTCAAAGGCATGGGCAAAGAAAGTAGGAAGAAGTCTTTCTCCTGATTGGCCTACAGGAAGCGGTTATCTCGGCAGCGATGCAGTAGTAGCGGCAGTTAAAAGTACGGCTGGAGGAATAGGTTACGTCGGCCTTGGCTGGGTTTTGGAATATCATCTTGCCAGCGCAGCTATGTTAAATAAAGCAGGCAATTACGTCATCGGTTCCGTTAAAACCATAGCCGCCGCGGCTAACTCCGCTTTAAAGCAGGGCGGTTTTCCGGCCGATTTTGATAAATCTATAGTTTGGAACGTTTCGGCGAAGAACGCGTATCCCGATTCGAATTTCGAATTCTGGATGATTAGGAAAAAACAGCCTAATTCTTCTACGACTAAATCTATTAAAGACTTGGTGAACTGGGCGTTAGGTCCCGGACAGGCAGCAAAATATACGGTTAAAACCGGTTTTGCCCCGCTTCCAAAAACAGTTTTGCCTAACGTTAAGAAACTTTTGGCGCAGGTAAAATAAATATTTAATTTTGTGACAGGGACAGAATTGAATTCTGCCCCTGTATTTCTTAAAAGGAGTTATTTTTTTTAGAAAAATTAAAAATAATATGCTATAATTAAAAAAAAATTAATCGATACCTAACCTGAATAAAAAATATAAGCTATAAAACTGGCATATTACTTTAATGTTTAACTTAAAATACAAAGACGATTTTTTTAAATTCATTCTATCGGTATTTGTTTTCGCCGTAGTAGCAATTTTTTTAATAGCCGTTATAGTTATATTATATTACAGTTATCCTTCAATAATCAGGTACGGCATATCTTTTTTATGGAAAAAAGAATGGAATCCTCCTGCGGAAATATTCGGCGCTTTAACTTTCCTTGCCGGTACTTTTTTAGTTACGTTTCTCGCTCTAATTTTTGCCATTCCTTTGAGTTTAGGTACCGGAATTTTTTTACAGGAATACTGCCCTTTTTTTTTAAGAGGAATTTTTACGGTAATCATTGAAATGCTCGCGGGCATACCAAGCGTAGTTTTCGGTGTTTGGGGCGTATTGACCGTAGTCCCGTGGATAAGGGAATCCGTTGAACCTTTTTTTAGCAGACATTTTTCCGGAGTGCCTTTTTTAAAGGTAGAGGAAAACATAGGTTACGGTATTCTTGCAGCCAGTATAATCGTAGCTTTTATGATATTGCCGATAATCGCTTCTATTACCAAGGATTCGCTGTCTTCCGTTCCCAAGCTGGCTAAAGACGGAGCGCTGGCTATGGGCGCTACAAAGTTAGACGTCATAAAAGACGTTTCTATGCCGTATGCTTTAAACGGAATATACGGAGGAATAATTTTAGGATTCGGAAGGGCGATAGGCGAAACTATAGCTACAGTGCTTTTAATAGGCAACCAGGCCATCGTTCCAAAATCTTTATTCAGCGTCGGATATACTATATCGTCAATGTTAGCCAATACTTTTACTTTTGCGGTTATCAGTCCTATATACGCTTCTGCGGAAGTAGAGCTTGCGCTTATTCTTTTACTGATAAGTCTTATAGTTAATATCGTAGGGAGAAATATTTTGAACAGGGTAATAGGCGGAAGATTCAGCAGGTCGCAGTTTGGAGGCGGTTGATAAAGTATAAACAATCAAAATAAAAATAATAAAGAATAACGCAATAATAACTAATTTTTTATACGCTGAAATATAATAAATAAATAATAATGGAACATCAACAATACGACCAGTCCTTTCCCGTTGACAAAGGTTATCTTAAAAGAAAAAAAATATACAACAACCTTGCATTTTTGTTTGCAACGGCGGCTTTTTTAATAGGGGCTTTTCCAGTTTTTCATATTATTTATAAAGCTATCGCTATAGGCTATAAATATCTTAATTTTCATTTTATTTCTACTTTGCCGACGGGTTTTCCTATAGGAGCCGAAGGTGGTATATTAAACGCTATCATAGGCGACGTATATCTTGTCGTCATAGCATCGGTCGTCGCCGTTCCTCTTGGAATAGGGACGGGTTTATATCTATCTCTTTTCGGGAAAAAAAGAACGAACTATTTTTTAAGGCTTTTAAACGAGCTTATGATAGGAATACCTTCCATAGTATGGGGTATCGTCGGGTTTTATATATTTTCCACTAATGCGGGTTTCGGTTTCCATTTTGGATTTTCCGCCCTTGCGGGCGGTTTTACCCTAGGTTTTATAATGACGCCGATAATAGTATTGCTTACGGAGCAGGCCGTTAATCAGATTCCTGCAAGTTATATAGAAGGAGCGCTTGCTCTTGGAGCCACTAAATTTCAGGCTACAAAATCTGTCATACTTAAAGCGGCTCTCGGCGGTATATTTATCGGGATATTGCTTGGGATAATGAATATAATCGGACAGACGGCGCCCCTTTTATTTACTAATTATTATAATACGGGAATGCCGACAGGAGTTACCGGTCCGGGGGGAGCCGTGGGAGACATGGCTATGCTTATTTTTATATATATTCATGAACCTTCCAGGATATTGCATTACAAAGCCGAAGCGGCTTCGGTAGTATTGCTGCTGTTTATATTTTTGTTAGATCTTGGGTTGAGACTGATAAACTATTTAGTTAAAAAATTTATTTTATAAAATTTTATCTTAAGAAATTATATTAAAAACAAAAAAAGGAACAATATTTTATGTCAAATGAGAATAGCGGTTTAAAACCGGTAAATTCGGCAGATAGCAATAAAGATAATATTATCGTGAACGTAAAGGATTTAAATTTTTATTACGGAAATTATCATCTGCTAAAGTCGGTAAACCTTTATTTTAAAAAAAATTCGGTATGTACGCTTTTAGGGCCGTCGGGATGCGGCAAATCTACTTTTTTAAGGACACTGAACAGGATGAACGACTATACGGAGGGTGCAAGACTGACCGGTGAAGTTTTGATAGACGGAAAAAATATATACGATAAGTCGGTAGACGTCGTGGAATTGAGGAGAAATATAGGCATGGTATTTCAAAACCCTAACCCGTTTCCTAAGTCTATATTTGAAAACATCGCTTTCGGATTAAAAATTCACGGCATAAAAAATAAGGATTTTATTGTGGAAAGAGTCGAAAAGTGTCTTAAATATGCCGGTCTTTACGATGAAGTCAAAGATAAGCTTAGTAAATCAGCTTTATCTCTTTCGGGAGGACAGCAGCAGAGATTATGTATAGCAAGGGCGATAGCAACCAATCCTTCGATATTATTAATGGATGAACCGACCGCTTATCTCGATCCGGTTTCAACCAGTATTATACTTGATTTGATTAATTCCTTTAAAAAATATTATACTATTATAGTAGTCAGCCATAACGTTCAGCAGTCGGGCAGGATTTCAGACTACAGCGGCTTTTTTTTAGACGGTGAACTGATTGAATTCGACGAATCCGGAAATTTCTTTACTAGGCCTAAAGATAAAAGAACGGAAAACTTTATAACGAGCAGATATTAAAAGTAAAAGAAAAAGAAAAAATATAAATTTAAAGGAAGAGGGGTTACGGTGAATATTTTAGATAGCGAGTTGATGAAATTGAAACGCGGCGTCGTTGAGATGGGAGAAATAGTTGCAAGCCAGTTAAGCAGCGCAACCAAATTTTTATTTGAAAGAGATAAAAATCTTGCGGAACAGACTATTAAAAACGATTTAAAAGTTAATTCGCTTGAAGTAAGCATTAACGAGAGCTGTATAAAACTGCTAGCCCTTTACCAGCCCGAAGCTGCGGATTTAATGTTTATAACGACCACTATGAAGATAATAACCGATCTTGAAAGAATGGGAGATTTATGCGCTTCTATATGCCAAATAGGATTAAAACTTACCGATGGACCGTCCTTTTCGGAACAATTTAAATGCGTTTATTCCTATTTTGAAGACGTTGCGGCAAGGGACGACGAGATGCTGAAAATGGCTATTAAAATGTTTTCGGACGGAGTCAAAGAAAACTTAGGGCTTAAGGATATTATTATAAAAGACGAAAACGTTATAGACCTGCTTTCGCATAAAATAGTTGTGGACATAATAAATAATTCAATAAAAAATTTAAATACCTTAGAAAATAATATAACCTATATATTTATAGCCCGCAAGTATGAAAGATTTGCAGATCATGCTCAAAAAATTATGGAACTTTTGCTATATATGGACCTTGGCAAAGATTTAAGAAATTTGCCGGAATATTAATTTTTTAATCAATATTAATTTTTAATCCCATGCCGAGAGCATTGTAAACGCTTATGGCGTCTTCCTTTACGGATAAAGTTTGATTTATAAGGTTATATTCGGAATTAAGCAGATTTTCTTTATAGGTAAGATAAGTTATTTTGGAAGAGATTCCGGTTTTATATTGCACTTTATAAATATTAAAAAGTTTTAGGGCATAACGGTAATTTTTTTCGTAACTTTTTAGAGTCTGATTATCCTTTTGAAAATCGGCAAGCGCGCTGTCTGTTTCGCTGAATGCGTTTATTACCGTATTCCTATAGTTTAATACTGCCTGCTGATACTGCAGTTTAGACCTTTTATATATGCTTATATTCGTTTTATAATTAAATATAGGTGCAATAATATCTAATCCGAAATTCCAAACACTGTTTGCATCGGTGATAAAATTGTCTAAACTGGGGCTTGCATATCCGTAGCTTCCCGTAAGGTTAAAGACAGGAAAAAAATTGGCGAGGCTTTCTTTTTTTGCGTAAGCATATGCAAGAACGTTATATTCCGCTTCTTTAACATCCGGCCTTTGAGTTAAAATTTCGGATGGAATATTCGGCGGTATTAACTTATAATAGCGGTTGCCGTTAAAGTTTAAAACGTTTTTTATGTTAGATTTAACGGTCAGCTTAAAACTTTCGGGAAATTTTCCCAGATAATATGCAAGCGTATTTTGCGTAATGTCTTTTTGCTTTATAGAATCGTTAATGTCGGTTTTTAAAATTTCAAGGTTTGTTTTTGTATTTACTATCGGTTCTGCGTCGGTCAGGCCGTCTTTATATTGTATTTCATAAAGTTTTAAAATTTCTTTTTCCGCTTTGTACTGTTTATTTAAATTAATGATTGATTCTTTTAAAGCCTGAATTTGAAAATACGCCTGCGCAACGTTGCTAATAAGAGTCAGTTTGACTACGTCTGCATCTTCCTTAGACACCGAAACGTTAGCTCTTGCCTGTTTAACCGCATTATTTACCTGATTCCATACGTCTAATTCATATGAAGCGTTTAAACCTGCCTGATTTAGATTATAAATAATAGTAGAGGGGGAACCGGATGAAGATTTGCCCGAAAACATAGAAGTTTCGTAGCCGGGCATTTTATTTCTTGTTGCTTCATAGTTGAAGTTTACCGTCGGAAATAAGTTAGATTCGTTCTGAGAAACGTATGTTTTTGCAACCTGTATATTTTTTATAGCGATTAGATAATTTAAATTGTTTTTTAATGCCTTTGATACTAAATCGTCAAGTTCGTTGCTTTTAAAATTTTTCCACCAGTCGTTTTTTATTTTAAAGTTTTCACTTTTAAGCGCATACTTAAATCTCTTTGGAATTTTAACGGTAATTTTTTTTGGATGGGAAAATAAACTGCATCCGCTAAGAATAAACATTGACCCGAAAGCAGTAAAAAAAAATAAGAGTAAAGTTTTTTTTATTTTCATAATTTTTTTGTTTTAGCTTGTATTATTTATGTTGTTTTTTATTGACTGAATTTTAAATTTATTATATTCTAATTATACTGACTATAAAGTCATATTGTCAATTAAAAAATTTATAATTTAATAATCTTATTTTAAAGGTACTCATATGATTAAACGTTTTATAATAGTTTTGCTTGTTTTGATAGTTATTTTCGGAGGAATATTCGGATACAAAGCTTATAAAGGTTACGAAATGGGGCAGTTTATGAAACATAGGAAGTTTCCGCCAGTATCGGTATCGGTGTCGATTTCTAAAATAGGAAACTGGCAGCCTTATATACATACAATAGGCAACGTATCCGCTATAAATTCCGTTAACGTAACGACCCAGATTGCAGGGCAGGTTAACGGCATATATTTTAAGTCTGGGGAATTTGTCCGTAAAAATCAGGTTTTGGTAACTCTCGACGACTCTCTTCAGCTTGCTCAGTTAAAGCAGTATGAATCTCAGCTTATAGTAAATAAATTTAATTACGCGCAATATAAAAAAGCTTATTCCCAAAACGCGGTTTCTAAAGCTTCCTACGTATCGATGCTTTCCGCTCTAAAGCAGAATGAAGCGCAAATCGCCCAGGCGGAAGTTACTATAGCAGATATGACGATAAGGGCGCCGTTTTCGGGAATAGTCGGGATTAGAAATTCAAGTTCCGTTAATTTAGGGCAGTATATACAGCCCGGAGCAAATATAATACCTCTTTATTCTATTAATCCTATATATATAGATTTTACTATGCCGCAAAACGATTTGCACAGTTTAAAAATAAATCAAAAAGTTAAGATTGAGTTGGATTCCTATCATAAAATTTTTTACGGCAGAATAAAAACTATAAGCATAGACGTCAATGCCGTTTCCCGCAATATAACGGCAAGAGTAATAGTTGATAATAAAGGAATGTATTTAAGGCCTGGAATGTTCGTTACCGGAAGGGTTTTCCTGCCGATAATACATAACGTAGTGACGGTTCCTGTTACCGCGGTGACATATAATCCATACGGCGATTTTGTTTATGTAGTCGTTAAGAAAAACGGCATAAATATCGTAAAAACGGATTATGTTAAGACGGGCGAGGAAAGAAACGGGGTTGTAGTTATACTAAAAGGTTTAAAAGCCGGCGAAAAGGTAGTTACCGCAGGGCAGGTAAAACTGAGAAACGGCATACCGGTAGTTATAAAAAATGAAGATGGAGATAAAAAAAGTCAAACAAATAGCAATGCTAATATTAGAAGAAAAGTTAATAAAAAAGTAACTAAAGGTAAATAAATAAATGAACGAATTAAAACCGCAAAAAACGAAAAGTTTCACCGACATATTTATTCGGCGCCCCGTTCTTGCGATAGTCATAAGCCTTGTTATATTAATACTTGGGGCGAGGTCGCTTTCAGAGTTGACGCTGAGGGAATATCCTAAAGTAAAAGATACTCTTATAACCGTTCAAACGGCTTATCCTGGAGCAAGCGCTCAGGTAGTGCAGGGTTTTATTACTATGCCGCTGGAAAGAGCAATAGCTTCTTCGGAAGGTATAGATTATATGACTTCTACGAGCACGGAAGGCGTTAGCACTATTCAGGTTTTTATGAAGTTGAACTTCAGTTCCAACGCCGCTCTTGCCGAGGTGCTTTCTCAGGTTAACTCCGTATTGAACCAGCTTCCTAAACAGTCGCAACTGCCGGTTATTACAAAAACAAGCGTAACGAACCTTGCTTATTTATATCTGGCTTTTACTTCAAATACGCTGTCAAGTTCCCAAATAACTGATTATTTAACTCGTGCGGTTCAGCCTAAAATTCAGGCTGTAAGCGGAGTCGGACAGGTTCAAATATACGGCAACAAGCAGTTCGGCATGAGAATATGGCTTAATCCTAAAAAAATGGCGGAATTCAACGTTACGCCGGTCGACGTTTCAAATGCCCTTGCAAATAACAATTATATAGCTTCCAACGGTTACACGAAAGGAAATTACGTTCAGGTTAACATTTCAGCCGATACGCTTTTAACGAGCGTAAAACAGTTTAGAAATTTAGTCGTTGCCGACGACGGAGGAACATTAGTAAGAATTAAAGATATAGGAACGGTAGAAATGGGAGCAGTAAGCAACGATGCCGGAAACATAATGAACGGCAAAAGAGCCGTTGTTATGGGTATTTTTACGACTCCTTCTGCCAACCCCCTGACTGTCGTAAAAAAACTTACCGGTATGATACCTTCGTTAAGAAAACAGCTGCCTGCTCATATGAAGCTTAGGGTTGCGTTTAACAGAACTATTTTTATAAGCAGTTCTATAAACGAGGTTATTAAAACCGTAGTAGAAACACTTATAATAGTAATAATAGTTATATTTTTATTTCTCGGTTCCGGCAGAAGCGTCGCAATTCCGGTAATAGCTATACCTCTATCCATAATCGGCGACCTGTTTATAATGTACTACTTAAACTATTCCATTAACTTACTGACCCTTTTAGCTTTTGTATTGGCTATAGGCTTGGTCGTGGACGATGCGATTATAGTAGTCGAAAACGTCAGCAGACATATAGAAGAAGGTAAAAAGCCGTTTGACGCGGCTATTGTTGCCGCAAAAGAGCTTGGCGTGCCTATTATCGCTATGTCTATAACTTTAGTGGCGGTTTTTCTTCCGATAGGTTTTATGGGCGGTCTTACCGGAGCGCTCTTTACCGAATTTGCTTTTACTCTTGCCGGAGCAGTGCTTATTTCCGGCATTATCGCTTTAACCCTTTCTCCTATGCTGACTTCTAAGTTTTTAAAGGAAGATATGGGCAAAAAGGGGCTTACCCATTTTCTTGACGTAACTTTTGAAAAAATAAAAAATATATATTCGAAAATACTTCACGGCGTTCTTGATTACAAACCGGTTGTAGCGCTTGTTATAATAGTCGTTTTAACCGCCGCCTATTTTTTGTTTATTACGACAAAAAGCGAACTGGCTCCTACGGAAGACCAGGGCGTCATTTTCGTCCAGGGCACCGCGTCGCCTACTTCTACTTATAAAAATTTAAAACATTATGCTAAGCAGATAGGGCGTATTTACGATTCTTTCCCGCAAATGAACAGGTATTTTATGGCGCTTGGAGCTTCAGGAAACAACACTTTAATATCCGGTATGATTCTTAAGCCTTGGAGCCAGAGAAAATTAACCCAGATGCAGCTTACTCCTATGGTGCAGGAAAAATTAAACTCTATAACGGGTTTGCAGCTTGCGGCGTTTGCGCTGCCGAGTCTTCCCGGATCTCAGGGACTTCCTGTTATGTTCGTAATAACATCTACCGACAATTATCTTGAAATGAGAAGCGTTGCGCTTAGGCTTGAGCAAAAAGCAATGCAGAGCGGACTGTTTTTGTATATGGATAAAGACCTAAAATACGATGAACCGCAGATAAAAATTATTATAAATAAAAACAAAGCACAGAGTATGGGCGTTAATATGGCGACGATAGGGGATACGCTTTCTACTATGCTGAGCGAAAATTACGTAAACTGGTTTGAAATGGACGGCTACAGCTATAAGGTTATACCGCAGGTAATTCAAAAATACAGGTTTGACCAAAATTTGCTGAAAAATTATTACGTTACGGCTTCAAACGGCAATATGGTCCCGCTATCCAGTTTTGTAAGTTTTAAAACCGTCACCGTGCCGGAATCGTTAAACCAGTTTGATCAGCTTAATTCCGTTACCATTTCGGCTATACCCAAACCTGGAGTAACTATAGGACAGGCCTTAAGTTTTCTTGAAAAAGCATCTAAAAAGATTTTTCCAAAAGGTTTTTCGTATAATTTTGCCGGCCAGTCCCGTCAGTTTGTTCAACAAGGTTCGGCAATGATAGTAACGTTTTTCTTTTCCTTGATTATAATTTATCTCGTTCTTGCCGCTCTGTTCGACAGTTTTATCGACCCTGTTATTATATTAATAAGCGTTCCTATGTCGATAACGGGAGCGTTAATATTTTTAAGTTTAGGTTTTGCGACCATTAATATTTATACGGAAGTCGGACTTGTTACCTTGATAGGTCTTGTAAGCAAACACGGCATTCTTATTACAAAGTTTGCAAACGATTTGCAGAAAGAAGGTGCTGATAAACGCACGGCGATAGAACAGGCGGCATCTATAAGGTTAAGGCCGATACTTATGACTACTTTTGCAATGGTTTTCGGCGTCGTTCCGCTTCTTCTTGCAACGGGAGCAGGTGCAGTCAGCAGGTTCGACATAGGTTTGGTCATAGCCGCCGGACTCGGCATAGGAACTTTTTTAACTATATTTATAGTTCCGACGGTGTATATGTTTTTCGGAAAAGACTTAAACAAAAATAAAGAACTTACCAATTAGCTATTATTACACAAAGCAGTCAGAAAAAGGCGTCAGATTAATTTTCTGCAATAGATTTTATTTATTAATTAACTATCGCTTTTTTTATTTTCGAAGTCTGGGATCGACTATAGCGTATGTAATATCGGCCAAAAGGTTGCCGATAAGGGTAAGCACCGCGCCTATAACAAGTATTCCCATGATAGTCGGGTAGTCTCGCGCGAGGACGCTCTGATAGAAAAGCCTTCCCATTCCGTTTATATCGAAAATGGTTTCTATGATAACGCTGCCGCCTATTAGACCCGGAACGCTAAGTCCAAGTATTGTTATAAAAGGAATAAGGGCATTTTTTAGGGCATGCTTGTATATTACGGTGCGTTCTTTAAGCCCTTTAGCTCTTGCCGTCAGGATATAATCCTGCCTGTAAACTTCAAGCATATTACCCTTTAAATATCGAGAAAGTCCGGCAATACCGCCGAATCCGGCGACGAATACGGGCATAACGAGATGTTTTGCTATATTTGCGATTTTGCCCCACCAGGGAAGAAAATTATAGCCGGTAGAAGTTATACCTCCTATAGGCAGAATATGTAAATCTATTCCGAAAAAAATAATTAAAAGAAGCGCGACCCAGAAAGACGGAGCCGCAAAACCGATAAAAACCAATACCGTCGTAATTTTATCAAAGAGGGAGTCATGTTTAACGGCAGACATAACACCCAGAGGAATAGAAAATAAAAATATAAAAAACATAGCAAGAGAGTTTATGATAATCGTTATGCCTATAGTTCTTTTTATTTCGGTAATAACGGGTTCGTGGTTTGCCGTAAAAGAAACACCGAAATTAAGCGTGACTATCCTTTTAAGCCAGTCGTAATACTGAGTTAAAAGAGGTTTGTTCAGACCATAGAGCTTTGAAAGCATCTCTCTCGAAGCGGCTGAAACCTTTGGATTTAGACCAAGCTGTTCCGTAAGGGGATTGCCGGGCGCAAGGTGTATGACGAAAAACGATATTAAAGTTATACCTATTAAAATAGGTATCATAAAAAAAATTCGCTTTATAATATATATTCCCATAACGTGTGCGTTACCATAAAAAATATTTTATTTTCTAAAGCTATATTATATATTATAATATTCGATAATAAAAATTAAAAATTTGTTTTAAATCATCTAAATTATGAACGAAATAATAAAAGCTTTTAAAAAAAATAAACTCGCTTTATACTCTTTGATTTTTATTTTGCTTATTATTTTGGCGGCAATATTTGCGCCTTATATATCTCCGTATAATCCGGATAAAATAAACGTAAACGCAATACTTCAGCCACCGAGCTTAGCACATCTTCTCGGAACGGATCAGCTTGGGCGGGATGTTTTTTCAAGGCTTATTTACGGCTCTAGAATTTCCGTAGAAGTAGGTTTTATATCGGTTTCCATATCACTATTTATAGGGATAATTATAGGCGCTTTTGCAGGATATTACGCCGGCTTGACCGACGGTTTTTTAATGAGGTTCGTCGATATTATGCTGACTTTCCCGTCTTTTTTTCTTATTCTAGCCGTAAGCGCTATTTTAAGACCGTCTATAATAAACATAATGATTATAATTGGATTAACTTCATGGATGGGTGTAGCTAGGATAATCAGGGCGGAATTTATGCAGAACAGGGAAAAAGACTATGTTTTGTCCGCAAAAGCTGCAGGGGCTTCAGACCTGTATATTATGTTTATCGAAATTTTACCGAACGTCGTCGCCCCTATTTTAGTATCTGCTACGCTCGGAATAGCCGGAGCAATTTTAATACAGGCGTCTTTGGCTTTTCTCGGAATAGGTATTATGCCGCCGACGCCGAGCTGGGGGGGAATGCTTTCAAGGGGGAAAACTTATATAATGGTTGCCTGGTGGCTTACGCTGTTTCCGGGCATTGCAATTTTACTTACCGTCCTAAGTTTTAATTTAGTCGGAGAAGCAGTCAGAAATGCCCTAGACCCGCGCTATTCGGCAGAAAAATAAATATTTCAAAAAGAGCCTAAAAATGCTAATATAATATATGCATTATATATATATTCAATACCTTAAGCATGCAATATAAAATATTTATGCATTTCTTTGCATGGTTAAGCAAAATATACGACACCTTTTCCTGATTAGATAACTTTCTATTGCAGGATTAATGTATATATTAAACATTTAATTAAATTTTAAAGAGGTTTTTTAAGATGAAAGATCACAGACTTCCTAAAGTAATTATTTTATTTTTATCCGTTATTTTTATTTCCGGCGTAATGCTTACAGGTTGCGCTACTACGCGCAATACCGTAGGAAAGCCTATATTAACTTCCAGAGTCGATAAGATAATAAACGGCACTACGACAAAGTCCCAGATAATTTCCATGTTCGGACCGCCTTATTCTATAAAGAAAAATCCGTTCAAGCCCGGCGTTGTTACTTATAAATACAGGTTCAGATATAAAAAGTACGTTCATTTAGGAAATGAAATTCTTACTGCTTCGACGAGAAAATTTAAAGAAAAATTATATGTAGTTATTAAAAACGGAATAGTAATAAGCCACAGTTTTACGACTACCGGCAACACTTCGCTAAGGAGGATTTTAAAAAAAGAAAAACAATGAAAATTAAATTTACCAAACTTCATGGAGCAGGCAACGATTATCTTTATATAGACGGTATTAACGATATTCCTTCTTGTATCGACGCCGATAACGATAATAATTTCTTTAAAGAACTTGCGGTTAAAATAAGCGACAGGCATTTCGGGGTAGGTTCCGACGGTATTATAATAATTTTGCCGCCTACGCCAACCGATAAATCTTCTAATCCTTTAAAATTAACATCAGTCGTTAAACCGGATTTTAGGATGAGGATGTTTAATGCAGACGGTTCGGAAGGAGAAATGTGCGGCAACGGAATAAGATGTTTTGCAAAATATGTTTACGATAAGCATCTTACCGATAAGAAAATTATAAATATTGAAACGCCTGCCGGAATTAAGACGGTCGAAGTTTACTTATCCGAAGGAATCGGCACCGTTAAAGAAGCAAAAGTTTTTATGGGTATTCCCGAGTTTGAGTCCGGTAAAATTCCGGCAATTTTTCAAAAACAGGAAATAATAGATGAAAAAATAACGGCAGAAAATAAAGATTTTACCGTATCCTGCGTTTCAATGGGGAATCCGCATTGCGTTGCTTTTGTAGAAGACGTAAAAAATTTTGACGTTCATTATTACGGCCGCGTTATAGAAAATGATACTATGTTTCCTAAACGGATTAATGTAGAGTTTGTTCAGAAGCTTGACGACGGAAACGTACTGGTAAGAACATGGGAAAGAGGTTCCGGCGAAACTTTGGCATGCGGCACAGGCGCATGCGCAGTTTATTCCGTAATGAAAAAAACGGGCAAAATAGGTTTGGATAAAAAGGAGCTTAAGGTTAATTTATACGGCGGAACGCTTAAAATATCCGGAGATTTAAATAGCGGAATATATATGGTAGGTCCTGCAGAAGAAGTTTTCGGCGGCTATTTTAATTTTTAATTATGAAAAAAAAGATTTTACTAGTTTTTATTATATATTCTTTTACGATGCTAAGCTGTTTTTTATGCGGCACTGCTTTTTCTTATACGGATTATTTGGGCAAAAATGCAGAACCCTACCTGAATTATAATAAAGAAGCCGTTTTTAAAAAAGCTTTTAACAGTTTTGTTTCGGGAAGATATAAAAATGCAGCGGGCGAATTTTGGCTTTATTTGAACCGCGGAGGCACGACGCTCGGTAATTTTGCGCTTTATTATCAGGGATTAGCTCTTGTTAATCTCAAGGAATACGGTAAGGCAGATTATGTTTTGATGAAACTTGCAATTTCTTACCCTGACTTCGTTTTTTATAAAAACGCTATTTTTTATCTTGCCGTTTCGGAAGGAAAAACGGGAAACTATGTTTCTGCAATATCCCATTTTAAATATATTATTTCGCATTCAAAAAAGTCGTCCGTACGTTCATATGCAATGTACTCTATATATAAAGCATATGCCAAACTGAAAGACTACAGTATTGCGGATGAATATTTAAAGCGGCTTTATATCGATTATCCTTACTTTTGCAAAATTCATCATATTAAAATAAAAACATCTTCTTTGAATCTCTCCGAAAAAATTAAGCGCGGGCAAGATTTATATTATGACTCATATTATACGGAATCTATTGCTCTTTTAAAGACAGCCTCTTTAAAAAACGCAAAAGCTAAATTAATTATTTTGAAAGATTTAATGAAGATTAAAAGCCCTTTGTTTTTAAATAAAGCCGATGAATGTTTAAAATACGAAAAAAATAAATCATGTTATAAATATTACGGAGTAAAAAATTTAAAAATATTAGATTTAAAAGCCCGTTATTATTATATTCGCGGACAAACTCAAAAAACGTTTTTAATTTTAAACTCTATATCGGAGAAATATGGGTTTCTCAACCGAAGGATTAAAAATATTTACAGGAATATTTTATGGAGCTACGTTTTGAAAGACCTGAAATCCGGAAAATTGTTGAACGCGGCAAAAAGGCTTAAATCTTTTTTTATCATCGACGATTCCGTAAACCAAAATACGGCAAGATTTCTATTCTGGTACGGAATTATACTTGAAAAATTAGGCTATAAAAAAAGAGCTTATTTTTATTTTAACTTAATAAGGGCATCCAGGATTTTAAGGTATTCTTATTACGGTATCATGTCAGGTATATTTGACCGCAGACTAAACGGCGCTGCCGATTACTCCGCGTCGGCTTTAAACGGCGGCGGTATCAGCAGCTA
The DNA here is from genome assembly GCA_021850985.1 of bacterium. GTDB lineage: Bacteria > SZUA-79 > SZUA-79 > Acidulodesulfobacterales > Acidulodesulfobacteraceae > Acidulodesulfobacterium_A. The sequence goes on from JAJZJX010000020.1 coordinate 30,185, forward strand.
TAGCATTGTATCTTCAAGGTATGCATCCGAGTTTAAAAAAGCGATAGATAGTAATTATGCTTTAAATTTAAGGTTTAAGAGGCTCAAAGCGCTTTTGAATCTAAATATTTATTCTCTTTCTTATATAGAACTGCGCAAAATTGCGTTAATGAAACATAGTAATAAAAATTTTGACGTTTACTTAATATACTTGCTGTATAAAAGGGGATATTACGGGTCGGCAATCAACTTAGCTTTTACTTTAATTTTTAAAAATGAAGCATACAGACCGCTGCTGTTAAATAAAAAATTTTTAAAAATCCTTTATCCAAAGCCTTATTACGGCTATGTAGAAAGATATTCTTCAAAATACGGCATCCCCGTAGATTTAATTTACGGAATAATGAGGCAGGAAAGCCTTTATAATCCGGTATGCTATTCCAGCGCCAGCGCAATAGGGCTTATGCAGATTATTCCTTCAACGGGCTACTATATAGCAAGCCATACGGGATGCTATAATTTTACTCCTTCCATGCTTTACAGCAAACATATAAATATAAGCTTCGGTTCGTATTACTTGAAGACCCTTCTCGATCAGTTTAATGGAAAAAAATATCTTGCTATAGCCTCTTATAATGCCGGACCCGGAGCTGTTTCATACTGGAAAAACAATCTTTTAAAAAATTATGCAATGCCTCTTTTTATCGAGCTTATACCGTTCAATCAAACAAGGACTTATGTTAAAAGAGTTTTAGCAAATTATTACGTTTATAATTTTCTTTATAATTAATAATCTATATGAAGAAAAATGCCGATTATGACGATACGTCAAGCAAAAATGCCGAAGAAAAAGCAAAGCAGAGGATAGAAGAGCTTACCGATACCTTGAATTATCACAATTATAGGTATTATATGCTTGAAGATCCGGTGATTTCCGACTTTGAGTTCGACAAATTAATGCGCGAACTATCGGATCTTGAGCGCAAATATCCTCAGTTCGTCAGGGAGGATTCCCCTTCTAAGAGAGTCGGAGGTGCGGTCAGCGAAAAATTCAGCCAGGTTAAGCATAACGTCCCTATGCTCTCTTTGGATAATGTTTACTCGCGCGAAGAAGTTTTAGAATTCGACGCAAAAATAAAAAGATTTCTCGGATATGCGGCTGAAGAAAATATAGATTATGAATGCGAACTAAAATTCGACGGACTTGCCGTTGAAATTGTTTATAAAAAAGGCGTTTTTGTTCAAGGATCTACCAGGGGCGACGGCATTACCGGAGAAGACGTAACGTCGAACCTAAGAACTATCAATACTATACCTTTAAGGCTTTTAAAAGATATAGACTATATAGAAGTGCGCGGAGAAGTTTTGATGGATAAAAAATCCTTTAAAAGTCTTAACGAAGAAAGATCGAAAGAAGGTTTAAGTCTTTTTGCAAATCCAAGAAACGCCGCCTCCGGCAGTATAAGGCAGTTAGATCCGGATATAACAAAGAAGCGCAATCTGATAATGTTTGCTTACGGAGTCGGCGATTATTCCTTGAAAGACGAATCCGACTTTAATACTCAGTTTGAGATGATGAATTTTTTAAAAACCGCAGGCATAAATATAAATAAAAATATTAAAGTAGTAAAGGGCATATCGGGTGCGGTAAATTTTTTTGACGATATAGCCGAAATAAGAGAATCCCTTCCTTTTGAAATTGACGGTATAGTTATAAAAGTAAACGATATTAAACTTCAAAAAAAACTTGGCGAAATATCGAAAAGCCCAAGGTGGGCGGTAGCGTATAAATTCTCTGCCAAGCAGGAAGTATCGGACATAATCGACATAGAAGTTTCCGTCGGCAGGACGGGCATTTTAACCCCCGTCGCTATTTTAAAGCCGGTCAATATCGGCGGAGTATCGGTAAAGAGAGCTACGCTTCATAATCAGGATGAAATAGACAAGAAAAATATAAACATAGGGGATACCGTTCTAGTCGAAAGATCAGGCGACGTTATTCCCGAGGTAGTTAAAGTAATATCTAAAGGCGGGCATGGCGGAGCGTTTAAACTGCCGGCTTCCTGTCCATGCTGCGGTTCTTTGGTCGTAATAGACGGCGCGGCACACAGATGTATGAACGAACTTGCATGCCCGTGCCAGATTAAGGGGGCTATCGTTCATTTTGCTTCGAAAAGAGCTATGGATATAGAAGGACTTGGAGAAAAAATAGTCGATAAGTTAGTGGAAAAAGGTTTAATAAAAAATGTTGCGGATATTTATTATTTAAAGCGCGGAGATTTAAGCGGGCTTGAAGGTTTTGGAGAAAAGTCGGAAGAAAATCTTTTTAATTCTATTGAAAAATCTAAAAATATATCATATGATAGATTTGTTTATGCGCTCGGCATAAGACACGTCGGAGAGCATATAGCCGATTTATTAGTCCGGTATTTCGGCGATATAGAAGGTATAAAAAAAGCTGATATAGATGAACTGTCTTCTAAATATGGAATAGGAGAAGAAATAGGAAGGTCTATTTATAATTTTTTTAGATTAGATTCTAATATAGAGGTTATAAACAGGCTTTTTAATGCCGGCGTTTCTCCGTATAAAACCGAAGTTCAAGGTAAAAAAGAAAATAATGCAGTTTACGGAAAAAGTTTTATTTTTACCGGAACTCTTAAAGATTTTACAAGAGGGGAAGCCGAAAATATAGTAAAAGCGGCAGGAGGCATTATAGAAAAGACGATAAAAAAGAAATTAGATTACGTTGTCGTCGGTTCCGATCCCGGTTCTAAGTACGAAAAAGCCGGAAAACTCAATCTTAAAATAATAGACGAGGACGAATTTAAAAAAATGTTTAATAAAGTAAAATAATAAATTAATAAAGTCTATCAAATAAATTACAACTTTTAATATCAGATTAAGGAAAAAGGTGCCGGATTTTATTTTTTGCACACTAAAAGTTCAGTTTACATATAAAATATTATTTGCAAAAAATTAATCCGACACTTTTTTCGAGTAAATTAATTTTTAATAGTGGGTGTATTTATGTCAAAGTTAAAGTATTATGTTTCAGCGATGTTTTTTTTATGTTTAACCGTTTTTATCAATATGTCTTCGGCGCATGCATTTCTCACTCCAAGGCTTACGAGAAGTATACCGGTAGGCAATATGCCTTACGGAGTTTCATTTTCTTCTAACGGAAATTATGCCTTAGTGACTAATGCAGACGACAATACCGTTTCCGTAGTGAGTATGGCAACTAAAGGCGTGGTTGCCTCCATAAAGGTCGGAGTTCATCCGACCGGCGTAGCGATTGCCCCTTCGCTTACTTTTGCGTATGTTTCAAATACCGCTTCCGGAAACGTAAGCCTTTTAAATATGTCCACATTAACAAAAGCTTTAAATATCCGTACCGGAGGAACGCCGTTAAATATCGTTTTTACGCCGGACTCAAAATACGCTTTCGTTACCAATATGCACGATAACGACGTAGATGTTATAAATACTATTCAAAATGCCGTTATTAAAAGAATAAGAGTAGGCAAAGAACCGCAAGGAATCGCAATTTCTCCCAACGGTAAGATAATAATAGTAACTAATGCCGGCGGTTCGTCCGTTTCCATAATAAACGTATCTACGTTTTCGGTTATACGCAACGTGCATACGGGATTGAATCCTACTTCGGTTGCTTTTTCTCCTGCCGGAGCTCCGGTAAAATATTTCTATGTATCATCCGGTAAGAGAAATAAAATATATGTATATAAAGAAAAAAACTTTGCTTTAGTAAAAAAAA
>JAJZJX010000055.1 GCA_021850985.1 bacterium
CAACTTCTGGATTTTTAATTATATTTTTTACTTGATTATCAATTTCTATCTGTAAATCTTCAATGGATTTCTTTTTAAATTTAACAAATTTGCCGGAAGCTATTATATCCATGATTTACTATTATCTAAATTACCCCAAATTTGTATTTTGAATATATTCCGTTCTCTATCTCTTTTTTAGCCGCTAATGTATCTTTAATAAATGAAAACGGAAGATCTTCATTTTCTTCAGCAATGGTAACAATTAAAAGATATTCCCTAATCTGTTCGGAAATAGTTCTATCGTTAACTTTTGCCCTTGCGCGAATTTTTTTTTCAAGTTCATTCGGTACTCTAATAGTCAACATTTTATTATCTTCCCCTCCCTCCATGAAATAATTTTATAAGTTAATGTATTCATAGTGAATACATTATAACATTGTAATAAAAATTAGGCAATGTTATAATGCAATTTTTTAAAATTGTAATATTGGTGATTTTATCCAGTGAACTACTCCGCCCTTACGGACTGGATAATGATAAATGTATCGATTTTCATAACGCTTCTTCCGTACTGCATTGCCTGCCGGAAAGACTAAAAAGAGATAAATCATTTGTAAAAATGTAAAAACCGTCAAACGCAGGCGGGAGTAAGAGAATAAATAAATCTGACCCCATTATTCCAAGTATCAACCGCATAGACTAATGATTTGCCGTCATTTTTATCTTTTACAGCATTTGCAAGCCAAACTGTAGAAAGCCCCTTCCAAGATCCTAATTCTACTATAACATTACCTGGAGCAAAATTTAGAGCAAGTGCATATAAAAGAAATGCTCCCTGAGCATTACACCATCCTTGAATACTTTCAGTGTTTTTTTTAATTTCTTCTAATCTTTTTATATCTATATTTATCATATTTATTTATATTATTTAAATATATTTATTAAATTTACAAAATAAAATATTGTCATTATATCATATATATAAAATTAAAAAAAAATTATAATACCCAAAATTGCCAATAGAAAATTATTTTTCTGGATGAGCCGTCTAAATACCGACGGCTTTAAACCGTACCCGCCTGCGCGGGAATGACAATTAAGGAATTTAACTTTTCACACAACAGGTGTCATTCCTGCGTAAGCAGGAATCCAGAATTTATAATATACCGAAACAGTTTTAAATATTTCTATCGGCAATTTTGGGTAATAAAAAATAATTGTATCCACTTTTATATATTCCCCAACTCTATCTGCTTATCTATCCAAGGAATAACTTCATCGAGCATTTCTTCCAAGGTAGTCGTCGCTTCAAAGCCAAGCACGTTTTTAGCCTTAGATACGTCGGGAACCCTTTTTTGTACGTCATACGGATAAGGCTTATCGGATACGTATTTAAAAGGCTTATCTCCGTTTATTTTTTTCCAAATAATTTCCGCAAGTTCCAAGACGGTAGTCGATCTGTTTGTTGATATGTTAAAATCTTCGTTGACGGCTTTTGGACTTTCTATGCATAACCTTATGCCTCTTGCAAGGTCTCCGCCGTAGGTATAATGACGTATCTGATTTCCGTTGCCGAGTATATGAAGCGGGTCTTGTTTTTTTAAGACTTTCTGGACTAAATCGGGAACGACGTGGCTCATGGCAAGCTTTATATTGCCGGAAAGTATTTCTTTTTCGCTTTTAGCTCTTTTTTCTCCAATGCCTACGCAATTAAAAGGTCTTATTATGGTAAAAGGAAGCTTATACTGCTCGTAGGCTCCTTTTGCGTAATACTCTGTCGCAAGTTTTTGGAAACCGTAAGTAGAAAAAGGCGGAGGGCATTTTAGCTGTTCGCCTTCCGGAGTTGGATAAACGGAGGTATTTTCAAAAACCATTGAAGAAGATACGACGTTTATTTTTTTGAGTTTTTTATTTTTATTAGCCCATATTGCGGCATCGAAAGTTGACGCCATAATTCTTTCATTTTCGGCTAAAAGGTCGTAGGCAAATTCATGGAAGTAAGAAATGCCGCCTATCATGGCTGCTATTGCCACTACCTGGTCGCAATCAGATAAAGCTTCTTTTAATAAATCTACGTTTTTAACGTCTCCTTCTATAAAGGTATAGTTTTTATTGCTATCGTAACTCTTATCGAGCTTTCCGTATTTGCTGAAATTATCTACCCCTACTACTTCGTGTCCATTATTTAAAAGCTCTTCCGTTAAATAACCTCCGACAAAACCTAACGAGCCCGTTACTAAAATTTTCATATAAGTCCTCCTTTTCCGTAAAAATTCCAAATATCTATTATTGTTTTATTTTTAAAATTAAGGTTTTTGTATTCTTCATGAGGAGTAGCAAGTATTAAAACATCCGAATTATCTATTACTTCTTCTATACCTAAGAAATAAGGTTCTTTGATATAGGGGTCAGTGCATAAGACGTCTTTACATTCAAACTGGAGTATCTTTTTAAGTTTATAGGAAAGCGAACTTCTTTTGTCGTCGCTTCCGCCTTTAAAGGCCATTCCAAGTATGCCTGCCGTCTTATCGGACAAATTCATCTTTCTTTTAAGGCTCTGGACTATGTAGTTGGGGAGCCCTTCGTTTATAAGCATGGCAGAATGACCCAGATAGAAGTTGTTTTCTTGAAAAGAGGCAAGCTGCATAGTATCTTTAAATAAACATGGTCCTGCGGCAAAACCCGAAGAAGGCAGGTCTTTGGCTCTTGGATAGTTGTGGGTTATTGCTTTATGAATCTTATAATAATCAAGTCCGTGGTCGTTTGCTATCATAAAGAACTGGTTTGCTACGGCAAATTTTATATACCTCCAGACGTTGGTAAAAAGCTTTGCTAATTCAGCCTCTGTCGGTTCTAGTTCTATAATATCCGATGTAAGCAGACTGAAAAGCTCTTTTGCTTTTTTAAGTCCGTTATCGGAAAAAGAAGAAATTATCTGAGGGAGTTTTGCAAGCTCAATCATTGCGAAACCTTCCGCTATCCTTTCAGGACAAAAAGCAATATCTATATTCTTACCTGCTTCCTTAATCCATTTACCGATATGCTCTGTGGTTCCTGGATAAATCGTGCTTCTTAATATTATAAGCTGTCCGTCTTTAAAATACTCAATATAATGGTCGAAGAACTTTTTAATCTCGGAAAGCCTCGGATTTAAAAATTCATCTACCGGAGTGCCTATTACTATCACAACTGCTTTACTTTCGGAAATTACTTTCGGGTCTTTTGACAAAACGAGATTGCCGCTTTTTAACGCCGATTTTAAGATTTCTTCCGCTCCTTCTTCTTTAAACGGCATAATACCTTTTGAAACGAGGTCCATAGACTCTTCGTTTATGTCATATATGCAGACCTTCTTGCCTTTAGAGGCGAACATAATAGATAAAGGCAGACCGACGTGACCGCAGCCGCCGATAGTGCATAGGTCGTAGGTGAAAATTTGTGGCATTTAAGCATTTTCCTTTTAAAAATATTATATATTTAACATAATTTATTTTTCCTAAATAATTCGTATGCATTCTTAACTGATAGTTCAATGTCTTCAGTTTTTAAATGCTCATAATTCGTTATTGCGGTAGCATTTCCATCATAATAATGCCATTCTTGGCTTTTAATTAAATCCTTTGCCAAAGCTTGTTTATAAGCAGGCGTACCAGGGAAAAAAGTGCATATAGAAAACTGTATTGTATCGGGATTTAATTTCAAAGCAAAATCCATAGTTTCTTTCATAGTTTCCTTAGTTTCTCCTAAAACACCCAACGTAAAAGTTAAATGAGTCAATATTCCAAGTTCTTTGCATATATTTACTGCATTTTCAACATCTAACAATGAAAGATTTTTACCCATTTTATTTACTATTTCTTGATTTCCGCTTTCAACTCCAAATTTAACAGAAACAAGTCCCGCTTCTTTCATCTTTTCAAATACTTCTCTCGACGAGGTATCAGCTCTGCACATTGCTCCCCACGGTAAATTTATTCCAGCTTTTATTATTCCGTCGCAAAGTTTGTAAATTCTTTCATTGCCTATATTAAAAGAATCATCATCGAAGTAATAAGATAAAAAACCAAATTTTTCCGTAATATATTTAACTTCTGCAATAACATCTTCAATATCTCTAACTCTGTATTTATGGTCGTTATAATAGTTATGTATCCAGTCGCAAAAATTACAATTATATGGACATCCCCTGCTAGCCATAACCACGCCTTGCGGAAATTTCATTCCTGCAAATAAATCGCTATATGCATAAATATTTAAGCTTTCTCTTTCAGGCCAAGGTAACATGTTTATATCGACTTTTTGCACATTATTTGAAAATATTTTACTATTTTTTCTATATATTAATCCTTCTATATTTTGTTTTTCATGTTCTGTTAAAATTCCTTCTTTAAGTTTTAACATTTTCATAAAATTTAACAACGAAAATTCATATTCACCTTTTATTGCATAATCTATAGGAAAAGCGGATTCCATAATTTCGACTCCATAAGAATTAAATATTGCACCGCCAAAAACTATTTTAGAATCCGGGCTAATGGCTTTAAACTTTCTTGCATATTTTATATCGTTATGAAAAGAGGCTGTAGAAGTTTCAATAAAAATTATTTCCGGCTGCAATCCTTTTATTCTGCAAACAGTTTCTTCTTCGCTTAATCCCTCCGCTATAGCATCGACCATATAAGCTTCAAAACCTTCTTTTTTTAAAAGCGAAGACGCATATGCCATAAAAAAGGGAAATGGTAAATAACCAGGTATGTTTTCAGAGTTTGCGTCAACCGAAAAAGGCCATCTGGAACCAGCTCTAATACCTTGCCGACAATTTTCAACCCATGGAAAATTTACTAAAACTATTCTGTTTTTTATTATAGAATTTATATCGTTAATATAAAATACATTATCTTCTTCTTGCTTTATTCTTCTAAAAGAAGTTTTAAATATTGACCAAAAAACTTTATCAAAATTAAAAGTATTTATGACATTTATCCATTCATTAAGTATTACCGATAAATTATTTTCAAAAATAATATTACTTTCATTACCGTTGATATTATCTTTAGCTCTTTTAGCTATGTAATTATTAACTTTATCTCCATATGACCCTATTATGCTTTTATTTATATAAGATAATATTTCATCAATAAGCGAAATTTCTAAATTATTTTTTTCAAAAAAAATTTTAATCGCATTTAATATATAAAACTGTATTTCGTCAATAAGGTCGTTTCTGTTGTTAACCGTTAAAAAATATTTAAAGTCGTTTAGAGTATTTGAAATAATAGAAACAAAATCTATAAAAATAAGATTATATTTTTTTTTAGCAAAACTATTATTTATTCTATTAATTCCTGAAATAATATTATTAGATATTTTTTTTAAAAAGTCATTCATTTCTAAATAGTTAGTTGCAGGTTCAGCCCAATTCCATTGAGTTTTTAAAATTGAAATAAAAGAGTCTGATCTAGTATGAAATGCTAAAGCGTTTTCTTCAAAAAATAAATTATAGCCATTTTTTTTGAGTCTTAAACAAATATCCATATCTTCATAGTTAGTAAAATATTTAGGATTATATCCGCCAACCGCTTTTAACGCCTCGACTCTAAAAACATTATTATTGCCACTAAAAACTTCACTGCTATATTTAGAAAGAAATTTCTCCTTAGAGGAATTTTGATTCATATATATTTGTCGCCATCTATCTATAGTTCTTTGTGAAAATAATTCAATAATCTTTCCTCCTGCTCCGGCTATATAATCATTTTTCATTACGTTCATTAATCGTTCAAGCCAATATTTATCTGCAATATCATCTGTGTCGATAGTTGCAATAAAATCCCCTTTTGCATTATACAATGCCGTATTTCTGCTTGCAGCCAATCCTTTTCTTATTCCTCCATGGTCTATTATTTTAATAAAATTGTAAACTGAAGCATAATATTCAGCTATTTCCCTTGACTTATCGATGCTGCCGTCATCTATTATTAAAAGCTCATAAACAGGATAAGACAAACTAAGAATAGACTCTATAGCATTTTTAATATATTTTTCCGTATTAAAACAATTTATATATACCGTAACTTTTTTTATGTCAGCATTTGATAGCAAAATATTATATAAATTTTCATCTATATCTTTCGCAATATTACAAGCAGACACAGTTAATTTATTTTTTAAATAAAAATCTATAATTTTATATAAATTTTCTTTTTTTTTATTTAAATTGCATTTTGAAAATACAAAATTATACCACCACTCAGCTTCATGAAATAATCCATGTTTTTCTAATTCTTCGGCATAATCCCATAAGATATCATAACACTGAGGATTATTTATAATATTATTTTCTATTTCA
>JAJZJX010000056.1 GCA_021850985.1 bacterium
ATGAAGAATTATAAAAGGAGCATAAAATCTTCCGCTTTAATTTTAGCCTGTTTTAAAATATGCGATAACGTGGAACGTTTTATAGGTTTATGAGTCGGTACCGTAATTTTTATGATTTCATTTCCTAATCTTTTTTCCATTCAGAGATGTGAGCCTTTTTGTCTAATAACGGCAAAACCGTTGCGTTCCAGCGCCTTAACGACTCTGTCGTAATTTAAACTCGGCACTTTACTCATATTGCCAATTCCAATTCTTCTATATTAGGGTTATCGGCGGAAATTTTCACATCCGATTCTAAATATAATTCTATAGCTTCCTTAATATTTTCTATAGCTTCTTCTTTGGTATCGCCTTCGGAAATACAGCCAGGCAAAGAAGGAACGGTAACGGTATATCCGCCTTCATCACTTTTTTCTAAATAAATTTTAAATATCATATTTTCAACCGCCTTATTTTCGCATGTATTTATCGTTCAGCTTCAGCTTAAGCTCAACTTCTTCATTTATATTTTTATTTTTATTATATTGCTTCGATTTGAAATTGTCAAAATTATTTATTTAAAATTATTTATTTACCTTAAACCAGTAAAAATAAAAATTAAAAATGGCGTCCGATTTATTTATTTTTAATCTGACACCTTTATTGTGACCCTTTATCGTTGGTTAAATATTAAATAATATCGTTAGTTTTAAGTCAATGAAATCTTTAAAAAAAATTTAAAAAATTGTGTCTGATTTATTTATTGTCAAGGAAACTGAAAAACGGCAAGATCTGTTTGACTTAGGCAGGCGGTTTGCCGGCAAACTTTGTCGGATATAAGCAAATATATAAATTTGAAGAATTAAATAATATTGTTGACTTTATTTTTATTATTGATAAAATTTTAATATAGCTTAAATTATTCAAAAAGAAAAATTTGCGATATTAAGCAGGAATATTAAAATCTTAATTTATATTTTGGCAATAGTATTTATTGTGCCTAACAGGTTGGTTCAGAATATTATATATACAAAAAAATTTAAGATCTTTTTAATTTTTTATGGATGAGTTATATCATGTCAGATGAAAATAATCGTGAAAACCAAGATAGCACATTCTCCCAAAAAAGTTTAAATTTTGTTTCGGCAAATAATTTTTTAGGCTTAATACTTAAACTTATTTCTGTTATTTATTATTTAGGCATCTTTTTTACTACGCTAATTTTTATTCCTTATTTTATATACATTAAATATATACCTAATATGCAAACCGGATTTATTTTTGATGGATTTATTTTTATTGTACTTATTAGCGGTTTATTTGGTGCTGCTTTATTTATTATGGGTTTTCCGGGAATCTATTATTTAACGATATTTGATGAACAGATAAAAAATGAACAAAAAAACTATGAAGGAAAAGGTTTTGATGAAAAAATTATAAACAAACATAGAAATAAATTTTCTTTAATAAATTCTATAGTAACAGGTTTTTATCTTTTATTTTTATTAATAATTATTCAATATTTCTCTTTCTCTGATTTTATATTTATTTTATTAATTTTAATTGCTTTAATTGCCTATTTATTTTTTATTTCTTTGCCTATTTTTTCTAAAAAAGATTTAGAATCTAAAAAAGAGTCTTCAAAATTAAAAATCAAGGATAAAATTTGGAAAAATAAAAAAATATATTCATCCTACTTATTCATTTATTTTTTGTATTTATTGTTCTTAACAGTACTTGTTGCAAAATTATTTCCAATTTTTCTTATTTTTTTTCAATTTAATATTGCGTTGATTTTTAAAGTTTTAATATTTTGTATTGCTTTGCTTGTTTTTGTATCATCTTCAAATGCTATTTTGTTTAATATTTCAGCCTTGTTTAAAAACAGAGAAAATAGGCAATACATTAAAAAATATCTAATTCAAGACATATCTGTTCCGTTAATTATTTTTCTTTTATCGTTTATTTTTTTCAAATTATATAAATTTCCTTTTTATTATTTTAAATTAGGAAGTTTTCAAAAAAAAGTTATTGTTAACAAATCTGGATTATCCGTTTTGAAATTTTCGGGTTATCCGAATAAGTTAATTGCCCCATATGTTAAAAAAGATACCTATTGTAATCATACCGGCAGATGTTTTATGGTTAAATCTTATATACTTTCTGATATAGGAAGAGATGTTTATTTAAGTTCTAACTTTAAGTCTAAAGAATATCAAAAAAATCAGAAACTTAAAACGAGAATTTACGACAAAATTTCTAAAAAAGATTTTATTTTTAAATCTTATAAAAATTCCATTGCTAAATAAGATTTAGAAAAAAAGTCATAAAAGTTTAACTGAATAGAATTATATTGTTAATAATTATGTCAGTAATTTATTAATCAATTGAAAAAACAAATTTTTAAAACGGGGTAAAAATGATTCATCGTCGTTTGAGTGCAGTACATTCAAATTGTTTGATTATTAGTTTCGTTTGCGATAATTGCCAAAACCAAATATCAGAAAATTTAACTTATGACGATTATTATTCAAGTAATGCTCTTGAGGGAGAAATATCTTCTAAAAATAAAACAATAAATCTGGCCCCTTTATTTAATTCAGTCGGCATTAAGCGAATAAATAAATCTGACTTTATTTTAAACTAATAAAAATAAAAATTACAAATAGTGTCTTAAAAATAGTGTCCGATATATATTATAAAATAATAAAATAAATAAAACTATCATACCTTAACGATAATTAATTTTTGTTTAGATATTGGGTAGTAGTATAAATGGAGCCGAATGGAGGTTAAAGCAATGTCTTTAAAGATAGACAGGCAAATACAAAAAATTGATGAAGCCATATGCAGAAACATAGGTCAATTTGATGTGTCTGGGAGAGGTGAGGTCTCCCAAGACATATTGCAATACCTTAGAAATTTTGTAGAACACATTATGCTGAAGATTTACGCAAAAGGCAACGATATAGAAGACAACTATGAAAATATTAAATCCGCCGTCAAAGATCTTAAACAAATAGCCAAATGGAAAGACCTTAATAGGTTTCATCATTTACTGCAAATATCAGTTTCTCATTACACCGTAGATAAGGAAAATTCCGAGCGGCTTATGCTTAAATACTATGAGTATCTGCTGATAATAAAAAAACTCTTGTGTGACGAATTTTCTATTAATATCCTCGCCAACCTAGATAAATTTCCGCTTAACACTGACAAAACTCTGCAGAAATATTATGAGAAGATAGCTGAGGAAATTAACCTACATTCATATACAAGCGTTGCTAGTTCGGACAAATTCTACATTCAAAAGATTAAGCCGTTCTTTGTTAATAATCAGATTTATTATGAAGTTACCTTTACACCCGCCAATGATTATGCGAACAAGTTTAACAGAGTGATAGCTTTTACAAATTTGAAGATAACTGATTTTTATGCCGTTAAGTTTTCTCTTGCAAACGCCAGTATTGAAATTCTCAATAAGACTATGCCCATAACCATTATCACTGGTTGGGAAGTCGCAATCCGTAGTTGTGAATTCAAGAATTTTACAAGCATTGTTCGTGGTTCGGCTGTAGCTACGGAATATTCAGAACAGAAGGGCGTGTGCAGGTTTTTGACAGAAACGGGCTTAAATTTAGTCGAACTAATTGATTTTTCTAATACAGAATTCCAAGAAATTAAGAGTATCGCAACTCGGAGAGCCAAAACAATAGTGTTCTTCAAGGACTTGGAGCGTTGTCGCGATATTATTAAGAATGGTCTTGAAGGTAGCAATCTTCTGCGATACCTGCTATATCACATGAACAATAAAGTAATAAAAAACCAACGGCAAGATTTAGCAAATAATTATCTATCTAGACTTTATGCGCGAAATGGATGTATCCCGTTTGATAATATGCCGTTTAACTTTTCCCCAATAGGTCATAACCCTAGACTTGGAGATTTGTTTGCATGCATTGATGCCACCGGACGGCAACACGAGATATTTGCTAGATTCATCAGAAACAACACTGAAATGCAAGGGCAACTCTTCACGACAGTCAAAGACATAGCCGGCTTCGATGATATACCGACACTTGTAAGTACATATAATAGTAAACTTTACTCAAAACACGAGGAAAATAGTAAACTGGTAATTAGAAATGGACAAGTTTTCATTAATGGCTATCTGAACGATACCATTGCCATTATAAATAAGCTTCGGGAGTTGGCTAAAAGTGGAATAAGGAACTATGTTGACTCTGTCAAGGCCTGGTTAACCGAGCCAACTTGCGGAGTTGATTGCGAAGAAAAAAAAGAAGTATTAACTCGAATCTTTGAAAATTCACATGTTGCTTTAATATACGGCTCGGCTGGTACAGGAAAATCCACCTTGATAAACCATATTGCTCTTTTCTTTGCCGGTTATAAAAAGTTGTTTTTGGCACAGACTAACTCTGCCATAGATAATTTGAAGCGGCGAGTTACAGCATCAAACTCCATATTTTTAACAATTGCCAAGTTTCTGAAAAAAAATAGTAGTGTAATCAAAGAATATGACTTACTCATTATTGATGAATGCAGCACAGTAAGCAATAGTGATATGCGAGATATTATTAATCAAGCTAAATATAAGCTTTTAATTTTGGTTGGAGATTCTTATCAAATAGCATCTATACGATTTGGCAACTGGTTCAGTGTTGCCAGTGAGTTTATTCCTAAAACTTCAGTTTATGAATTGACAAAACCATATAGGAGCAAAGATTTAAGTTTACTTAAACTTTGGAATAGAGTACGTAATATGGACGATAATATTTTAGAACTTATCACGCGTCAAGACTATTCAACTACCTTGGATGATTCTATTTTAGTACCGGCCAATGCAGATGAAATAATTCTTTGTCTAAACTACGATGGGTTCTACGGAATTAACAACATTAATAACTTCCTGCAAGAGAGCAATCCAAACAAAGCTGTAAAATGGGGCATTCAGCAGTATAAGGTCAATGATCCGATTTTGTTTAATGATTCCGAACGGTTTGCTCCAGTGATTTATAATAATATGAAAGGGCGGATAGCTAAAATAGAAATTTTAAATAGCGGAGAATTCAGTGAGTGCATTCAATTTGACATTGAGTTAGAGAAGATAATTAATGGCATGGATGCTCAAGGTAAAGATTTTGAGCTGCTTGATAATTCTGAGAGCGGAAATTCTGTTATACGATTTTGCGTTCACAAAGAAAAAAGCACAGACGAGGATGACGAGGGTTTTTCAGGCTCGGTTGTTCCGTTTCAAATTGCGTATGCCGTATCAATTCACAAGGCACAGGGCTTGGAATATAATTCTGTGAAAATAGTTATCACGGATGAAATTGACGAACTTATAAATCACAGCATATTCTACACTGCCATCACCCGTGCAAGAAGTAATCTAAAGATATACTGGACACCAGAGGTTGAGCAGAAAGTTCTATGTAATCTAAAACAGAAAAACAGTAGCAAGGATGTATTATTGTTAAAAAATATTTTAAAAGTCTAATAAAATATCTTAACGGTTTTTGTATTTTTGATATTATTTACCTAACTTCCACAACCTTTTTTTATACTCAACATAAATTATAATGAACCCATTAACGCGACATCCGATAAACTTAAAACTATTATCGGCAAAAACTCCGTCGTAATAATCGACGAAGCCCAGAGAGTAAAAAATATAGGCTTAACTATAAAATTAATAGTTGACAACATTAAAAATATTCAGGTTATAGCCTCAGGTTCTTCTGCATTTGAATTGTCGAATGAAATAAACGAACCGTATTCAAACTTCTCGAATCGCTGGCGCTTCAAGTATGTTCGAAGTTTCTTATAACGAGTTGTCGAGACAGATAGAGGCCGATAAAATAACCGTCCAGAGATATATAGACTTATTGGAAAAGTCTTTTGTAATATTCAGATTACGGTCTTTTAGCCGTAATTTAAGAAACGAACTTAAAAAAAGCACGAAAATATATTTTTGGGATAACGGCATTAGAAATGCGGTTATTAACGATTTTTCGGTTTTAAATTTAAGACAGGATAAAGGAAAATTGTGGGAAAACTTTCTTGTCGGCGAAAGAATAAAATCGAATTTTAATAAAAACAGATGGGTTAAAAGCTATTTCTGGAGGACGTTGCAGAAACAGGAAATCGATTATATAGAAGAAGAAAACGGAAAAATAAACGCTTATGAATTCAAATGGAATACAAAAG
>JAJZJX010000057.1 GCA_021850985.1 bacterium
TGCCGGAAAAATCCCACATGTGAAGAATGTGAAGAATTTAAAATATTCTTAGACAGCCAAGAAAAAAGACCTTTTTCTTTTTGGCCGCCTATCTTTAAATAATTCACAAGTTCGCAACTATATGAAAGCCAGTTTTTAACTGCCGATTTTTTTATAATAGACGGCGAATTTTGTTTTCGTCTTTTCTGTGCGGCGTGCGATAGACTGCCTTTCGATTAGCGTATCTATGAAATTATCGAAATCCTTTCGTAGCATATGCGTATATCGGAGAAGCCTGCTTCTTTCGATATCCCCGCCGTTGTCTGCGATTATGTTTAGAATTTTGTTCAGCATCTCCTGGTTTCTGTCTTTAATTAATTTATCGTAAACGGAATAAAGATGTTTCTCCATGATTAATTTAAATCCTATGGCATATTCTATGTCTTCTTTTTCAATAATCTTATCTTTCCGCATAACGCAGTAAATAATGGCGGTTTTTATTATAAGCGTAAAAAGCCTCGTCTGGAAACTGCCGTATATTTCAGACTGCCTTTTTTTTGACTCGGCTTCACTAAGGTAAAATTCTTTGTATATTTTCCTCGCCTCTTCGGACAACTTTATTTCCCCTTCTATCTCGGAAATCCCCCTTAGTTCTTCTATCAGTTCATCCGGAAAAATGGAAGCCGTTGGCAAGGCTATTTCCGTTTTATCCTGCTGTGCGTAGAATATGGTAAATCTCTGCATAAACCCGCTCTGGCGGTCAGCCTCTTTTATGTTCCCTGCAATCCATGAAATAGTCGAGGCGGTTAAAATATTAATAGCGGGTTCGTTTACGCAATAAAGTTGTCCGCCTCCGTTAGGTCCCTTAATTAACTTTTTATAAGAAAACCCGTCATAGGCGTCCGTCAGGAACTCTTTAAAGCCCTTGTTGTAATTTCTATCTAAACTCTTAAGCCAGCCGCCGAACTCCCCGTGGAAAAAACTACCGTAAGGTCTATTTTGAGCAAGCATATAAAATGCCTCGGGCGTTATGTCCGATGGGAATATGAGCGAACCTTTAGCCGTGTCGAACTTTTCGAGTATCTGCTTTACCACCCTTAGAACGGTGCTTTTTCTTCCGCCGCTTTTCATGATTAGCAATATATACATATTGGGATAGAGTTTTCCGCCGGTCCATTTCATAAAAACATTTTTTTGCAAAATAGCGGCAATTGCGGTCAATCCTGCGCTGAATGCAAAAATATCGGGTGCGTCCGTTATTCCGTTGCAGTATTCCACGAAATCGTATAAAAATGAATTATGTGGGATTAGATTATAAATATTTGGAGTATCGAGAACCTTTGCGCATTCTATCTTTTCTGAAAGGTTTTTATCGCAAAAAATTCCGGATGTTAGTTCGCATTCAGATTCTTTCATAAGAACGGGACAGAATACCTTTTGCCTTTCGGCAGGTTTAATGGTTATGGGGGCTATTATCGGCATACGGCGACTCCTATTTTTTCTTTTAAGACGAAGGCTTCGTTTAAGTCTTTGGCTTTAAAGGTTAATTTATGTATATTTACGTTTTTAACCTGCCGACTGATTTCATTTTGCGCCTCTTTTCCACTCACATCGTTATCAAGAACAAGGATTATATTTTTATAACCGGATAAAATTTTTATAACTTCGGAATTAAGATTATTTGTTGAGTTTAGAATTATCAAGTCGTATAATCTATTATTTTTCATTTTTTCGGCAATCGATAATCCGTCAAACATTCCTTCGGCTACGAAAACAAGCTCCTTTTTGCTATCCTTAGCAAATAACGAATAAGCGCTTTTCCCGATATTCATTTTTATTTTTTGGTTTCTAACAGCATATCCGCCTGCAGAGTTTTTAATACCTACTGCGGAATTTAGATAAGTCTTATTATCCTTAATTACCGTATAATCTACCTGCTTAAGCCAGTCCGGCATAAACGGTATCGCCCTTGAATGCAAGTAATCAATTAAGTCCTTATCGGTTACATCGCTAATCGACGATATTTTTATACTGTTAGATTTTTTTTCTTGGCGGCCAAAAGAAAAATTCTTTTTTTCGCGGTTCTCCATATGAACTCCAGCATTTTCGATATTGTTCAAAAACTTAATGGCTTCCAAGTAATCCAAATTATTTACTGCCATCACGAGGTCTATCCAACTGCCGCCGCAACCGCCGCCAAAGTCTTTCCAAAGCCATTTGCCGCCTATTTCCTGAATTGAGATACTCGCAGTCCGTTCATCACGATACGTTGCAATTGCCATTATCCTATCGCCGGTTTTGCGATATGGAACGTTTAAAACATCCAATACTGTTTCGGCGTCAATTGTTTTTAATTTTTCCGTGTCTATCATAAATCTTGTTCGCTTGCCAACGAGCAAGCGCCATAAAAAATTATTCTTGTTTTTTAGATACCCAACCGGGCTCAAGCGTCCGCACGCTTGTGGGGGTCGGGGCAAAGCCCCGATATACTGCTTTTAGAATCTTTTTCTTTTTCCTTTTTGCCTTTCTATTGAGCCTTCGTTTCTTAATTATTAACTGATAATTGTTCCATTTTTCAAACTCCTCCTGTATATTTTGTTTTTTGAGCTTAAATTCAATCTTTTCGCCGCAGAATTTTGAGATAGTTTTTATTGTTTCCTCTGCTGGCATTACTTCAACTTCGACTAATGAAATATGCCCCGGATTACGCTTTAAAACTTTAGGATGAAAATACTTGTCAATAAGTAATTCTCTTATCCGATTTTCAATAGATTTTTTGGTAGCTTCAGTTTTTAAAATCTCTCTACGAACCACCCCCATCCCAAATGGGTCAATATTATTTGATAAATTCTTCAATTTATTCACCCCAAATATCTGTTTGTGATTTCTATTCGTTCATGCCCAAGGTTGTGGGATATTTCCTGCCTAATTTCTTTATCCATTTCAATAAATTCGGATTTACTCAACCCTGTCTCCGATATAATCCTATTCTGCCAGTCTTGCTTGCTTTCCCCGGTTCTCGCCCTGCACTCTACATCGTATCCTTTTGCCGACCAGGCGTTTTTATATACTTCGTGCGCCGTCCAGTGCCGTTCTCCGTGATAGTGAAAGGATAAACCGGACTCTGCGCGGAAATATTTTAATGCATTGTTTGCAAAATCACGTCCCTTTTTCATTGTTCCTATGTTGAGATTTTTAAGATTATTATCTTTTAGAAAAGCTCTTGCTTCTAAAAGCACTGCTTTTTGTTCGGGATTTAATTTAATTTCTCTTTCGCGGCTGTTTTTACTGCCGTCGCCTTTTGCCGATACTTTTAATATATTTTGAGACAGGTCTTTATTTAATAATTTAACCTGCAAGCTTTCCCTTAGTCTTAGATTTACGAACTGGATGGAAACTGCGTGCCTTAGAGCCTCATACTTCAGATCTTTAGTCTCAACGTATTTCTGATTAAGCCATTCCTTGTAAGCCGCTGCCGCTTCTCTGCTGTTCTCTTTATTTATTCCGTCTTTTTCTGCAATATTGCGGCTTAATCCGTGATCTGATGCCTTAATAGCGTGTAATTCTTTATTGCCGATATACCTAACAATATTATTTAGACTTGAAACATAAGAACCCGCCGCACTTGTTGACATATTTTCGGCTTTAACTCTTTCTTTTAATTCCGACGCTATTTTTTCGATATGCGGCTGTTCAAGGTCTTTTAGAGTCTTTATTCCGATTTCATTTCTTAACAAATGCAATGTTGCCGATATTTTCTCTTTAGTGGCGCTTCCCCTGTTAAGAAATTCGGATATTTCTTTTGCAAGATAATCTATCTTTGAATTATTTTTAATACTCAATGCTTTTCCATTCATTTTAAAATTTCCTCCTTTATTAAATTAGTTTTAAAATGTCTATTATAAAACTCCCTTATTACCAAGAAATATTTCCTGCGGGTTTCATTTGATTTAGCAACTATTTCCGGCGAATTAAAAAAATCAATTGCAATCTCCCTCTTAATGCCTTTCGTGTGAAATATTTTTCGGTCTTCGCAAAAACCTAAAAATTTTAAAATAACGGCATCTTTAAACCTTTCTGTTTGTTTCAAATTCTGATGTTTCTGGCTCAAAAATAACCGCCGGTGCTGTCTGTAAAACTCGATTAACCTGCCCATATTTACCCCTAATAATTGTCCGTTATCTTAATTGTTCCGATACACCGCTTGCACGGTTGTTAAATACTGAACCTGTTTTCCTTTCGGACGGAAGGCAACTCCGAGTTACGGAACTTACTATATGTTTGTTCGTGTCCGTCAGCATCGCCACAAAAGGCGCAGTCAAACGAATTTTCCCACGAGCCTTTCTCTGTGTTCAAAAACATAGAGAAAGGCGAGTAATACGCGGTTAAAACCCAGCCGCAACATAGCGGACTGGCAAATTTAACCAACGGACTACCTACACTTTCTTTAAAAAACCGGACTTATCCGGCATGTTTTCGCTTCGGTTCAGACTGCTTTGGACGTTATAAAAAACGCAAGAGGCCTGCCATGAACCTACTCGCCACAATTTAATAAACTACTTTATAGACCGTTTCCTGCAACCGTTTCTGCATTAAATTTAGAATAATGGTTGCGGTGTAAATCGTTAAGAGGCCTGTTTTTCAAATTATTAGCGGGCTTCCGGACAGGTTTTTTATCTACCTGCATAGCGTAGAGCTGTCATCTTTTGATATTGTCGTTGCCGGCGACAATCAGGGTTATCTGCAGTAAAAAAGATTTATGAAAACTTTTTATATTTTAACTGGCTTAATGAATATTATTTAAAATTCCTTTATTAGCAATATGCTCGGCGGCAGAGGGTCTCCTGCATGATTCCAAAAAATCCAGAAGGTCATGCCGCTTAAAGAGTATCTTGCCTTTTAGTTTATAAAAACTAATTCTTGATTCATATACCATGTTGTAAACCGAATTGACGCTAATATGCAAAAATTTCGATGCTTCTTTGACCGTAAGCATTTCCTGCATATTTCCTAATTCATGCTCCTCTTTATTTTTATTTTTCAATCTATTTTTATTCCCGTAAGAAGACTGTTTTTTAAAAATTTCATTTTCCATCTTTATTCTCCTTATATTTTTTAATTTTTAATTTACCCTCTATAATCATTTATGAGAGAAACCAGCAACAGTAGATATATATTGATGCCTAAGGTAATAATTAAAAGTTATTAAAATTAAAAATAATTAAAATTGATATAGAATAAAATTTGTGGTAAAATTTAAAATATAAAATTAATCTTAAAAAGGAGGGTAGGAAAACAGAACTTATGTGGCACATTTGAAACTAATGTAGGGAAAAATAATTAAGTAATTAAATAAAATAATAAAGACGGGATGATAAAATTGGCTTAATGCTGAGATCTTGACAATGTTATCATTTGCTTTCTCTTTATTATTAATAATCAAGATAGCCGAACCGGTAAATTACGGATTGATTGTAAAAACGGCGGGCGAAAATTAAAACAATCGATTCTTTCCACAAAAATCGGTGATCTATTACAATCTGTCTTGTTTTAGAAATATCCGGTTTTTGAAAATTTCTAATAATGTTGCCGCCAGAGGCAATCCACTTTTAATTTATAAATAATTTATAAAGTCTTCGGACTTATATTTCCTACGATAATTTGTAATATTGATTTTGCAATATTAATATTACAAATAACCATCCTATATAATTATTAATTAAGCCTTTTAATTAATAACATACGATATTTGTTTGTCTAAAACATTTATAAAATCCCATTTAAAAAATCAGAATTAAAAAAGTTGAATTTTGTTTTTAGATAATTTGACCCACGAAATGCGATAAATTCCTTTTATCGCAATAGATAAAAAATCCTTAGAGTATTTCGATATCCATAATCCTAATATATCTATTCCTATTAATCCTAATCCTATCAAGGCTATACGCCTATCCATCCGAGACATCCCTATTTGCGTCCAGAAGTTTTGTTTTTGCCCCCTCCGTGGAGGCAAAATGCTACAGGAACAGGAATGGCTTCAACTTTTGGAAGTCGTTAAGAAAGAGTCTTATCCGGTTTACGGGGAGGATTTCGAGGATACAGTTTCAGAAAATCTCATTTATTGTGCCGAGAGGATTAACGCCGAGCGAAAGAGAAGGGGCAGACGGAAACAAT
>JAJZJX010000058.1 GCA_021850985.1 bacterium
GTTCTATGTTAAACCGAAATTCCGCTGAATAATTATCGATTTCTTCCTCTTCCGCGGTGAGAAGGTCGAAAAGAAAGGTTCCGAGACCGCTTTTATTTAAAATTCCAGCCACATGCATATTTCTTGGACTAAATCTTCCGCTCCCGCTGCCGTGGGCAAAAATAACCAGCCCTTCCGCTTTTTCGGGAACGTTTAAATTACCGTATATATTTTTACCGTTTATATGCATTAAAATTTCTTTTGCCGTCGTCAGCAAATCATTATTTTTCATGACATAATACACCGAATTTAAAAAACATAAATTCCCTACTTAAAGTATATGCCTATAAATATTAAAGTCAAATAGCTGCCGCAATCCCCTCTTCGCTCGATGTATTTTTTCCGCTCTCGTCTCTGACGGATAGGCGCAGTATCCCGGCCGCGTCAAACGCAGGCGGGAGTGAATAAATCTTTTTTTTCTTGTTAAATATCTATTTTTTTGCCTGTTCTTAATATTTCTAAAGCCGGAGGATAGGTTTCGTTGAAATCTTTTTGGAGGAAAGAATGGGGCTCTATGTCAATACTTATATTTCTTCTAAGTCTGGTTAGCAATATATCGAAATCATAATTGTCTAAACCGGCAATAAATTTTTCCATTACGACCGCAATATCGATATCGCTCCATTTATCTGCAGTACCTTTTGCATAAGACCCGTAAATATAAACCTCCGCCGGATTGATTTTATTTTTTTTTAATACGTCTATATATTTAAGGATTAAATTATAAACCGTCAGGATATCTAATCCTTTTTCGTTATCTTCTTTTTTAGCCATTTCCTTAACCCGTTAATTGATTTTATATTTTCTTCGGTAAATTTATCGGTGCATTTTTTATAAAAAGTCTTCTTGTAATCATCGTATCTAACACCGATATTAAATTTAGTAATATCCTGCAATTCATTCGCATGTTTTTCCGTTAATTTTAAACCGGCGCTATTCGCAAGTTTTTCAAGGTCGTGTATTCTTGGTATATCTATTCCGTTATTTTTAACATAATTAGCCTTTAATAGTTTTTCGATAACAAGATGTCCGAAAAATAACGCATATGAATACTTTTTTAAATTAAACAAATCAATCATAACTTCAAAATCTTCATCGGAAGATTTAATCCAGTAATGTATTATTTCATCCTTTTTCATATAGCTTTGAAATATATAAAATTTTTAAATTATAATCGTGTTTATATTTATTTTATCATATTTTTAATGATAGTTTTAAATATAGTGATCAGGAATATTAAAAAAATACCCCTAAAAATAAAAACCCTTATCCCGCAAATACAAGCGGGAGTGAGGTAATAAATAAACACTTTTTTTTCATAACAGTCAACCTATTTTAATTTAAATTAAGACTAAACAAAAACTCCCAACTGCGTTTATACTTTTAGTTTTTTGACTTCAGTCCACTTATACATGCTTATCACCTCTTTAGTGCCTCCTTCTGTTGGTTATTATTAATTCTACAGAAGAAGATTATAAATTAATTTAGCTTTAAAGAGGGGGTCAATTTTAAATGACGAAAGGGGTCAATTCTATTTTACGATTTACAATCTGGAACGAGCATAAACTCAAGCGGCAAGATAAGCAAAAAAGGTTCAAGAACACTCAGAAGGTATTTGTATCTAATGGGGCAGTCTCTTATAATACATAATCCGCATTTCAAAGAGTATTACGACAAGAAGAAAAAAGAAGGCATGCCGCATAGAAAGGCTATGATTGCGCTCTGCAATAAACTGTTAAGAATTTTATATTCTCTTTTAACTAACAGAAGGTATTACGACGAATCTTTGAATAAGGCATATGCATGATAAAAAAATAAAACTAAAATTATAACCTATGAAAAGCGGATTTTTCGTTCGGTATTTTAGGAAATTTTAATTCGGCGTTGACGGCAAAATAAAAAGAATAAAAACAAAAAAGGACTTATTGCGTAAATGACAATAAGTCCTGAAATGCAGATTTGACAAGGGGTTAAGGAATTAAATAATATAGTTGACTTTTTTTTGACACCTTTTTTTTAAAACCGCCATTACCCTTTTTAATCCCCGTTTTTTAACGGATTAATTGCTTTAAAGCCAATAATTTTAACTATATTACAGAGATTGTCATCGGCAGAAACAAAATACCAATCATCTTCGGAAATTAAGCTGAAACATCCGAGATGCAAAGCGTCTAAAGTTCTAAGACCGTGTTTTTTGCCGTATTTTTTTAATAAGTTTTCTGATTCTTGCAAAACCGGATAGCTCATATTCTCAACATTGAACATGGCAACTTCTTCTTCAAAACCTTCAACAGCCAGATTTAAAGAATATTCGTCTATCTCGTTATTCCTGAATCTTCTGTATAAAGCGCTTAAAAATTCCAATTTGCAAAGGTCTAATACAAAAATTTTATTGCTTTCCGATGTTATAAGTTGTGTAACTTTTTCCGAACCGTCTTCTTCGTGAAAAAATTTTACAAGTGCGGATGTGTCAAAGAATAGAATCATATCCTTTCTTCTCTGAGTAATATGGTATCTTTTCCAAGAGAACCCTTTAAGTTTTCAAGCGCCTTTCGCGCTTTCATATAAGGTAAGCTGCTCTTTTTAACCGGTTTTATCTGCGCAGATTTTAATGCAATTACCATATCGTAAACTTTTATAATTTCGGACGGTTCCAGATATTCTAATTCCTTTATGGTTTGGTCTTTTAGTTTCATATTACTGCCTCTAAAATTATTATTTTATCTATTAAATATATTATTACATATAACATAAAGTAAAGTCAATTTCTCAAAACCCTTATTTAGTCAATAATCAATATAAATAGATAAGCTAATTTAGATATAGCCGTCTCCTGCCGCACCGATAGGAAAGCAGGAGATTTAGTTTTGTAAAATATTACGGCTGACACCTTTTTTTATAGTATTATATTATTATTCGCCAGTTGCCATTTTAATGTTATTTTATCCATAATGTTCTACTCTGTTTTTAAAATACCAGTAAAAATAAAAACTCCCTGCCGCGTCAAACGCAGACGGGAGTGAAATAAATCTTTTTTTATTTTTTATTTTATTAATCTATCCAGTATCCTTTATAGAACCAGGCGGAAAAATAAAAAAGCATTATAGAAAATAGAATTATAAAAAAAGTGAGATAGATTTCTTTGCGGCGGCTTTTTTTAATTAAAATGGAAGAAACTAAAAATACCGGAAAGCCGAGATAAAGTATCCTGGAAGATGCGGAGTAATAATTAAGTTTGGAAATATGCGCAAAATAATCTATGGAAATTAAGGCACACATAAACGATAAAAGATGCGGTTCTATAATCTTTTTGTAAAATGAAACTATAAGGACGAAAAGAAACAATCCAAAAAATACCTCGTTTAATCTAAAATGGAAAATAGTTCTATCGGCCATAAATATGGGTTTTAAAGTTAATCCATTAATGATCGCCGAAACAAAAGAACCCGTTCCAAGCATATTTCTGTTATTCTGATAGAGAATAAATAAAAAAGGATTTTTAAAATATATCCACTGATACAATATAAAGAATACAAATCCTGAAAACGATAATAAAATAACAATCGATAATTTTACGATATTTTTTATATCTAAATATTCATTCTTTCCCTTGTCTTTTCTTTCGTTGTAAAATTTTTTCAGGATATAAAAAATATATCCGATTGATATGGTTATACCTACTGGATTTAAAGCCGTTGCTAGCCCTGAAAACAGTCCTGCAAGATAAACTTTCTTTTTTTTAAGCAGATAAAAACATAAAATCGCAAAAAGGATAAGTAACGGTCTTGCATAAGCGGCATTTAAATATATAGAAACCGGAATTGTTAAAAAAAGTATTAACGCAATATTTGCAGTTTCTTCGTTTTTATTTTCGTCAATCGATAACTTAGCGAATTTATAAAAGTAAAAAGCGGCTAAAAAACCGGCTATGTTTGAAATTATAGTCATAGACGTATAAATAGGAATAAAAAGTAATATCGAAAATAATTTTGAGAGCAGAGGATAAAGCGGAAAAAATACAACCGTGGAATATTTACCGTTGTTATATATTTTATAACCTGCGGAAGCAATAGATAAATAAAAAAAAGAATCGTATCTTAAAAGAGGGTATTTAAACTTATTGTAAAGTTTTAAATAGCGTGAACCGTAAATAAAACCTGTAATTATTATAAGGCGGGAAAATAAAAACAAAGCGGTAATATGTAATAAGTATCCGTATTTTTTTGACAAATCGAAGTTCGTTTTTTTATATCTTTCATCTGAAACCTTTAAATTGGTCGAATCTTTGCTTATTAATTATGCAAAAATAAAAACCGCTAATTATCATTATAATCATATTTGATTATTTGATAAATAGCGGTTTGGTTTTGCAAATAATTTAAGCGGTTAATAAGTCGTGCCTGCTAATAATCCAGTTGTTTGAGAATAACTGTCGTTGGCAAATATCTGTAAATTGGATCCGTTGAGATTGCCGGCGGCATAAGCCAAAAATCCGGAGCCGCATTTAAGATATGTTGCATCACTGCTTGGAACGGTTGATGGATAGACACCGTATGCAGCCGCTTCTGTAGGAGCAGGCGCTTCCGCTGCGACATTATAAACAAAGTAAACCATTCCTGCGGGAACAAATCCAATCGTAGCAGAGCCGTCACCTGCAACGTCAGTTATACTACCACCTGAGCTGGTTTCCAAAGTGCCTACTGCGTTCGATGTAAGCCCGGAACAAGTAAACGGCGAGCCGGCATATGCGACGGGAACGACACCACCCTTTATATAAGGATGAATCGGCGAAGCGCTGCTACCTGTAGGAAATGTCTGACCGGACGGGTCTGCAATAGACAAAAAGAATGAATTAGTGGCGTTAAACGCTGTTTCGTCGGTATAAATAGCTTCAAGGTTCGTGTACGCTTCCGAATCCTTTGCCCTGTTGACGTATGATAAATACGTCGGAATTGCTATCGCCGCCAAGATACCGATAATGGCTATGACGATTAACAACTCGATAAGGGTAAAACCCTTCTTTCCTTTTTTATATTAGCCTTTAAAATCAAGCTATATATGGGTTTAGCTGTATTTATAACCCATTAAAAACTTGTCAAATTTATCCAATTTTTATCACATTTTATCGTTTTATGTGCCCAAAATTGACCCCAAAAAATATTTGCTGTATAATAAGTAAAATAGATATTTTGGAGGATTTAATATGTCAATTTTTAAGCGCGGAAAAGTATTTTATTACCTTTTTTACCTTAACGGAAAAAAATATAAAGGTTCCTGCAAGACAAAAGATAGGAATCTTGCCAAAGAAGTGGAAAACAGTGTAAGGGGGAATGTAGTAAGAAAAACCTTTGAATTGCCGATAGAGCGCAATATCCTGTTTTCAAAGGCTTGGAACGATTATGTTAAGAATTTAAACAATTCAGCCGGCACTATTAAAGGAAAGATTTCCCATTCAAAACATTTTCTTCCTATTTTCGGGAACCAAAACATTGATTCTATTACAACGAACGATATTAAAAGATATCAGCTCCAAAGAAAATTAGAAACAATATCTATGGATAAAAATATAGGAAAACGGGAAAACGAAATCAGCTTTAAGACCGTGAATAATGAAATCAACACTCTTTCCAATTTTTTTAATTATGCTATAGAAAATAAATTTTTGCAGATTAATCCGGCGATAAAAATAAAAAAGCTGAATGAATTGAAAAGAATAAAGACTCTTTCCGACAAAGACATCTATAAGCTTATATCTCTGATTAAATCAAAACCGCTAAAAGACCTTATAAGCTTTTTAATATATACAGGCTGCCGGAAAGGCGAGGCTTTAGAACTGAAATGGGAAGACGTGGATTTGCAAAACGGCATAATCGCGATAAAAGCCACTAAAAC
>JAJZJX010000021.1 GCA_021850985.1 bacterium
CATTCGGCGCAAAAATGTCCACGGGTTCTACTTTAGTGCCGAAAGCGATGATTAAATCGGCAGGCATAAAATTGGAAGACCTTGCTTTTTACGATTATCTCGGCGGACACGACGTCGTCTTAAAGGCAGTCGCGGAAGGAGAATTCGATGCCGGATGCGTAATGGATTCCGCCGCGGAAGAAAATAAAAGTACGGTAAAAGTCATAGCATCTTCCGACCCCATACCTCAATTTCCGATATGCATAAACGCAGACGTAGATAAAGAAAGCGAAACGAAAATAAAAAATATTTTAATGAATATCGCCGATTTAACGGTGCTTAAATCTATCGACCAAGGCTATACGTCTTTTATAGAAGCCAAAAAAAGCGACTTTGACAATATAGCAAAAACCCTTGGATTATGAAATTAACCGTCTGTTTTTGATTGAATGAATGGTCGGGATGACACGATTCGAACGTGCGACCCCCTGCTCCCAAAGCAGGTGCGCTACCAGCTGCGCCACATCCCGTTTTTATGGAAAAATAATTACTTAACTTATTTTATCATTAATAGGCGGTGCAGGCAATATAATTTTTCGCCACCGTTTTTTCGCCTCTTTTTTTAGATGCATATTATTTTGCCCGTGTAATACGGTATAATCCTGAATAATCGCTATAAAATTTTGGATAGTATTTGCTTTATGTTTTTACGCCTTGCGCATTTACGACTTCGCGCTTTTGTTCATCAGCCAGTAAACTATTCCGAGCACCAGTACGAGGAATCCTAATATTGCGACTTCTTTAGATTTTCCGGGAGCAAGAGAAAAGATTAATATTTTCCTTAAAAGCGCAGCCATAGCAAGACCTATAAAAGCGCTTAACGCAAATTTATGCCCCTTTAGCTTTTTAACTTCTTCTTCAAGCAGTTCCCTTATCGCCCAAACGATTAACATAGCGCCGAGAATATCGACTACGGTGGATTCAAAAGCTCCGCCGCCGAAGGCGAATCTGTAAATTTCAAATAAGAACATCAGAAAAACCATAATAGTTGCAATTATCAGCGATATTACAAGCGCAAGGTCAAGCATATAAGAGAATTTCGAGCTGAATTTTATTATTTTAGTTTCAAATTTTGTAGCCGCTATGTAAAATTTTCCTTCGTTAATGTAAGAACTTATTATTATATCGAGATTAATATCTATTATTTTATCTGCCGATTCGATTATTTCATTTCTTTTTTCGGAAGGCTGAATGTTTTTAATAATAACTTTATGAATAAAATTTCTTATAAAGTTCATCGTGGCGCTGACGTAATGCGAAGGCAGTTTTATCTCCGAATGAACCTCGCCTATTCTTTTTAACTGCCTTAAATATTCGTTATCGTATTTTCCTGAAAAAAGACTGAGAAACCAGATTTTTAACTTTTCCCTGTGCCTTGTTCTTATTTCGTCGTTGGGAAGAAATTTGCTGAAATCGTCAAAGTTTGATATAAATGAATATACGCCGGAAATGAATTCGTTAGCGTTTGAATCCATTATCCCTTTTATTTGCGCTAAATTTAAAGCGTCGTTTTCGTCAAAAGAATAAATAAGCTTTATTTTATCAAGGGTTTCCATAGTATTAACCGATATTAATCAATATTTTGATTTTATTGAATTTATACTTTATTATAAACCGATAACACGCTATACGATAATAAAAATATGTTATATATGAATATATGATAATACAAATATATATTTATAATTATATAGAAATATTTTTATATTTTTGTTATCATAGATATTATAAAACATATATATAAAATAATCTAATATTTTTTAAATTTTTTTAAAAAAACAAAGAAACGGGGGACAAATTTATATGGCTCGCATAATAGTTTTAGGTTCCGGATTTGCAGGTAACACTGCGGCATTAAATTTAAAAAAAGCGCTTGGGCGCAAACATGAAGTCGTAGTAATATCGCCGAGGAAGCATTTTTCTTATATTCCTTCATGGATATGGGTCGGCGTCGGTTCTATGAAGCCCGAAAAAACCCAGTTCGATCTTACGCCGGTATATGAAAAGTTCGGCATAGAATTTAAAAACGGAGCCGCGGAAGAGATTCATCCCGACAGCGTTGACCGGTATGTTGTCGTAAAATACACCGACGGCAAAACCGAACAGGTAAAGTACGATTATTTGATAAACGCTACCGGTCCGAAGCTTAATTTTGCGGCTACGCCGGGACTTGGACCTGACGAAGGGTATTCGGATTCAGTATGCAGTTTACCGCATGCCGTTAAAACAAGGGATAATTTTTTAAAAGCGGTAGAAAAGATGAAGCAGGGCAAAAGACAAAAGTTTGTCGTCGGCACAGGACATGGAACGGCAACCTGCCAAGGCGCCGCTTTTGAATATATACATAATTTAGAATTTGAAATCGCTAAGCGCGGACTTCGCAATATGGCAGATATAACTTGGATATCCAACGAGCCTACGCTCGGCGATTTCGGAGTAGGCGGGGTAGTAGTAAGAAGGAACGGTAACTTTATTTCCGGTAAGCTTTTTGCCGAATCTACTTTCAGGGAAAAGGGCATTAAATGGGTTGACAAGGCGCATGTAAGAAAGGTCAAAGAAGGCTCTTTGGACTACGTTAATATAGAAGGTAAAGAAGGGTCTCTCGATTTTGATTTTGCCATGCTGATTCCTCCTTTTGCCGGCATTCCCATCTCTTATATAGATAAGGACGGCAGCGATATTAAAAGCCAAATGTGCGTGCCGAGCGGTTTTATGAAAGTAGATGCCGATTATACCTCAGGTACAAAACCTTTTGAGGAATGGAAAAATTCGGATTGGCCGAAAAAATATAATAATCCTTTATATAAAAATATATTTGCGGCAGGAATAGCTTTTGCACCGCCGCATCCTATAAGCAAGGCTTTTAAAGCTCCGGACGGCACTCTGATAGCACCCAGCGCTCCCAGAACCGGTATGGCAGCTGGAATTATAGGCCATACGGTCGCCCTTTCTATTATCGATATGGTAAAGAACGGAGCGGAGGAGCCGACCTATAGCGCGTCAATGGCGGAATTCGGCGCAATATGCATAACCTCTATGGGCAAATCAATGACGAGAGGATCTGCAGCTTTATTGACCATGTATCCGGTAGTGCCTAATTACGACAAGCATAAATTCGGCAGAAATTTAAATTATACTTTTGGAGATATAGGTCTTGCGGGACACTGGGTTAAATATATGCTTCATTATTTGTTTATATGGAAAATGAAAGGAAAATTTTTATGGCAGTATATTCCCGATTAATGAAATATTTGGAGAAATATACTATATTTAAGGATAAATTACAGTATTTACTAAGAATGCAATATGAATAGGAGGTTTCAATTTATATGGAAAATAAAAATGACGACGATTTAATGGAATACGTTCCCTATACGAGCGATTCCAGATCTTTTATCGCGCCCACTAAATACACGCTTTTTACCAGGCTGTTTATACCGTGGCAGTTAATAAAATTTGCATATTACAATATTAAAATGCTAAAAATTTTGTCAAAAGGAAGCGGCAGATTTATGGACGAATAAAAAAGATTAATTGTGCGCATCGTTTGACAATTTAAGCCTTAAATTATATAATTAAACAATGGCGATTACCGATGCATCTCGGTTTAATTTTAATATATACTTAATAGGCGACAAAAATTTTTTTAATAACGACGGCGAGTATATAGATGCGCTCGACGAAGCGTTCGGCGCAGGTTTAAAAGCTTTTCAGCTCAGGCAGAAAGACGTTTCTATATACGATTTTATAAAAATTGGGGAGAAGATAAGAGGCTTAATATTTAAAAAATATCCCGACGTTAAGTTTTTTGTTAACGAGAGGGCGGATGCCGCCGCCGTTCTTTCTGCAGACGGCGTTCATCTGAATATTAACGCTCCGCCGATTAAACCGGTAAAAGAAAAATTTAAAAGCTTAAAAATTTTTTATTCTTCACACTCTATAGAAGATGCCGTTAAGGCTGAAGAAAACGGAGCCGATTTTATAACTTTCAGCCCGGTTTATAAAACTAAAAAGCAGGTTTTTTTTCATGGCGCGGACGTTTTAAAAAAAGCCGTTAATGCAGTAAAAATTCCGGTTTTTGCGCTCGGCGGCATAAACGAGTTTAATATACCGGAAATTAAAGAGTCCGGGTGCCGCTTTATAGCCGTTCAATCGGCGCTGTTAAGTTTAAACAGAAAAGATATAGGCAAAGAAGTAAAAAAAATGATAAATATCCTTAATAAAAAATAAGGTAATTTTAAAATTATGGAATATATAAATCAGATATCTGCCGCAAGGCAAAATATTATTACCGATGAAATGAAAGCGTGCGCTTCGGCGGAAGGAGTCGCTGCCGAAAAGATACTCGAAGACGTTATGAGGGGTTTTACGGTAATAACTAAAAACAGATTAAGATATATAAAACCTCTTGCCGTAGGAAAAGATTTAAAAACTAAAGTGAATGCCAATATAGGTTCTTCGGGCGACAATCACGACATAGAAGAAGAGTTGGAAAAGTTGTTTACGGCAATAAAAAGCGGCGCCGACGCCGTTATGGATTTATCTACCGGAGGCAACATAGTAGAATTCAGATCCGATATATTAAAAAATTCGTCCGTTCCGGTAGGCACCGTGCCTCTTTACGAAGCCTTTCAGCCGGCGGTCGAAAAAGGTATCGTTAATCCTAATTCTCCCGATTTCATAGACAAATTCGATCCGGAAT
The DNA here is from genome assembly GCA_021850985.1 of bacterium. GTDB lineage: Bacteria > SZUA-79 > SZUA-79 > Acidulodesulfobacterales > Acidulodesulfobacteraceae > Acidulodesulfobacterium_A. The sequence continues at coordinate 4,742 of JAJZJX010000021.1, forward strand.
ACCTTTTCGACGTTATAGAAAGGCAGTGTGAAGAAGGCGTGGATTTTATTACCGTCCACTGCGGCTTAACCCTGAAAGCTATAAGCGCGATGAATGCGCAGACCAGAATAATGGGCATAGTATCTCGGGGCGGTTCGTTAATTGCTTCGTGGATGATAAGAAACAACAAAGAAAACCCGCTTTATGAAAATTACGAAAGACTGCTTAAAATTGCCAAGAAAAACGACGTAGTTTTAAGTCTCGGCGACGGATTAAGACCGGGATGCCTTCACGATGCTACCGATAGAGCCCAGATTACCGAATTAATTACGCTTGGAGAACTGCAGAAAAAAGCTCTCGAAGAAGGCGTTCAGGTAATGATAGAAGGTCCGGGACATGTTCCTTTAAACCAGGTAGAAGAAAATATAAAATTAGAAAAAAGTTTATGCAACGGCGCTCCTTTTTACGTTTTAGGTCCTTTAGTCACGGATATCGCACCCGGCTACGACCATATTACAAGCGCAATAGGCGGCGCAATAGCCGCCGGAGCGGGAGCCGATTTTCTTTGCTACGTCACCCCCGCCGAACATTTAAGGCTTCCTTCGGTATCGGACGTTAAAGAAGGCGTTATAGCCGCAAAGATTGCCGCCCATGCAGGCGATATAGCCAAAGGAATAAAGGATGCGGTAAATCTTGATTTGGAGATGAGCAAAAACCGCCGGGCTATGAACTGGGAAAAACAGTACGAATGTGCTTTGGATTCCGAAAGAGCTAGAGAAATGAGAGCTTCCCTGCCCCTTAAAGACGATAAAGTATGTTCTATGTGCTCTTCGTACTGCTCTATAAAATTAAATTCTTCTTTTATTAAATAAAATCCGAATTCACGTCGTTCATTTTGCGTTTCAATATTTTAGCTTTCAGCTTGCTAAATTAATAAATTTAAATTCACTTAAAAACGCAATATAAATATTAATATATTATGGATGAACTGCTTAAAGAAGTGCGCAGTATTAACGCAATTATATCCGACGTTTATTTAAAATTTAAAAATAATAGCGGCGGAACTAATGATTCTGGCGTTATAAATGAACGCGGTATTATTCATTACGACGATACCCTTTTAGATAAATCCGGTTCGTTTAAATTTTTTAAGATTAACGGCAGATATATGCTTAAGCCGTTATACGAAACCTATAACGAACATTCTGCCAATGGAAATTCTTTGTCCCTTTCCGATTTTATAGGAATCGACAGCGTAATAAAAGAGGTTTTCAGGAATACGATGAAGTTTGCTTCCGGCAGACCTGCTAATAACGTTCTTTTATGGGGCGACAGAGGAACCGGCAAATCTTCCCTCATAAGGGCTATTGCAAAATCGTTCGGCGAACCACCTTATATCGATAAGATTAAATTTATAGAGGTAGTCGAAGATACTGCAGAAATGATATATGAATTAATTACGATATTAAAATCTAAACCCTCCCGGTTTATATTAATTTTTGACGATATTGCATACGACGCCGATTCTATGTTCTATAAAAAACTTAAATCTATGCTGGACGGAGGGCTTGACGAACTTCCGGAAAACATTATAATTTATGCTACTTCAAACAAACGCCATCTTACCGCGGAAAAACTTAAAAAAGAAAATTTAAACTCAACTGAATTTATTCATCCGGAAGAAGAAGCGGAAGAGGGACTTTCTTTAAGCGACAGGTTCGGTTTGTCATACGGACTATACAGTTTCAGTCAGGATACTTATTTAAAAATCGTCGAACTTTATATAAAGAAATACGGAATAAAAATATCTTCTCTCGATATGGACGAGGTAAGGAAGAATGCGCTTGCTTTTGCCTCAATTAAAGGTTCAAGATCCGGAAGAACGGCAAAACAGTATGCAATTAACCTTATAAAAGATTAAAAAAATTGCTTGCAAATTTTTTCCAAAGTTATAAAATCAAAGTTATAAAATCTTTAAATGTATTATAATTTAAAATATAAAAGAAACATATTAAAACTATATGTCGGAAATAAAATATTCCGTTAAATACAGGCCTAAAATGTCCATAAGGGCAAAACTGATTCTGTCTTTTTCGTTATCCGTTTTAATACCCCTTATACTTTTAGCTGTTGCAAATACATATATTTTTAAAAACCAGACAAAAAAAGAAAATTTAAATAAAGTCCGCATAACGTTAAGCGGCGCGCAGAGGATTTATTATTCTCAGGCAAACAGGCTTAAGAATGCTTTTTTGATAAGCTCTTACAATCCATATCTTATAAAAGCGGCTATAGATAGAAATATTTCTTTTCAAAAATCTTTAATTAAATCCTACAAAAAAGCTTTTAATTTCGCCGATTATATTGCAATAACCGACGGCGAAGGCTATATAACGTCTTCTACCGGAGGAAAAAAAGGTTTTAAGCCCTCTTTGGGCGGCATGATATTCGAAGCGTTCAGGACGGGCTTTCCTATCGTAAAGACCGCTATTATAAGAAAATCTTCGCTTATCGATATGGGGGTTAAACTTTCTAACGGCACTTCCAATATGTTTCTGGTAACCGTAGTTCCTTTTATACACGACGGGCGTCCGGTGGGGTCTATCTTTGGATTGATAAGCTTAAACAATAACGAATATCTTCCGGAAACTATTTATAACGAATATCATTTAAAAACTGCCGTATTCGCTTCGCTTTTTAACAGGCAGGTATGTTTGAGCACTCTGAAAATACCGGGGAATATATTTGGGATAGGCTCAAGGCTTCCCGAAAATATTCACGATAAGATTATGTCGGGCAAAGATTTTATAAAAGAGTTGAATTACAACGGTGAAACAGTTTTTGCAGCATTTCATCCTATAAAAAATATAAAAGGCAAGACCATAGGCTCTATCGCGGTATTTATTTCTAACAGGCGTTATGAGACGCTGTTTAGAAAAACTGCCGAATATGCCATATTTATAATTTTTATAGGTTTATTAATATCTTTCGTTATATCCTACTTTGCCTCGAAAGATACTTTAAATCCTATTTCCGCATTAAGATCCGCAATTAAGGAATTTACTTCGGGAGATTTAAACACTAAGCTTATAATCGATACCAAAGACGAGTTTGAAACGATAGGAAAAGGTTTTACCGAAATGGCCGCTACCGTTAAAGACAGAGAAGAAAGGATGGAAAAATATAACTTGTTTTCCGACTTTTTGGTCGGGTCTTTGGATTTCGACAAGATAATATCTTCCACATTAAATATTTTGGAGGAGCTGCTGAATATTTCATCCGGAATAATTTATATATACAGTAAAAGCGGAAAATTTAAAGTAGGCGGCTCGGAATCCGCTAAACAGGAAGGCAATAAAGATAAATCGGATAATAACGACAAAATCGGTATGGACGACGATTTAACTTTGGAAAGCGCCGAAGAAGGCTATCTAATACCTTATCAATTTTACGGGATAAGAAAATTTATCGCAAATAAAATAAACGCTTCGGAAGGAATGGCGGGACATTGCCTTAAAGACAGAAAAACGATATGGTTTCACGATATTCCCGAAAACGCTATGATTCTTAAGGAAAAGCTTATGGAAAGAGACGGCGAAGGCATGGCTATAGATTACGGCTTTTGCGAAGTTTTTCCGAAAGATATCGTGTGGCTTCCGCTGTATATAGGAGACGTCAATGTAGGAGTTTTAATGGTTTCTTCTATTTACGGCTTCAAAAAAGAAGACATAGCCTTTTTAGAGCATGCGGTAAAAGAACTTTCCGTATCGCTGGATAATGCAAGGATTCACCGTAAAGTTAACGAACTTTCTTTAACGGATGAACTTACAGGACTTTACAATAGAAGAAAGATGGACGAGATTATAGAGCTTGAATTTAATAAAGCAAAAAGATACGGAAACAGCCTGTCCGTTATGATTTTAGACATCGATCATTTTAAACGGATTAACGATTTTTACGGTCATAAAACGGGCGATACCGTCTTGTCTAAAATAGGCGGTATTTTAAACCGCAACATAAGAACTATAGACACGGCGGTAAGATACGGCGGAGAAGAATTCGTCATTATTTTACCGCAGACCGATTTTAACGGAGCGGTTATTTCGGCAAAGAAAATAAAAAATTTGATAAGAAAACAAAATTTTACGCAGATTCAAGGAGAAGTTACAGTTTCAATAGGGATAGCTTCGCTTCCCGACGAAAACATAAATACGGTTGACGATATTTTAAAAATAGCCGACGATTTTCTTTATGAAGCAAAAAATAGTGGAAGAAACAGGATTATGGGCGAACAAGGCGGCAAGAAATTTGAGATAACCGACGATGAGCAATAATTTAAATTATACTGTCGGAGTAGATATAGGCGGCACTAATTTACGATGCGGAATTTTCGGAAGCGGCGGTAAGTTGGAGTCAGATATTCGTATATTAATGCCTGAAGCAGCCAATGTTAATTTTATAAGTCAGAATATTAAAAAATTTTTAGACGACAACAAAAAGTATAACGTTAAAACCGTCGGTATCGGCATAGCGGGTCAGATAGACGCCGAATCCGGAAGCGTAATTTTTTCTCCTAATTTAAACTGGCGCGACGTTCCCCTTAAAAAAAAGTTAGAAGAAGAACTCGGACTTAGTCATATAATCGTGACAAACGATTTAACCGCTATTACTTACGGAGAATGGAAGTACGGAGCGGGAAAAGGCTTCGATAACCTGATATGCATTTTTGTAGGAACAGGTATCGGTTCGGGAATAATTTTAAACGGCGGCTTATATACAGGATGCTTTAATTCGGCAGGCGAGATAGGACATGCAAGGATAGTTTCAGGGGGCAGAAAATGTACTTGCGGGAATTACGGCTGTTTAGAAGCTTATGCCGGAGGACACGGCATTGCGTCTATAGCCATGGAAAGAGCGTATGCAGACCGTCCGGGTTTTCAAGACATCATAAGCGAAAGCGGAGGCAGCATAGAATCTATATCCGCAAAATCTATAGCAAAAGCATATAAAGCAGGTTCTAAAGAAGCCGTTCGTTTAATTGATGAAACAGGAGAATATCTTTCCGACGGCATTGCAAGCGCCGTAAATTTTCTAAATCCCTGCGCCGTAATACTGGGAGGGGGAGTTTTAGACGGTATCCCGGAGCTATTCGATATAGTAAAAGTCGAAACGCTTAAAAAGTCGCTGAAAGCATCATCATCGAATCTTAAGATATTAAAATCCGTTTTAGGAGAAGATGCCGGAATTATCGGAGCCGCTGCTTTAGCTTCGTCGGCTTACTTTTAGATATAAGCCTCGCCGTCTTCATAAGCGAGATTTTCAAAAGACGTATATTTGTCGATATAAGAAAGTTTCACTATGCCGGTAGGTCCGTTTCTCTGCTTTCCTATGATTAATTCTGCAACGCCCTTATTTTCTGTATCTTTTTTGTAAACTTCTTCCCTGTAAACGAACATAATTAAGTCTGCATCCTGTTCTATCGCGCCGGATTCCCTTAAATCCGCAAGCTGCGGCCTTCTGTCCTGTCTCGACTCCACCATTCTGTTTAGCTGCGAAAGAGCAATAACTGGAATATTAAGCTCTTTAGCAAGACCTTTTAGCGAGCGCGATATTTCTGCAATAGCCTGCTCCCGAGATTCTATATTGTGCGAAGCGCGCATAAGCTGAAGATAATCGATTATAACTAATTCTATATTTTTTTCTCTTTTTAATCTGCGTGTTTTAGCCCTGAGTTCCGTAACTGTTATTCCTGCGCTGTCGTCTATGTATATAGGTATGTCTTCAAGAATTTCAAGTGCTTTATGAATATTTTCTATATCGGGGTTATGTATTTTGCCTCTACGAAGAAAAGAAGAATCAATTTTTGCGGTCATTGCCAAAAGACGCGTTGCAAGCTGCTCCTTAGACATTTCCAAAGAGAAAAAAGCCACGGGTATTTTTTTTACCGCGATATTTTTTGCTATGCATAGAGAAAGAGCCGTTTTTCCCATGGATGGTCTTCCGGCTATAATAATCAGGTCCGAAGGCTGGAATCCGTTAGTATATTCGTCTAAATAGTTTAAGCCGCTGTGAATGCCGGTAATTATGTCATTATCGCTTTTCTTAGAAGTAAGTTTTTTGAAGTAATCTATTATTAGCGGATAAACTTCCGCATAGTTTTTAGGCGCATCTTTTTCCGTTGCGTCAAAAATTGTTTTTTCCGTAAAATCTATTATATTTTCAATATCTTCGTTCTGTTCGTAACATTTCTGCCTGATTTTGTTAGAGGCGTTGATAAGATTTCTTAGCGTAGATTTTTCTTTTACAATTTTTGAATACTGCTCAATGTTAAAAAGTCCGGCGGGCATCTCAAAAAGAGACGTCAAGTAATTTCCGTAATTAAAATCAGAAGTGTTATCTAACGAGTCTTGTTCTTTCTCTAAACTGTTGAGAATAGTGATAACGTCGATAGGTTCGTTTTTTTCGCTTAATTTGGATATAATCCGGAATATTTTTGCGTTAACGCTGTCGTAAAAATCTTCCGGATTTATAATTCCTAAAACCGAGTTTACCTGTGAATTATCTATAAGTATTGCGGAAAGCAAAGCTTTTTCTGCTTCTATAGAATTCGGCGGCACGACGTTTAAAATGGCGTCCGCTCTTTGTTCACTTTGTCTTGACCTTTTTTTTCTTTCATTGCTCTGCATAATATAATAAAATCGGCAAAAACTAAATGAACGTTATAATAGCAATAGCTTTAAACTTCGGGAACAACGTTAACTTTCACGTCTGCCGTTATATCTTTAGATAATTTTATTTTAACCGTTTGAATGCCGAGTTCTTTAATGGGGCTTTCGAGGGCAATGATTTTTCTGTCTATATTAAAACCGGATTCTTTCAGTTTATTTTCAATGTCCATAGAAGTAATGCTTCCGAAAATTTTTTCGTTTTCCCCTACTTTGACCGGAATAGTAATATCCGTTTTTTCGAGATTATTTTTAATTTCCGTGAGTTCGGCGGCTATTTTAACTTTCTTTTTTTCTATGATTTTTTTCTCGTGTTCCACCGTTTTAATATTTGCTTTTGTTGCCGGAATTGCAAGATTTTTGGGCATTAAAAAATTTCTTGCGTAACCGTCCGCAACGTTAACGGTTTCTCCCATAAATCCTAAATTATGAACGTCTTCTTTAAGTATTAATTTCATGTTAAACGCTAAACCTCCTTCTTGTTAGTGTCTATTTTTCTAAAGTTAAACCACATATCGAAAATTCCGGTTAGTATAATAAATATAATAATCGGATTGCTAAAGACAAAAATTACTGCATATCCTAATATTCTTAAAAAAACATTAATATTAAATTTGCCGAAAAAATAAGAAACTATAGTCAATCCTTGAATTAAATAAACCGAAGAAGCTAATAAAATTATATTATATCCTATAAATTTAAATATTCCAACAGAAAAAATAGAAATTATTATTCCCGCAATAGGAAGCAGCAAAAAATAGTCCGAAGACCTCCACAGCGTTAAATTTTCTTTTAAACCGTAAAAAAATAAATTTGTTTTTCTTGAGATTTTTTTTAAAAAAACAAAACAAATCCATATGCTCATCCATGAAAAAATAATTAATATAGACGGTAAAAGGAGCAGTATAACCTTTAATGTTTTTGAAATTAAGGCCTGCATTTTTGCCGTAGTAAAGTATGTCATGCCCATTCGGGCATAAGTGTGAACAAGTTTTTTAGTCAGCAGGACTGAAAAAAAATCAACCGATCCAATTAAGTTTATGCCGTGATTATAAATATAAATCGCCGCTATCGAATAAAAAGCGATAAATATCGTTAAAACGGGGATATAAATTGATTTTGCAATTGTATAGCCTTTTGAAATCAAAAAAGAAAATAAAAACGGAATAGCTAAAAATACAAAAAATTGAATCAGTATAATAAATATGAAAAAAATACCTAAAAATGCGTGATTGAAATAGCCGTTAAAAGCATCGGCGCCTGAGTAAATTAAAAAAAATATTCCCGCAGCGAACGACAGAAAAACTGCGGCGGCAGAAAGCAATAATCCGGCCGTCGAAAATAAAAGTATTACGGTAATTCCATAATACAAGTAAAAAAAAGGATTTATAAAAGAGTATACTCCTTCGTTTATTGAATTTAACGTAAATAAAAACAATAAAATCGAAAGGAGTATCGTTAAAATAATTTTTTTTGACGTTAACATTAAATATTAACGGAAGTGTAGGGCATTATCGAAACCGTTCTGGACATTTTTATAGCTTTAGAAACTCTTCTCTGGTGATATGCACAATTTCCGGTAATTCTCCTTGGCATAATTTTTCCTCTTTCGGATACGAAATTTCTCATAAGCCTTGAATCTTTATAATCTATTTTTAAACTTTCGTCGGCGCAGAATCTGCAAATTTTCTTTCTGGTATATGTTCTGCGGGCAAAACCTGACCCTGCCGGTTTAGAGCTTTTTTTATTTTGGAAATTATTCATTAACGGCTTCCTCCATTATTTCCGCGTTTTCTTTTTTTGATTCTATATCTTTAGTAAATACCACAGTTTGAAATCTTATGCATTCGTCCCAAATCCTCAAATTTCTTTCAAATTCCTTTATAAATGAACCTTTTGCGGAAAAGTGAATAAGTATGAACTTGCCTCTATTTAACTTTTTGATGTCGTATGAAAGTTTTCTTGCGCCCCAGTCTTCAAAATTTATAAATTCGGCATTGTTTTTTGTAATAACGTCTTTTATTTTATCTATAAATTTGTTTAATCCCGATTCGTCGGTATCCGGATTTAAAATAATTAAGGTTTCGTATTTTTTTGGAAATTCGTGGACGATACCTTTTAAAAAATTGTTCTTAGCCAATTATAAAACCCTCCTTAAAAGTACTTTTATTATTTAAAATAAAAATTATAATATTTTAAAATAAAAATTGCAATAATTAATTTTTGTTTTCCAGAAGCAAAGAATTTATATAAGTCATAGGAGTGGAAATATTTTTCATTGATTTTTTAAGTTTAAACATATGCGTAACCGGCATTTTTCCAGAAATTATATATTTTAAAATGAAAAAAATATCGTTTGCCCTTAAATTTAGACTTTTATATGAAGTTTTATAAAGATTGGAAAACTCTTTAAAAAAATCGTTCCTTGATAAGACCGTTTCTAAAACTGGGTGAAAAAGATCGTAGTAAGAATAGTTTTTAACGGTTAATTTATCTTTTAATTCGTTATAAAGTTTTGTTCCTGGTAAAGGCGTGAGAACTGAAAATACCGGCACGCTTATCTTAAGCCTTTTAACGAAGCCGATTAATTTATTGAAATCCATCTTCGTGAAATCCGGAGAAACTATAAAAGAAGCGGTTACGGCCACATTCTGTTTTTTTGCTATATAGTATGCTTTCTCGTTGTTTAACGAAGAGTTGCTTTTGTTAATACTGCTTAGTTTATCGTCGTCTATGCTCTCGAAGCCGATAAAAATATTAGACAGCCCCATTTCTTTCCATTGAGATATAAGTTCGGGATGCTTGACTATAGTATCGCTCCTTGCCTGTATAGTGTATAGTTTATATATTTTTTCTTTTTTTAAAAGTTCCGCTATTTTTTTTGCCCTTTTAACGTCGCTGAAGAAGTTGTCGTCCGTAACAAGTATGTAATCTTCCTTAATTTCTTTTAATTCGGCTACGACCCGTTCAGGCGATTTTGATCTGTAAGAACCGCCGTAAAAATTCCAAACGCTGCAAAAATCGCATTTAAAAGGGCATCCTCTTGCCGTTTCTAAGCATGCCAGCGAAGTTCTGATGCCAAGATAATATTTTTTTCTGAATTCTTCGGTAAGATGTCTTGCAAAAAAAGGAAGGTCGTTTATGTTCTTAAGAAGCGGTCTTTCCTGTGTTTTTATCTGATTGCCGTTTTCGTTGTATATTATGCCTTTAATGTTTGAAAGAGGCGTACCGGAAGAAAATGCCCCGACGAGGTCTCTTACGGTATATTCGCCTTCTCCGATTATTATAGCATCAATTTCTTTAACGTTGAAATCGTAAGGATATACGGAAACGTGATGTCCGCCTATAAAAACGTAACGAATTCCGAATTCGTTTTTCATTCTTTTTGCAAGTTCGATAGTCCTGTACACGTCGGGAGTAAACGAACATGAAAAACCGACGGCGTCCGGTTTAAAACTTTTTATTTTATCTTCTAAATATTTGTCGGGGTCGTAATCTACGGCTCTTAAATCTGCTATTTTAACTATATGCTCGTCTCTAAGCAGGCTTCCGCCTATGGCTTCTAATCCGGTAGGTTCTATTAACGATACGTTATTTAATCCTATAGTGCTTGTATTATTTGGTTGAATAAGCAATATTTTCATATTCTTTTACCTCTATACGATTAATATTAATTAAAATTAACGATAAATAATTTAATGCGGCGCATATTCCGGTAATTAATATTTATCTGCATATGTCGTACTTTATAAGTATATCATAAGTATATCACATAATATAAGTAAATATAAGTCTTAGAAAGAAAATTTATTAATATCGCCAAGCATTTCCTCCATACTTTTTTCGCCGTCTTTCGTTTTCGAAGTTTCCTCTTTGTCCTCTTCGCCGTCTTTTTTTTCTATTACGCTATTTTTTAAAAAATCTGCAAGATCGTAATTTTCGTCGGTCTTCTTTGTTTCGGCGGCATTAACGGAAGAATCCTCTTTAAGTTTAAGCTCGGCGCTGCCTTTAATATATGATGAAGCATCTATTTTTATCGGTTCTTCCGGCAAGGAAATTTCAAGATTTTTTTCCGATTCCCTGTTTACTATATCGATATTGGTCTGCAGCAGATTTTTTAAAGAATTTACTATAATTATCCTTTTGTTTAACAATTCTTCGATATTCTTGACGATTTCGGCATATTTTTTGTTTGCGTCTTTTATTATATTCTCCGATTCGGAAATAGCCCTGTTTTTTATAGATTCCGCTTCCATAATAGCCGCTTTTTTAATGTCGTTGGAAACCGACTGCACCATTAGTATTGCTTCGCTTATAGATTTGTCTTTTTCTTTATAATCCGTAATCTCCTGGTTTTTTTTGACTAATTCTTCTTTTAGCCCGTAGTATTCCCCGTAAAGTTTTTCTAAATCTTTTGCGACTATTTCAAGAAAATTTTCTACTTCCGTTACGTCGTACCCTTTAATTTTTTTTGAAAACTTTTGCGATCTTATTTCTATTGGAGAAAGTTCCATAATTTTAACTCCTGCGTTAAAATTGATTAATTATTTATTGTAGATATAAAAATGTAAGCAAGGTAAAAGTCAGCGCCGTAAAATTATAAAAGGTACGTTTTGCATAATATATCTGTATTCTATAAAGCTCAGCAACTGCCTCAAAGCTATTATTATTAATATGACTATTATCGGAGAAAAATCGAAAGCTAACGAAGAACCTATCGGAAGTATGAGCCTTACTTTATTAAGCACCGGCTCGGTAATATCGTTAATGAAGCGGACTATCGGATTATAAGGGTCGGGATTTACCCATGAAAGCAGGGCTTTAATAATTATTACCCACATATATATAAAAAGAATATCTTTCACGATATCTATAGCGTCGGTTAAAAATTTAAGCAGTAAAATATCCATAGTTTTAGTTTCAGTTTAATTAAATTTAATATATAATATAACATAATTGAATGAGTATATACAAATTATATGTAAATAAAAATTTATGACGAATGCAGAAATTGCCGAAGTTTTCGAACATATAGCCGAAATACTGGAAATTAAAGGCGAAAATCCTTTTAAAATAAGGGCATATTTAAATGCTTCCGCTGTAATAAGCAGGCTTGGAGAAAATTTATCCGATATTATCACAGAGGGAGAAAATTTAAATATACCAGGTATCGGGAAAGACCTGCATCTTAAAATAAAAGAGCTTGTAGAAACCGGAAGCCTCGCATATTACGACGAACTTCTAAAATCGGTGCCGGACGGCTTATTCGAGCTTTTAAAAATAAGAGGATTAGGCCCTAAAAAAGCAAGGCTTTTGTATGAAAATTTTAATATTAAAAGCGCCGCCGATTTGGAAAATGCTTTAAAATTAGGCAAGCTAAAAGATATTCACGGTTTCGGAGAAAAATCTATAGAAAATTTAAAAAAATCGGTGGAAGAATTTAATATTTTTAAAACAAGATTTTTATATCCCGACGCTTTAAACCAAGCCTTGATGCTTGAATATTATCTTAAAAATACGCCCCAAAAAATCATATACGATATCCAGACAGCAGGTTCTCTCAGAAGAAAAATGGAAACCGTCGGAGATATAGACATAGTGCTTTCAGTCGCCGCAGGGAAAGAATCGCAGTTTTTCGACCGGCTGTTTAAATACCCCGAAATATTAAGAACCGAATCTTCCGGAGAAACTAAAATAAGCATAATTTTAAAGAGCGGCATGCGCGTTGATTTAAGGGTCGTACCGCACGAAGATTTTGTTTATGCATTTCATCATTTTACCGGCTCTAAAATGCACAACGAAGAGCTGAGGTCGCTTGAAAAAGCAAACGGCTATAAAATAAACGAATACGGAATATTCAGAAGGAATAAGGACGACGATTACGATTCTGATATTGCAGAAAATGTAACGAATAAAATAAAAGTAAAAGACGAAAAGGAATTTTACGGAATTTTCGGGATGCAGTATATTCCGCCGGAATTAAGGGAGGGAACAGGGGAGCTCGATGCGGCGCTAAACGGCGGAATACCCGTTCTTATAGAAGAAAAAGACCTGCGCGGAGTTTTTCATATTCATTCTACTTATACAGACGGAAAAGAAAGTATGGAAGCCATGATAGAAGAATGTATAAAATTGGGATACGAATATATAGGAATCTCCGACCATTCGGTATCTGCCCGTTACGCCAACGGGCTTTCCGCAGACGAACTAGAATCTCAGATCGAGTATATCGGCAGACTTAATAAAAAATATGCGGATAAAATTAAAATTTTTAAGGGCGTAGAGTCGGATATTTTACCGGACGGCAGTTTGGACTACGACGATAAAACTTTGTCTAAACTGGATTTTGTCATAGCATCCGTGCATTCAAACTTTAATATGACGGAATCTCTTATGACCGAAAGAATAGTAAAAGCAATTAAAAATCCGTATACGACCATGGTCGGACACCTTACCGGCAGACTTCTTTTAGAAAGAAAAGAGTACCCTTTAAATATCGGACGGATTTTAGACTGCGCTTCGGAATACAAAACCGTTATAGAACTCAACGCTAATCCGAAAAGGTTGGATATCGACTGGAGGCATATAAAGTCGGCTTTATCGAAAAACGTTATGCTTTCGATTAATCCTGACGCGCACAAAACGGAAGGGATACGCTTTGTTAATTACGGAGTCGGCATAGCCAGAAAGGGCTGGGCAAAAAAATCCGATATCTTAAATACGAGAATCGCTTCGGAAGTTTACAATATTTTAAGAAGCATAAGGGATTTTAAAAAAGAAAAGTCCGGTAAAAAATAAAAAAAGTTAAAGTTTAAAATAAGGAAAAAATATTTTGACGTTAAAAATTTTATCGGTTGCGGGTTTTGACGGTTCGGGCGGAGCCGGTATAACTTCAGATGCTAAGATTTTTTCCAAACGTGGAATTTTAGGTTTATCGGCTGTTACGGCTATGACTGCGCAGAATCCGGATAAAATATATAAAATAGAGCGGGTTTCCGACGGTTTTTTTTCGGAGGAACTGAAAGCCGTATTTGAATATTTTAAAATAGATGCGGTAAAAACCGGTTTAATTTACGATGACGCGCAAAGTTCCGTATTGTCCGACTTTATATATAAATACGGCGTAAAAACTTTAGTGGTCGATCCCGTATATGTTTCCACCTCCAGCTCAATAATAGTCGATAAAAACCGGTATCCGGATTTTTTAAAGCCTCTGTTTGAACGTGCGGACGTAATCACGCCCAACATTAAAGAAGCCGAACTTATTTCCGGAACGGAAATAAAAAACTTGAAAGAGATTAAGAATGCGGCAAAAATTATAAGAAAAAAATTTCCGGACATTAAAAACATTTTTATTAAAGGTTCGCATATTACCGAAGAATCTGAAAAAAATATTATTAGAAATATACTTTTAAATTCAAAAAACGAATTTTATATATACGAAAGCAAAAGAGTAAATACCGGAAAACAGGTGCACGGAACAGGATGCGCTTTTTCCGCCTGTCTGGCGTCATATCTTGCTTTGGGAATGAAAATCGAATCCGCCGTTGCCGAGACGGAAAAGTTTATTTCTAAAATTTTGAAAGATATGAAAAAAATTGAGGATAACTCGCCGGAAAAAATAAATTATATTACGGGAAATATATAAAAATACCTAATTGTATTTTATTTTATTGCAATGCTCCGTTAAGAATTTTAATCATTAAAGGCAGAGGCTTATATCCCACTACTTTTTTATAAAGAATTAGTCCTCTGTATATATATAAGGTCGGCGTTCCGGTTACTTTTGCGTTCGTGCCGGAATCTATATTGCTTTTAATAAGCCTTTTCGGCAGTCCGCTTTTTACGCAAGATTCTTCCTCAGGCATATTGATTATGTTTCCTGCATGCGTTTTAAGGAAATAGTAAATATCCCCTATACTGCTCCAAAAGTCTTGGTCTTTATAGAGAAGACTCCTTATAGGCATATACTTTCCTTGAAGCGCGGCGCAATCGGCGTATTCCGCTCCTTTAAAAGCGTATTTGTGTATAAGCGTAAGTGGAAAATCCCTGAATTCTACGTATATTTCACCGGTTTTAACGTAATGTTTTATTATATAAGGCAGGTCGTATTCTTCAAATTTCCTGCACCAGTAGCACTGAAAATCAGTATATGCAATAATAGTTACCGCCGCGTTAGGATTGCCTATCTGCCTGCCGGCGTTTACTTTTTTGACGAAACTGGAATAAGACATCGCCTCGGCATAATTTTGAGCCGAAAAAGCGACTGCCGCAAAAACGAAAACCGTAAGAAAAATTAATTTTATTAAACGCATAAACTAATTTTATCATATTTGTTAATAATGTCAATACTGCTTCCTTTTCCTTCCAAATTTTCCTTCATTATCGCTTTATTTTATCGAACTTTACAACTTTCTATCGGCAATTTTGGGTTTTATCCGATATTCTCGAATTCCGGTTTTCAAGTTTTGGCAGTGCCGGAATTAAATTCTGGCACTGTAGTTAGTTAACCGGCGAAATGTTGGAAATGAGTTTTGTCTGCGCCGCATATGGGGCAGACCCAGTCGTCCGGAAGTTTTTCGAAAGGAGTGCCCGACTCTATTCCTCCTATCGAGTCGCCTACTTCAGGATCGTATATATATCCGCAGACGTCGCACTGATACTTCGGTAAAGCAATTTCTTCAGTTGAAGCCATTAAATTCTCCTCTTTTAAATCTTAATTAAATTAATTTATTTATCTGCTTTTTTAAAATGAGTCTTGTCCACTTTGCATATAGGACACAGCCAATCATCCGGTATATCTTCAAAAGGCGTACCGGGGAGTATTCCGCTTTCGGGATCGCCTTTTTTTGGGTCGTAAATATACGGACATGCTTCGCATATATATTTATTTTTATTTTCGTTATCCATAATTAATCAATCTCCTTGAGAAACAATCTCCTTGAGAAAATAGATAGATATCTAATCCATCTATTTTTAATTATATCAAATTAATTATTTTTTTAAAGTCTTTTAATTGATATAATTGTTATAATTAAAACGATTCGCAATTCTTAACAATTTAGTTTTAATAATCTTAATCTGAATTAAAATTATTTATAATAAGGAACAAAAATGGATATATTCAAGGAAACGCTTAAAACTTTTATCGTAAATATTATTAAGGAAGAGAAAAAAATAGACGTTTCAAGTCTGCAAGCCGAAAAATTAATAAAAAATCCGCCGGACGATTCTTTCGGCGATTATTGTTTAGCGGCTTATTATATGCAAAATTACGGATTTCAAGGCAAACCGGAAACGGCTGCCGGCGATTTATATAATTTATGCGGCCGGCGGTTTGCCGAAATAGCCGGTCTTTTCGATAAAATAGAAATAAAGGGCGCTTACGTCAATTTTTTTGTAAAAAGAGAAAGATTTGTTTCTGAGGTCGTCAAGGAAGTCGTAGATTCAGGTTCTGATTACGGCAGGGACGTTCCGGAAAAACCGCTTACCGCAGCCATAGATTTTTCGTCCCCCAATATAGCAAAACCTTTCGGAGTAGGACATCTGCGTTCTACGGTAATAGGGATGAGTTTGTCGAAAATTTATGAATTTTGCGGACATAAAGTTATAAAGATAAATTATCTCGGCGATTTCGGAACCCAGTTCGGAAAACTTATTACGGCGTTTTGCCGCTACGGCGATATAAATTTTTCCGAATTTGAAAAAGACCCGGTAAAAGTTTTATACGAACTTTACGTCAGAATACATAAAGACGAACAAACCGATGCGACCGTTGAGGAAGAGGCTAAAAAAAGGTTTAAAACACTTGAGGATTTTATGTCGCTAAATAAACGCGGTTTTGAAGAATATCTCGGCGCAATAAAAGGTTTAGGCGATAAAAAGATTAAAAATATCTTTAGCGGGTCGCCTGAAGCAGCCGAAGCTTCCGAATCAACCGTTGCCGATGCCGCTTATATTCCCGAAAACATAAAACTTTCCGAAGAAAATAAAAATCTTTTTTGCGGAACTGCGGAAGGGCAGTATAATTTATGGAAAATTTTTAGAAAACTTAGCATAGAGGAATTTAAAAGGATTTATAAATCTATCGGCATAGAGTTCGATTCGTATGAAGGAGAAGCCGAAAGCGCGGAATTTTCAAAAGATATTAAAGAAATTTTGCTTAAAAGCGGCATAGCCGAAATAAGCGAAGGGGCGGCAATAGTGAACGTAAAAGGTATTAAAGCGCCCGCCCTGATTGCTAAAAGCGACGGAACGTCCCTATATCTTTCAAGGGATATCGTTACAGTTATTTCGAGAATGGCAAAATATAATTTCGATAAGATGATTTACGTGGTAGGTTCGGAACAGGCGCTGCATTTCAGCCAGCTCTTCGGCATATTCGGCATATTAAAAGAAAACGCCGAAAAAATAAAAGCAGGTAAAAATTTCAAACATTACGCTTCTATGATAGACGGCAAGTTAATTCATGTAAAATTCGGCAGAATTATCGGCATGTCCACAAGAAAAGGCAATTTAGTTTTTCTTGAAGACTATATAGAAGAAGCGCGCTTAAAAGCTTTAGAAAAACTTGAAGAAAGACTTAAAATTTTAGAAAATAATCTTTCCGTTGAAATTAAAGATGCCGCCAAAAAATTATCTGAAGGAATAGAGGAATTAGAAACCTTAACGGAAAATGTTGAACAACAAAGTTTAATTCATGGTCAAAAAAAAGAACAGATATACTTAACGTCTTTAAAAGTCGGCATAGGAGCGGTTATTTTTAACGATTTAAAAACCAGGCGGACTACGGACGTAAATTTTAACTGGGACAACGTATTGTCTTTCGAAGGCCAGACGGGACCTTATCTTCAATATACAGTTTCAAGAATAAACAGCCTTTTAAACAGACTGGACGTAAATGAAACTGATTTAAAAAACGACGCGCAAAGTTTCCGGTTTTCAAAAAACGATGCGGATTTTGACGATATTTTTTTGATAGCCAAACAAATTTACGGACTGAAAACTGCGGTTCATTCGGCAGTCGAGCAGAACGAGCCGTCGGTGTTAAGCACTTTTGCTTTAGACCTTGCTTCATATTTTAATAAATATTATCAAAACCACAGGCTTATAGGCAAAAATTATGATTATGTAAAACCAAGGATTGCAATGCTGGTTTCCGTTAAAACGGTTTTAGTTTCTATCCTGAATTTATTATGTATTCCCGTTTTAGATAAGATGTAGTCTAATTTTTAATTGTTAGAAAAAGTAAAAAGTATAAAGTATAAATATAAATTTTATTAAGAGTTTTATATGGCATTAGAGATAAATAATTTAACGGTCGAATTATGCGCCGGTAAAGACGAAAGCGGGTGTATAAACGTTGTCGATTCTTTATTTTTATCCGTCAAAGAAGGGGAAGTCGTCTCTATAGTAGGCGAATCGGGCAGCGGCAAATCTTTTCTCGGACTGTCTATTTTAAAGCTTAATCCTCAGGGCGTTTCAAGAATAGTTTCGGGAGAAATTAAAATAAGCTGCAAATCGCAGAACGTCGAGGCCGATATTTTAAAGCTCAAGCCCGACGAGTTAACGGATGTACGGGGGAAAATTATATCTATGATATTTCAGGATCCCAATACGTCTTTAAATCCGGTAATGAAAATAGGAGAGCAGATAACCGAAGCGATTTTAACGCATAAAAAAATTTCAAAAAAAGAGGCAAAAGATATCGCCGTTAAATATTTGAATTATATGAATATAGACGGGCTTGCAAGATTTAATTCTTATCCTTACGAGTTATCAGGCGGTATGCGCCAGAGGGTTATGATAGCTATGGCCATGGTGCTTAATCCTTGTTTTTTGATAGCCGACGAGCCCACGACCGCTTTAGACGTTACGACGTCGCTTCAGGTTTTAAAATTAATTAAAGAAATAAAAGAAAAATCCGGCGTCGGGATTATTTTTATAACGCACGACCTTACCGTCGCAAGAAGCATTTCGGACAGGACTTACGTATTTTATGCAGGGCAGGTAATGGAATCGGGTAATACCGAAGATATAATAAACAATCCCGCCCACCCCTACACTATTTCTTTAATAAAAAGTATTCCGTCGCTTTCTCCGGATTATGTGCCTAAGCAGAAACTTTTTAATATAAGCGGCTATTTGACCAAAGACGATTTTAAAAATGGGAAGTGCAGGTTTTATTCCAGATGTTTCAAAAGAGACGACGGCTGTTTAAACGATATAGGTTTGAGGAATTTTCCGGATTCCGAAAACGGCGGAAAATACGGGCGCGCCGTAAGATGTATAAAATTTAATTCCCGCGGCGGCGCAAAATAAAAAAATATGGAAAATAACGTAATTTTATCGGTTTCCGGCGTTTCCAAACACTATAAGTATTATAAAACGCTGTTCGATATAAGAAAGAACGTGATAAAAGCGGTTGACGGCGTTTCGTTCGACGTGTATAAAAATGAAATATTTGCCGTAGTAGGGGAGACGGGATGCGGAAAATCCACGCTTTCCAAGTTAATTTTAGGACTGACGGAAAAAACTTCCGGCAAGATATATTTTAAAGGCGAACTCCTGGATTATAAAAATAAAAAAAACGATTTCAGGAAAAAGATACAGATACTTTTTCAAGACCCCTATTCGTCGTTAAATCCAAAAAAGAAGATATATAAAATAATATCTTATCCCGCAGTCAGAAACGGTATTATAAAGAACAAAAAGAAAGACAGAATAGAATTTGCCGCAGAACAGCTTAAAGTCGTCGGACTGCCCGAAACGATAGCTTTAAACTATCCACATATGCTTTCCGGCGGACAGAGGCAGAGAATAGGAATAGCGAGATGCCTGTCCGTCCGTCCGGAACTGCTTATACTTGACGAGCCGGTGTCCGCTTTGGATGTTTCCGTTTCCGCGCAGATTTTAAACCTGCTGATGGATTTAAAGAACGAAACCGGCATGAGCTATATATTTATTACCCACGATTTAAAATTGGTCAGGCACCTTGCAGACAGGGTATGCGTTATGTACGGCGGAAAGATAATGGAGATTGCGGAAACCGACGATTTTTTTAAAAATCCGTCGCATCCTTATTCTAAATCTCTTCTTGAATCTATGTCTTTTTTAACCTCTACTCGTCGGAATCTTTAAAGGTTTCGTCGTCGTTTATTAAAGAAAGCGTATTCAAGTGGTCGATATAATCTTCGTTCAGCTGTTTCTTTTCTTCTTCTTCGGCTTTAGACTGGCAGTTTATGCATAAGTTGGAATAAGGTATAATTTTTAATCTTTTTTTAGAAATAGGTTCGCCGCATTCGTCGCATATTCCGTAAGTCCCTTCTTTAATTTTCAAAAGCGCATTGTCTATTTCCCTCACCTTTTTTCTTTCTCTGTCTCCAAGCATATACATAAGCTCTCTGTCTCTTTCGCTTGAAGCGATGTCGTAGTTGTCGCCGCGGTATTCGGTTGAATCTTTGGACGAACCTTCTTTGATGCCGGCGTCTATTTCTTTAAAAATATCTTTTTTCATTTTTATTAATATTTTTTTTGCCGACTCTATTTCGGCATTTGAAAATGCGTGCTCGTCTTTATTTTCTTTATCCGTGTTTTTCATAAACTATTCCTCCGATATTATTTGTCAAAAATGTGTGAATAGTATATATTTAATTAACTATAAATGCAAGATTAAAAAAAACTAACGATAGAGTAGTTTGCAGGATTATAAAAATTTAATTTTTAGCGGAGGCAGCGTTTAATGTTAGACGAAAGAGTATTCGATTACGGATATACCGATAAGGAAAAAAAAGAAAAAGGAGTAAGATCGCCTTTTCAAATCGACAGAGACAGGATAATCCATTCCAGCGCATTCAGGAGGATGAGGAATAAAACCCAGGTTTTCGGAGTTTTTACGCTGGATTATTACAGAACCAGGCTTACGCACTCTCTCGAAGTGTCTCAAATAGCAAGAGCCTTAACGTCTATTTTGAATAAAAAATACGGGCTAAGTTTGGATTTAGACCTTATCGAAGCCGTTTCGCTGGCTCACGACATAGGACATCCTCCTTTCGGCCATCTCGGCGAATATATTATAAACGAGGAATTAAAGAAAACTACTGAAGGTAAATTGGGATTCGAGGCTAACGCCCAAAATATAAGAATTCTTAATTTCTTGGAAAAAAAATTCTACGATTCAAAAAACAATAAAATATACGGGATTAACCCTTCTCTTAAGACTATAGACGGAATTTTAAAATATAAGATGCCTTATTTCCTGTCCGATAAAAATAAGCATTTTATTTACGACGACGACATATTTATACTCAAAAAAATTCACGGAAAAGATTTTATAAATTATTTAAATAAATATTCCTTATTTTTCAACGATAAAAATAACAAAACCGCCAAAGGAAGATTTTTTGAATTTTCAAGGTGTCTGGAATGTCAGATATTGAACGCCGCAGACGATATCGCGTACGCCACGCACGACATAGAAGACGGTGTAGAGTCTAAGCTTATAGATATAGGCGGCCGCTTTAAAGTAAACAAATATCTTAAGGAAAGCAGGCTTTTCGCTAAAGATTCAATCGATATCATGACCGAACGGGTCGACGATTTCTTTTTGAAATTAAGAAATATTTTTAATATAACGGAAAACAACGGATTTGAAAAACTGACGGATTCAGGCAAAGATAACGGCAAAGATGTTAAAGATATTAAGGATATTAATCATGACGAAACAGCCGGAAAATACACATCGAAAGACCGCACGATGCATCACATAAAAGTCAAAACCGACCTTAAAGAGTTTTTTTCTAATTATATTTCAAAGTTTATTTTAAATATCGAGTTAGAAGATAGAAAAAGCGCCGTTAAAAAATTAAAATCTAAATCGTATAATTTTTTACGCGATATGCCTTTGGATTACGGAGACGATTCATATAAATACGGACTGATATGGAAAAACGGAGCCGATTTGGAAATAAGCGCCCTCAAGCTGATTTCTTACAGGCTCGTTATGGAAAACAGGGAAATTCTTTTGAATAGGTATAAAGCGGAAAATATAGTAAGAAAACTTTTTTCCGTTTTTTCCGATATCAATAATATCAAGCTTTATCCGGACGATTTTCAGGAACTTTACGAGTTCGGATTTTACGATTCTTTCGGAAAAGATAAAAACGGCAATCCCGCTTTCCAAGTAATGTGCGCCGATTATATCAGCGGTATGACGGATATGTATGCGATGAAACTATACTCGTCGCTGTTCGACGCGAGAAGTTTTGGGGACAGCCAGCAAGCTTAATCCAAAATTGCCGGAAGAAATTGTTATGTTGCTTTAACTAGGACTAAAAAAAATATTTATAAGTTATTCTAAGTCAAGGATTACTTATAATGGGCAAATAAGATACAACGACCCATCTCAATTTTAATTTAGATTATTGCCGATGATGTTTAATTTTAAAATTTTATAAAGTTCTTCTAATCATTATCAAAAAGGCTGTTTTCGACCAATTCGCATATTATATGGGCGATTAAAATGTGGTTTTCCTGAATTCTGGGCGTATCTTTAGACGGAATTTTAATAATATGGCCGCACATTTCCGGCTCCGCCATTTTTCCGCCGTCCCCGCCGGTAAAACCGATTATTTTCATGCCGATTTTTTTTGCAGTGTTTATGGCGGTTAAGATATTTTTAGAGTTGCCCGAAGTCGATATACCCCAGAAAACGTCGCCTTTGCGTGCGTTTGCTTCGAGCTGGCGCGAAAAAACTACCGAAAAATCGTAATCGTTGGCTATAGCCGTAAGATTTGACGTATTAACCGTAAGGCTCTCCGCCGCAAGAGCTTTTCTTTCCTTGTAAAATCTGGAAACAAGTTCCGCCGCAATGTGCTGGGCATCCGCTGCCGACCCGCCGTTACCTGCTATAAAAACTTTACCGCCTTTATTATAAGCCGAAATAATGGTTTTAGATATGCCTTCCACGGCATTTAAAATCTCTTCGCTGTTTGAAGTAAGCTCCAAGAGCGCTCTTGCTTCCGCAAATCTTTTTTCTATAGTGTTTTTCAATTCATTACCCCTTTTAAATTTTTATTTTTTTTATTATATTTTATTAACGCTCATCAGTCTTTTTTTGGCTATTTCGACGTATTTTTTTTCGTTTTCTATTCCAATCCATTTCCTGCCGAATCTTTGAGCAATAACCGCGGTAGTTCCGCTTCCTAAAAAAGGATCTAAAACGACGTCTCCTTCTTTAGAACAAATGAGAATAATTCTTTTTAACATCTCTTCCGGTTTTTGAGTAGGATGCAAAGCCTTTCCGTCCTCGCTTTTAATGCGTTCTTTGCCCTGAACAAGCGGTATCTCCCATAAATCCCGCATCTGTTTTATTTCTCCGTTTTTTTGTTTTTCCGGATTTATTTCTTTTGCCGTATCGTAATTAAAAGTCCAACCTGAGCCCTTAACTGCCCAGACTACAAATTCGGTAGAATGAGTAAATACCCTTTTGGTCATATTAGGCATGGCGTTTGTTTTATACCAAGTAATAATATTGTTAATTTTAAAATTAAGCCGCTTTAATGTCATTATAATTTCGGCTATATTGTGATAGCTTGAGGCAATCCAAATTGAACCGGATTTTTTTAATACATTATGACAGTTTTCAATCCAGTTTTCGGTAAACTTCAAATATTCTGCTTCCGGAATTTTATCCCATTTTTCATTAACCATATTCCAGTCGCCGCCGGTTTTATTGCCGATCCATTTTAGTGCATTGCCCGACAGATTATAAGGCGGGTCGGCAAAAATAAGGTCTATCGAATTTTTTTCTATGTCTTTATTTAAGATTTCTATGCAATCGCCTTTGTAAATTGTATTAAGTTTCATAAATTTCTAAGTTAAATTAAGGTTTTTTTCCAAGAAGTAAGTATTTTAGGAATATCTTTCAGCCATTGATCAGAATTGTTCATAGTTTCTGATTTTTCTAAGACATTGTTATATAAACGAAAGAGTTCATCGTGTTTCAAAAAATTTCCTTTTTGCTTAATTTCTATTAGTATTTTTAAAAGTTCTATAAAATTATCTATGGATAGAGGGATAATTCTTTGTTTTTTACCTTCATATTCATATTTTATTGCCATCCAGAAAGTATTAATCGTATCACGATGTATTTTTGGGGCGATAAATAAACAAAAAGTGTTTTTATCATTATGTTTATTTTCAAAATCACGCAGATGCCTCATTACAGGCTGTCCTTCGTAATACCATTGATTACGTCCGGTTAGCATCGTAACCTCGCAGATTGCATTATGTTTACCATAAAAACATTCAATATCCGGCATATTTCCTGGTGCGGTAAAGGTCGGTTCGTTATCGTCTCCAACAGGATAATTAGGTTTTATTTCTATCGCGTCATTTAAAGCGTTTAGTCCGAGGTAAATAAATTTTTCAAGCGAAATAGACTTATTATCTAGCTTGTTTATGTTTTGCAATTCTTCAATATATTTTTTAATTTGTTCGATTTCCTGTGATTTTAGATAATTTTCTTTTTCTTGCAGTTCTCTTCGATATGCCCTTAAATCGACGATAAGTTTTTTAATGCTATCTATATCCAGTTTGTTAAAATCAGGAAATAATTTTCGAGGTAATTTTAATTTTTTTTCAAGCAGTATTATTTCTTCCAATAATTTATTTGATATTTCGGAAAGTTCTTTTATAGTTTCCCATGGCAGTTCCGGTTTAGAATTATCGGAGATATAGCCATGGTAATATTCTTTGGATTCAAAAATTTGAGACTTAGCATTATCGTAGTCTAGCAATTTATTTATTTCGATAGATCTCCGCGGTTCCAAATCTATATAATATCCTCCGCCCCTGATATAAATAAAACGCGTAAGGCGAAAATACCTTATTGCATTGTCGCCGTAATCTTTAAGATTATTTAATAACTTTATTGTTATTTTACTATTGGAAGTTCCTATGAATTTAGAAGCAAATTCTATGCTATACTTTTTTAAAATATCTATTTTTTCCCTATTATTTTTTCCCTCTGTATTTTTTCTTAGATAAATTATTTTTTCAGCATATAAATCTATATCTTTATAATTAATTAATGTCGGGCAGAATAAAGAAAATTCGGCAATATCGATGCCTTTTTCGCTCTTTCCTATTTCGGCATATTTCTCATTTACCCGGCGTATAAGATGTAAAACGCCTATGAAAGGCTTTATATCGTAGCCCTCTTTATAACTGTAATCTTTGCTGTCGGGATTAGGTATCTGCCATTTTAAAAAACTTTTAAAAAATATTTCTCCTATGTCGAATTTTTCGTCTAAAAAAAGTTTCCCTAAATCGGTAATAACGATTTTTCCATTTTTTATTATTGCAAATCCGAATTTTTTTAAAGGGTTTATAGACTGTCTTCCTCTCATGGGAGAGTCTTCATATTTTTTGGATTCAAATATTTCTTTTGCTTTATCGAAAGAAATGAATTTTTGAGGATTTTCTATTAAATTAATATTATTTTGAGATAGTCCTTTATAAAATTGGTTATTTCTATAGCCGTATAATCTTTCTTTAATTAGGAGTATCTGATATTTTTTTTGATTTTCTATGTTCCATTCATGATTTTCAAGCTGTTTTAAGACTCTTAAAAAGTCTCTTAATCTTTCGGGATTTCTTAAAGTAGTGCTTATAGACCAAGGTTTTTTCATAAATTTACGATTTTTTTATTTAACTTTGCAGTAAAAAATTCGTTCAATGTTTCCGTTATCAAAACTTTTACCGGTGCTAAAAGCTTTAAATTTTCTTTCAAAAATTTCTACGCTGCCTTTATTTTCCAAAGTTTGTATAATTTTATCGTCGTTTATTCTTGCGTTAGAACGTCCGTCTTTTGATTCTTTAGTATTATTGTAGGATACAAGGATAT
>JAJZJX010000059.1:0-4921 GCA_021850985.1 bacterium
TATTAATTACGACGAAAACAGCATTGCTTTGTCTATTTTTAAAAAAATAGGCATAGACTTAAAATCTTTTACCGAACAATTAGAAACGGCGCTGTCTAAACTTGCCGTTGTAGAAGGAGGAATGGAACCTGCTTTCTCTTCGTCGATGAAGCGTATTTTAGATGCGGCGGAAAAGAATAAAAATTTTATGAAAGACGATTTTGTTTCGGTAGAGCATTTCGTTCTCGCAATGTTTGACGTAAAAGATACAAAGTCGTACGAAATCTTAACGAAATTCGGATTAACCAAAGACGGCGTTCTTAAAGTTCTTACCGATATAAGAGGAAACACTAAAGTTACCGACCAGAATCCCGAAGACAAATATCAGGCGTTGGAAAAATATACCGTAAATTTAACCCAGCTTGCAAAATCGGGAAAAATAGATCCGGTTATAGGCAGAGACGGCGAAATAAGAAGAATTATGGAAGTACTGTCCAGAAGGACTAAAAATAATCCCGTCCTGATAGGCGATCCGGGCGTCGGCAAGACGGCGATAGTAGAAGGGCTTGCCAAAAGAATCGCCGACGGAGACGTCCCTGAAATTCTTAAAGAAAAAACAGTGCTTTCGTTAGACTTAGGTTCTTTAATAGCGGGAGCTAAATACAGAGGCGAATTCGAAGATAGGCTTAAAGCGGTCGTAAAAGAGATAAAGTCTTCCGAAGGCAGGATAATAATATTTATAGACGAGCTGCATAATCTTGTCGGAGCGGGAAAATCCGAAGGAGCGATGGATGCATCAAATCTTCTGAAGCCGGCTCTTGCAAGAGGGGAGTTAAGGGCTATAGGAGCGACGACGCTTGACGAATACAGAAAGTATATTGAAAAAGACGCCGCGCTAGAAAGAAGGTTTCAGCCTATTTTCGTAGACGAGCCGTCCGTAGAAGATACTATTTCTATACTCAGGGGGCTGAAAGAAAGATACGAAGCGTATCACGGCATAAGAATAAAAGATTCGGCTTTAATTGCTGCGGCTACGCTGTCGCACAGATATATTACGGACAGATTTTTGCCTGATAAGGCTATAGACCTTGTAGATGAAGCTTCGGCAAAATTACGAATAGAAATCGATTCTCTCCCCGCAGTTCTCGACGAAGTCCAGAGAAATATTATCAGAATTAAAATAGAGCAGGAAGCGCTAAAAAAAGAAAAAGACGAACAATCCAAAAAAAGATTGAAAGAACTTGACGAAGAGCTTGCGAATCTGGAAGAAGACTTCAACCAGAAGAAGGCAAAATGGCATAACGAAAAAGAGTATATCAAAAAAATAGGTGAAATTAAAAAAGAAATAGACTCTCTAAGAATTGAAGAACAGAGATACGAAAGAGAAGGAAAATACGATAAAGTGGCGGAAATAAGATACGGCAAATTAAACGAACTGGAAAAGAAACTTGAAGACTTAAATAAATCTCTGATTGCAATGCAGGAAAACGGAAGTTTTTTAAAAGAGGAAGTGGATTCGGAAGACATTGCAAGAGTAGTGGCTAAATGGACGGGAATACCCGTTTCCAAACTTATGGAAGGAGAAAAAGAGAAACTTCTTCAAATAGAAGAACATCTTCACGACAGGGTAATATCCCAGAATGAAGCAATTAACAGCATAGCCAATACTATCAGGCGTTCACGCGCCGGTTTATCGGACGTAAATAAACCGATAGGTTCTTTTATGTTTCTCGGACCTACCGGCGTCGGAAAGACGGAACTGGCAAAGGCCCTTGCAGAATTTTTATTCGACGACGAAAACAATATAGTAAGAATAGATATGTCCGAGTATATGGAAAAGCATGCCGTATCGAGACTTATAGGCGCTCCTCCGGGTTATGTCGGGTACGAAGAGGGCGGACAGCTTACGGAAGCTGTAAGAAGACGTCCTTACAGCGTAGTTTTGTTCGACGAAGTAGAAAAAGCTCATCAGGACGTGTTTAACGTAATGCTCCAGCTTCTTGACGACGGAAGGCTTACCGACGGACAGGGAAGAACGGTCGACTTTAAAAATACGATTGTCATAATGACATCCAACATAGGTTCCGATATTATACAAAATTACAGCGGCAAGCAGTATGAAGAAATGAAAAACAGCGTTACCGGAATTTTAAAAAATTATTTCAGGCCCGAGTTTTTAAACAGATTGGACGATATAATAATATTCCGTGCTTTAGACGAAAGCGATATAATGAAAATCGTCGAAATACAGCTGAAAAAACTAATTAACGTACTTAAGGAAAGGGGCATAGACGCCGAATATTCCGATTCATTGCTGAAATTTATAGCAATGGAGGGTTACGATCCTATTTACGGCGCAAGACCTTTAAAAAGAGCGGTTAAGTCTTTCATACAGGATAAAATCGCCGTCGATTTATTGTCCGGCGCAATCGTTTCCGGCGATTCAATAGTTATTGACTATAAGAAAGAATCGGGGGTAATCGTCGAAAAGGTTACCGTAGTTATCGCCGAACCTGCCTAAGATTTTTTTTGCCGTTTTGACAATATATTATTGTCAAAACGGCAAAAAATTTAAATGAATTTAAATGTGTCAATGAATTTAAATGTGTCAGATTTATTTATTTGCTTACTGCCGACAGGGTTTACAGGCAATTCATTACTTTTATTTTTAATATGGCACGGTTATTGCATTAATAAAATTAAATAAAAAAATTAAACGAGGGTTTTTAGACTATGAAATTGAAATTGAAATCCGATTCAAAAATTATAGGCGCGGGAGTAGCCGTTCTTATCGGCATAATAGCGGGGGTTATAATAACAGCAAATCTGCATCTTTTTAAAAAATCTATGGCGGAAGGAACCGCTCCTGTAATTTACTCTACTACGAACTCTACGGTGCCCGCGCAGAATGGACCAAGCAATTTCATTGCATTAATAAAAAAAGATAAACCTTTCGTCGTAAATATAAGGACGACTCAAAAAGTTAAGAGCGGCCCTTTTCAGATGTATGAAAGTCCATTCGGCACGCAGCCGAACCCGTTCGGTAATTTTTTTAAAAATTTTTTTAATAATGCTCCGCAGTCGACATACACCGAAGAAAGTTTAGGTTCGGGAGTAATTATAAGTAAAAACGGATACATAATTACTAATAACCACGTCATAAAAGGAGCGACTAAAATATACGTAAAACTTTCTACCGGCAAAACGTTTAAGGCAACGGTTATAGGCAAAGACCCGCAGGTAGATCTCGCACTCCTTAAAATAAACGACGGCAATAATCTTCCGGCGGCGGTACTGGGTGATTCCGCGAAATCTCAAATAGGCGAATGGGTTCTTGCAATAGGAAATCCATTTGGTTTAGGCTGGACGGTAACAAACGGTATTATAAGCGCAAAAGGCAGAGCTATAGGAGGACCTTACGAGGACTTTATTCAAACAAATGCCGCAATTAATCCGGGAAACAGCGGCGGTCCGCTGATAAACATGAAAGGTCAGGTAATAGGCATTAATACGGCAATTATAAAAGGAGCTCAAGGAATAGGCTTTTCTATACCGGTAAACGTCGTAAAAGAAGTTCTTCCGGAGCTTGAAACAGGCAAAATAACGAGAGGCTGGCTCGGAATAGAAATTCAAGAAATTACTCCTGCGCTTAAAAAAGCATTTGATCTTCAAACTACCCGCGGAGCGTTGGTTTCTTCCGTCGTCCCCGGAGGACCGGCGGCAAAAGCCGGCTTAAGAAGCGGAGACGTCATAATAAAATTTAACGGTATAAAAGTAAAAGAAATGTCCCAGCTTCCTTGGTTAGTCGGCAATACTAAACCTGGAGCGACGGTTCCGATAGAAGTAATAAGGAACGGAAAGAAGATAGTTTTATCTATAAAGGTAGCCAACTGGAACAGTAAAAGCAATATTTTTAACAAAAAAGCCCAGAAAATTTCGGCAAAAAAATTAGGAATAACGGTTATACCCCTTACTCCTCAAAATATGCAAAGTTACGGGATACAAAACGTTCATCACGGAGTTATAGTTTCAAAAGTTATACCCGGCGGTGCAGGCCAAAGAATGGGCATAATGCCGGGGGATGTTATCGAGTCGATTAACCATCATATCGTCAATAATATTTCGGAGTATGTCGGCGATATAGACAGGGCGGAAAAATCAAAACAGTTCCTGTTTTATATAAGACGAGGCAATATGAAGCTTTATCTGGCATATTCTATAAAATAAATTATATATATATTAGCAATATAATAAAAAGTTTTCTCGAAACCAAGACAAACTGTAAGCTTTCCATCACTCCTCCTAAAGGTGGCCCGGTTCCGTAAAAAGAGCCGGGCTATTTTTTTATCTTACCGTATGATAAAATATTACTTCAATGAATAATAATTTTATTCTCGGAACCGCCGGCCATATCGACCACGGAAAATCTTCTCTCATTAAAGCTTTAACCGGCATAGAGACCGACAGATTGGAAGAAGAAAAAAAACGGGGTATAAGTATTGTTTTGGGCTATGCCGATATGCGGTTTCCTTCCGGTATTTCCGCCGGCATTGTCGATGTTCCCGGTCACGCTAAATTTATCAAGACTATGGTTTCCGGTTCAACCGGAATGGACGGAGTTTTGCTTGTAATTGCGGCAGACGACGGAATAATGGCGCAGACTAAAGAGCACCTGCTTATTTTAAAACTTCTCGGAATAAAGCTTGTAATTCCGGTAATAACTAAAATCGATTCAGTTTCTTCCGAAATACTCGCAAAAAGAGAATTTGAAGTAAAGCAATTTTTAAAAGCATACGGTTATGAAAAATATTCGTCTAATATCTTTAAAGTATCGACAAAATCAGGCAAAGGAATCGAAGAATTAAAAGAAAATATAGAAAAAATTATTCAGGAATATAATTCCCTGCCGCAATATAATAAAATTTACAACCCCACCAAAGTT
>JAJZJX010000059.1:4931-5626 GCA_021850985.1 bacterium
TCGGGACTATATTGGCAGGAACGTTAAAGTACGGAACTTTTAAGGTAAACGACGAAATTCAGATAATGCCGCAGGGTATAACTGCAAGGGTAAAAAGTATAGAATCTCATAATAAGCCGGTAGATACGGCTTTTAAATCCATGAGAATATCCGTAAACGTACCTTCGGTTAAAAAAGAAAACGTAAAATTTGGATGCGTTATATCCGAAAAAGATTCTTTAAAGGCGTCGGATGCCGTTTTAGCCAAAGTATTTTACGATTTTGAAAATAAAAAAGACCTTAAAAGCCATATTAACTTAATGTTTATGACAGGAACATCTTCCGTTACGGCCAAAATAATAGTTTTTAATAATGAAAAGAAAATTAAACCCGGAGAATTTTCGTATGTTTTGTTTAAAATAAACGGCGAAATAGCTTCTATGACCGGCGAAAAATTTATTATAAGGGATATAGGAGCCGGAAAAACTATCGGCGGCGGCACTATTATAGATTCTTCGGCTGATTGCGAGTACTCGGAGATATTTAACGAATTATACGAAAAAATTATTTCCGATAATGCAAACGACGCCGTTTACGGTTTTATAGAAATATTCCAAGCCGTTAATTTAGAAAGTATTTATAAAAAATTTAATTTAAATTTATCCGATTTTTTTGACGTTATAGAGCGGTTAAAAAAAGACGGAAAAATAATAACC
>JAJZJX010000060.1 GCA_021850985.1 bacterium
GGATGACTCCCTTCGGTCGTGATCGGTTTAAATTACTGAATATTATAAACTACAGTTATTTTTTAACAGGTTTTTAACTGGCTGGGGGAGAAGGATTCGAACCTCCGTAATGGGAGTCAGAGTCCCATAATATAATTTGTAAATATTTAATATTATTAATAAATAAAGCAATATTTAAATATGGGTAGTAATATAGTAGGAAAACATCATTTTTATCGAGGTCCCGCAGGTAAATCGAAGTTATGGTTCTCGTCGCACCCTGATTAAGGTAATCTGCTCGTTGGAATGTCTATGCTCCGGTATAATACTGCCGGGCTCGAACTTCATATGAGTAAGCATGACATTGTCTAAATAAACCGACCTTATATTTATGCCTCTTACAGGTTCTTTAGGCTTTATCGTTTTAAGGGAATGGAAGTAATCGTCCATGATGGTTCCCTTAATCATTAAATTCAGACATTATCATATAATACGCAAAGCCCTTCTTTAAACAACATCTCGATCGGTATTGCAATCTTCTTTTCGACCCCGGTACCTGTTGGGCAGTCCGCCGAGTTATCCAGCAATAATTGGACTATATGATTTGCATCCCTTTTTGAAAAAAATTTAACCAGCCTGGCCGCATTAAGA
Source organism: bacterium (assembly GCA_021850985.1). Lineage (GTDB taxonomy): Bacteria > SZUA-79 > SZUA-79 > Acidulodesulfobacterales > Acidulodesulfobacteraceae > Acidulodesulfobacterium_A. Next base: position 631 of record JAJZJX010000060.1, read on the forward strand.
ATATTCGCATTCATTTTGCTTCCTGTAATTATTTTTTTAAGAGCTTCCTCGTTGGCTTTTTGCTTATGAGGCTTTACCTCCGGCCGTTTAAAGGTTTTTGTCATCGTCCTGAAATCCCTGCCGTTTACACCAGAGAGAGAATTATTGAAAAGTTTGGCTATATTGTAATATGATACGCCGTTTTTAAGCAAAAATTCTATATCCTTTCTTGGGTCAACGTAAATCTTTTTTAGGAACTTTCCATACAAGAAATATATATCATTAGACGATAATTTAAGTTTTTCATTTATACAAATATCGTCAAGATAGTCTTTAACCGCAAATAAATCAGAATCATTTGAAAAATAATAAAAATATTTTTGGGACAAAAGGAATTTTGTTAAGCTGTTATCGGTGATTTCATACTTTTTAAACAACTCATCCCATTTTTTATAATCTATTTTTCTTGCTTTAATAATTTTGGCAAATTCCTTCACCCTTTCGTCGGATAAATCTATACTGGAAAAAAACTTTTTATACAGGCTCGGCTCTTTTCTTAAACTCTTTTCCTTCTTCTCTCTTTTCCTTAATTCAAGAATTTTTAAATCCTTGTATCCTAAACTAAGATAATCAGCAATATATCCGGCCTTTAACCCGGCTTCGTAGAGTTTGTCTGCGATATATTCGTATTTTATCATTTTTGAACTCCAAGATCGGTAAAAATACAACCTATTATGTCTTTCCAAAACATTTTATCATAAATGCATGAACAATAATGAAGAAAAATTATACGGCATGCATGAAGCGGCAGGATATTTAGGAATCTGCTACAGAACGATGCAAAATATCGTCTATGCCAGGGAAATAGGGTTTGTAAGGGTAAGAAAATATTACAAATTCCGCGAATCCGATCTTAAAAAATATTTAAACAAGAATTATGTTAAACCGGTTAATTAAGATACGGGAGTAAAAAATTATAATGGAAATTAAGGAAAAAAGTAATATTACCGGGTATGTTGCAGATTTTGATGAGCAATTTTTTTATTTAGTTTCTTCCGATCCTATGAATGAAAATTACGAATCTGACAATTATATTTACATTTTACCAAAAACTAAGGCTTGTTTAAAGAAATTCCCATATCAGTTTATGGAAATAACCGCATATGTTGAAAAAGTGGATGGGCGGAAAGTTTACCTGTCCCAAGTTCATTGGTTATATATGAAAAATATAATCAAAGCCGAACTTGCTCTCGATGTAAAAATTCTTAAGCGCTATCCAGGTCTACTTACTGTTGCAGAACTTAGAACGCCGAATCAGATAATAGATAAACCGGCGTTAAAAAAGCTATCAAAATCAGTTTTGGAAAAAATTTACATAAAACGCCGCATTTAATAATATAAGCATCGTAGGGTTTTAGCCCGACTCTGAGGATAAAAAGAATGAAAACCCCGATAATAAAAACAAAAGAATTTATTGAATTTTTTTATAATGCAGGCTTTGACATTCACCCGTTATTGCCTAATTCTAAAATTCCAAGCCGTAAAGATTGGAATAATTTAAAAAAATTATCCAAAGATGAAATATTCGCCTTGTATAAAGATAATATTTCATCCGAACACGCCTATAATCTCGGCTTCAGGCCTGGCAAACGTAGCCTCGCCGTCTTTGACGGCGTAGAATATTACGTTGCGGTGATTGATATTGATATGAAAGCTGATGATAAGCACCCTAAGGGACTTGACCGTTCTAAATTATTTAAACAGGAGCCTTCTGAATATAACAAATATAAAGAAAGAGCGGCATTTGCAAGTAATTGGTTAGAAAAATTAAACATTAATATTAACGTAATTACCGGTTCCGGTGGCTTTCATTCATATTTATTGATTCGAGCCGATATTTACGAAACGCTGGCGCTTAAAGCGAATCAGACTATTTACAAAAACGATGAACTCGCTATCGAGATTGAACTCCTCGCAGACGGTAAGAATTGCGTCCTGCCGCCGTCGAAAGTTACATTGAGCAATCACGACCGCGAATATAAGTTAATAAACGAATCTTTTAATTTTATCGATGACCCTGACCATAAAATTATTAATTTAATTAAGCTGCGACAATCTCAAGAAGCACAAGAACTTGTAATTTATAAAGAATCGGTTAATGCAGATAAAAACGACAATATTACGGATATGATTACCGAACTTGCACAAAACAAAGAAAAACTAAACGGCTTCGAGTTTGAGTTAAATCTTATAGGATATTGCGTAGATAAAAAATTAACTGCCCAAATACCGGATTTGTTTAAAATTTTTTACGGGCGAGAATATGATGCAAAAAGAACCAATATACTGCTAAAACAAGCGCAGAATAGGCAAAATATCAGGCATGCAGGCAGTTTTATTAAGATGATTACAGATGCGGGGCTTGGCGAACTAGTTTTAAAATACTTAAAAAAAACTAATATTCCTGTAAAACGAGAGTTTAAAACTATGGGGGCGGGATTAAAAAATATACATAATATACCAAGAACAAAGTTTAATATGATGTTTCCGGCGGGAAAATTAAGTTTAATCGTAGGCAACGGCTCGGTCGGTAAAACTTATATCGCGCTTTATATCGCTTTATTATTTGTAAAAACTAATCCGGGAAAAGCCGCATTTCTTTTACTTTGCGAAGACGATGAATACACCGTGGTTAAGAGGACTAAAAGGTTAATCGAAGAATATCCGTTTTTGGACAGCGAATATACGGACAATGTACATTATATTTGCGACAGCGATGAAGAAATAATCAAAATAGACCGTTTTACGAAAGAGCTTTATTATAACCCTCAAAGCGGCATCGAAGAATTAATCCAAGGCCACGATATTAATATTTTAGACCCGCTCGCAAATCTGCTTCCCTGTGATGAAAACGATAATAACGCCGCCGCAGATTTTTGCAAGATAATGCGGTCTTTTATCGTAAATTCCGGCCGCAGTATTATTTTTTTACACCATGTCAACAAAGTAAAGGTTGAACAAATAAAGCGAGATTCTATCCTCGCTAAAAAATTAGACTACGGCGAGATAGCCGATAGAATAGATAAGGTAAGAGGCGCTAGCGCCTTTTATAATGCGGTAAGATATTGCCTGTATGTCGAAAAATCAGGGGACGAAGACAGCAATACCGCCGTAAGCGCCTGTATAAAGAACAATTACGGCAGGGTGGGTAATATACCGTTAATGCTCGATTTGCCCGAATTCAAAACAGACCAGATTGAAAACATCAATCCTTATTTTTATAAAAACTCGGCTTAAATATATTTTATTATGAACAATATTTTATTTGAATTAATAAACGACAACTTCCAAAAACAGGCAGAGACTCAAGCTGCCAACCTTCACAACTCTTTGAAAAAAAAGTGCGATGCGGCGGCAGAGCCTAACGATATATCGCGAATGCTGACCGTATTGCCGTATACCGGTTTATTTACATCGAAGAAAAATATTGCGCTCGGCGTAAAGAGTCAAATCGCTATTGAATTTAAAAATAACCAATTTAATTACGTTGTAACTTTGGCGGGAACTACCCTAACCGCCAACGACGAAACTGTTTTATTATTCTTAAACGAACTCGCAGTTAAAAATAAAAGCAGGACATTTACTACAAACCTGCTTGGTATTGTTATAGGTTCGTTTTTCGTTAATTGCGGTGATAATTTTACCCGCGCTAAAAATTCTTTAGACGCTTTAAATACGGCGGTAATAGACACTTATTTTTCCGTTATGATTAAAGGTAAAAAAATCAGTAAGGGATTTAAAGGACATATTATTGAAGATTATGAATACGAAAACAGGGAAATGCGGACAGGCTATATTACTATAACTCTAAGCGAAAAATACTATCGAAGCCTCGCCGATAAAAAAAATCCTATCCGCCTTTTAAACCGCCGGAGCCGTGCAAAATACAAAAGCAACGACCAAAAAAACGCCTATACGATACTTGCGACGTGGAAATATGAAAAATTAAATATCGACAATCTTATGCATATTATTAAAACAGCGCAAAGAAAAGTTGATTTTATCCGGCGTTGCTTAAATCCTTTGTTAGGTGTTGTGTCCCAAGACAGAAAACAAACAGTCTTTTTAGATAAAAACAGCAAAAATATTATCTTTTCAGACAAGCTCTTACTAGAAAATTAACGAGTATTTCGCGCTATTTACACGAGTCAAACGCACCAAGTAACGAGTATTTCGCACCAAGCCTTTAAAATTAATTAATAGTATCAATAACTTATACTACTTTTTTACCCTATATATATCTTATAGATATATATATGACGGCGCGTTTAAACGCGCCGTCCTTAAAAAAATTACAGCCCATAAACAAAAACCCAACTGCGGTCAAGCGTGCAGACGCTTGCGGGTTCGGGCAGAGCCCGATACAATGTCCTTAGATTATTTGTTTCGCCGGAGTTTGATTTTGCCGAAGGCTCGCTTTTCAAACCGCTTGTCGGTTTGGTATAATGAACCTATAAATTAAGACAGCTTTTTTAAAATTGAACTTCCGCAATTACAATAATTATAAAAATCTGTTAAAATTTATTACTATCAGCTAATAAGAAAAATAATAAAAAGATTAAAAAA
>JAJZJX010000022.1 GCA_021850985.1 bacterium
AATTTTCTTTCAAAAATTTCTACGCTGCCTTTATTTTCCAAAGTTTGTATAATTTTATCGTCGTTTATTCTTGCGTTAGAACGTCCGTCTTTTGATTCTTTAGTATTATTGTAGGATACAAGGATATGTTTGCAATCTGCATTAACAATAAGGTCTTCAAAAGCAAGTCCTGCATTTTTCAGGCAGTACAGGCTTTTTATGTGCGACCTGTCCATTTTTTTTGCTATACCTTCAACTTTTGGCTTTTTCCATTCTGCTAAATTTTCTAAAAGATGGTAGGCATCCGAATATTGGCGGGAATTATACGGAGGGTCTATATAAAGTACGTCGCAAGAGATATTCCTAATTAAAATATTTGCGTCGCTTTTGTATATTTCATTGTTGTCGTTGTGTGAAAAATTTATATAAGGCGTTAAAAGTTTCAAATGCTGCAGCATATCCATTTTTTTACGAAAAGCATCATAATGACCTACCGTATTAGCTACTTTATCTGCCGCATATATTAAAGAGCAGAGCAGTATATTTTTTTCGTCTTCGTTAAATGCTATTTTATCTATTTCTTCACGAATTACACCTATTTTTCTTGCGTTTGCCGATGAAAAATAAGTATTGCCGAAATTTAAAGAAAAATAGTTATCTTCTTCGGCATTTAAATTATTTAAATAGTTTATTTTTTCGGAAATATCGGTTTTAATTGTATTCATTCCCAAAAAAGCTTTAAGACATATATAATTGCTAAAGAGAATATCATTGGAGATTATTTTAATTTCATGCCTGTTAAATCTTTCGCCTACAACTCCGGTGCCGGCAAAAATATCGCAAAACGATTCTATCGTTCCGCATTTTTCGGAAACAATATCTTCTATAAATCCTAATAATTTGTATTTATTGCCAAGATATCTCCTGTTATGCAGACGAAAATAACCTGATGAATTATTAGGTTTTATTAATATATTTGCAAAACCGATTTCCGTATGTATATTATTATAAATTTTATTATAATCTTTATTGTTGTTTATGTTATTGGTATTAATTGAAGAATATATTTTTTGATTTTCAAATAAGTCGAATAAATTTAGCTGGATGCCGTCAGATGCATAATCTTCGTATGCTTCTGTTTTTTCTATGTTCATTATTTTTTCATAAAAACTATAGTAATTTTTATCGCCTACAATTATAAAATCGAGTATAGGAATGCCTATCAGTTCTCCTGCTTTTATTAATCTTTCCATAACTTTTTCATCATCTTGGCTTGGCTCAGGGTTTCCAGACGGGTGATTATGGACTACTATAATAGATGAAGCGTTTAAATTAATTCCAGGGTTGAAAACTTCTCTTGGATGTATTAAGCTTTTATTCAGAGTTCCTATGCTTATAATCTCTTTTTTTATCAGGGTATGCCTCGCGTTCATATATAAACAAACCAAGTATTCTTTTTTTTTATCCCGTAAATCGTAAGTTAAAGATAAGACATCTTTATGATTTTTGATAACAATGTCTTTTTGATTTACTTCATCGTACAATCTTTTAAACAATGATACTGCAGAAACGATTTGTAAAGCTTTTGCCGTTCCTATTCCGTTTATAGTTGTTAATTCTTTTACGGTAACGTCAAGTAATTTACCGCCGTATTTTTTAATAATATTAGATGCAAGTTCCTGTACATTCTTACCCTTTATTCCGTTTCCTAACATTATAGCTAACAGATCGGATTTGGAAAGCGATTCCGGACCATTTTTGATAAACTTTTCTCTTGGACGGTCTGATTGAGGTTTATCTTTAATTTTTGTCATATAATTATCTTCAATTTGTATAAAAGAAAAAATTAAATATTCAATATATTATAATGTATTTGTCGCAAAATATAAATTAGAACCTTAAACCTGCATTTTTGTTTATCCGAACAAAATAGCACTCTTAAGTTTTGTTGAAATTTAAAATTTCTATCGGCAAATTTTGGATAACATTAATTCCGCAATATAAAATAAAATTTTTTCTTTTTCCGGTTTATTTATCGCTATTAATCTCTTCGTCTGCTTTGATTACGGATTCAGCCATATCTTTCCTATACTGTTTTAATTTTTCAGACAGAGCGTTGTCGGACAATGCGAGAATAGATACCGCCAAAAGGGCGGCGTTGACGCAACCGCTTTTGCCTATGGTGGTGGTTGCTACCGGTATTCCGCCGGGCATCTGGACTATGGACATAAGGCTGTCTAATCCGTTGAGTGCTGAGGCGTTAAGCGGAACGCCGATTACGGGAAGGATAGTCATTGCGGCGACGACGCCTGGAAGATGCGCACTCATTCCCGCTGCAGCTATTATAATCTTTGCCCCATTTTTTTCCGCAGATTCTACAAGCTCTACGGTTCTTTTTAGCGTTCTGTGTGCAGAGGATACATGCATTTCGTAAGAAATTCCGAATTTTTTAAGCGTCTGTGCGGCGTTTTCTACGTCGCCTAAATCGTTTTTAGAGCCGGTTAAAATCAAAACATCCATAAAGTAATCTCCTTAATAGTAGGGTTAAAGTTATAGTTGGTTTTTAGCTGGCCGTCATTGGCGATTTTTATTAATAAATCCGCCGTTAAAAAATAATTTATGAATTTTATAATATTAATCGTATAAATTAAATATAGACAATTTTTTTAAAGTTTCTTCGGGGACGTCTTGTTTTGCCGTTACTATTGCCTGCCGCAGCGATGAACCGCAGGAACATAGACAGCTTTTATCAAAGGCTATTTTAGAAGCGGATTCTTTAATAATTTTCTTGGCTTTTTCCGCATTTTCGAGAAGAATTTTAATAATCATATCGGCGGTAACGTTCTCTTCTTCTTCGTGCCAGCAGTCGTAATCTGTAGCCATGGCTATCGTCGCGTAGCATAACTCGGCTTCTTTGGCAAATTTGGCTTCCGTAGCGTTAGTCATGCCGATGACGTCAAAACCGTTATTTTTATAAAAAAAAGATTCGGCTTTCGTGGAAAATTGAGGTCCTTCTATGCATATATAAGAACCTCCTTCATGGCAGGCTACGTTAATATTTTTGCATGATTCTATCAATATTTTGCGCAGGCAGGAGCAGACCGGTTCCGCCATAGAAACATGCGCGACTATGCCGTTTCCGAAAAAAGTACTTTTTCTGTTTTTGGTAAAATCGAAAAACTGGTCCACTATAACCATATCGCCTGGTTTTATCTCTTTTTTAAGGCTTCCCACCGCGCTGACCGAAATAACTTTTTTTACTCCGGAAACTTTGAGGGCGTATATGTTGGCGGCATAATTTATTTCCGACGGCAGAATTCTGTGCCCTTTGCCGTGTCTCGGCAAAAAAACTAATTTTTTACCGTTTATTTCTCCGAATACCAGCTTGTCGGAAGGGCTTCCGAATGGCGTATCTACCGATTCTTCCCTGACGTTAGTCAATCCTTCCATTTGATATAATCCGCTTCCGCCTATTATTCCGAGTATATCGGTTTTGTTTTCTGCATTTTCGCCGTTTTTCATATTTTTACCCCTTTTATTTTATTATTTATTTACCTTTTTATTTTTTTATATTGCATTTATTCATTAATTATTTTTAATGGAGCACATAAGCCTTTTTTTTATATTGTTTTCTCCTTCCCTGACGACTTCTATATTTTTACCGTTTTTAACTAATTTGATTATCGTAGAAGAACCGCCTGCAAGCTCACCCGCATTTACCGCTAAAATATCTGCGCCGTCTTTTTCGGGAATACTTGATAAAAATATTTTGTTAAGTTCGTTAAAATCCGAAAAACTGTCTTTGCCGGATGAATTTGCGCTCGTAGAAATCAAAGGAAAATCAATTTTCTCGAAAATTTTTTCAGTGAACGGATGGGGAGAAATCCGCGCAGCTATCGAGTCTAATCCTCCAGTAAATAAATAATTTTTTGAATATATTTTTTTCTTTAACTTAAAGATAATAGTAAGAGGTCCAGGCCAAAATTTAGATATTAGATTTTCTTCCGGTCTATTCAACTCTGCAATATCTACAAGCATTTTTAAATCTTTAACCAAAACCGGAAGCGGTTTTTTGAAATTCCGGCCTTTAAAACCGAAGATTTTTTTTACCGCATTGTCGTCTAAAGCGTTTCCGCCTATTGCGTAAGATGTTTCGGTCGGATATATTATTATGCCGGAATTTTGAAGATGCTCTTTAATTAAATCGTAGTCTTCATCAGTCAATGCGTCTAATTCATAAATTTTTACCATAATTTCTGCTTTATAATTTTACAATATTGATAAGATATAATTTATTTAAAAATTTGCAGTTTTGCTTTGTCTGATTCTAATTATTTTTCTTCGTTTTTATTGTTTTCGCCGTCTTCATGCGAAGAAACTATTACGTAAACGCCGCAAAGAGTAATGAAAATTCCGACCCATCTCATCAAAGGAACCGGCTCGTTAAGCGCAACGGCGGCAAGTATTACCGTTAAAACGACGCCGATACTGACGAAAGGATATGCGACCGAAAGATCTATTTTAGACAGCGTTTTTATCCAGAAAAACATAGATATCAAATACAGAGCTATTCCCGCTATAACAAACTTGTTCATAAATATAACGGTCAGTATCTTTACGGCTTTTAATATGAATGCGTATTTTTTGTATTTTAATGAATGCGCCGGCAATGACGAAACTGAGCTTTTGCCTCTTAAACTTCCGGCGGCGCCTTTAATTTCTATCATTCCGTATTTCATAGACAACTGCGCAAAAACGCCGGTTAAGATACTTATTAAAAGATTCAGCAATACCTGAGGTTTTATTTTAATTAAAGGCATAAATCCTATTAGCTATTAGGAAAAAATATTAGTTAATTATATCAAAAATTGCTTGTAGGCAAAAGGTGTCGGATTTTATTTTTTTGCATACGAAACAAATCTAAATTTAATAAAATTTTATTGCAAAAAAAATAATCTGGCACCTTTTGCCTTAACCGGTTTATTCATATCTAAAAATTTCTATCGGTAATTTTGGTTATATGCTTAAAAAGTTTTACCTATGTCTTTCCTGGAATATTTGTCTTTAAAATCTATCTTTTCCGCAATATCGTAAACCGCTTTTATTATCTCTTTTCCTTTCCCTTTTGCGCAGACGTTTAAAACTCTGCCGCCGTCCGTTAAGTATTTTTCGCCGGTTTTTTTTGTTCCCGCGTGAAAAATAAAGTATTCTGCGCCGTTTTTATCGATAAGTCCTGAACTATGAAGATTTTTATCAAAAACTATTTCGTATCCGGTTTTATAATCTTTAGGATAACCGCCGGAAGCAAGAACGAGACATAAAGAATCATTATTGTCGAAAATGAGATCGTAATCTTTTAGATTTTCGTTTATCACGCTTAAAAACAGTTCTATAATATCGGATTCTAGCCTAATAAGTATAGCCTGTGTTTCCGGATCCCCGAATCTTACGTTAAATTCCAGAACGTAAATATCTTCGCCCTTTATCATTAGACCGGCGTATAGTATCCCTTTATATTTTATCCCTTCTTTTTTTAATCCTTCTAAAGACGGTTCTATGACGTTTTTGTTTATTTTGTTTATTAAATCTTCGGAAACATAAGGGTTTGGTGTAATAGCGCCCATGCCGCCGGTGTTTTCTCCGGTATCTCCTTCGCCTATTTTTTTGTAATCCATGCTTGTAATTAACGGCTTATACGATATTCCGTCGGTAACTATCATATAAGAAAGTTCAAACCCGTCTAAATAATCTTCTATAACTACCGTATCCCCGCTTTTGCCGAATATTTTGTCTATAAATATAGATTTTAATATTTTTTTAGATTCTTCGGCGTCTTTTGAAATAAAAACTCCTTTTCCTGCGGCAAGTCCGCTTGCTTTAATAACTAAAGGATGCGGATTATTTTTAACATAATTTTCGGCTTTGTTTAAATCGTCGAAAGATTCGTATCCTGCGGTTTTAATATTATATTTCTTAAGAAAATCTTTAGAAAATTTTTTAGACGACTCTAAAAGCGCGGCTTTTTTATCCGGTCCGAATATTTTTAACCCTGCCGCCGTGAATTCGTCCGTAATACCAAGCGATAAAGGAATTTCCGGACCAACTACCGTTAAATCAATTTTATTTTTTAAAGCAAAGTCTAAAAGTCCTTTTATATCGTCCTGTTTAATAGGCACATTTATTCCTATATCCTCGGTTCCGCCGTTTCCCGGCGCGCAGTAAATTTCGGTTTCTATTTTTGATTTTTTAACGGCATAGGCTATAGCGTTTTCCCTGCCGCCCGAACCGATTATTAATATTTTCATTTTTTGATTTGCCGATTAAGTTTAATCTTTTTTAATGCTTAAAATGCCGTATGCCCGTAAAAATCATCGGGATATTAAATTTGTTTGCCGCTTCTATAACTTCTTCGTCGCGGATAGAGCCTCCGGGCTGTATTATCCCGTTTACGCCGATTTCTGCGGCATATTCGACGGAATCTTTAAACGGGAAGAAGCCGTCTGATGCCATGACGAAATTTTTTATTTCACCGTATGCGTTTTTCATTTTTTCGCGTGCAAATACAGCGCTGTCTATTCTGGACATCTGTCCAGCGCCTATGCCGGCGGTAGCTCCGTCCTTTGCATATACTATAGCATTGGATTTAACGTGTTTTGCAATTTTCCATGCGAACAAAAGGTCGTTTAATACCGGTTCAGGCATTTTGACGCCGGTTACAGTTTTAAAATTAGACGTATCGTCGGCTGTATCGTCCGTTTCCTGTATTAATATTCCCCCTGAAGCCGTTCTCACAGACGGATAACCTTTAAAATTTTCCGTAATTTTCTTGTCGTAGCGGATTATTATGGTATTCTTTTTTGTTTCGAGTATATTTAACGCCTCTTTATCGTAATCCGGAGCCAGTATTATTTCTACGAAAAAAGGTTTAATTTCGAGAGCGGTGTCTTTATCTAATTTTCTATTGAATACTATTATGCCGCCGTAAGATGAAACTTCGTCGGTTTTTCTCGCTTTTAAAAAGGCGTCTTTTTGGGAGACGGAACTTAAAGCGGCTCCGCATGGATTGGTATGCTTAATAATAGCCGAAAAAAATTCTTTTTTCTTATTTCCTTCAAAATCTTTAATAATTCCAAGCGCCGAATCTATGTCCAACAAATTATTGTAAGATATTTCTTTGCCGGAAAGTTTTTCAAAAGGCATCGAACAGTCTTTTGAATAAAAAGCCGCTTTTTGATGAGGGTTTTCGCCGTACCTCAGATTAAAAATTTTTTTTATGTTTATACTGATTTCTTCAGTGTCTTTTTTGTAAAAATCAGCGCTTACGGTGGAAGACCGCAATTCGTCTTCCTGATTTAAGAAACCGGCTATAGCCGAATCGTATTCCGAGGTTAGTTTAAATGTTTCATATGCGTAAAGTTTTCTAAGTTCCAGCGGAATTTTTTCTTTATTTTTAAGGAAAGTAATTATATCTTCGTAAAATGAGGGGTTGATTACCACCGTAACGTCTTTAAAATTTTTTGCCGCCGCCCTTAAAAGCGAAACGCCGCCTATGTCGATAAATTCAAGTTTTTCGTCGAAAGTTATATCTTTGTCCTTCATTTCCATGAAAGGATAAAGGTTTACTATTACGAAATCTATAGGGGTTATTCCGTTTTTTATAAGGTCGTCCCTGTGATTTTCGTTGTTTCTTATGGATAATATACCGCCGAAAACGGCAGGATGCAATGTCTTAACTCTTCCGTCCAAAATTTCCGGAAAACCTGTTATTTCTTCAATTTTTTTTAATTTAGTAATACCTGCCGATTTTAAAAATTTATAAGTATTACCGGTTGCTATTACGGTATAACCGGCAATTTCTAAATGCGTCGCAAGTTCCGTTATTTGTGTTTTATCGTAAACGGAAATAAGGGCATACTTGGTTTTTTGCATAATTTGAATACCTTTTTTATTTTAATTTGATTTTAAAATATTATATATAGTAGAATAGATAAAAATTTATTATATTCTACTAATTTTAATTATTTATTTCAATATAAATAATAATTTTATTGTGGGCTTAAGGAGGATATTTAATGAAAAAAATAAAATTTGCGGTTCTTGCATTTATACTTTTAGCAGCGATTAATTTTTTAAGCGGATGCGCGCTGCTTGTAGTCGGCGGGCTTGCGGGAACCACCGGATATTTAGCTGCTAAGCAGGGATACGGCGTCCAGTCTCCGGTTACGAAAAAGTAATAGGGAAAATTAAGCAGGCCGGTTTTCTGAAATTCAGCGACGCGATAATTATGTACGCCGCCGCAATATCGGCAACAATATAAATATTAATTAATCGATTAATAATTGATGGAGAAATTTTATGGCAATTACCGTTATAGGTTCTATAGCAATAGACGACATAGAAACGCCTTTCGAAAAAACGGGAGATATTCTCGGAGGTTCGGCGACCTATTTTTCTATGGCGGCGTCGTTTTTAACGGATGTAAAAATTATAGGAACGGTCGGTAAAGATTTCGACAAAAAACATTTAAACGTTTTTAAAAACAGGTCTATAGATGTTAAAAATATTAAGACGGAGGACGGCAAAACTTTCAGGTGGAAGGGCAGATACGGTTATGATATGTCCGATCCTGAAACTATAATGACAGAACTCGGCGTATTTTCTTCTTTCAAACCGGTCGTTCCGCATGATTCTAAAAACGATATGCTGTTTCTTGCGAATATAGATCCCGAAATACAGTTTGATGCTCTTAAGCAGATGAATTCTCCGAAACTTTCCGCTCTCGACACAATGAATTTTTGGATAGACGGAAAAAAAGAAAAACTTATAAATGTTCTTAAATTAACCGATATATTTATAATCAACGAATCCGAGGCAAGGCTTTTAACGGGGAAGTCGTCAATTTTCGATTGCGCCGAAACTATTTTTAAATACGGCGCAAAGATATTAATTTTAAAAAGGGGAGCATACGGCGCTACTATGTTTTTTGAAAATAAATTTTTTATGGTTCCGGCATATCCGTTGGAAAACGTCGTCGATCCCACCGGAGCAGGCGATTCTTTTGCAGGCGGTTTTCTCGGATATATGGATAATACGGGAGATATGTCTTTTGAAAACCTTAAAAAAGCTCTTGTGTTTGGGAATATTATGGCTTCGTTTGCCGTCGAAGGTTTTTCCGTAAGCAGATTTTTGACTATAAGGATGGACGAAATTAAAGAAAGATTTAAAAAATTCAGGGAAATGACCTATTTTGAAGAACTTAACGCATAAAAATTCGCGCAGTTAAATTTTTTATTTATTTAATTAACCAGTTAATTATATTTTTATTTATCTTAATTTTATTATGGAATACATCGAAAAAAAAAGCTTTTTAAAGTTTGCGGTATTATTATTAATTGCGGCGGTAATTTTTCCATTGCTGTCCGGCTGCGGCATGTCGGCGGTTTCAAAAAAAAACAGGCTTAAATCTAATCTTTATTACAGGCTCGGCGTAGGTTTTTATCAGAACGGCAATTATATAAAATCAATGCAGGAATTTATAAGAGCTAAAATGCTTTATCCCTATTCTGCTAAAAATTACAACGCTATAGGCATAATATATATGAAAACCGCACGCGAGAACAGAGCGGTAAAAAACTTTATGCAAGCCGTAAAAATAAATCCTCAATTTTCGGATGCATATTATAATCTTGGTTTAATATATATAAAAAAGAAAAATTATATGCAGGCAAAAAAATTCCTAAAAAAAGCATTGAAAAATCCTTTTTACAACAAACCTTACGAAAGCTATACCCAGCTTGCCAAAATATATATAGCCGAAAATAAAATAAAAAAAGCGAAAAAAATATTGACCGTATCTATGCTTCTCGACAAAAATTATTTTCTTACTTATTACTACATGGGAAAATGCATGCTTTTAGAAAATAATCTGCCGGCGGGACTATATTATTTTAAGAAAACATTAGATGCGAACATGTTTTTTATCCCTGCAAAATATTATAAAGGCTTGATATATTTTAAACAAAAAAGATATAATAAAGCAAAATATATATTTTCTTCGGTGTATGATGCAGACAAAGCCGATAAATACGGAGCAGAATCTTTAAAATATATTAAGAAAATCCTTATATTATTAAATAAATAAGGTATATATTTATGGAAAACGAAGATTCCTATTACGAAACCGTCGGAGAATATCTAAAGACAAGCAGGAAGTCTTGCGGATTTGAAACGGCGGAAATTTCAAAAATAACCAAAATAAATGCGTCTTATATAGAAGCTATAGAAAACGACGATTTCTCTCTGTTTTCTTCGCCGCAGCTGCTGAAAGGATACGTTAAACTTCTTGCCAAAACGGTTAAAGCCGATGAAAAAAAGGCGGTTTCTTTATTGGAATCTGAATTAAAAACCAATTTTACCGGCAAAGTAGTCGAAGATATAGTAGGAGAAAAATTTAAAGAAGAAATAAAGAAATCTCAAAATTTCCGGCGGAAATTTTTATTTATATTATTCGGCGGAATTTTAATTATTATTTTATCTTATATTTCGTTAAAATTATACGGTTACATAAAAACATTAAGAACCGCAGAGACGCATAGAGCCTCTATGCAGCTTAATCCGTTATCAGCCGCAAATACTTCTAAAAAAAAACTAAACAATAGTATAAAAGGTTCGCAAAAAAAATACGGAGTACTGCTGAAAGCAAAAATAGTAAAAAAAACGTGGGTAGCGGTTAAAATAGACGAAAAAAGTACAAAAACGTCAATGCTTTATCCTAATGAGTCTAAGACCTGGAAAGCGGATAAAAGATTAAGGATTAAGATAGGAAACGCCGGCGGCATTATATTGAATTATAACGGCAAGAATATCGGAAAGCCCGGTAAAGAAGGGCAGGTTATAACTTTATTTTTTCCGCCGAAAAAGAAAAAGTAGCGTATTTCTTTCTTATATTTTCCTGTTCCTAGAGGCATAACCTATTTTATCGAATATATAAACAAGCATCAATAAAATTATTCCTATTCCGCCTATAATCAGCGCAAGATAGTCGTCTTCCATATTTACGTTAAATCCCTGCAAACCCCAGTAAATCCCAAAACTCAAGAGCAGAACGGACGCAAGGCCTTTCATCCAGTGCGAAGGTATTTTCTTAAAATATTTTCTTAAGTAAACCGACAAGAGTATAACTATAACCGAACTCAAAGCAAGAGCAGATATTACCGAAAGCCACTGTTTGTCTGTAACGGCAAAAGGAACTGCAACGACCGCTACTTCAAAAGCTTCTATTATTACGGCATTCAGGGCAACTATAAACGATTTAAATGAGCATTTTTGATGCTTTACTGCGGCGCTTTCCGCTTTTTTAAAAAGAGGTTTTTCACCTATTTTTTTTGAAAAAGGAGTCAAATAAAATACAAAACTTATCAGTTTATACGAAAAGTATAAGCCTACTGCCAAAAGTACCCCGCCGATTATTAATTTGACGGTAGTTATAGGAACGGTTTTGATTATAGTTACTCCGCCTATAAAAAGAACAAACAGCGTTCCTAAGAATCCGATAAGCGCACCGGCTAATGCACTGGAAAGCCCTATGTCTTCCCCGACTATAAAAACTATCGCCGATACCTCGCTCAGTTCTACTATTGCAACGGAAAATACGGCTAAAAATATTAAAATGCTGAAATTCATAATATATAAATTATAACAGAGTTTTTTAAAAAAATGGTATAAAAATCTTTATTGACTTTTTTGCCGTTAAGTAATAAGCTAAATAAACTAAGTATTATACATTTCCATTTATTTAGTCTTAAAGATGTATAATACAAAATTATTTTATATTTATAAGGAGGTTACATTATGGCAGTATCTTCAAACAAAACACTTGATGCGAGCGGGTTATCATGCCCTCTTCCTATCGTCAAAACAAAAAAAGAAATCGACAGTATGTCTTCAGGGCAGGTTCTTGAGGTAATCTCGACGGATCCAGGCTCGAAAAACGACATGGCGGCATGGTGCAACAGGACAGGCAACAAACTTTTGGAATCTTCGGAAGAAGGCGGAAAATTTAAATTTTACGTCCAGAAATCTTAAGTATGCGTTTAAGTCTTAAAGACAGCCTTTTAATAAAGATTTGTTTCGTTTTAAAAGCGTAATGGGGAGTCCTAGTATTGTAAATCACAGTTTAATTTATGCTTTATACATATAGGCGTTTTTGTTTTGCAATTCCGCCTTTTTTGTAGTGCGGTGACAGAATTCAATTCTGTCACCGTCACAATTTTGAAAAAAGTGCCGTCGTCGTTTTTATCCCCTTATTTTAAAACTTGCATGTTTTTTGCTAAAAATTATAGCAATAAAAGAAAGATAGATGCCGAATAAAAATAATACGAATAAAGAACCCTCCAAACTTAAGGAAGAAGGAAAAATGTCTTTCGTAGAACATTTTTCCGAACTGAGAAAGAGGATTATTTATGTATTTATAGCTATAATAATCTGTATGGGTTTTTCATGGCATTTATCTTATAAGGCTATCAATATTATAGAAACTCCTTTAGAAAAGCCCACATATATAACATATTTTGCAGGATACGCAAAAAAAATTATAAAGAAAAAAGCGCCTTTCGTTTATTATTCGTTCGGATTAAATAAAACTCCAAAAAAATTTCAAAAGCATATTCTGCACTATTCAAAACCCCTTGAACCCTTTTTTATGCAGGTTAAGGTTTCTCTTATTCTGGGGCTTATGATTGCATTTCCGTTTATTCTGTTTGAGTTTTGGCAGTTTATAAAGCCGGGGCTTTTAAAAAAAGAAAGAATGTATCTTTTGCCTTTTTTATTTTTTGGTACTCTTTTTTTTATTTCAGGCGTAATTTTTATGGTTTTTTATATATGGCCTGCGGTTATTAATTTTTCGCTAAGCTATCAGAGCCCCAATCTTTCGCCTTTAATAAACCTGACGCATTATATTAATTTTGCGCTGAGGCTCGGCTTAATATTCGGTTTGATATTCGAACTGCCGCTTGTTTCCGCCCTGTTTTCTCTTGCCGGCATATTGAAGCCGAAGTTTTTAAAAAAATACCGCAAATATGCCCTTCTTATAAGTCTGATAATAGCTGCTTTTCATGCCGATATAGTTACTATGTTTTTTATAGCGGTACCGCTTTACTCTATGTATGAAATCAGCATTATAATATCTTCTTTTATATGGAAGTTTAAAAAAAAGGATTTAGAAAAAGTTTAGAGCCTGATACTATATAAAATCCAGTATTTTTATATAGCCGTTAAATAATTCAAATATTATGCCGTCCACCTTTATTGCATTGTCCGTGCAGTTTACGCAGTTATTTAAAACATCCCCTATAGATTTCTGCCTGTTGAATACCATAGCCTTATGTTTCGCCGCATCTTTTTCCTTTTCAAGAGAATTTCTCGAAATATTAAGCGTAAAATAGCAGTTTAAATAGCTCTTGTTTTTTGAATTTTTGTTTTTGAATTCGCGTCTGTTTATATCTAACAGGTTAATATCTCTCAATAAAAATTTAGGCTGTTCGTTTAACGGTCCGCACGGGGATATTATTTTTATTATTTCCGATAGTTCTCTGCCGGAAAGCAGTTCTATATCTATTTCTTCATCATATTGATATGAGGATGCCCTTTTTTCCGCATTGCGTCCGCCGACGTCCGCCGTCTTATTATATTCGGCAGCGTTATTTACGACCGCGGCGATAAAATTTTCGGTATCGGAGCCTTTTTTCAAAGTCAGCCCGCAAGCCATTTTATGTCCGCCGAATTTTATAAAAAAAGATTCGTATTGCTTTAGAAAAGCGTATATGTCTATATCTCCGCACGACCTGGCGGAACCTATATATACTTTTTCTTTATAGCCCGTAAGCAGTAAAACGGGTTTTTTGAAATAATCGGAAATCTTAGAGGAAGCAATTCCTATTACTCCGGGGTGCCATGATTCGCCTTTTAGTATAATTATAGGGAGCGGCTTTTCGGATACTTTTGCTTTTTCTTCTATTAAATTCATGGCTTCCGTAAAGCATGCATCTTCAAGCTGCTGTCTTTTTCTGTTGAAAGATTCAAGTTCCTGGGCGAGGTTAAAAGCGGTTTTTTGGTCGTTTTGAGTTAAAAGTTCTACGGCTATTGAAGGGTCGCCGACTCTTCCTGCCGCATTAATTTTCGGCGCGATTTTCCATGCTATGTCCGACTCGTTTACGTTATCGAAATGCAGGCCGCATATGCGCCTCAATTCTTTTATGCCCGGTCTCGGGTTTTCGTTTAATATCTGCAGTCCGTAACGGGTAAGAATTCTGTTGTCGCCGTACATAGGAACTATATCCGCTACTATGCCGAGGCAGACTATATCAAGATAATCTTTGAGGTTAGGGCATCTGTCCAGCAGTTCCTCTTTAACTAAAATTTTTCTTATAGCGATTCCAAGATTAAAGGCTATACCGACGCCTGGTAAAAATTTAAAAGGAAACTTATCTCCTTTGCGTTTCGGATTTAATACGGCTAATGCGGGCGGAAGGATTTCTTCTTCACCGTTTAAAGGCACTTCATGGTGGTCGCATATTATTACGTCGATATTCTTGGAATTTGCATACTCAACCTCTTTAACGCCGGTTATTCCTAGATCTACGGCTATAATCAGCGAGAGCGGTTTGCCGC
This sequence comes from bacterium, assembly GCA_021850985.1. Classification (GTDB taxonomy): domain Bacteria; phylum SZUA-79; class SZUA-79; order Acidulodesulfobacterales; family Acidulodesulfobacteraceae; genus Acidulodesulfobacterium_A. Next base: position 14,647 of record JAJZJX010000022.1, read on the forward strand.
CCTTATCTTTTATCTCCGCATATATTTCGTCGATAGGTTCTATGCCGAGACCGTAGCCGTCTTTAATTCTGTCCGGAAGTTTATAAAAAATAGAACGGTTATCTTTATCCGCATTTTTTTTTAATATTTTTTTTAATTCCCTCAGAAAAGCAACCAGAAAAGAAGTGGCGGTTATTCCGTCCACGTCGTAATCGCCGTATACGCAAACCGATTCGTCTTCCGAAAGCGCTTTAATAATACGCTTAACGGCTTTATCCATATCGGACATAAGAAACGGGTTATTGAGATATTTTAAAGAAGGGTTAAGATAGTTATCTATAAAGCAGGATAAACGGGTTTTTAAGATATCGTCGCAATCATCGTTTTCGCGATTTTTTTCTTTATAAAACGGATCGGAATCCAGCTGGGAAATTATTCTTTTGGATATAAGCGACGAAGCGGTACTGCTCAGGTATAAAGGCAAATGTTCTTTTAAATATCTATATACATATTCTTTTTCCATATTTTAATATATAAATTTATGTATATGCCGCTCTTTATTTATAATGTTTCTCGTTTAGAATAACCATAATCGGGCTTGCTATAAATATCGACGAATAAGTTCCTATTAAAACCCCGAGAAGAAGAGTAAACGCAAAATCGTGAAGAACTATTCCTCCAAGGAAAAAAAGCGACAATACGACCAATACTACGGTAAGGGAAGTGACCACCGTCCTGGTCAAAACCTCGTTTATGCTTATATTAACCAGCCCTTTTAAATCGATATGTTTTGCCTTTTCGGTTTCTATTTTTAAATTTTCCCTTATTCTGTCGAAAACGACCACCTTATCCGTAAGGGAGTATCCTGCAACCGTAAGCACGGCGGTTATGACGAGCAGTGTTATCTCTTTCTGAAAGATAAAAATAACTCCCAGCAAAGCAAGGACGTCGTGTCCAAGCCCTATGGCCGCAGCTAAACCGAATCTGAATTCAAAACGCCATGTTATATATAATATTATGGCGACTATAGATATAATAATTGCTATAATAGCATCTTTGGCAAGTTTTTTTCCTACCGAAGGGCCTATCATTTCGCTGCTTACTACTTTTGGAGGGTTTTCCCTGAAAGATTTCTTAATTACTTTTTTAATTTTTGCGGTATATGCGTTTAAATCTTTTGCCATAGCTTTAGTCTGTATAATAATATCGTTTTTTCCTTTTATTTTTACTATTTTAACGTCTTTAAATCCTGCCGGTATCAATGCTTTTCTTACGGACGAAATAGATATTTTATGTTTGAACGCAAGCTGCATTGATAAACCCCCGGTGAAATCTATTCCTATTCTAGCCGTGCCCGCTATCATAGTTATTATTTCGATAATGCCGAATATTACCAGAATGGACGAAAGAACAAAGGAATATTTTCTTTTCCCTATAAAATTAAAATGCGTATTTTTTATAAATTCCAATTTTTACTCCTTTCCGTTTTTATTTATAACAGTTAAATACTTAATTTATTAAGCTCTTTTTTGTTAGAAATTATATCGAATATAACCTTCGTTCCCACCAATGAAGTGAAAAGATTTATCAGTATGCCGAGAGAAAGCGTTACGGCAAAACCCTTTACCGGGCCTGAACCGAAGTAAAAAAGGACGGCCGCGGTAATAAGAGCGGTGACGTGAGAGTCTAATATAGTAAAAAAGGCTTTGTTGTATCCGTTTTCTATAGCTATTACTACCGGTTTACCTTCTCTTAATTCTTCGCGTATTCTTTCAAATATAAGGACGTTGGAATCGACCGACATACCTATGGTAAGTATAATACCGGCTATACCGGGCAGGGTGAGCGTCGCTCCGAAAAGCGAAAGCGCCGCCATAAGAAAAAGCACGTTTTCCAATAGAGCGAAATCGGCAATTAAGCCGGAAAATTTATAGTAAAACACCATAAACAGAATAACGAGTATAGTGCCGACTATAGCCGCGAGTATTCCGTCGTGAATGGAGTCTGCGCCGAGAGTAGGTCCGACGGTATTGTTCTGTATTATTTTCACCGGAGCGGGAAGTGCGCCGGAACGCAAAGCTATTGCAAGGTTATCCGCCTGCGCTATGGTGAAATGTCCCGAAATAGAAGCATTGCCTCCGAGTATAGGTTCTTCTATTACGGGAGCTGATATAACGTTGCGGTCTAATATAATCGCAAGCCTTTTTCCGGTATATTTCGTAGTAATTTTAGAGAAAAGCTGCGTTCCGGCGGAATTTAAAGAAACTCCTACTTCCGGCTGGTTATATTGATTCATCTGGACGTTGGCGCTTGAAATTGCAGAGCCGTCCATAAGTACCGTTTTATTTAAAAGGTATGGTATTTTAACGGTTTTATGGCTGTATTTATTATATTTTATATGATATAAAATTTCGTCGCCTTTAGGTATTTTACCGCTCAGCGCTTTTACTATACTGTGTTTGTCGTCGACTAATTTAAAGGTAAGCCTTGCCGTTTTTCCAATTAATTTAATAGCCTGCTTGACGTTTTTGACTCCTGGAAGTTCTACCACTATTAAATTTTTCCCCTGTCTCGCTATTTTCGGCGCTACGAGTCCGAACTGGTCGATTCTGTTTCTCATTACTTCCACGGCTCCGCTCACCGCCTCTTTTTTATACAATGAAAGCGCAGACGGTTTAAAACCTATCGTATCACCGGATAAATGAAGCGAAACATGGTGGTTTTTAATATATCTTTTAAGAGCGGATAAGCCGGATTTATTCTTAAGAAGTCCGCCGCTTAATGCTATATAATTATTTTTAAAAGTTAAATCGGCCGGTTTTCCGATTTTTTTTGCTTCTGCGAAAGATTTTATGTCGGCATAGTCTTTATAAAGTTTTTCTTTGACGGCTTTTCCGGTTTCTACTTTTTCTACGAGATAAACGCCTCCCTGAAGATCCAGCCCAAGATGCATTTCGGCGTTGCCTATTATTGCTTTCCACCACCCCGGCGTATTTTGATAAACGGACGGTATTATAGAGAAAACCGATATTAGAATTAATACCGATATTAAAATAACTCTGGTTTTAACGGGTTTCATCAAGCCTCACCATAAACATAATCGTTAATATTTAATATTAAAAAATTGATAAATAATTAATTTTTACTGCTTATTTACGGTTTTGGTAGCAATCGCGCTCTTCGTAATTTTTATTTTAACGTCTTTTGCTATTTCTATAGTAAAAAGCTGGTCGGCTATTCCGGTTATAACTCCGAATATGCCGCCCGTGGTAAGTACTTCGTCGCCTACTTTAAGAGATTCTATCATCTTTTTGTGTTCTTTAGTACGTTTTTGCTGAGGAAGTATTACCAGTAAATAAAAAATAGCGACTATGGCAATAAGCGGCGCAAAACTTTCCAGCGTCGATTCCCAACCGCCGCCCGTTTTTGCCGGTGCGCCGGCCGCTGCATAAGCCGATTTGACTTTTAAAACATTTAATAAATCTGATAAAACGGATAAAATTTTCATTCCTGCTCCTTTAACTTTATGTTTAATTTTTAATAATTTAAATTTATTTTATTTCGCAATTTTATATATTATATTTATATTAAAAGAAAGTCAAAACAAAGATGAATATTTTTTTAAAATATCGTAAAAATCTCCGTTTTTAACGGCATTTCTTATTTTGGCGATTAAATCTTGATAATAATGCAGATTATGCAGGGTTAAAAGCCTCTGCGCAAAGATTTCTTTACTCATGAAAGCGTGCCTTACGTATGCCGCGCTGAAGTTTTTACAACAAAAACAGCCGCATTCCGTGTCTAAAGGCGAAGTATCGGATTTATATGCGGAATTTTTGATATTTACGGTTCCTTTAGAAGTAAAAATAAAACCGTTTCTGGCGTTTCTCGTCGGCAGTACGCAGTCGAACATGTCGATACCAAGCGATATGGCCTTGACGATATCGGAAGGGGTACCGACGCCCATAAGGTAGCGCGGTTTGTTTTCCGGAAGATTCGATGCCGAAATTTCAAGCATTTTCAGCATAGTTTCTTTGTCTTCGCCGACCGCTAAACCTCCTACGGCATAACCGTCCGCATTTAAGCAGGACATTGCAAGGGCGGATTTCTCCCTTAAATCTTCAAAAAAATTACCCTGCGTTATAAGAAAAAGCAGATTATCCCGACGGTAATTTTTTTTGGCTTCGATAGATTTTTCGGCCCATTTTAGCGTTATTTCTAAATCTTTTTCCGCTTTTTCTTTTTTTACGCCTGGTCCGGAAAAAACGTCAAGCTGCATCATTATATCGGAATCAAGGACGCTTTGTATTTCTATTACGCGTTCGGGCGTAAAAAAGTGCGTTTCTCCGTCTATATGCGACATAAATTCAACGCCGCCTTCTTTTATTTTAGCAAATTTTGCAAGGCTGAAAATTTGAAATCCTCCGGAATCCGTCAATATAGAACCTTTGTACTTAGTGAAATTTCTTAAAGAACCGAATTTTTCGATTACGTCCGTTCCGGGTCTTAAGAATAGATGATATGTATTGGAAAGCATAATTTTAAAGCCTTCGCCGTATAACTCGAAAGGAGAAAGAGATTTAACCGTTCCAATAGTTCCTACCGGCATAAATACAGGCGTTTCTATAGTTCCGTTTTTAGTTTCCAAGAGTCCAGTTCTTGCCTTGGTTGCATTATCGTTTGCGGTTATTTTAAAAGTCATTTTTTTAATTATTTTATTTTTTGTATATTTATATATTATAAAGATACATCGCGTCTCCGTAGCTGAAAAGAGAATAATCGTTTTTTAAAGCTTCTTCGTAAATAGCTTTCGTCTTGTCTATTCCAATAAGAGCGCATATCATAATATAAAGCGACGATTTAGGCTGATGAAAATTAGTTATCAGATTTTTAGTTACTTTAAATTTATAACCCGGATATATATATAACGAAGTTTCTTCATTTTTGCGGGGAGTTATTAGGTAACCGCCGTCTTTATTTTCTACAGCGGCCGATTCCAGCGACCTTACCGCCGAAGTTCCGATAATTATTACTTTGTTTCCGGATTTTATAGCACAGTTGATTATATCGGCAGTTTTTTTTGTTACGGTATAAGTTTCCTTGTGTATTTCGTGTTTCCTTATATCTTCCGTCCTGACCGGCAGAAAAGTGCCGAGGCCGATATTAAGCGAAACTTCAGCAAAAATAGCACCTTTTTCTTTTATGGAATTTATAGTTTTTTCCGTAAAATGCAGTCCGGCCGTCGGCGCTGCTACCGATAAACCGGCGGAATCGTCTGCGTAAACGGTTTGGTAGTATATGTCGTCTTTTTCGTCCGCCGCCCGCTTTATATAAGGCGGCAGAGGAATTGCGGCGCATTTTTCGAAAATATAATCGTAATCGCTTTTAGTTTCTACCGATATTTCATAAAGCCCGCCGCCTAAATTTTTTTCCGCCGTAAGATAAATTTTTTCGGCTATTTCTATTTTTTCGTTTTCTTTTATACTTTTGTGCGCTTTTACAAGAGATTTAAGTTTTAAAGGAAAAGAAATATCGGCTGGAAATTCCGTAATAAATATTTCAACTTTACCGCCCGAAACCCTTTTGCCGAAAATTCTTGCTTTTTTTACGCTGGAATTATTGACTGCTACGGCATCGCCTTTTTCTATATAATCCGTTATTTCGTAAAATTTTTTATGCGCAATTTTAAAATTTTTTACGTCGACGGCCATAAGGTTGGCTTCGTCTCTGTTTATTTTCGGATATTTTGCTATTTTTTCCGCATCAAATTTGTAATCGAACAGATCTATTTTCATATAAACCCATATTATACAATAACTTTTATAAAAATTGGAAAGAATTATTTCAGATTATATGGTAAAATTATAAAATCGTTAGGAACAAGGCATATAATTAATAAGCAGGAAAAGGCGTCAGATTTTATTTTTTGCATGCAAAACCGTCAATTAACAAAGAAAAGATTTGCAAAAAATTAATCTGATACCTTTTCCGAATATATGATATGCAATATATAATTAATAAAGTTTATTTTTCAATTTTTTTCATTTATCTTCATGGCTCTAAACTATAATTTATCCGAAATAATCGGACATAAAAAACAGGCTGATTTTTTAAGCGGGCTTTATAGTTCGCAAAGGATGCCGTCGGGACTTCTGTTTTACGGACAAAAAAATATAGGAAAATATATTACGGCGCTGTCCTTTGCCGCCTCCGTTTTATGCTGCGATTACGCGGAAAATTTTAAAACCCCTTCTTCATCTTTGAATTTTTGCGGTAAATGTCCGTCCTGTCTTTCCTTTTTAAACGGCATGAATCAAAATATTTTTACGGCTGAGTCGTCGGGGAATTCTATAAAGATTGAAACGATCCATCAAATTACGTCTTTTTTGGCTCTTAAACCTCAGTATCCGACCAACAGATTCATAATCATAAACGATGCTTCGGCTATGAACGCTTCGGCGTCTAACGCCCTTCTTAAGATACTTGAAGAACCGCAGGAAAAAACCGTTTTTATTCTTATAACGTCAAGTCCGAGCATGCTTGCGCCTACGATTGTTTCCAGATGTATTTTGCTGGGTTTTGCTCCTGTAGCCGATGAAATTTTATCGGGAGCGGTTAAATTAACATATCCCGATATAAAAGCCGATAAACTAAAGATTTTTTTAAAACTTGCCAGAGGAAGCTATTCCGGTTTTATAAGGCTTATAGAAGGCGGGTATTTAGAAAAAAGAGATTTTTTGATTAACAATGTATTTGAAAAACTTTTTTCCGAATTTAAAAAAAATAGCGATATTTACGGTATTTCCGCAGAATTTGCTTCAAAATTTACGTTTAAGGAAAAGGTTTCTAAAAGCAAAAGCGTCAAGAAAAAAAACGGCGGTATAGATACGGATATGGAGGTTAAAGGTGCCGCCGCGGACGAAGACGAAGAAAAAACATACATTTTCGAGCTGATTTTATTTATATTAAGAGATATTTATATTTATAGTTTGTTAAAAAATGAAGAAATATTGTATAATGAAGACATTGCAGGAGAAATAAAGAAATTTGCTTTTGAAAGCGGAGCTTCTCCCGAGGATATAAGGCATATGATAGAAACTACGGTTTTGCATATAGAAAAAATTAACGGTTATAATTTAAATAAATCTATATCTATAGACTCGTACTTCTCAAACCTTATATCTGCTTGAATTAATAAAACTTAATCTATAAAATATGAGAACCGTAGAAGTAAAAATATTTAATACAGGCGATACTATAGAGTGCATTTCCAGAATTCCCAATCTTATACCCGAAGATAAGGTAGTAATAGATTCGGACGGAAATATTAACATAGGAGCCGTAATAGGAGAAACTAAAGTATTTACGGAGGATGCCGCCGCTTTAACGGAGAAGCCGTCTTCTTTCATAATAAGAAAACTTTTTCCTTTCGAAACAGGCGATAAATTTATATACTATAAAACAGAAAAAGAGGGTTACTGTTTTTGCAAAAAGAATGCAGAACAGCTCGGTTTAGAAATGAAACTGCTTAAAGTGAAATATGCCGCCGCCGACAATAAACTTATATTTTATTACAGCGCAGAGGAAAGAGTAGATTTCAGGGAATTAGTTAAGATTTTGGCTTCCAAATTTCACATAAGGATAGAAATGCGCCAGATTAATATCCGCGACGAATGTAAAATATTAGGCGGGATAGGTATTTGCGGCAGAGTTTGCTGCTGCACCTCAGTAATCGGCGAAATGAATCTTGTAACTTCTAAAATTACTAAACTGCAGTGTCAAAATACAAGCAAATTTGTGGGTTATTGCGGCAGACTTCTATGCTGTCTCGCTTTCGACCCGCCTACGGAAAACGAATGCGGCGGAGGTGAAAAACAGGCTGAAAGCATCTCCGCTTCGGACGGTTCCGATACCTCCCCGGATTCTAGATAAGTTAATATAAAATGATATAAAAATATAAATAAACAACAATAATAATATAAAGTCATAAAGACGGTTTTTAATTACTAAATAATAATAACATGAAGAAAGATTATTTTTACGTAACTACTCCTATTTATTACGTAAACGATAAACCTCATATAGGGCATGCATATTCTACAATAATAGCCGATTCTATGGCTAGGTTTAAAAGATTATGCGGATATAAAACATTTTTTTTAACCGGAACGGACGAGCATGGTTTAAAAATAGAAAAAGAAGCCGATTCCAGAGAAATAACGCCTAAACAGCTTGCCGATTCCGTTCATATAAAATTTAAAGAACTTTTTAACGCTATAGGTATATCTTATGACAGATTTATCAGGACTACGGATGAAGACCATATAAGAACTGTAAAAACTGCTTTCAAAAAAATGGCGGCAAACGGAGACATATATCTTTCCGAATACGAAGGATGGTACTGCACTCCCTGCGAGACTTTCCTTACGGAAAAGTCGCTTTTGGAAGGCGAAAAATGTCCCCAGTGCGGAAGACCTGTTTCAAAAGTAAAAGAAAAAACCTATTATTTAAAATTAAAAAAATATGAAAAACGGCTCCTTGATTATATAGAAAACAACCCAGATTTTATAAAGCCGGATTTTAGAAGAAACGAAGTTTTATCTTTCGTAAGGGAAGGCCTTGAAGATTTAAGCATTTCAAGAATGTCTTTTAAATGGGGCATTCCTGTTCCAGGTGATGAAAAGCACGTTATATACGTATGGTTCGACGCTCTTTTAAATTACCTGACGGGTATTGGCTACGAAGATTATCTTAATGGAAAAAATCCCGATTTCCCCCTTTTTTTTAAAACGGCTAACCATATCGTAGGCAAAGATATATTAAGGTTTCATGCGGTTTACTGGCCTATTATGCTTTTTTCTCTCGGACTCGAACCGCCGAAGTCGGTTACCGCTCACGGATGGTGGCTGACGGAAGGCAGGAAAATGTCTAAATCGACAGGCAACGTGGTCGACCCGATATCTTTAATAGAAACATACGGTTCCGATCCCCTCCGCTTTTATCTTTTGAGCGAAATAACGCTCGGTTTGGACGGAGATTTTAATACAGGCAATTTTATACTAAGATACAATTCCGCTCTTGCGAACGACCTTGGAAACTTAGTTTCGAGGACGGCGGCTATGCTAAATAAATATACCGGGGGGAACGTTCCGGGAACGGATTCGGCTTCCGAACACGGTGACATATTAAAGGCGGCCGCAGATATATTAAAAAATTTAGATAAAAGATACGACGAATACGGTTTTGCTAAAATATTGGAAGACGTATTTAAATTTATAAATATATTAAATAAATATATAAACGATTCTGCGCCGTGGAAATTAAACGCGGACGACCCTGAACAAAAAAGAAAAATGCTGGATATACTAAGAACGGCTTCAGTTTCTATTTATTATATTTCTTATCTGATATATCCTTTTATGCCCGAAACTTCGCGAAAAATTAACGCTATATTTAATATTGCGCCTTTCGACGCTCCCGGATTTTCGGCGGGAGCCGAAAGTATTAGGGATGTTTGCGCCGCACTGTTTAAAGACGGATTGCAAATAGTCGAAAAAGCCGAAATTATGTTCCCAAAAATTAATACAATCCTATGATAGATTCGCACTGCCATCTTGAAATGCATGAATTTGACGGCGACCTTGACGGAGTTTTGTCGAGAATGTCGGAAAACGGCGTAACGCATGCGGTTTCTATCGGTTCTTTGGCTCAGCATGAAAGAATCGATAAAACTACGGAAATAATTAATTCACGCGGCAATATATATACTGCGCTCGGCGTTCATCCAAAAAGCCCTTACCAAGATATTGCGGATATTGCTGAAAAGTTTGAAAAATATTATTCCGAAAATAAAAGTAAAGTTGTTGCGGTAGGAGAAATAGGTTTAGATTATTTTCTGCCGGAAATATCCAAAGAAGAAATTGAAGAAATTAAAATAAAACAGAAAGAACTTTTTAGATTTCAGCTTAAAATTGCTTCGTCCAAAGGCTTGCCGGTTATAATCCATATAAGGGACGCATATGAGGATGCAATAGAGATTTTAAAAGAATATACAAAAGACGGTGACGGTTTTTTCGGCGGAGTCGTACACTGTTTTTCTTCTGCCGATAAGGCGATAGCGGAAGAATTAATGAAAATGGGTTTTTTTATTTCTTTTTCGGGTAATATAACATATAGAAAAAACGAAGGACTAAGGGAAGTTTCTAAAATAATACCTTCCGAAAAAATTCTTATAGAAACCGACAGTCCGTTTCTTGCGCCTCAAACTTTCAGGGGCAAAAGAAACGAGCCTTCTTACGTGCGGTTCGTTTTGGAAGCCATAGCGGCTCAAAAAGGCGTTGAACTAAAAATAATGGACGATTTAACCGTCCAGAACACCGTCAATCTTTTTTCTCTCGAAGGCGTGGATGGATTTTATCCCGCAGTTGCCTATAAAATAAGGAACTCCGTTTACGTAAATCTTACCAATAAATGTACCAACAGGTGTACTTTCTGCCCCAAATATCAGGGCGGCAAAAGCAATTTCTGCGTGCAGGGATACAATCTTAAACTTAAAAAAGAACCTTCCGCGAGCGAAGTATTGCCCTCTATTTTTCGTTATTCAGACTTTAAAGAAGTAGTATTCTGCGGACTTGGAGAGCCTACCTTGCGCATAGAAACCTTAAAGGAAGTTGCCGCCGCAATTAAAAAAAACTCTTATAAAGCCGATTCGGCGGATATAAAAATAAGGCTCGATACCGACGGGCTTGCAAACGCAGTTTACGGACGCAATATAGCCGCAGAACTTGAAAATATTATCGATTCCGTAAGTATAAGCTTAAATGCGCAGAGTTCGGAAATATACGATGCTATATGCGATCCGCAGCTTGTTTCAAAAGGAATAAAGCCTTATAGTGCGGTTATAGATTTTGTAAAAGAATCTAAAAAATATATTAAAAACGTGACCGTTACGGCAATAGACCTTCCCGGCGTCGATATTGCGTTTATTGAAAACCTTGCAAAAAATCTGGGAGTCAATTTTAAACTAAGGCATTATAATAATGTAGGTTAATAAGGAAAAAGAATAAAATGGAAAAAATTTTAGTGTCGGAAATAACGGAAAATCAGAAAGTAGATTCTATTTTTCTTGTAAAAAGCAAATCTCAAGCTATGGGTAAAACGGGAAAACCTTATGTTTATTTAAAACTTTCCGATAAAGCCGGCGAAATAAAGGGATATATTTGGGATAACGTCGATAAACTTGCGCCTCTTTTTGAAACAGGCGATATAATAAAAGTAAAATCAAAAAGTTCTCTGTTTCAAAACGAACTTCAGCTAAGCATTACGGAAATAGAAAAAATAGATTTTAAAAATCTTGCCGCCGAAGATGCGGCTCTTTTTTTTAAGTCCTCTAAGAACGATATAGAATCTATGTATAACGATTTAAAAACAGTGTTAAAGGAAAATTTAACCGACGAATATATTATAAAACTCGTCGATAAATTTTTAGAAGACGAAAATTACGTAAAATTATTAAAAACGCTTCCGGCGGCAAAATCTATACATCACGCATATGTGGGGGGGCTTCTTGAGCATACGTTAAGCATGCTTAAAATAGGGGTTTTTCTTGCCGGACATTATAAAAATTACGTTATAAAGGATGTTCTTCTTGCGGCTGTATTTCTTCACGACGCAGGTAAAATAGAAGAACTTAAAATCAAAAACAACGTAATTGAATATTCGGACGAAGGCAGGCTTTTAGGACATATAGTATTAGGCTCGTCCGCGGTAGAGAAAAGAATTTCCGAAATAAACGGATTTCCGGAAAATTTAAAACTGATTTTAATCCACAGCATAATATCGCATCACGGAGAGATGGAATACGGCTCGCCTAAAAGGCCGAAAACGACGGAAGCGTTTCTTCTTCATTATATAGACAATATGGACTCCAAGATTAATCAGATTTCGGATTTTATAGACAACGGCGATAACGCTTTATGGAGCCAGTATTCAAAACCGCTTGACAGATATCTGTTAAATTCCCTGCTGTTTTTAAAGAGGTGACGCGGAAAAGGCGTCAGATTAATTTTTTTGCAAAAACCCGACGCTTTTTCCTTTGGCACCTTTTCCTTAAAATGTGGTATAATATTTATACGTTTAATTTATACGTTAATATATTTTTATAAGCACTGATATAAAAATATTTAAAACCGCTCTGTGTAATTTCTATAATATAATATAATATAATGGGGGCGCAACGGTTTCGACGGTGATATTAGGGCTTTAAGCTGCATGCCGAGGATGCTTTGTAGGCTCGTTAATCATTCAAAGCAAAACATAATCGCAGACAACTACGATTACGCATTAGCC
>JAJZJX010000061.1 GCA_021850985.1 bacterium
TTACGTATTTTGAATAATTAACGATAGTTCGCAATATTTCACGACCGTTTGTGAATTATTTAATATGCCTAAATATAGGTATTTACTATATTATTTATTTATATTATTTAATAATTCACAAGTTCACATACCTGTAAAGCCTTCGGTTTTAGCCGCCTATAATTTTACAATAAACTGCGAATTTGGCTTTAAATTCCGTTAATACCGCAAGAAATATTAATCATTGTTTTCAAATTTATTTTGCGGATAGCGGTCAATAAAACTGCAAAAAAAAACTCCCGACGGCGTCGTTAAACGCAGTCGGGAGTAAAGAAATAAATAAATCAGACACCTTTATTTTTATTGGACACCTTTATTGTTTATTGACGCCGACACCTTTATTTTGTCCTTAATTTGTTAATTTTCCTTTATTTAATCTATCCAATATCCCTTATAAAACCACGCCGCAAAATAAAAAAGCATTATCGAAAATAAAATTACGGAAAATATGAGATATACGTCTTTATGTCGACTTTTTTGAATTAAAAGGGAGATCGCAAAAAAAATAGGGAAACCAAGGTAAAGTATTCTATCGGAAGCGCTGTAATAGTTAATTTTAGCTATATGAAAAAAATAATCGATAAGAATTAAAGACGATAAAAAATATAAAATATGAGTGCTTAATAGTTTTTTATAAAAGGCCGCTATAAGAATAAAAAGAAACAAACCAAAAAATACTTCGTTTAATCTAAAATGAAAAATCGTCCTATTAGGCATAAATATCGGCTTTAGTGTAAGTCCATTTATAATTGCCGAAATAAAAGAGCTATTTCCAAGCATATTCGCACTGTTTTGAAATATTATAAATCCAAATGGATTTTTAAAAAATATCCACTGATAAAGTATAAAGATAAGAAGACCGGAAATAGAAAGCAAAATAAGCAATAATAATCTAACGACATCAAAAATAGAAGTACTTCCTCGTTTTTTAAAAAATTTCATTAAAACAAATGCTGTAAAACCGATAACTACAGATATCCCTATCGGGTTTAACGCTGAAGCAAGTCCTGAAAATAGTCCCGCTATATAAACCTTTTCTTTGGTTAACATATAAAAACTAATAATTCCGAAAAGTATAAGAATTGGCCTTGCATAAGCGGCATTTAAATATATAGAAATAGGAGCCATTAAAAATAAAATAAGCGCAAAATTTGCAATTTCCGCACCTTCTTCCATATTTTTCGTTAAACAACGAACATATTTATAAAAAAATAATGCAGCCAAAAAACCTGATATATTAGAAATTATCGTCATAGATAAATAAATATTTGTAAAAAAGATTATGGAAAAAAGCCTCGTCAGTAATGGATATAAAGGGAAAAAAACTATCGTGTGAACCGGAATATTGCCGTCATATGTAATGCCGTAACCGTTTTTTGCGATAGAATGGTAGAAGATTGAATCAAACCTTGCGAACGGGTAACCTTTAACTACGTATCTTGACCCTAAAATTATACTTTTTTTAAGATATTTTTCGGCAAATATAAAACCTGAAATTATTATAAATCTTGAATATAAATAAACTATTAAAAAAAAGATAAAATCTTTTTTGTTTATTATTAATTTATTTAATTTATTCATTGAATTTTATCTATTTTTAAAAATCTATCCAATAGCCTTGATAAAAAAGAACAGAAAAATAAAAAAGCATAATAGAAAAGATTGACAAAAAAATAAGAATTAAATAAGTTTTTTTTATATTTTTGTATTCTTTAATTTGAACGGTAGATTCATTTTTCTTTAAGATTTTTGTCGTTATTTTTGAATTTGCTATTAGCAATTCAAGAGTATAAAAAGCGGGAAAGGCAATATAAGACAATCTTGGCGCCGCCTCGAAAGAATTAATCCTAACGATATGCTCAAAGTAAATTATAAAAATAACTGAAAGCATAAAGACGTTGATCCAAATATCAAAAAATTTATTCTTAAATGCAATAATGGCCATAATAACGAAAAAAACAAACTGAAATTCATTTAATCTAAAATCAAATATTCTATGTGCCGAGAAAAAAGGGAAAAGAGTAATTGCTCTTATGACTTGCGTTTTAAAACTCATTTTTCCCAAATATCCGAGATTATTTTGATAGCTCACAAAAGCAAAAGGTTGGTGGAAAAATACAGTTAAATAAACAACGAATAATAATATCCCGGATAAAGAAATTATAGAATAAAATAAAAAGATTATTATTTTTTTAAAATTAAAAGAATGCAATAAAGAAATTAAAAAAAACGATATTACTCCGATAGAAACGGCAATACCCGTAGGGTGAATAGATGAAGATATACCGGCAAAAACAGCACCCAAAAAATGTTTATTGGTTTTAAGAACATAAAACGTTAAAATTGCAAAAAAAATTAACGCTGGTCTTGCATATGCTACCGTTAAATATATGGACATAGGAAAAAATAGAAAAAACATGGCTGCAAAAAGGGCTTTTTTTTCATTCATATAAAAAAGGGCAAACTTATAAAATAAAATAACTGATAGACATCCGAAAATATTGGATATCAATTCCATAGACAGCGGTATAGGCAGTTTAAATAAAAATGAGAAAAAATGCGTCAACAACGGATAGAAAGGAAAAAATACGACGTTTGAATATCTGCCGTCGTTATATATACGATATCCGTGCAAAGCAATAGACATATAAAAAAAAGAATCATATCTTAAAAGAGGATACTTAAAACTATCATAGAGTTTAACGAAGTTAAACCCATATAAAAAACCTGTAATTACAATAATACGGGAAAATAAAAATAAAGCGATTAAATAAAAAAAGTACTCATATTTTTTGATAAGCAATTTTACATAAAAGACACTTAATTTTAAATTCATTATATTTCATCTATTTTAATAATATAATTTTAATTTAAAAATAAAAAACCACCGTTTTGATTTAAAATCGGTGGTTTTTTATTAAAAATAGCTGAACCGTTTTCAATATAGGATTAGTATGTTGTTCCAGCAAGTAATCCTATAGTCTGAGCATAACTATCGTTTGCAAATATCTGCAAATTCGAACCGTTAAGATTACCAGCAGCGTAGCCTAAAAACCCGGAACCGCATTCAAGAGATGTTGCATCGGCGCTGGGAACTGTTGACGGGTAAACGCCGTAAGATGCCGGTTGCGTGGGTGCCGGCGCTTCTGCGGTAACATTATAGATAAAATAAACCATTCCTGCAGGGATAAATCCTATAGTAGCAGCGCCATTGCCGGCAACTTTAGTTATAGTACCGCCGGTGCTTGTTTGTAAAGTACCGACGGCACTCGAAGTAAGCCCTGAACAGGTAAAAGGAGATCCCGCGTATGCTATGGGTGTCGTTCCTGATGGAACAAAACCGTGAATAGCCAAAGCAGTTGTAGCAGTTGGAAAAGTTTTTCCTGAGGGATCCGCAAAAGACATAAAGAAAGAATTAGTCGCGTTAAACGCCGTTTCGTCCGTAAAGATTGCGCCGAGGTTCGTGTACGCTTCCGAATCCTTTGCCCTGTTGACGTAACTTAAATACGTCGGAATCGCTATCGCCGCCAAGATGCCTATTATGGCGATGACGATTAAAAGCTCTATCAACGTAAAGCCTTTTTTGTTTTTAAACTTGTTAATGTTCATTTTTGTTGCCTCCATAAAAATTAATATGTTAATTTTGTTTGCTTCCCATTTTCTTATTAAATATACCCAAAAACAGCCCCACTATTAATTATTTAGTTAAAATTAATTAGTAAAATCGATAAGTTACAAATAATCAAAATAGGGTAAAACCCTTCTTTCCCTTTAATCTGTTAATGTTCATTTTTACTGCCTCCTTAAAAAGTTAGATATGTTAATTTGGTTAATTTAATCCGCAAACAATTTTTTTTTTTATTTGTTTTTACTTTATATTATAGATAAGCATATTTTATGCCAAAGCATAAAAAAGCATTAAAATTACCTTAACCTATTTATTTTAATAGCGCTTATATAAAATACCGATAAATTATTATTCTATATAAAAATATATTATTTGACAAAAATTGTTCACCGCTAATTAATAAATCCTTTAAAACGTTTAACTTTACTTATATTTAAAGGATATGACAAAAATTGTCACTAATTGACAAAAATTGTCATTTTTAATTTCAAAATGTGACAAAAATGTGTCAGAACTTAAATCAAAATAGAGAAAATACAGAAAATCCGGTAAAATACAGAATGTCGTCAAACTCTTGGTATTACTGTAAAGCAAGGCGGAGTGCCGGTTTAATTAAATTCTTACTAGGATTTAAGCTACGTCAATAGGGCAAAGGATTCGGAAGCGTACACGAACCTTGGCGCTATTTATACCGACGAAATAGCGTTTAACGCTACCAATTCATTCTTTTTGTCTATTGCAGACCCGTCGGGTCAGACATTTCCTTCAAGTACTACCGCTTCGCCTATTCATCCTTATATAAAAGGTGGTGTCACTCCTGTCGCATATGCCGGTTCACCGTTTACTTGTTCCGGCCTTACATCGAGTGCGACAGGCACATTAGAAACCAGCTCAGGTAGTTTTATTACCGATGTTCCAGGCGATGGCTCTGCTACGATTGGATTTATTCCCGCAGGAATGGTTTATTTTGTTTATAATATCGCCGCAGAAGCGCCTGCTCCTACAGAAGCGGCTGCATACGGCGTCTATCCGGCAACCGTTCCAAGTGCTAATGCCACACCTCTTGAATGCGGCTCCGGATTTTTGGCATATGCCGCCGGCAACCTCAACGGATCCAATTTACAGATATTTGCCAACGACAGTTATTCTCAAACAACTGGGTTATTGGCAGGCACGACTTATTAACTGCTTAAATTATTCGTAAAACCAAACCGCTATTTATCGAATAATCAAATATGATTATAATGAT
>JAJZJX010000062.1 GCA_021850985.1 bacterium
TTCCCATTTCTAAAACCCCCGTAAAAAATTTTAGGTTAGATTATTATAATTTTACAATAATTTCGGAATATTTGCATATTCCGAATCCACCTATGAGGGTTGTATTAATTTATGGGTACATTATAAAATTTAATTACATCTTTTCTGGTCCACCCCTTAGGCAAACCTGCGATGTCGGGGGTTTTTCCCGCCCAGCCCGGTACCGGGTGAATCGGCTTTAGATTAAGGACCGCTCCTTCGAGCCATTTTGATTTTATGGGGCGGCCGAACCTGTCCCTCGGCGTGTGGCAATCGGCGCATTTGCTGACATCTTCCACCAAATACCTGCCGCGGTTTATAAGCCGGGCGCTGTTAGAAATGTGACGCGTTTGTCCCGCTTCGGTTGTTTTGATTGCAACTGTAAAAAACAAAGCAGCGGAACCAAGAATTAATACACCAGCCTGAGCCGGCTTTGCGTTTGTAAAAACGTATGCGCCGGAGGCGGTTATAAAAAATACCGCAAATAATAAGTAAACGATAAAGCGTTTCATGATATACCTCATTTTAAATTATACTATAAATATAGTTTTCAACTTTATAATTTCTATATTATATTTCTTAAAAGATTCTTTGCAAACTATCTGTCGTTTTTATGGCTTTTGTCTTTTAATTACGGCAAAACTAAAATTATTATATCTAAAAATATAATTAATTAGATTAATTGATGTAAGGTAAGCATATAAATAAAGGGGGGTTTTTTAGTTTTTAGTTAATGTTCTATCGGCAAATTGGAGAATTTATATTTCAGCTATGCTATAATAATGGAATAGAAATTTTTAGAGGATATTTATTATGGGAGCATTATCTAAGAGCGTTGAAAAATTTGATAAAAGTATTACGCGGGAAATACTGATAGAAAATTCTAAAATATTGGATAAAGATGAGATATACCTAAATCTCAAAGATTTGCCGCCTGAAATTAACCGTGACAATTTCTGGTCTTATAACAAGAATGATTCAATTTTGCCTGACAGAATAATAATAGAACATATATTAATTTATGGAGATTTGAACGAGATAGCGGCACTGTTTAAAATTATTCCTGCGGATAGAATTATAAAAGTGCACAGGTTATTTATAAAACCTCAAAATAAATATAACGACCCAAAACTTTTTCGGTTACTGGATTTTATTTTACCAATTTTTAAAAAAAATGTGGCCTAAAAATACTGAAGAAATACTGAAAATTTTAGGAAAAGAAGAGGAAATTATCTTAAGCACAGGTTTTCGGAAGACATAGACCTTTTCACCGCTCAAGATGTTTTAGATGAAAATCGGATGTATAAACTTCTTAAGAAACTAGATGATAAAAAAATTAAAATTATTCCGAGATTTTCTAAATTCAATATAAAAAACCAGCTTATACAATATGATTACGTTTTTGACAAAACTAAAGTTACCTTTTATGCCTACGGGTTTGATTTTATATCTGAAAAAGAAAACTCCGAAATACTATTCGATAACCTAAAAATAGCCAAAATAAAAATCTTAATGGCTATGAAAACCACGGTATTGAATTACAGAGGTAAACTTAGGGATTATTACGACCTTTATGTTTTATCGAAAAAGTTCGGTTTAAATAAATTAATAGAAGAAACTTTAAAAATTCAACCGTTATTCTATAATGAAAAATTATTTTTAAAACAACTTACGGGGTTAATAGATATTAAAGAAAATTTTTTGAGCAATAACTTAAAACCTTCATATAATGTAAGTAAAACAGAAATTGAAGAATATTTTGAAAAAGAAATTGAAGAATATTTAAAAGATAAATACGGCGATAAAAATAAGGTTTAAACCGCTCCCACCCTGTTTCTTAAAATATAAAAATTCAAATTCTTTTTTGGATTTATCGTAGTATGACTCTAACACAAATATAATTTCTATAATTACAAGCGAATTGGTAACCAATAAAATCTTTCCTAAAGAGGCCTTTTTAAATATTTCTTCGATTTTATCGGAAATAGTTTTATTGTCGTTTATTAGTACCTCCAAATATTAAAATTCCTACTTATTTATTTTAGCATTACTTTTTTAAAAAGCAATAAAACCATTTTTAGTAAATCAAAAGATTGCTAAGAGAAAGATATATAACCGAAGATATGCTTAACGGCAGTCATAACATCCACCACGGAACCGCTATAACTTTAGAGTGGAGCCATTTAACGCTATTTCCCGAATGGACGATGACGCCTCTGATTGCATTCGGGAAATTTTCTATAAATTCTATTATATTTTTTGCATCTTCGAACACTGGATTGTCTGAAATTTTAACTTCAAACGCAACAATTTCCCTCCCATGCTCAAGTATAAAATCTACTTCCTTACCTGCCGTAGTTTTATAGTAAAATATTTGGCTTTTCGGGGTCATCAGTTCCGAATAGACCTTAAGATGGAGATAGACCATAGTTTCAAAAAAACTGCCCAGTTCTCTAGATTCGCTTAAATGGGAGGTATCGTAATATCCTGCTAAATATACGCTTAAGGCGGGATCTACGAAAAATATCTTGGGCATTTTCATAATCCTTTTAATTTTATTTGAATAAAATGCGGGAATCTGCTTTATTATATTTGAAATTTCAAGAAGTTTTATATACCTGTGAACGGACGATTGGCTTATGCCCGAGTCTCTTGCTATTTCGGATTGATTTAATAAGTTTCCCGTTCTTAGCGCAAGAGACGCCATTACTTTCCTAAAATCTATCAGCGATTCTATCTGCGATAATTCTCTTAAGTCTCTTTCAAGATATGTTCTAGTGTAGCCTTCCCACCAAAGTACGATTTCTTTTTCACCGTTTAAATTTAACAGCGGCGGCATAAAGCCTCTGAATATAAGTGGAAGCGGGGCAACTTGTGCGGCTATAACGTTATCTGCCGTCTTTAAATTAAAGTCTTTTTTCCATAAATGCGCGAACAATCCTTCTCCTTTTCCTTGTATTTCCGCATAGACCATCGGCTGCATTTCAAAATATGCGGCTCTTCCCGCAAGAGTTTCGGATACGTTTTTCATCAATAAAAGATTGGAAGAGCCTGAGAGTATAAAACGCATATTTCTATCTGAACCGTCCACTGCCAACTTTACGGCGTTAAGAACTTCGGGGACTTTTTGAACTTCGTCTATGATAATGCGGTTATAATCTTTCCATAACGAAGCCGGATCTTTTTTAGCCTGCTCCTGATAAGAATAATCGTCAAAATTTATATATTTAAAGTCTTTAAATTCGTTTTTTAAAAAAGTGCTTTTGCCTACCTGTCTTGCACCTGTAATTACAATTACGGGAAAACTTTTTACCGCCGGCAAAACATTATTAAGAAGAAGTCTTTTTTTATAATTTAATTCACTGCTTGAATAATTATTATTCATATCTAGAATAATAATTCATTAAATTAAAATTGTCAAATATTTTTATAATTATATAGTCTAAAGGCGATAATTTTGATTTTATACTTTAAATGATATAAAATAAACTTACTAATTTTGTGTATTTTAATATGTCAAGAAAAAATCGACTTCTTTAGTTAAGACTTACAAATTTACTAATTATGAATAGGTGGAAGGACTGGTACGAACAGGGAAAAAGGGATTTTGAAAGGGCTAATTTGGATTTTGATTATGCATACTATGAATGGGCATGTTTTACTTCCGAACAGGCCGCCGAAAAAGCTATAAAAGCTCTTGGTTTAAAGTACGGAATAACGTTATGGGGACATTCCTTGAACGCTATGCTTAATATTATTCTATCAAAAAAAGACTCATTAACGACCGGCTTAACGACCGACATCCATAAAAATAAAACCGCCGGTTTGGACAATATAGGCGACATTATAGAAAAAGCTAAATTATTAGATCTGTATTATATACCTTCAAGATACCCGGACGGATTTCCGGAGGGAAAACCTTCTTCCAATTTTTTAAAATAAGTATCCTGATTTTCGAAATAAAATGGATAAAAACCTTTTTTGGAAAGAATGTCTTATTTAGAGGCTATCTCGTTTAGAGTCTTGCAGGATTCTAAAGAGCTCTATGACGAGTTTCGTTTTGAATTCCGGCGAAAAATTCCTGCGGTTTTTGCTCATTTTAGTTTACCCATTTAAATTTGATTTTTTTTAAATTCCTTAATTTAATTCTAACAGATTTTTAAGTTGCGGAATAAGAAATTTAAAAGTTCTGTTCAGATTTATGGGTTCATTATAGATATCGTCGGGATATATTTTTCTTAAAGCGTAACCCATAATAATAATCGTTCAACGTTTAATTTTTAGATGAATTTAATTAATATAAATAAAATATAAAGGGTAGCAGCTTATTCGCTTATTGAATATTTTTGCCTTACTGCAATATAATAATCATATCATAAATTATATCATAAAATAAAAGATTAATCGGTTAAAAAATAAGGTCTGATTTATTTATTCCGTTACTGTCCCTTAATACACGCTGCCTTTCTTCTCTTACGGATTGGTAACGTACTTATATCCTTCTTTTCTCAGTTCGTAAACCTTTAAAAGTCCCATGGGAACGGGAGTTACCCCTTTTATGAGAGTCGCCCTTACTAGGTTGTTAAGAATCATTGCATTGTAGCAGACATAGAACTTTACGCCCTCTTTGGAATATTTATGTATGTAGGCTGCTATCGTCTTATCGGTATTGTTCATAAGAAGGGATATGACGCCGTAGAAGACTACGGCAAGTTTTATCTTTTCATGGTGAAGATGGGTATATCTTAACATATAATATATGTTGCCGAATGTTTCCATTACGTTTTGC
>JAJZJX010000063.1 GCA_021850985.1 bacterium
AGAACATAGGGTTTATGTTTAGGAAAATTCTTTTGGCGGTTGCTATATTCTGTTTATTGCTTGGAGTTACAGGAATGTTTCTAACTCCCACGCCCTATTCTTTAGGTGATTTAATTTTAGCGTTTTTAGACGGATCATCGGCGGGAGTGCTGATAGTAAGTTTATTTATATAAAGGAGAGATAATAATGCAGATAAAATCTGTCAGCTATTGCGAAACACCTGATGGTAAAAAAATATGGGGCAGAAATAACGCAAACGGGCGCAGTAATTTTAGTTTCAAACAAAAAGCTAAGGTTCTTACTCCGTTTGGTTTTAGTTTTCCGTGTGGCGGTTTAGGAATAGACGAAGAAATCGAAACTAAAGCGGTTAAATTGGTTAAAAAAGTTTTAAAAGATATAAAGGCAGGAAAAATACCAAATAAAAAAGATGACCCCGTTATAATTCAAAAAACGGCGGAAATACAAGATTTATTAAGGCAGGCAGGATATCAGGTTAGAGGTTAATTATATGGAAACAATAACAAGAAAAACGCTTTTATATAAAACAAACGTCGAATACGGCGATTACTGCTTAAATCACGTTCTCGGCTGCTCGCACGGATGCCTTTATCCGTGCTACGCCTATTTGCTTAAAAAGAGGACTGGCGCCGTTAAGGATTATCAGGATTGGATTAGTCCGAAAATAGTCGGGAACACTATGGAACTTCTCGAAAAAGAGGTTCACAAATATAAAAATAAAATCAAATCAGTCCATTTGTGTTTTTCTACTGACCCGTTTATGTTCGGTCAGCCGGAAATACATATGCTAACTGCTAAAATCATACGACATTTGAACCTTAACGATATTCCTTGCAGTATTCTTACGAAAGGCTTATATCCGATACCTGACGGCTGGGGTAGTATATATGATTTATTCGGCATAACTCTTGTTTCAGTAAATGAAGCATTTAGAGAAAAGTATGAGCCGGGCGCATCAAACCTTAAAGATAGAATAATTTATTTAAAACAGTTGCACAGTTTAGGTTTTAAAACTTGGGTCAGTATGGAACCCTACCCTACGCCGAATATTGTCGAACAGGATATAGACGAAATACTTAACTCAATAAAATTTGTCGATAAAATTGTCTTCGGCCGTATGAATTATAACGCCTTAACGGCGGGATACGAGGAATTTTATAAAGAGCAAGCAAAGAAAGTATCGGAGTTTTGCTTAAAAAATGGTATCGAATGCTATATAAAAAGGGGGACGGTATGAAAACGAAAATAAAAAATTTACCAAAAAAAATTTACTTGCAAATAGGCGATATTGATGCAAATAACGGGGTTGATTTTGATGAATTAACTGGTGTTACTTGGTGCGCGGATAAAATTAACGACAACGACATTGAATATCAATTAGTAGAAAAAATAATCAAAAAGGAGAAAAAATGATACTAAGAACGGTTTCTTGCGACTCATGTCGCTACTATGAAGAAAATAGCGATTTTTGCAATTACAATGATAATGACGATGATTTTACAGAGGAAGACGATTTAGATTATTTAGGGTTATCGCTTCAGGATTTTAAAAATAATCCATTTATTGAAAAAGAAAAAATAAAATGCAAATGGTTTGAATGTGAATGAGAAAATATTGTAATTTTAAATGATTTTAATTTGGGGAGGTAACTTAAAATGGTTAATTTTGATTATTTAAAAAGTAAAACAGACGAATGCAAAGATATAGCAGAGCGCATATCAGATTTAATGGAAAAAATAAAAGATGTAAACGAGAGCAACGATGAGTATTTGACTGAAGCCACGGATGCTATTGATACTTGTTTTTACAAATTAGAAACTATCTTATCGGCAGTAGAATACATATCATAAGGTTGATAAATCATGAAAGTAACCCCCTTTGGCTATTTCGGCGGTAAATATTTTATGTCGGATAAACTAATACCTTTATTTCCGAAACATAAGACCTACGTCGAAGTCTTCGGCGGATCCGGCACGATACTGATAAATAAAGAATCGTCCGAAATCGAAGTTTATAACGATATAGACGGCGAATTATATAACTTTTTTAAGGTTATAGCCGACGAAAAACTTTTTAAGAAATTTCAGAAAAAAATAAGCTTATTGCCGTATAGCCGCGAGTGTTATTACGAATACCGCGATATGCAGATAGATAAACTTGATAAGGCGGAACGGGCGGTCCGGTTTATTATTTGATTAAATCGACGATTAACGGCAAACATCCGAACGCAAAAAAAGGCGCAGGCTGGCGGTTTTTGATAGACGTAAATATACCAAAATATATTAGAAAAAGCGTAGATAAATTAAGCCTTATACATAAAAGGCTTTCTAACGTTTACATAGATAATTTAGATTTCAGAAAATTAATAAAAAATTGGGACAGGACAGATACTTTTTTCTATCTTGACCCGCCGTATGTAAATAGCAGCAGAAAATCAGGCGGATATATGTTTGAGATGACTGACGAAGACCATAACGACTTGATAGATATTTTGTTAAATATCAAAGGCAAGTGGCTTTTAAGCGGATACGATAACGAGATATATAACGAGAGGCTTTCCGGTTTTTACAGGCAGGATTTAACTGTTTCGCTAACAGTTTGAGATACAGGAATAAAGATAACTGCCCGGCACGGACGGAAAGCGTCTGGGCGAATTACGATTTAGATGAGCAGAGCGAAAACCTTTTGTTATTTGCGGAGGCATAATTATGAAAATAAAAGAATTGCGAAAAATATTAAACAAATTAAATCCCGAAGGCGAAGTATATTTTCACTTGGAAATTTTTAAAAAAGGAAATTTCATCTATTCCGACTATATAAGCGAAATTGAAAAAATAACGAAGATACCGGGATATATGACAAAACGTCTTACCGATATTGAAATATGCTTAAAAATTAACAAGGAGATTTAAGTAGATTTAATATGAGATTTGACAAATATATAATCCATAAAATTCAAATGTTGTTATACAGAAGAACTAAAGCATACAAAAAATGGATAGAAGATAGCGTTCAAACAGAAAGCGCCAAAAAATGGTTTGAATCAGGCGCAGAATCTTTCTCGGAAACACATGACGCTATGGTAGATGAAATATGTTCGCTTCCGAGCTATAAAAAGTGGTGGGGATTGAAAGAAAGTTATCCTTATGAAAAAGAAGATTATATAAAAACAGGAAAAATCGATAAATAAAAAATCATGCAAATAAAATATATCGAAGGCTTCGCGGGTATAGGCGGTTTTAGATTAGGTTTTGAGCAGGCCTGCGCCGAACTTAATATTAAATCTGAATGCGTATTCGCTTTTGAAAAAGATAAATTCGCAAGGCAGACGTATCTTGCAAATTTCTGCGAAGAACCGGCGGGCGATATAACTAAAATACAGTCTGAAGATATTTCCGGACGCAAGCATAAAGACGACGTTCTTTTCTTTTTCGCAGGATTTCCCTGTCAGCCGTGGTCAACGGCGGGCAAGCAGAAAGGCGTTGACGACGAAAGGAATATGATACCGCAGGTCGTAAGAATTATTTCAGACAAACATCCTGACGTATTTATTCTTGAAAACGTCAAAGGTTTAAAATCTAAGAAATTTAAAGACGTTTATGACCGCTTGATGTGGGATTTAAAGGTTATTTGCGGATATACGGTTTATGAAAGAATTTATAACGCAAATGCGGTAGTGCCGCAAAATAGGCAGAGAATATTTATAGTCGGGTTTAAAAATCCTGTAGATTTCGAGTTTCCAGAACTCCCGCCAATTTATCCGGTTTTAAAAGACGTTTTAGAATTTGAGAACGTGCCTGAGAAATATTTTTTAAAAGAAAAAACGTTTCAGGCTATTAAAAATAATCAAAACAATAAAAATCATAATTTTGGTTTTAATATCTGCGATTTTGAAGGATAGGCTCATACCATAACTGCGAGATACGGAAGAGATAGAGCGGAATGTCTCGTTCCTGAAATATCGAAGTGGACGCCTTATTACAGGATAGCCGATTTAGAAACTTCCGCAAATACTATAACGGCTCAATACGGTTCTAACGGCGGAGTAGCTACGCTTATACCTAAACTTAAAAAATCGGATATGTAAATAAAGACTCTCAAGGAAAAAGAATTTATGATATTGAAGGCGTTGCTGCAACGCAATCGGCTTTGGGCGGGGGATGGGGAGCTAAAACGGGATTATACACCGTTCCGGAGCTTAAAAAAATCGGATACGTCGGATACGATAAACAAGGTCAAAAGATTTGGGATATTAACGGTATAGCACAGACTCAAACGGCATTATCCGGCAATTTCGGCGGGAAAACGGGATTATACGCTATCCCAGAAATAAAAACTATTGACGGCATAGAGTATGTAGTCGATTATTCAAAAGTAAGAAAATTAACGCCCCGCGAGTGTGCAAGAGTTATGGGATTTTCGGACGATTTCAAAATCGTAGTTTCGGACAGTCAGGCTTACAGGCAGTTCGGTAATGCCGTCGTGCCGGGAGTGGTTAAGGAAATATGTAAGGCGGTTATAAAGAAAATAATTTTTGGAGATTTTAAATGAATTTTGCTCCTATTAGTTTAAAGCAGGCAAACGATTTCGTATTAGCTTTTCACCGTCACAACAAGCCTGTTACCGGCCATAAGTTTTCGATAGGTTTGTTTGATAACAACAAATTAGTCGGCGTGGCGATTTGCGGCAGGCCTGTAGCACGTATGCTTGACGACGGACTTACTTTAGAAGTTT
>JAJZJX010000064.1 GCA_021850985.1 bacterium
AGTTATAGTATATCAGCAGATTAGTCGGCTTGTTAATTTAAATAATCGTTAAATAATTAAAAAATTAAATGACGAAAAAAATAAAAAATAAAATTGCATTTTACGTAGATTATGAAAGCTTTAATTCTAAAGAAGCACCGCCTATCCTTTTTTTTATTGCTTTTTTGAGAAATAAAGGCTATGAAGTAGATTTTTTTGCGTCGGAAAAAACGCTTCTCGAAGCATTTGAAAATACCGCAGGCAAATATAATCCAAAAGCAGCAAAATCAGTAATGCATTACGATGTATGTCTTCTTTCTTTAATGAGTTCCGATAAATTAAGAAAAATACTCCAGACGGCTATTAAAGTTAAAGAATACAGTCCTTTTACCGTTAATGTTCTTGGAGGAACCGGAGTTTACGGCTATTATAAAGATCTTATAGAAGCAGAAGGCATAGATGTTGCAATAGAAGGCGACGCCGAAAAAATTCTTCCCGCAGTGTTAGAAGGTATTGACAATGTACTCAACCAAAATAACGTTTCGGATTTAAATAATAACGGAGATTATAAGGCGGGAGACCTTAATTCGTTAATTTTCCAAAATTATCCGGAAAAATTAACATCCGGAATAACGCGGCAGGAAGCATATTATTGTACCCCTGAGCATATGGACATATTGTTTAAACGAAAAGGACGCTATCTCTCTCCTATCGCAAAAATACCGGAAAATATTTTTTTTGAAAGAATATTTTCAGGATCTACGGTAAAGTGTCCTATTTCAAATACCGCCATAAAATTAAACGAAGGAAAAATCAGATTTTTTGAAAAAATAGACGCTTCGCATGAAGATTTTGGCCTATTTTATTCAAGTTATAAAAGCATAATGACCGAAGAGGAATTTACCGAGACGATACTGCCTTTTCCGACGGAAAGCGAGATAAATGCCGAATATACGGATTATCCTTGGGATATATACGACGATTTCAAGTTTGAATCCGTCGGTTTATATGCTCAAAGAGGCTGCAACTGGGGAAAATGCACCTACTGTTCTATAGTAAACTATAAATACAGAAAATTAAGCGTAAAACTGCTTTTAAAAGTTATAAAAGAAGCAAACAGCCATAATGTTTACGGTTTTGGTTTCGACGACGATCTTTTTGTCCAGAATAAAATATGGCTTAATGAATTTTTGGACGGTATTATTGCCGGAAAGTTCAATGAAAAATTCGGTTTTACGGCTATGTTTAAAGTAGAGCATATTACGGACGAAGGCATTTTAAATAAGCTAAAGCAGGCTAATTTTACAAAAATTCAAATAGGCGTAGAAAGTTTTCTGCCCGAAAAAATTTCATATTTTTCAAAAACAAAAAAAGACAAAGAGCTTTCATATATAGATAAGGCTAAAAAGATTATAGATTATTGCGCATCAATAAAAATCGTTCCTTCGTCTTTTATTATTTTGACGATACCGGATAAAAATTTCGGTTTATTCGATATAGTTTCCGAAATGGGGGAAATTATAGACGTCATAATAGACGTTTACGACAGGCATAAGGTCGTTCCTGTTTTCTTGTTTAACGACTTTATAAACGCATATCCGAATGCCCCTTTATTAAACCGCCAGGCTTACTCTAAATTTATAGTTCCTCTATGCGGCGAAATAAAAAGAGTTGAAAATGAAGAGGGCGTTAATGCAGATATGTTAAATTTAAAAACTATAGAAGTGCCTTATCTTTATAAATTTGAAAACTTAAAAATTGCTCATTTTATTGATTTGCTTATAAAAAATAAAAATATATCTAATCAATCAAGCAAAATAAAAACGGCGGACGAAACCGGCGAAAAAGAGATGTTTGCAAATATAAGCAATATTCTTAATTCTCTTAATGCCGCTTTCGATTTATACGGAACCGCTGAATTTTTGCTATACGATATTATAGACGGTTTAATTTCGGCATACGACGGAAACGACGACATAGTAAAAAAAATTATAACGGAATATTTTAACGTAAGCGATATAAATAAATTTAAAAACTACATAGCTTCCGGCAAAATAGACCGCAATAAGGCTATAGACATTTTCGGCTCCATAATAACCGGTTTTGACGAACTAAAAGTACGCCAAGAAGAAAAAAAGCTTAAAGGCAAATCTATAACCGGCGTTTTAAATGAAAGAATAAGCGCATTTATAAAGCAATATGATAATAATTTGCAATTATAAAAATATATGTATACCTTAAATCACCGTTAGAAACTATTAAAATTGTTTCAATATATAATAAAATCTGCATAAACGGCATGCGTTTATATCCGCTTTCGCGATATTTACGTCCGCGTTTATCAAAGCATGTCTTTGATGCGGACGGAAAATGGACACCCGTTGGGTGAAAAGTTAAAATCACGCATTGTCATTCCCGCGTAGGCGGGTAGGGTTTAAAGCCGTCGGTATTTGGACGGCTCATCCAGATAGATAAATTTCTAACGGTGATTTAAGGATATATATCTTTTTTAAATAACGCCGGCCGATTAAAGTGTTGTTAATTGCTTTATCTATCCTTATTTTTATCCGCAAGCATTTGCAGAGCCTTAAGATAGCTTGCTTTAAGCCTGTTGAACGATTTAGCCAGCAAACCTATTTCGTCGTTCCCTTTTATTTTAAAATTTTCGTTTGATTTTCCCATAGAAATATCCTCGGCCAATTTAGTCATTTCATGAATGGGTTTAATTATAGCTTTATTGATAAAAAACAGCGCTACGATGAATGCCAAGAATGGAAGGATAAATATCGCCAATACTATTATTAAAGAGCTTTTTAAGGCTACTTTATCCATATATTTTGTAGGAACTAATACGCTTAACGAACCGACGACTTGTCCGGCTTTCCAATGCCAGCCGTGCGTACTGCCGTATTTTTTAACTATAGCTTGAGTAATAGGGGATTTGTTTTCGGGATTGCCGTGACAAATCATGCATCCATTTTTTGCGACTACCGGTTTCATAACGTAAAAGTAAGAACGTCCGTTAAAAATATGATAGCCGCTTAATGATTTAATATCGGGATTGTTTGTGAATTTTTGTATAATTTTTTGTTGAAACGGATTCGCTTTATTGTTTAAATTTAACGGGTTTAAAGTAGGTTCGGAATATATGTAATGGGGAAGAAATTTTTTAATAAGTTTGGCAACGCCAAGAGCTACAAATGTAGCAGATTCCGCCTGCATAACAAATTTAGGGGTGGCTTTCATGACTGCAGGCCTTAATTCGTTAGAAGTATAATCTCTTGCAGATTTTTCGGCATAAAGAACCATAGCCGCTTCGTGCGTCAGTTCGTTTTTTTTGAATTTTTGAATATAATAAAAAGAAACGGCGGCAACTAAAAGGTTAGCGCCGAAACCGATAATTATCATAATTACTGCAAATTTCATTTTTAAAGACGCATTTTCGAACATTTTTACCCCTCCTTTTTAAGCAATATTCAATTTTATATTTTGATTACGTTAAAATTTATATATTATAAATTTTATCATAAAAACATATTACTAAAATTAATTTGATTTTACATTATATTAAATTTTATTTCAATAAAAAAAAAGATATAATTAATCGGTTTATATTTTTATGCAATAACTTTAATATAAAAATATTTATTAAATTCGATATAAAAATATTATAATTATATAATCGTCAATTATTATATATAAAGTTATGCCGAATAAATTCTTGAAGGAAACTAATAAAACAATATTTAAAAATAAATCATAAACAATATTAACGGGAGACCTATTAATGGAAACAGCTAAATTGTTTTTTGAGTGCGAAAAATGCGGACAGCCGTTTGATTTAGCAATAAACGGAGGGGATTTTAAACGGATAATAACGGAAAACAAGGAATCGCCTAAGGTATATGTATATGAATTTAAAAGAGAATTTTATTGCTGCGGTAAAAGCATAGAGATAAAAATAAGCATAAGTCGTAATAATTTAAACGAATATGAAAAGCACGACGTATATTATAAGGGGTTGAGAAATTTTAGAACCGACGATAATTTTGACTCGATTATAAAAGCGGCGTGTTCCAACTAAATTTCTCCAGCAATACATATAAAAAAAATATTTTAAAAAAGGACGGTTCATAAATGGAAACTGATATGATTAAAGAAAAAATTGAATTAGAAAAAGAAAAAAACGATTTAGAAAAACAAGTCGCAGCAATTATAAATAAAAAGGGAAACGGATTCTTCGATAAATACAAGAAAGAAATCGAGCTTGATATCGAGCTTGCAATTAAAAAATTTGCTTACGAAAAAATAGAAAAAAAAGAAAAAGAAAACGATTTAGACAACATTAAAACCGATATCTTATCATTAAAAGTATTATTGGAATATGCCGGCAGGAATGACTCGTAAATAACGGTTTGTATTGATGCGAACTAACAGCGCGATTAACGCACTAATATTTTATTTTCCGCATACGGAAAAGTCAATAAATATAAAAAGTTGATTGCCTAAAATTAGTCAGGCATCTTTTTCTAAATGTTTCTATAGACAATTTATGTCAAAAATCTTTATTGACAAAATAAAAGGATTAATAGTAATATATATTAGTTTTACATCCAAATTTTTAGGCGCGTAGCTCAGGGGTTAGAGCACTACCTTGACACGGTAGGGGTCGGCGGTTCGAGACCGCCCGTGCCTACCAGTAAAAACCGCAGTAAATAAGCACTTCCAGAACTTGACAA
>JAJZJX010000004.1:0-58382 GCA_021850985.1 bacterium
AAGTAGGAACCGGCGACCTTTTAGATGCGGAAACGGCAAAAGCTACAATGGAAACGGCAAAAGCCGCATATATAAATTCTATATTCAGCGTACGCATAGCAAGGCTGGCTCTGTTAAATTCCATAGGACTTCCTCCTTCAAAAAACTACGTTTTCGTGAATACATTGAGATTTAAACCATTCAAAAGCAAACTGAAAGGGCTTATTAAATCGGCAGTTAAAAATAATCCCCAGTTGAAACAGGCGCTGTATGCGGTAAAAGCGGCGAAGGCTTCGGTTAAACAGTCCGTCAGCGGCTATTATCCTACTTTTAACGCAAATTTTTCATATACGGGAGAAAATTCCGCCTTTCCGCTTAACAGAAATTATTCGGCGGGACTTTCGGTTTCCATACCTATTTTTAACGGATTTTTAACCAAAAATAAAATAGATTATTCTAAAGCGGCGTTAAACAGCAGTATCTGGAATAAAAAGCTCACTGAAAGCAACTTGATTTACGGCGTATCAAGCGATTATTACGCTTTAAACAACCAGTATTTAACGGTTAAGGCGCTGAAATCTTCCGAAAAGGCTTCAAAACTTGCTTATACGCTTGCGTTCAAAAGCTACGAAGTCGGAGTAGGCTCCATGGTTCAACTCGTGACGGCAAACGCCCAGTATATCTCGGCATTGACAAGCTATATAAACGGCAGATACACATATTTTTATCTTAAAGCGAAACTGTATTCCGACCTGGGATTAATACCGGAACATTATCTAAAATAAAGGTGAGAAAATGAAAAAAAATAAAAAAATTATTATAACCGCACTCGTAATTTTGCTTATTGTTTTTACCGCATCTTATTTTATTATAAAATCGAAAACAAAAAAAGTTTCTTACGACCTTTATTCCGTAAAACCGATTACTATACAAAAATACGTTACTACTACCGGAACGGCTAATCCTATAAATACTATAAACGTGGGCGCGCAGGTATCGGGAATATTTTCAAAACTTTACGTCTGGTATAACTCAATAGTCAAAAAGGGGCAACTTCTCGCCCGGATAGACCCTACCCCCTTTATCCAAAAAGTCGATCAGGATAAAGCAAATCTCGCTTCCGCCGAAGCAAACGTCCTTAAGCAAAAGGCAATATTATCATACGATAGGCTTACTTATATAAGGGACGAAAAATTATGGAAAGAAAACTTAATAGCGCACCAGACGGAACAAGGCGCCTACAGCGTTTATCTGCAGGACGTCGCCCAGCTTAAATATTTGGAAAATGCGGTGAGCGCGGCTAAAGCGCAATTGGCGCAGGATGAAACAAATCTTTCTTATACAAAGATATATTCGCCGGTCAACGGCATTATAATTAACGTCGGCGTAGTGGTCGGACAGACTGTCGCTTCAAGTTTTCAAACGCCTAATCTTTTCGTAATAGGCGAAAACATAAAAAAAATGGAGATAGATACGACTACTAACGAAGCAGATCTCGGCGGCATTAAAAAAGGCGACAAGGCGTCATTTACCGTATATGCATATCCGGATAAAACTATATGGGGCAGCGTTCACAATATAAGAATTAATCCTACGACCGTTTCTGGAGTCGTCAGCTATAACGTCACTATATTTTTTAATAACAAAGACGAGAAGGTGCTTCCCGGAATGACCGCTATCGTTAAAATTTACGTTTCGGAAAAAAAAGGCGTACTCGGCGTGCCTAATTCGGCTTTAAGATTTATTCCGGCAGGAGAAAACAAGCAGATTTTAAATAATATAACGAAAAAATTAAAAGTCGGCGAAGGCGTCGTATGGGTATTAAAAAACGGCGCTCCATCGCCGGTTATAGTAAAACTCGGTATAAATAACGACGAATATACTGAAGTTACCTCGAAATATATTAAGAGCGGCACCAAAGTTATAACCGGCATGCAATCTTCCTATAAGGGCGCAGCGGCTCCAGGAAGAAGAATGTTCTTCTAATAAGCTAAAATATGGAAAATATAAATAGGACTATTAGCGAAAAGAGGGCAGCGTCCGCCGTCGCAGTAATGCAAGGAAATGGCGTCAAATAGTTTCTATAGGATAATTATATAATATGTCAAACAGTTATGATATTAATGCAAATATGCCGCTGATACGGTTAGAAAATATAGGCATGATTTATAAAATAGGCGATATCTCCTATGAAGTTCTTAAAGGCATAAACCTTGCCATAGAAAACGGGGAATTCGTTTCGATAATGGGAGCATCCGGTTCCGGAAAATCTACTCTTATGAATATACTGGGATGCTTGGATAAACCTACGTCGGGAAGCTACTTTCTAGAAGGAAAGGATGTTTCAGGGCTGACGTCGGACGAACTGGCGGAAATAAGAAATAAAAAAATAGGCTTCGTATTTCAGGGTTTTAATCTTATACAGAGGCTTTCAATTTTAGAAAATGTTATGCTGCCCCTTTATTATTCAGGCTATCATTCAAAAGACTCCGAAGAAATGGCGCTAAAAGCATTAAAGCTCGTAGATCTTTCGGATAAAGGAAATAAATTTCCTAACCAGATATCAGGCGGAGAACAGCAAAGAGTGGCAATAGCAAGAGCCATAGTAAACGACGCCCCTATAATAATGGCGGACGAACCTACGGGTAATCTCGACTCGGTAAGGGGGGCGGACGTTATGAATTTTTTTGAAAAAATTAATTCGGAAAGAGGCGCAACGATAATTTTGGTAACGCACGATAAGCACGTGGCGGATTATGCAAAAAGACTTATAACGGTAAAAGACGGAATAATTTTATCTTTGGAGACGGTCAAAAAAATATGAAACGCAAACGCGTAAAATTTGCTTTTTTTCTCGACTTGGAATCGGCATATAAAACCCTGCTGCGCAATAAAATAAGGTCTTTTTTGACGATACTCGGAATTATTATAGGCGTAGGTTCCGTTATCGCAACGATAGGGATAGGGCAGGGCGCCTCTAAAGCTATTCAGGCATCCATTAACTCGATGGGTTCTAATATGCTGATTATACTTCCGGGTTCGTCGTCTTTAGGCGGCATCAACAGCGGATTCGGAGTACTGCCTACGCTTACTTTAAACGACGTTTACGCAATAAGAAAGCTTTCTTCGGTTAAAACCGACACCGCAATACTCGGCATGCCGCAGCAGGTAATATGGAGGGGAAACAACTGGTCAACCCTGATTAACGGAGCAGACTCTACATTTCCTATAGTAAGAAAATGGCCGGTAGCAAAAGGAACTTTTTTTACTCCGCAGCAGGTTTCTTCAGCCGCAAACGTAGCCGTTATAGGAAATACTGCTGCCACCGAACTTTTTGGACTTATAAATCCTATAGGACACATAATAATTATCCATAGCGTTCCGTTTACAGTCATAGGTCTTTTGTCGGTTAAAGGATTTAACGCTTTCGGACAGGACCAAGACGACATAGTGGTTATACCTATTACGACCATGATGGAAAAAATTGCAGGCACGACCTGGGTGCATGCAATTGCAGTTTCGGCAAAAACACAGAAAGACACCGTTGCTGCACAGTCTCAAATTACCGCTCTTTTAAGGCAAAGACATCATATACCCGTGAATAAACCAAACGATTTTTTCGTTAGAAACCTTACCGAAATAGCTCAGGCGGCAAATTCTAGCGCGGCTACTTTTACCATTCTTCTCGCAAGCATTGCCGCGGTTTCTTTGCTGGTGGGCGGCATAGGCATTATGAATATAATGCTGGTTTCCGTCACCGAAAGGACTAAGGAAATAGGAATAAGAATGGCTATAGGCGCAAAAAAATCAGATATTTTGAAACAGTTTCTTATAGAATCCGCAGTTTTAAGCCTTTTCGGCGGACTTTTAGGCATCGGTCTCGGCTTCGGAATTTCAAGCGCAATTTCCGCCTTTTCGCCCCTTAAAACCGTAGTTACCGCAGAACCGATAATAATCTCCGTCGTATTTTCTCTGTGCGTAGGAATATTTTTCGGCTTTTATCCCGCCTTTAAAGCCTCAAGAATGAACCCCGTAGAAGCATTAAGATACGAGTAGGATTTAGATTTTCAAGATAACCCTTAATCCTGCATTAGAATTTTTATTTTCTGCATAAACGGCATATTTTTTTGTTGAAAAAGACATGCTTTTTCAATACATACAAAAAAATATATGTTTATATCCGCTTTCGCGGGAATGACTATGCTGAGATTAAGGTTTTAACCAAACAGTCGTCATTCCCGCGAAAGCGGGAATCCAGATTTAATATAGCTTTTGAGTATATAATGCAATTTCTAATGCAGGATTATTAATAACTGTCCCGCTTTCATATTTTTTACATTTCTGTTATATTATAAAGATGTTTAAAACTTTAAGGGAAAATATAAATTCGGTTTACGAAAGAGATCCTGCCGCCAGAAACGCTCTGGAGGTTCTGCTGTGCTATCCTGGGCTTCATGCGGTATATTTTCATAAAGTTTCTCATTTTTTATGGGAACATAAATTTCGGCTTTTGGCAAGACTCGTTTCCCAGACGGGTAGATTTTTTACAGGAATAGAAATTCATCCGGGCGCTAAAATAGGGAAAAGATTTTTTATAGACCACGGAATGGGAGTCGTGATAGGCGAAACCGCGGAAATAGGAGACGACGTCACTATTTATCACGGGGTTACGCTCGGCGGAACAAGCTGGAAAAAAGAAAAAAGGCATCCCACTATAGGGGACAGGGTGATAATAGGCACCGGAGCAAAAATATTAGGGCCGTTAACCATAGGTCACGACTCTAAGGTTGGGGCTAATTCCGTAGTCGTCAGCGAAGTTCCGGCTCATTCGACGGTCGTCGGAATACCGGCGAAATCTGCGAAACGCGACGAATCGGAAGTTCACGACAACATAGACCTTGAGCATAACAGGCTGTTCGATCCCGCTTTTTACGAGATATCGCTTTTAAAATCAAAAATATCGGAGCTTGAAAGCAGGCTAAAAGAGATTGAGGCATCAAAAAAATAAAAATGAAACTTTCTTCTAAAGGTCAATACGCTGTGAGGGCGCTTATATATCTGTCATATAATTCAAAGGAAAACTCGGTTCCGGTGGGCTTAAAGGAAATTGCCGCCGGAGAATCCATTTCTCTGCACTATTTAGAGCAGATATTTTTTACTTTAAAAAAGGCGGGTATCGTAAAAAGCTTAAGGGGTCCAAAAGGCGGGTACCTGCTTAATAAAAAACCTTCCGAGCTATTTATAGGGGATATAATAGAATCGGTAGAGCCTATTGAAATTACAAGCTGTATAAGCAAATCCAAAGCAAAAAAAGAATGCGGCAGAAAATCGGTCTGTTTAGCTTTCGATATGTGGAATTCGGTATCGAAGAAAATAACAGAATTGCTTAATTCTATAACTATACAAGACGTTATAGACGAATATAAGCAGAAAAAACAAATATAGTTAAATAATCTTAATCTTCAATAGAAAATATTAATACTATTTTTTTGCTTGATTAAGTATGAGCGAATATGCGGATAACTTTCTAATGCAGGATTAAGGAATAAAGATTGGCTTCATTAATTTAGAAAATAAAAAACGAATATGCCCAGAATTTATTTAGACTACAATGCGACTACTCCGGTTGACCCGGCGGTTTTGGAAGAAGTAGTCAATACGCTTAAAAATTATCAGGGTAATCCGTCTTCCGTTTATGAAGAAGGGCGTACCGCAAGAATATTGATAGAAGACTCCAGGGATTTAGTTAAATCTTTTCTGGATGCCGGAAATTCAGGAGAAGTTATTTTTACGTCTTCGGGTTCGGAATCGATTAATCTTGCGATAACAGGCTGTGTTTACGCTTATATGAAAAACAACAAAAATAAGGTTCCGCACATCATAACTTCGGCGGTCGAACACCATGCCGTACTAAACACCTTTAAATTTTTAGAATCGATAGGTGTAGAAACTGCTTATATCGGAGTAAACGAATTCGGGATGATCGATATCGAAGAAGTAACCGGAGCAATAAGGGAAAATACCCTGTTAGTTTCTATTATGGGAGCAAATAACGAAACCGGAACACTCTTTCCTATTAAACAAATTTTTGAAGAAGTTAAAAAAGTCAAGGAAGACGTTATCTGCCACAGCGACTTAGTCCAGGTTATAGGCAAAGCGCATTTCAGCTTAAAAGACATTCCTTTGGATATGTGCAGTTTTTCGGGTCACAAATTTTACGCTTTAAAAGGATGCGGGGCTCTTTATGTAAAAAAAGGGGTAAATATAGAGCCTATTATTCACGGCGGGCATCAGGAACGGGGCTTAAGGGCGGGAACGGAAAATATAGCGGGTATAGTTTCTATAGCGAAAGGCATGAACATATTAAAAAACGTAATGAATGAAGAATTGACGAGAATTAATTCGCTCGGAAGCATTTTTCACGACAAACTTTTTTACGGCATAGAAGGTATAAAACTTAACGGAAATCCGGTAAGCAGGCTGAAAAATACATTGAACGTTTCTTTCGACGGCGTCAAAGCCGAAACGCTTCTGTTTAATCTTGATCTTTACGGTATTAGCGCTTCAGCAGGTTCCGCCTGCAATGCCGGCACGGTTTCTATGTCTCACGTATTGAAAGCTCACGGATACGACGCTAAAAGAATTGAATCTGCTATAAGATTCAGCATAGGAAGATACACTGCTGAAGACGATATAGATTATGCAGTAAGCGCTATTAAAAAAGGCGTGCTTAAATTACGGACGGGCAGCTGATACCGGTATATTATTTATTTATTATGCTTATAAAATCCAATAAAACGGTCGCAGTAGCAATGTCTGGCGGAGTCGACAGCTCGGTTAGCGCTATAATCCTTAAAAAAAGGGGCTACTCGGTAATCGGCGTTTCCATGCATCTCGTTTCGGAAGATGCTTTCCACGGAACTTTAAAAACCTGCTGCAGCACGGACGATATAATTTCGGCAAAAAGGGTTTGCGTAAAACTCGGCATACCCCATTTCGTAGTAAATCTTGAAAATGAATTTAAAACTGAGGTAATAGACCGCTTCGTAACGGAATATTTACGCGGAAAAACGCCTAATCCCTGTATTGTATGCAACTGCGTTATTAAGTTCGACCTGCTGATTAAAAGAGCAAAAGAGCTCGGCGCGGATTTTCTCGCTACGGGACATTATGCAAGAATAACCAAGGATACGGAAGGACGCTATTTTCTCCTTAAATCTAAAGACTTATCTAAGGACCAGTCTTACGTTCTTTACGGGCTTTCGCAGGAAAACCTTAAAAATATAATGTTTCCGGTAGGCAATATGAATAAAATGCAGACGCGCCGCATTGCTTCCGATGCCGGATTTACCGATATTTCCGGCAAAAAAGACAGCGTCGAAATATGCTTCATTCCCGATAAAGATTATGCGGGATTCATAAAAAGGCAATCGGCGATATGCTTAAAAAAAGGATTTATTAAAAATTTAAAAGGGGAAATAATCGGAGAGCATGGCGGTATTTTTAACTACACCGTAGGACAGAGGAAAAGGCTGGGCGTTTCGTCTAAAAATCCTCTTTACGTCGTTAAAATTTCTGCGGAAAATAACGAAATTTTCGTCGGCGGTATGGAAGACTGCATGTCAGATTCTTTAACGGTTCAAAATTTTAATTTTATTAATCCCGAATATAAAAACTCGCTCGAAGATATGAAAACCTCCGCAAAGATAAGATATTCTTCGCCGGATTATAAATGCAAAGCTTTTGTTTTAGACGACGGTTCGGTAAAAATAAAATTTGACGAAAAAGTTAAATTTATAACCCCGGGACAGTCCGCCGTCCTGTATTCCGGAATCAAAGTTATAGGCGGCGGGGTTATAGATACAGGGGCAGAATTTAATTCTGTCCATGTCACAACTTGAAGAGGACGGAATTAAATTCTGAATGGAAAAGGTGTCAGATTTTTTTTCCGCTTGATGAACAGTTAATTAATACCTTAAATCACCGTTAGAAACTATTAAAATTGTTTCAACATATAATAAATACTGGATGAGCCGTCTAAATACTGACGGCTTTAAAACGTACCCGCTTTCGCGGGAATGACACCCGTTGGGTGAAAAGTTAAAATCACGCATTGTCATTCCCGCGTAAGCGGATATAAACATATATTTTTTTGTATGTATTGAAAAAGCATGTCTTTTTCAACAAAAAAATATGCCGTTTATGCGGAAAATAAAATTTCTAACGGTGATTTAAGGTAATATATAAAATTGTTAGCGGAAAATTAATCTTACACCTTTTCCGACGGCAGAACAATAAATTAAAATATATGGAAAATATTAACATAACTAAAGATATAATTGCCGAAATGTTCGGCGAAGAACGTCTGCGCGGCGGAAAAGAAGCCGTTAAATGCGCCGTAGTTTCTTCCGGATGCAAACTTAATCAGTTTGAATCGGGACAGCTTTCCGAAATATTTAAACGGTATAATATTTATACCGCAGAATTCGGCGAACCGGATATCGACTTTTTTTTGATAAATACCTGCACGGTTACTGACAAAGCAGATATAGAAACCGAAAGAACTTTAAGAAAAATTAAAAAACGCTATCCCGAAAGCCGTTTGATTATTACCGGATGTTCTGCCCAGATTAATAAAGACGGTTTTTCCGGCATCACAGGTTTAAAACTTATGGATAACATAAAAAAAGCCGAGATTATAAAAAATTCTGCGGACGAATTTCCAAATTCGGTTTTTAATCAAAAAAGAACAAGGCCTTATTTGAAAATTCAGGAAGGATGCGGACTTGAATGTTCTTACTGTATAATACCCAAAGCAAGACCGGTTAAATGGTCGCTCGGCATAAACAACGTTTTGCGTTATATCGATGAATTCGGCAAGCGGGGTTACCGCGAAATAATATTGACCGGAGTAAATATAGGCTCGTATAAGGATAAAAAATCTGGCGCAGGGCTTAAAGAACTTCTTATTGCCGCGGAAGAACTTAAAAGCGGAGCAAAAATAAGAATAAGCTCCATCGACCCTATTTACATCGACGACGAAATGATTAAAATTTTTGCCGGTTCTAAAAAAATCAGAAATCATTTCCATATACCTCTTCAAAGCGCTTCCGACGGAATACTTAAGTTAATGAAAAGAAATTATTCTTTTAACGACTATTTAAAAATTACCGAAAAAATTTGCGAATCGGTGCCGGACGCCGCAATAGGAACCGATATAATAAGCGGCTTCCCCGGAGAAACGGAAGAAGACTTTTACGAAACCGTCAAAAACCTTGAAAAACTTCCTATTTATTATATACATGCTTTTTCTTATTCAGACAGAGCAGGAACGGTATCTTATTCTTTAAAACCTAAAATTAATGAACTTGAAATTAAAAAAAGAACCGGCATAATAAGAGAAATTTCCCTCCAAAAAAAATTAAAATTTCATAATAAATTCTTAGGTAAAACTTTAGAATTTCTAAGCCTGACTGATAATAAAGCAATAAGTTCGAATTATATTAAAGCAAAAATATCCGGAAATCCTAATTTGCCTCAAGGAACAGAATTTAGAGGAAAAATTATCGATATAGGCAGACGGGTTAGGAAAGACGAGGTTTCGGAAGTTACGGTAGAAATTTGTGATGGGGACAGAATTGAATTCTGTCCCCATAATATAAAAAATGAATTATAATATTATTGAAAAAAGAATTGGATATTCGTTTAAGGACAAGTCATTAATAGACCTTGCTTTTACGCATAAGTCCGTAAGCGCGGAGAAAAACTACGAAAGATTGGAGTTTCTCGGAGATGCGGTTATAGGCGCAATAGTAACGGAATATCTTTATAAAAATTATAAAAATTTAAATGAAGGAGAACTTTCAAAATATAGGGCGTCGCTCGTAAGATTGGACGCTCTTTATAATATCGCTCAAAATATTAAGATTTCCGAGTTTATAATTAAAGAACGCGATAACGGCGCCGCAGATTTAAAAGCTAAAAATAAAAGAGTAATAGGAAATGTTTACGAAGCCGTAATCGGAGCGGTATTTCTCGACTCATCCTTTGAAAAAGCAAAAGAAATACTTCTGCAGCATATTTTAAAAGTTACTCCCGATATCGATGAAGAAATATTAAAAAATTCGGATTTTAAAACCGAACTTCAGGAGATGGTTCAAAAAGAAACGGGCAGAACGCCGAAATATCATACTATTAACAAAGAAGGCCCCGACCACAATGCCGTCTTTACTATCTGCGTTAAAATCGACGACGAAATATTTGCTCTGGGGCGCGGCAATACAAAAAAAGATGCTGAACAAAACGGAGCTGAAATTGCAATTAAAAAATTTATGGAGAAACTAAATGATAAAAAGTAAAGATTTTTTCGTACTTATAATCGGCAGGCCTAACGTCGGAAAATCTACGATATTTAATAAAATAACCGGAAAAACTTCGGCTTTGTCCTCTAAAATCGCCGGCACTACTTTAGATTTAAATATAAAAAAAATATCTTTTAACGGAACCGATTTTTTTGTTTCCGACAGCGGAGGGTTTAACGTTTCGCCCGCAAACGAAACCGAAAAAAAAATCAGGGACAAAGTTTTTGAATATTCAAAAAAAGCAGGGTTAGTTTTATTTACCGTCGATTATAAAAGCGGTTTTTTGCCCGAAGACAGAGAAATTTTTAAACGGCTTAAAAAAAACGGCTCCAATATTATCCTGATAATAAATAAAGTAGATTCGCCAAGGGATGCAAGCGGTGCGGAAAGCGAATTTATCGGACTCGGCATAAAAACGGTTTTAGCCGTAAGCGCGGAAAAAGGAACGGGTATATATGAAATACTCGAAAAAATAGCCGAGGAAATAAATATTAAAAAACCGGTAAAACCCCAAAAAACGGACGAAGAAAACGAAAAATCTTTTAAAATTGCCATAATAGGAAAACCTAACAGCGGAAAATCTACCTATATAAACACATTATTAAAAGAAGACCTGCTTTTTACTGATGATAAACCCGGTACAACGCGCGATTCCATAGACACATATATACGATATAAAGAGCGTTCAATAACTTTAGTAGATACCGCAGGCATCAGAAAAAAAAATAAACTTGATTTAAATTCCGAAGCATTCCAAAAACAGAGCCTTAATCAGATAAAGAGAGCAGACGTGGTCGTTCTTTTTATGGACGTAAATTCCGACGTTACGCATGAAGACCTTTCTTTGCTGAGAAGAATAACGCTTGACAAAAAACCAGTCATAATTGCATTCACAAAGTGGGATTTAAAAGAAAAACTGCAGGAAAACGCGGTACAGCTAAAAAACGAAATTAAATATAAGTTAAAAGAGTTTTCCGGAATACCTTTCGTATATATTTCATCTAAGATTAATAAAAATTTAAATAAAATATTAGATATGTCTATAGAAATATTCGATTCCAGGAGCATAAAAATAAAAAAGAAAGATTTAAACAGATTTATAGAAACCGCAAAGACGGAGCCCCGCAGCGGCAGGATTTATAAATACATAAGCTACGGCGTACAGAAAGAAGGAGAAGAAATTCCCACTTTTATATTTTTTACGGGCAATAAGGGAAAAATATTTTCTATGACGGATATAAAATTTTTAAGAAACAGCATAAAAGAGGCATTCGGCATAAAATCGAACGTCGAAGTTATAATGGAATATAAAAAATACGACGCAGATTAAGATTAAGAGGATTGCCGCTATTTTTTATTAGTCAGCTCTTCTATCTTTGCTTCTAACTTTTGGATTTTTTTGGTCAATTCTTCTACGTCGTATGTAGAAGCGAAATTCATTTCGTCAAGCAGAATATCTGCGGCTTTTTCTTTTATAGCCTTAAAAATAACGCCTGATTCGTATTTAACTGTTTCGATAATCTGGTCTGCGGCTTCTCTGCTTTCTTCATCCGATATATCGACATAATCATCCAATTTTTCCTGCGCGATAATCGAAAGACCCTTAAGAGCTTTAAGAACTACGTTTATAGTATCGGACATTTTAACCTTCCTCTTTTTATTTTTTTTATTATATATCGTTCTGCCTGACTTTAGCCATTAAACCCCTAAGCGAAACGTTATGCCTCGAAAAACCCATTTCGGCATAATCGGCGCCTAAAGCTATACCTATAAGCTGAGGCACATGAAGTATGGGCAGAGATAGTTTTTTATTTATATTTTTTGCCGCAACCGTCTGGTAGGTATCTAAACTTAAGTGACATAAAGGGCAAGGGGTAACCATGGCGTCGGCGTTTTTCTCCTGAGCCTCGTAAATGGCGTTACCTGCAAGCGAGGTAGAAGTAGAT
This sequence comes from bacterium, assembly GCA_021850985.1. Lineage (GTDB taxonomy): Bacteria > SZUA-79 > SZUA-79 > Acidulodesulfobacterales > Acidulodesulfobacteraceae > Acidulodesulfobacterium_A. The sequence goes on from JAJZJX010000004.1 coordinate 12,287, forward strand.
TCGTTTACGAGTATCGTCTGAAATCCGCAGCATTTAGTCCTTCTGGCATAAGATACAGGTTCGCCGCCAAGAGCCTTAATCAGCTCTTCAAATCCTTGAGGATTTTCAACGTCGTCGAACTTAACTGCGCTTGAAGGCCTGAGTATATGACATCCATAAAACGGCGCAATTTTTATTCCTTTTAGGCTTTTAACCGCTTTCTCTTTTAATTTATCGAATCCTATGTCGTCTCTTACCGCATATAAAATATGCTTCACTTTAACTTTTCCTGTATATTTCAAACCTATTTTAGCAAGATATTCGTTTGTTTTTTCTAAAGATTCCGGATTATTTATAAGTTCTTCGTTTACCTCGCTCAGAGTCAGGGTGCAGGTGTTGCATATAGTCATTATGTCGAGTCCTTCTTTTTCAGCTAAAGCAAGGGTTCTTCCGTTTATAAAAAGTTTTAAGTTTTTATCGAAACCGTCGATAACCCCGCCTCCGCAGCATGAAGCCTCAGGCATAGGAATTAAGTTTATACCCAATCTGCCTGCAATAAATTTTGTGGCGTTATCGAGTTCTTTGCCGCTTTCCTGAGCTACGCACCCCGGATAATAAGCATATGTAATCATAATTTATCCTCCAAGTCCAGTTCTTTATATGCAAGCCGGATATCTTCCATATCTTTTATTAATTTTAACCTGAGAGGCGGTATCTTTCCCTTAAGACCTGCGCCGAACGCAACCGGCAGATCGTTTAAAAGCCCGGTAACCCCTCCGGATTCAAATGCAACTTTTATTTCGTCCAACCTTCCAGTTTCGCCTATGGACCTCGCTATAGAAACTACATGCTTTGAACCGGGTGAAAAAGTAATGGAATTTTTAATCGATTTTTCATGAAGCCTGACTATCGATTTTACCGGAGAAATACCTTTCGGACAGAACTGTTCGCATGCCTGACAGTGCACACAGTCCCAAAAACCGTTAGGCATGGAGCCGTTTACTAAACGCGAACCGTTTTTGTCGTTATCTCTCGGATCTTCGGCATATCTGTACAGCTTAGCAAGGGCGGCAGGTCCGAGATAATCTTTGTTGCCGACTACTCCGCCGCACTCGGAATAACAGCATTCGCACAAAATACAGTTAGGCGTATCTTCGTTTCCGGTTAAATTTTTAAACTCCGATTTATCGTAAACCGGCTGGCTGATTTTTTCGCCTTCTTTTAATGTTTTAAAACGGTTATGGGCATCGTCTTCCCTCTGTCCGAGCAGATAAGGTTTTATGGCTTTTATCTTGTCGAAAAAAACCTCCTGATCAACGATTAAATCGCGGATTACCGGCATGTTGGCAAGAGGTTCGACGTTTATTATTCCAAATTTATCTATTTCTAAACTAACCTGCGTTTTACATGCAAGTTTTGTTATTCCGTTTATTTTCATCGCGCAGGAACCGCAGATAGCGCTTCTGCATGACCTTCTAAAGCTTAGCGTTCCGTCAAGCTCTGATTTTATTTTAATTAAGGCGTTTAAAACCGTCATGCCCGGATAATCTTCTACCGTATATTCTTTGTAGTACGGTTTCTCGTCGGTTTCCGGATTAAATCTGTAAGCCCTTACCTTAAATTCCATTATATATTTCCTCGCTATTAATTCTATTAATACGTCCTCGGTTGAGGTTTAAATTTTGTTATCGCAACTTCGGAAAAATCGAATTTTACGTTTCCGTTTCCGTCTAAGGTCGCAAGAGTATGTTTGAGCCAGTTAGAATCGTCTCTTTCGGGAAAATCCGTTCTGTAATGAGCGCCTCTGGACTCTTTTCTGAGTATAGCTCCTCTCGTGATTACTTCGGCTATAAGCAGTATATTGTTAAACTCGAATGCTTCTACTATATCGGTATTAAATGTTTTCGATTTGTCGTCTATTCCTATATTTTTTGCGCGTTCTTTGAGTTCGCCTATTTTTTCTAAAGCTTTTTTCATAGCGTTTTCTTCCCTGAATACTCCGACGCCGGCTCTCATCTCTTCCTGAAGTTCCGACTTTAAAAGACCGTGTCTTTCTTTTCCGGCCGATTTTTTTAATTTTTCGAATTTTTCTTCGTCTCTTTTTATTGCCGATTCGTCAAATTTTCTGTCGCCTTCGGCAGATTTAAGATATTCGGCTATGTCTATTCCCGCTCTTCTGCCGAACACTACGGTATCTAGAAGAGAATTTCCGCCGAGCCTGTTTGCTCCGTGAACGCTTACGCAGGCAGACTCGCCTGCGGAATAGTAACCTTCTATTACGGTTCTTCCGTTATAATCCGTTTTAATTCCGCCCATAGAGTAATGAGCGCCCGGTCTTATCGGAATAGGCTCATGAATAGGATTAACGCCTTCAAAATCAATAGATAACTGCATAATCTGCGGTAACCTTTCCATTATTCTTTCTTTGCCTAGATGCCTAATATCTAAAAGAATGGCCCCGTCGACGCCTCTTCCTTCGTTTATCTCAGTCTGTTCTGCTCTTGCAACAACATCTCTTGGCGCAAGTTCCATTGCTTTAGGTGCATATTTGGACATAAAACGGACGCCAAGCGAATTAAGAAGATATGCACCTTCTCCCCTTGCTCCTTCCGTTACCAATATTCCGGTGCTCTTAAGGGTCGTGGGATGAAACTGGACAAATTCCATGTCCATAAGCGGAACACCGGCATTTATAGATATCGCCATGCCGTCTCCGGTATTTATTAATGCATTGGTGTTGGAAGAATAAACCTGTCCGTAACCTCCGGTTGCGAATAAAACGGCTTTTGCGGCAACACCCTCGAATTTTCCGTTTTTAATATCGTATGCCACCACGCCGCTGACTTTCCCGTTATCGGTAAGCAGGCTGGTAACGAAATATTCATACATGATTTTTGTTTTATATTTGAGTACGTTGTCGAACAATCCGTGCAGCATCATATGCCCTACGGCATCCGCATAGTAGCAGGAACGGGGAAAGCTCTGTCCGCCGAAAGGCCTCTGCGCTATTCCGCCTTTATCGTTCCTGTTAAAAACGACGCCCATGCTCTGAAGTTCGAGTATGTTCCCTGGAGCCTCGCTCGTCAGTATTTCTATTGCATCCTGATCGCCGAGATAATCGCTGCCTTTTACAGTATCGAAAAAATGTGATTCCCAGGAATCGTTTTCGTCAAACGCCGCGTTGACTCCGCCTTGTGCCGCTCCGGAATGGGAACGCGTAGGATAAACCTTGCTGACTATTACGGCATCTATGCCTTTTTTCCTGAGTTCTACGGCCGCCCTTAATCCAGCAAGTCCGGCGCCGACAATAACAACGTCATGTTTTAGCATTTATAACCTCTATTATTTTAACAATTTGCTTAACGGCGGCAGACTTAAACCTGCCGTTTAAATCGGTTGATTTTTATTATAAGAATACGGTTTTTGATATTATAGGATAAACGTTTAAAATTTGCAATAAATTTTTTTGCGTCAATTTTTTTACTTTCTTTTATACGTTCCGCTTTTTCCGCCTTCTTTGCTTATAAGGTAAATCTCCGATATTTCTATGGATTTATCCGCCGCTTTTAACATATCGTAAACGGTAAGAGCCGCCGCCGTCACGGATGTAAGGCTCTCCATTTCTACGCCTGTTTTTCCGGATATTTTAACCGTGGAAATTATATCAACCGAATTATCTTTTTCTTCCGGATTAAAAACTATATTGCATCCTTCTATATTCAAAGGATGGCATAAAGGTATTAATTCCGACGTTTTTTTTGCCGCCATAATGCCGGCAATCTTTGCGGTACCAAAAACGTCTCCCTTTTTTCCTCCACCGCCGACCGCAAGTTTAAAGGCTTCTTTCGACATAGTTACTTTTGCGTGGGCGGAAGCCGTTCTTACGGTGTCATTTTTTTCTGAAACGTCAACCATTTTCGGCATTCCCTTTTCGTCGAGATGAGACAAAACCGCCTTATTTTTCATTTTATTATCTCCTTAATTAAATTTATTTATTAATACGTAAATCCTTTTTTATAATACCATTTTCTTATATCGTACCCTATTCCCGCCGGCGCCGGTTTTATTCCTTTTACCGACCTGACGACTACGGGCATTGCATAAGGAACGTATAAAAATGTATAAGGGGCTTCTTTTGCAAGAATACGCTGGATTTTAAAATAATATTTTTTCTGTTTTTTTAAATTAAACGTCGATCTAGCTTTTCTAAACAAAACGTCTATTTCGGGATTATTAAAAGAGGTAAAGTTTAAGCCTTTAGGAACGATATTAGAACCGGTAAATATCGAAGCGTTGTCGTAAGGGTCAGGTGTTATGGTAAATCCCAGCAAAACGGTCTGAAACTTTTTTTTCATAATAAATTCGGATATAAGCGACGTCCACTCCATAACCCTTATTTCGGCTTTTATGCCTATTTTTTTCAAATTCTGCTGTATTATCTCGGCGGCGGAAAGCCTTTCCTGATTTCCCTGCGGGGTAAGTATCGTAAACCTGAAAGGGATTCCGTTTTTTTCAAGAATACCGTTTTTTAAGCGCCATCCCGCCTGCCTTAAAAGCCTCAGCGCTTTATCCGGATTATAGCGGTATTTTTTTACGTTCTTATCGTAAAAATAAGTTCCCGGCATAAAAGGACCGTAACAGTGAATCCCTAATCCGAACAGAGCCCCTTTTATTATCTCTTTTTTATTTATCGCGTAGCTTAAAGCCCGCCTTACTTTTACGTTTTTGAAAAGCGGGTCTAAAAGATTATATCCCAAAAAAGTAAAACTTAAAGAGGGATGAATATATTTTTTAAACTTTGAATTAAATCCCTTTCCGTTAGATTCATATTTATACTGAATAGGGCTTAATCCCATGTAGCTTATGCCGTTGGATTTAAGCATCAAAAACATGGACGAAATATCCGGCACTATTTTATACACAAGGCGTTTTATTTTTGGAGCGCCCATAAAATAATGAGGATTTGCTTTTAAAACTATTTCGTAACCGTGGATCCATTTGTCGAATTCGTAAGGGCCGGTGCCGACCGGACGGCTTCTTAACTTAGTTGTTAAGAGATTTTTTCCTTTTAAAAGTTTTTCCGGCAAAATGCTTAATCCCCATGACGAAAGCGCGGGCGCATAAGGTTTTCTGTAAGTAACCCGAAAAATATATTTTCCTATAGTTTCGGCTTTATAAACCTTAAGATATTCCGCAGCATAAGGCGTAGGCGTTTTGGGATTTACCATTAAACGGTAAGTAAACATGACGTCTTTTGCGGTAAATTTTTGGCCGTTCTGCCAGTAAACGTTGCGCCTTAAATAAAAAGTTATAGTTTTGCCGCCGTTGCTTATTTTCCAAGATTTCGCAAGATCCGGAACTATTTTAAAATTGCGGTTATACCTGACCAAACCGTCGTAAATTTGGGAGGTAACTTCGGCGGTAGGCGCATCGGCAGCCATATTTCCGATAAGATTCGTCGCGTCGGCGGGCAAACCGATTATTAAAGAGGAATTTTGATAGTTTTTAAAAGGTTTTATTATTTTTTTACTGCGGCTATTTTTAACGCCGGGTTTTGAATAAAAAAATATAGCGGCTAAAGCAGATATTACTAAAACCGCTAAAATGAAGAGTAAATATTTATTTCTTTTTTTATATCCGGATAATTTCATATTTATTTATTATCTCAGATTAACGGGCAATGTTTCAAGGAAAAAACAATTTACGTCGGGGACAGGGAAAAGGTGTCAGATTTTATTTTCCGCACATATATAGTTAATAAATATAGAAAGTTGTTTCCGGAAAATTAATCTGACACCTTTTCTTACGGATATGGCGAATATTGAGGGATTCCGAAATCCGGCTCCAAACCGAACATAAGATTCATATTCTGAATTGCCTGAAGCGAAGCCCCTTTTCCAAGGTTATCGATTGCGCTTATTATTTTAATCATAGAACCGCCGTCGCCGGAGACTGAGCCGTTTTTTTCGCGAATTTCAAAAGCTATATGGCAGTTATTGGTATAAACTACGTTTTTTATATTGCAGTCTTCGATATTATTAAGTATCGAAACAAACGGACTTCCGCAGTAAAAATTTTCATATATGCCTGTTATATTTTCTTTAGATAAACCTTTATTTAATTTTAAATATACCGTAGTCAATATGCCCCTTATAACGGGGATGACATGAGGGGTAAATATGACGTCCGGCATAAGTTTGCCGGTCTGCTGCTGAGGCAAATTCAAAAAGGCTTTTTCTATTTTTTCTTTAATTTCCGGCAGATGTCTGTGCGTCCAAACGTTATAAGCTTTTGCCGAGCCGTCTGTTTCGCAAAAAAGATTCTGGAGTTTTAAGCCCCTGCCGGCGCCCGAAATTCCCGACAGAGAGTCTATTACAACCGGAAACGAAAAATCTACGCACCCTTTAAAAACAAGGGGGAGTATAGGGAGTAATGCGCCTGTAGGGTAGCATCCCGGATTGGCGATGAATTGCGAATTTTTAATTTTACCGTAAAAAACGTCGGAAAGCCCGTAAACGAAACCGCCGTTTAATTCCGGAGCGCTATGTTTGCCGTAATGCCGCTCATAGACCGATACTTCGTCAAATCTGAAATCGGCGCCTATATCGATTATTTTAACGTCTTTGTTTTTATTTAAAACAGCCGGTATGAGCTTAGAACTTTCGTTATGGGGAAGACAAAAAAATACTGCATCGGAAGACCCGCCTATTAAGTCTGCATCGAAAAGCGAAAATTTAATTTCGGATAATAAAGGGTTTTTATGGTTCGCCTTTGCGAACAGAGGGAAAAAATCGGAAAGTTTTTTGCCGGCATTACTGTTTGAAGTAATTACCGATATAGAAACATCCGGTCTTAACGACAGCGCCTGTATAAGATATACACCGCTGTAACCGGATGCTCCTACAATCGAAACTCTTATCATTTATGGATATAACGATTATATTATCTCTTAGAGAACTGGAATCTTGCTCTTGCCGCTTTCTGCCCGTATTTTTTTCTTTCTTTGACTCTCGGGTCTCTTGTAAGCATAGAGGCTTTTGCAAGAGTTTCTTTTAATTCCGGATTTATAAGAAGAATAGCTTTTGCAAGCGCAAGCCTGACCGCTCCGGCTTGACCGCTTAATCCGCCGCCCGATACGTTTATATATACATCGAACTTATTTTCTATCGTATAAAACGCTAAAGGCCTTACGGCAGAAACCCTGTGGCTTTCAAGAGGAAAATACTGCTCGAAATCTCTTCCGTTAATAATTATTTTGCCGGCTCCTTCTTTGAAATAAGCCCTTGCAATACCTGTTTTTCTTTTGCCTACCGCGTGTATAATGCTTTTTTTAGCCATCAGCTTTTACCTTATTAATTATATCTTAATTTAATTTCTATTTTTTAATTGTTTACTTTGACTTACTTTACCTTATCGGCTATTTCTACCCTAACCGGCTTTTGCGCAGCATGAGGATGCTCTTCGCTTTCGTATATTTTAACTTTTTTTATTACCGCATCCGACAGTTTATTCTTCGGAAGCATTCCTTTTATAGCCGAAAGCAGAGGATAGGAATGGTCCTTTTTTACCATATCTCTATATTTGAACGTTTTAAGTCCTCCCGGATAACCGCTGTGAAAATGATATTCTTTATCTTCGGTTTTTTTTCCGGTTAATTTAGCTTTGGCGCTGTTTATAATTATAACGAAATCTCCGTTGTCCGCATACGGCGTCCAGTCCGCTTTATCTTTGCCCATAAGCCTGTTAGCCGCAAAACTTGCTACTCTTCCAAGGCTTATGTCTTTTGCATCAACTAATATCCACTTGCTTTCAGTCATTCAAAATCTCCCGAAATAAAATATAAAATAATATGTACAATTTAAGCGTAGTTTAATATTATTAAATAATTATGCTTTTTTGTCAAGAATTTTTTTATAATTTATATTTTACCACCAGTATTCGGGATATTTTCTGTATTTAGAAAGATTATTTACCACTAAAGCGACTATCAGCATTATAAGGGCGCCTAAACCCACGGGCATTAGCGGATAAAGAAAGCCGAGTTTATATATTCCTTTGCCGCCGATTACCGCTATTAAAGAAGTGGCGCCCCCTGGAGGATGAAGCGTTTTAGTCGCGTGCATAAGCATAATTGCAAATGAAACCGCTACTGCAGCTGCTAACGGCATATTTATATGGCCGAGCAGTTTATAACTTGCGACTCCAACGAAACCCGAAAGTATATGCCCGCCCAAAAGATTCCTCGGCTGAGCGAGAGGAGTTTTGATAGCGCCGTAAATAAGAACCGCCGAAGCTCCGAAAGAACCGATTAATAAAGTTAAATCGTACGGATTGAAAAATTTAGCGGATATGTAAGCTACTGTCCCTATGCCTATTATAGAAGCCAAGCCAGACCAAAAAATTACGTGCAGGCTTATAGTAGTTGCATTTTCTCCTCCGCCCTTCATTCTGTCAAAGTATTCTTTAATCCACATTTTAGTTTCCCCGCTGTTATTATGGTTAATTTTATTTATTTTTAATTTTTATCGATATGCTTTATGATATCCGTCATAGATATTACGCCCGCGAGTTTTCCGTTTATATCCACTACAGGCATAACTTTTATGCGCTTTTCGTTAAATACCGCCGCCGCTTTTTTAATACACGTATCGGTCGATACGGTAATTGCAGGCGAAGCCATAATATCTTTAACGTTTTTGGCGTCGATAGTCCTTTGAGCTTTTGGCGTCGGTTCGCCTATTAAATGCCTTACCAAGTCCTTAAAAGTGTGTTTTTTTATGACTCCCGCGCTGGTTAAAATGTCCGAGTCGGACAGAAATCCGACGACCGCGTTTTCGTCGTTAACTACCGGAGCGCAAGTCAATCCTTTTTCCGCAAGGAGATTCATAGCGTCTTGTATTCCGGAATTTTCATGCACGGAAACTACTTTTTTCGACATCACTTTATCGACGGTAATGCCGTGAACTTTGTCCCTGGCAAGCATAAACGCATCCCTGTAAATTTTAATAAAATCGCCCAGAGAGATATCGATATAGGTTTTGTGTTTTTCAAAAGCTTCCCTGATATCTTCTTCGGTCACTTCTACGCAGCTTTTTTCTTTTTCTTCGTTTAAGTTTTCCATAATTTTTTCCTCAATTTTTAAAATTAAATTAGGGGATTTATTTATTATTGATGTATAAGTTTTATTATATATTAGCAGAGCCGGTATTTTTAATATGTGATTTATGTCACAAATTAAAAATTATTTTTATTTAGAAGGAGAAGTTTTTCGCCGGAAATATCTTTTATGCCGGCAGCCTTGTACATTCTTAACGCGCCGAAACTGCATATATCCTTGCAAAGACCGCAGGAAGTGCAAAAAAACGGCTTGAGCAATATTTTGTTTTCCTTAAAAATTAATGCGCCGGTAGGACACATTTCCCAGCAGTTAGAACAAAAAACGCAGTTTTCGTTTATTTTAGGCAGCCTTATATTAAAAAGCGGTACTAACTCTTTATTTTCTTTCAAAAACTCATAAATTTTTTTCTGCCTTTTTAATAACGAATAATTTACGCTTTTATCTTTTTTTCCGGTATTAATAAATTGAGAATATAGTTCCGATAATGGAAGATCTTCTATTGAAACGTTTTCTGCAAGCTTTTTTGCGTTGTCTTTTAAACTTTTAAACGAATTTTTAAAAAATTCTCTTCGGTCTAACGTTTCGGGGGTTTTAACGCCGCCTGCGTTTTTGTTATTTTTTTTATCCGTTTCTTTATACTTATCCGCGGCTTTATCGCAGGTATGTTTAAACTTATATGCCGCAAACTTTTTAAAATTAAAATCCTCCGCTTTAATTTCCTTAAAAGCGTTTTCTTCGTTTAAAAACTTTTTTATTTCGTCTATTCTTTTTATTTTTTTGTTATAGAAATATTTAAGCCTGCATGATTTACAGCCGGACGAAACGAAGGTTATCTGCGACCCGTTTTTTACGGAAGAAATTATATCTGCGTCTTCCAATTCATAAATACATTTTATAAAATTATTATTATCGTTCACCGGAATTTTAAATTCTTTAAGATACTCTTCGGTTTTACAGCAAAAATAAAAATTTTCTAAATTTTTATCGGGTTTATCTTTCTTAACGTAAAAAACGGAATTCGGACACAGGTAAAGACAAGCGTTGCAATTCGAACAGTTTTCCAGAATATTTATTTCGGCGCCGGTTATTTTTATGGATAAATCGGGGCATCTTTCGATGCATTCATAACATCCCGCCATAGGGGTTTTGAGCCTTACGCAAAAATCCGGATTTATTAAAATCCGTCCGTCGTCTTCTTTTGCGTTTAAAAATTTATCCAGCAGGTTCAGAATATTCATTAGGCGCTATTTTTGTTTTAAGTATTTCTAAAATTTCGGCGTTCTCTTTACCGCTTTTTGCGTTATTGACGGCTGCTCTCAGTTCTTTGGAGCCTTTAAATCCCTTTAAAAAATTATAAAGATGGGGTTTCATAACGTTAAATCCCCTTGTTTCACCGTAAAAAGAAGATATTTCTTCGTTTAATTCAAGCAGTATATCTATTTTATCAGACATAACCGTCATATAAGGCGCCTTTTTTTCAGACCGTCCTCCGGCAGCCGATATATTTAGATAATCGCCGAATATCCAAGGTTTTCCTACTGCTCCCCTTGCGAACATAATTCCGTCGGCTCCGGTATAATTCATTATGTTCAAAGCATCGTCCGCCGTAAATACGTCGCCGCTTGCATAAACGGGAATTCTAACCGATTCTTTAAGTTTTTTAGTCTGGGAATGGTCTGCCGCTCCGCCAAACATCTGAGAACGCGTCCTCGGATGAAAAAAAAGAGCGTTTATTCCGTAATCTTCTGCAATTTTTCCTATCTCTATGAAATTTACGGAATTAAAATCGAAACCGCTTCTAAATTTTACGGTGAAAAAGGCGTCTTTGACCGATTTCCTGACGGAGCAGGCTATATCCGCAAAAAGCGCGGGGTCTTTTAATAACGCGCTTCCCGCACCTGTTTTAACAACCTTTTTAACCGGACAGCCCGCATTTACGTCTATAACCTTAAATCCCGCATCGAACGCTTTTTTGGCTGCTTCCGACAAAACGGCGGCGGAATTGCCGAATAACTGAATGCCGGTTTTTGCAATACCTGCACCGGATTCAAGAAGTTCAAGCGTTTTCTTATCGTTTCGCAAAAAGCCTTCGGAGCTTATCATCTCCGTAAAGCAGAATTCCGCTCCGTATTTTAGGGAGATTTTTCTGAAAGGATATCCTGTAATCCCCGCCATTGGCGCCAAAATGCATCTGCCGAGGCTGATTTCGCTCATATACTTATATACTTATATATCGTAATTATGCAGAATAATTTCTTTCTCTATAAAAGCAGATATTTTTTCTGCATCGTTAATATTTATTTGCGGAACGTCCAAACCGCCTATCGGCTCGTCGGCGCAAACGAGGAGAAGATTGGGGTCGTTTTTAAATCTTAGTTCTAAACCGCCCGCATCCTTTCTCGCAAGCTCAATTTTTTTTAAGCCGAGTTCTTTAAAACCTTCCACTATAAGTATATCGGAGCCTTTAAAAAAATCAGATATTAAACCGTCTACGGTTATATCTGCAGACGGCTCTACATCGCTGAAAAATGAAATTTTTTCTTTAGATATAAGCATCGTGGAAAATGCACCGGCATTCTTGTGCCTCCATGAATCTTTTCCTTCGATATCAGCCGAAACGTTATGATCGGTATGTTTTATAGAAGAAACTTTATATCCCTTTTGAGACAGTATTTTTATTATTTTTTCTATCAAAGTCGTTTTGCCGGTTCCCGACCTCGCAAGGAAAGAAACTACGGCTGGGATTTTCACTCTTTTTGTTTTAACCATAAATTTTTACCGTTTATCGTCAGTATTTGTAAATATAAAGCATATTGTATATAATATAAATGACGTAAATGCAATATCCGGTCAATTCAATCTGTTATTTATTATAACAAAATTTAAAGTAAATTCTACAAATTAATCTTAAAAAAAATAAAATTACATGGATATGAACAAAGAAATTAAAGGATTATCTTCATCGGAAGCCGAAGCATTAATTAAACAGTACGGATTAAACGAAATAAAAGAGAAAAAAAAGCATCCCGTCGAAATTTTTCTTTTAAAATTTTGGAATCCGGTAGCATGGATGTTGGAATTTACCTTTATTATCGAATTAATACTTGGGAAAAACATAGAAGCATATATTATTATCGGTTTAATTTTCTTTAACGCCATAATATCTTTTCAACAGGAAAACAAGGCGGAAAAAGCTCTCGAAATTTTGAAAAAACAGTTAAAAATTATATCGAGGGTTTTAAGGGACGGGAAATGGGTTCAGTTAAGCGCCGAACAGTTAGTTCCGGGCGACGTGATTCACGTCCGAATGGGCGATTTGGTTCCGGCGGATACCGAAATTATTTCGGGCAGCGTACTGGTGGACCAGTCGGCTCTGACCGGAGAGTCCCAGCCGGTGGACAGAATCGAAGGCGGGCTTATATATTCCGGTTCGGTAATTAAAAGAGGAGAAGCTACCTGCAAGGTTACGGCGACGGGAGAAAAAAGCTATTTCGGTAAAACTGCGGAACTTATAAAATCGGCAAAAACTAAAGGTCATATAGAAGAATTAATTTTAAAAATAGTACGCTATTTTATTATGATAGACGGCATTCTCGTAGTTTTAATACTTGCGTACGCCCTTATATACAAATTGAATTTTGCCGAAATGCTGCCGTTTGCTTTAATCCTCTTGGTAGCGTCTATACCGGTCGCTCTTCCGGTTACTTTTACTCTGGCTACAGCGCTTGCTTCAATGGAACTTGCAAACAAAGGAATATTGGTAACGCATCTTTCTGCAATAGAAGATATTGCCTCTATGGAAGAATTATGTTCCGATAAAACCGGAACATTAACGGCAAATAAACTTTCGCTTACGGCTTTTAAACCGATTGAACCTTTCGGCGAAAATGAACTTTTTGCCTATGCGGCGGCGGCATCGGACGAATCTACGCAGGACCCGATAGATTTATCTATATTATCTTATATAAAAAACAATAAATTGAGCCTGCCGGAAATAGGAAAAACTGTCAAATTTACGCCGTTCGACCCCCAGACGAAAAGAGCGGAAGCATTGATAGAAGTATCTGAAAAAGGCGAAAAAAAATTAATTAGTTCGATTAAAGGTTCGCCTATAATCGTCGAAAAAAATCTTGACGAAAACGATGCAAAAAAACTTAGGGAAGAATCCGAAAAATTTGAGGCTATGGGCTATAGAGTAATAGCGGTAACTATAAAAAACGAACAAGAAGATAAATATTTTCCGGTTGGAATTCTTGGACTGTCCGACCCCCCGAGGGACGACTCGAAAGAACTGCTAAAAGAACTCAAAGATTTAGGAATAAGGGTTAGAATGGTGACCGGCGATACCGAACTTACGGCTAAAACGACTGCCCGCTTAATAGGGCTTGGAGAAGGCGTATGCACGAAAGAAAAATTTAAAAATCCATCCGGATGCGACGTATTTGCGGGAGTTTTCCCAGAAGATAAATTTCACCTCGTACAGGGTTTGCAGAAGCTGAAAAAGATTACCGGAATGACGGGCGACGGGGTAAACGACGCGCCTGCGCTTAAACAGGCGGAAGTCGGCATTGCCGTAGCTAACGCCACGGACGTAGCAAAGGCATCAGCGAGCCTGATATTGACGGAACCCGGTCTTGCAAATATCGTGGATGCCGTAAAATACGGCAGAATGGTTTATAGGAGAATGCTGACTTATACTTTAAATAAAATATCAAAAACTTTTCAGGTTGCACTTTTTTTGAGTTTAGGGCTTATATTTTTCGGGAAGTTCGTTACTACTCCCAAACTTATTCTAATACTTGTTTTTGCCAACGATTTCGTCACTATGTCTATAGCAAAAGACAATGCCGTATATTCCAATAAACCGGATAAGTGGAAAATAAAACTTATAGTATCGGCATCTCTTATAATTGCCGGAGCATGGCTGATTTATTCTTTTATTTCATATTATATCGGGTATTACTCGATAGGAATGGGTTTGCCTGAGGTTCAAACATTTACGTTTTTATCTTTAGTATTCAGCGCACAGGCAACAGTTTATTTAGTAAGGGAAGAACGTCATTTCTGGAGTTCTAAACCGGGAAACTATTTAATGCTCGCAAGCGCTTTAGATTTAATAATTATCATTTTAATGGCAGGTTTCGGCATACTCATGGCTAAAGTTCCTTTTGCGTATATATTTATACTGCTTGCGGCGACTTTTATTTATATGGTCGGACTAGACTATATTAAGAAGCCGCTGATGGAAAAACTAAGATAGCTATGGGGACAGAATTCAATTCTGTCCCCGTCACAAATCGGAAGTGCCGGAATACAATTCCTGCACCGTCACAAATCGTAAAAGATATGCTCCAATGACGCTAATTCCCGATGCTTAATGCGTAGTTGACGTACTTTATGAATTCTTCTTTCGTGGGGTAATTTTTAACGCCTATGTTAAAAACTTTCCTTTTCTTTTCATACCACTTATCGAAATTTTCGGGAGATACGGAATGCACTTCTATTAGTAACTCTTCCAGTAAAACCGTAATGGACTTTTCGTTTTCGCTCTCCATAATTTATCACCGCTTAGTATGTAAATATTTTGATTGTCTGCAGGTTAGCGCCAATTAGTCCTTGAAAATTCGGGAAGGTCTTCAAAGTCTCCCCTTATGGCGTAACCTTCATTTATGTTGTATATTTCAAATTCGTTATCTATAACGAACGAATATATGTTGCCGTTTAAAAATTCATCTTTATATTTAAGGCATTTTAATCCCTGCCTGATAATTGCCGACAATATTCCGCTGCCGGAAATATCGCCCAGCAATATCGCTCCAACCAAGACTTCTCCGTCAAAAACAAGTTTTCTATATATGTTATCGTCTTGAAAAATAAAAACGCTTTGGGTCTCATTAGAAGGATTGGTTAAACCTATGGTTACTATAGGAAGTCCGTAAATTTCGACGGAATTTAAACCCATGCCGCCAGGATATTCCCTGTAAACTCCCGCCATGTTAGTTCCCGCAACCCTTCCCTCTTCGCATGCCAATGGAACGATGGCTATTATGTTTGGACGTTTATTTATGACGTCATAGATTACAACTGCATCGCCGCCTGCATACACGTCTTTAACGCTCGTCATCATAGTTTTATCGACTATTATGCCTCTGTCTATTTTTACTCCGCTTCCTTCGAGAAAACCGACATTGGGTCTAACGCCTACGCCGACTACGACGATATCTGCAGGCAATTCTTTGCCGCTTTTCAATAAAACGCTGACGGGATTGCCGGATTCGTCTAAGTTAATTTTTGTTACCGTCTCGCCGGTAGCCGTATCTATGCCGTTTTCGTTAAGTTTTTTAGAAGTAATGTTTCCCGATATTTCGTCAAGAGCAAGCCCGAGAACTCTCGGCAACAATTCGACTATGGTAGTATGAAGACCCAATGCCCTTAATCCTTCTGATGCTTTAAGCCCTATAAGTCCGCCGCCGACGACTATCGCTTCTTTTCTTTTAGACATTTTTGCGGCTTTTTCCATTTTTTTGGCATCGTCGAACCGTGTAAAAGTACCCATCATAGGGGAATCGGGGTTAAATCCTTCCGTCGGGGGTATAAAAGGCGTTCCGCCGGGGCCGACGAACAGTTTGTCGTAATTTACGGCCGAACCGTCTTCCAAAACTACTCTTTTAGCATTAGTATCGACGGAAACTACTTTTTTTCCGAGCATTAAATCGAAATTATTTTTTTCGTAATAATCGTCTTCTTTATACCATATAGTTTCGTCGGTAGTTTTTCCTTCCAAATAATATGAAATCAAAGGCCTTGCATAAGCCCTGTAGTTTTCGTCCGATATTATTACGACTTCTCCCGACTTGTCGAAACGCCTTATTGCATCGGCGCACGATAAACCGGCGTATGAATTTCCTACAATAACGTATTTCATAATCTTATCCCCTTTTTAATATTGCTTAGATATCGATTTTATATAAGGTCCGTATATTTTTTTTGCGACGGAAAGCCTTCTTTCGTATGAATAATTTTTAATACCGATTCTTTTTAGCGCCCCTTTCTTACATGCTTCTACGCATTTCGGAGTATCCTCATCCGAACAGCCGTCGCATTTTGAAGCAAAATGGTCTTTTCCTATTCTTTCTATAGCTCCGAACGGACAAGACATTACGCACATCCAGCATCCGACGCATTTTTTATAATTAGTTACCGTCCATCCCGACTCCAAGTCTTTATATCTTGCTCCCGGCATACATGCATCGACGCACGGCGCCTCGTCGCAGTTGTGGCATATCAAAGGAAAAAACTTGTTTCCTTTCTTTTTTATATTAATTCTGGCTCCTGCATATTTTGAACCGTATTTTTCAGACATATGCGATTCGCATGCTTTTACGCAAGCCGCAAAGCCTTCGCTTTCGCATCCGTCGCATTTTGAGGGATAGAGCATTATTTCTATTTGATTTTTCTTTAAATCTTCCTCTAAATTTGTAAGTTTTTTACTCATAACAGCCTCTTTTTATTTTATTATTTTTGTTTATTTGCATATTTCTTCACTGAATGCGCCTACATGGCCGCGTATCGTTTTAATTAATTTTCCGCCCATAAAATCTAATCCGCCTGCGTAATATTTATCGGAGTCTTTTTTAAAATAGCCGTAAGATTTTTTTAGATAAATGTAATTTCCAGTTTTTGAATATATCCACCAGTAATATAGAGCATTTGCAAGTATGCCGGACGGTTTTCCCGACGGATTTTTTACGTCGAAAAATCTATTAGCTTTTCTTATTTTAACACTTTTTGCATATTTTTTTTTATCGGTATTAATTTTTCCCGCCAAGTAATTTTCGATATCATTCTTTGAATTAATATTCATAAAAAATTCTATTTTCAAATCCGGATTTTTTTTGATTATATCCGATATATTATAATAATATGCCGACGGCAGAAATCTTGAAATATTCACCGAATCATTAAACGGAAAATTTTTCCCAAGATTCAACGCGTAATCGTTTAGCATATCTAAAACCGCAGCCGTTTTTTTTATATTATAAATACCGAGGAGGGGTTCTACGGTGGAATCCTGCCATAAAGGCACTACCGCATTGACTTTCTCCTTCTCCATTTTTTCAATTAGTTCGTTTGCAGCCGAAAAATTAAATAAAGGCGCGTCGCACTCCATAACAAGAGCGTATTTGCCTTTAAGACGCTTAATGCAGCTGTAAATTCCTCTAAGAGGACCGATAAAGCCGCAGTTTGTATCGTCGGCAATTACCGGCGGACTTATGTTTAATTTTTTTTTTAGCTCATTGCTATAAAGTTCTGCGTTTTCTTTTTCTCTTGCCGAAATTATTATATCGCCTTTTAATTTTAGGGCTGTTTCCGCCGCTCTTTCTATAAACGATTTTCCGTTAAAATTAAAAAATGCTTTATTTTCTCCGAATCTTTTAGATTCGCCCCCGGCAAGTATTATACAGCTTAATTTTCGCATTTAAATTAAATAAAACGGCCGCATCATAATCATAATTCTATCTTTATTCTGCCTCTTTGGCCGTGTCCTTCGCTTAGCGTAACTTCAAAATAATTTATAGGGTTAAACATTTCTCTATTTTTTAAATCTGCGGCAAGTTCGCCGGCGAAATAAACCGTCAAATCCTCGATATTTAAAGACGGACACTCTATTTTAAAAATATCGGCTTTCGGTATAAGATACATTTTACCGTTAATTTCTATCCTGTAATGCAGTTCTTCCATGACAATGCGCTGAACGCTTTCAGGATAATCGGCTATTAATATTTTATCTTCAAATGTAGAACATATTCTTTTTATAACGGCTTTTAAGTTATACAGATGCACTATTCTCCTTTTGTCGTCGAATTCTCCGTCGATCAAAACGTCCACATAATGAAAATGAGGATGAATTCTCGAGCAGTCTCCTTTTCCAGGAACTATATGCATACATTCAAACGTTAATCCGGCTTCTTTACCGTTCAGTTCTACTATCATTTAATTTTATTTACCTCTAATTTTTAATAATAAAAATTTTTAAGAACGCCGTTCGGCAGAAGCCTTAAACCGCCGCATCTGTCT
The DNA here is from genome assembly GCA_021850985.1 of bacterium. Taxonomy (GTDB): domain Bacteria; phylum SZUA-79; class SZUA-79; order Acidulodesulfobacterales; family Acidulodesulfobacteraceae; genus Acidulodesulfobacterium_A. The sequence continues at coordinate 30,462 of JAJZJX010000004.1, forward strand.
CCGGTAGATTTGCATACGTCGCTTACTTTTCTGCAAAGAGTAATTTTAGAATTTTTAATTTTAAAAAACTGCCTGTCGTTCGTATTATCGTTTAAAAAATCTAATCCTGCTTTTTTTAACGTTGCGTAAGGGTCGGCATAAAACTTAGAATACGTAGCCTCGCCGATTTCGTTCGATAATTCTATAAACTGCAGATCAAAATCGTTATTTACGCAATAATCAATTAATTCGTTTAATGAAGACTTTGAAGAATTTATTTTTTTTAGTAAAACCGCGTCTATTTCAACATTATAACCGGAATTTTTTAGAATCTTAAGTCCGGATAGAACTTCCCCCAAATAGTCTTTGCCTGTAATATATTTATAAAATTCAGGGTCTAACGTATCTAAACTTACGGATATTTTATCTATAATATTAGGACTAAGGTCTTTAATTCTTTTTCTGATAAGAGTGCCGTTCGTCGTAATATACAGTTTTAAATCACTGATATGTTTAACCTTATATAAAAGATTTTTTAAATCTTTATAAAGCAGGGGCTCGCCACCTGTAAATTTAATTTTTTTAAGTCCGAAACCTTTTAGCGAATATATGACGTTTATTATATCGCCCGTCTGAATAGTCGAAGAAATTTTTCTGGGAACGCCTTCGTTGTGGCAGTAAAAACAGTTTTCGTTGCACCTGCCTAAAAGAGAAACCCTTAAGGACGGAATTTTAAATTTAAATCTTTCAAAATTAGAATCGTATGCCGTATTTTCGAATAATTCAAATAAATACTGTTTCATAATTTGTTTTTTATTTATATTCGATTTCGTAATCGTTTAACGTAACGTCTATCAAACTTCCTGCTTTTAAATTCGTAATATCCTCTTCCATAACAAAACTGCCGTCGGCATTTATCATCGGACTTAACGATCTTGCGGCGGAAGGAGGCTTAGGGGCTGATATTACTTCGGCATATAACGAACCTTCGCTTTTAGTTAACTTAACCTGAAAATACTTCCTGACGCCCTCTTCTTTTATTATATCATTTTTTAAAGCGGCTTTAACAGAAGGATATCTTTTATACTGGTCTTTATAGTTGGACATTCTTTGAATAGCAGGCCTTACGAAAAGGTCGAACGTAATAAGAACGGAATAAGGCCAGCCCGCAAGCGCAAAAATAGGGGTGCCGTTAGTAAGCATGCCGAACGACGTCGGCTTGCCCGGAACTAATTTTACTCCGTGGAATAATAATTTTCCGGTTTTTTCTATTGCGGAAGGAACCAGGTCGTAAAAATTTTTTATCTCTTTGCTTTCCAAAACCAGAAAACTTGCGCCCGTTCCGCCGGTAGAAATAATGAGGTCGTATCGTGAAGACTCGTCGGCATTTTTTAAAGTTTGCGTTAATTTTTCAAATTCGTCCTCGACCGCGCCGATTACCTCCGGAACGCCGCCGGCATCCGACACTAAAGATTTCAAAACCGTCGTATTTATATCGTATATTTTATTAGTTTTTAACTTTTCGCCTGGTGGCGTCAGTTCGTTTCCTCCGGACAATATTCCTACCGAAGGTTTCTTATAAACCGAGATCGAGTCCATCCCTATCCCTGATAGGGCGGCAATGTCGCAGAATCTTATTCTGTGCCCTTTCTCGAAAAGGACCTCTCCGGCCTTTATATCGTCTCCTATAGGAGATACATAAGAACCCTTTTCGACTTTCTTTTTGTAAACCATATAACCGCCGGCATACTCTTCTGCGTCTTCTATTAATACCACGCTGTCGGCATTGGGCGGAATAGGAGCGCCTGTAGTTACGAAAGCGGCTTCTCCCGAATTAAGAGGCTTTATCTCTTTCGAGTATCCGGCCGTTATTTGATTTTTAACCTGAAATTTATCTATTTTTTTTTCTAAAAAATCGCTCGATATAACCGCAAAACCGTCAACTGCGGATCTTACAAAAGGAGGGACTTCGTTTTGCGGAATTATGTTTTCGGATATTATCCTGCCGAGTGAATCTTCGACGGAAATAATTTCGCTTTCCTTTATTTTTTTAATATTTTCAGCGGTAATATCAAGTAATGTTTTAGCGGTTTTTTTATCCTGCATGGAGTTTTTATTTTTTCAAAACAATAATAGCCGCCAAATATTTAGGCGGCTATTATTGTTTAAAGTTAATTAAAAATATGGCTCTACGGGATATGTTTTAATTCCCGCTTTTTTAATAGCCTTTAATGCTTTATCTTCTTCCTCTAAACTTACGAATATAGTTGCATGATAAGGCGTAACGCTTGCGACGTTTCTTCCTAGTATATGAATTTTTTCTTTTTTTAATGTTTCTTCTGCCTTGTCGAAATCTCCGTTTATATAATCGACTCTTATAGGCGCATTATAAACGGTCCCGGACTTCAGTGCCTCTGCCATAATTAACCTCCTTATTTTATTTTTAATATTTTTAAAATATAGTCAAATATTTAATTATCCGACTTTAATCTCATTATCGGTATCGTTTACGTTTGACGTTCCCATTTGACTTGGATTAGGAGCGACAAAACCGAATAAATGTTCCGTTAATTTTCTGGCGGTCTTCTCTCTGTCTATGGTCGATATTCTGTTTATATTTCCGAACCATAAAGCGTCCGCCGAGCATAAAGTTACGCATGCCGGCAAAAGTCCTACGTCAATTCTGTGTTTGCAGTAATCGCACTTCGTTACTTTTCCCGTAGCTTCGTTAAACTGAGGAGAACCGAAAGGACAAGCGTGTATGCAGGATTTGCAGCCGATACAGGTATTGGGATCGTTAAATACGATGCCGTCGGCTCTTTTCTGCATAGAACCTGTAGGACAGGCTTTTACGCATGCGGCATCGTCGCAGTGAAAACAGTTCATGGGAAGATATACCGTTTTAAGCTGCCCTTTTTTGATAAAATAAGGTCCTACCTGTATAACCCTCATTCTGCGGGGTCCAACTGGAAGATTATGTTCTTTTTTGCACGAGACTTCGCAAGACATACATCCTATGCATCTGTCTACATTTACTTTCATCGAATATTTTGGAGTGGAAGACTTCAGGGTAATCCTGGAAGCTCTTTCTTCTCCAAGGTGAAATCTGTCAAATCCGTATTCCGAAGACATATTTATACTCCTATTTTTATTTAAATTAAATTTCTTTTAACGTCCGGAAATTTGCATATTATCATGTTTTAATGAATTTTTTATGCAAATTTACGGCTTTTCAAATACGGGGACGGAATTCAATTCCGTCCCCGTCACAAATTTACATTAGTATTTACGAATATCGCAGGAAACCGGCGTACATTCGACCGGCTCTTTAAAATTAACAAGCTTTTTCCAGCCTATGCTAAGCTCATGATATTCTTTCCAGTGATTTTTCCATTTACCGACGATAACATTTTTGTCCTGATGTTTAGGATCCCAAACTTCGGGGAATCTTTTCTGCAAAAATTCAAGAGTCTTTTTTGCAGTGGTATCAGGATCTGCATCGCCTTTTCTATAAACCCTGCAAAGAACGGCTTTGAACTGTATCTGTCCGTAAACGGGGTCTTTTATAATATCGTCTATAACGGTATTAATAGATTCATACGGATGAAACGGCTGATATCTGTCAAACCCGAAATTTGCCCATATTCCGTCTTCCGGTACCATTTCGGTTACCCATGCCGGACCTTCAACCCATCCTCTGTCGTTTTCTACTATAACCATATCTCCGTCTTCGATTCCCATAACCGCAGCCGTTGCAGGATTTATCTCTATATTTCTGTCGGGTTCGAGTTCGTCGTTCCAAGGCCACCAGTGACCTCCTTCATGAAAGGACTGCGCTATCCTGGTAGTATTTAATACTAACGGATATTTCTTGGCTCTTTCAAAATTTCCTATCGGCGATTCCGAACCTTCAACCTGCGTAGGAACTTTATACCAGCCTATTTTCTCCAAAGCTTCCGAAGCTAATTCGATTTTGCCTGAAGGCGTCGGGAATCTCTTGTCGGATTCCGGATAATTTTCTCCTTCTTTATACATTATCCATTTGCCTCTTAAAACTGCTTCATCGTCCTGAAATACCGCTTCTTCTTTCGACATAACGGGCCACATTAAACCGCCTTTAGGGTTTTTTTCCGGATTAAGAAGTTCGTACGTAATACCCCTCGTAAACGATTCCTGTTCGTTAAAGAAGTCGGTCATTTTAATTTCGTTTACTCTTCCTTTATCGGGACCTTCTTTATAGTAACCCCACGGATTAAATTCAACTTTATCGAAATGTCCGGCTTTGCCTTTAAGCCTTTTTGCAAGACCGTCGAAAACATCGATGTCAGCTCTGTGTTCATGCTGATAAGGTATTATTTTATTGTGCCACTGAAGAAGCCTGTTGTTTCCGTGATGGCAAACGCTGTCGGTTTCTACGGAGATTGCTATAGGAAACGCAACATGGCTGAACATATACGTATGATTTGGATAAATGGAAAGATGGATATTGATTATATTTTTCTTCATCGCTTCTTCCATTTTCCAGGAATTTGGAAACTGCGGCAGATGGTCGCCGTTCCATATAATACCCTTAACAGGATACGGTTTTTCATACATCATCGCATTTATTATGCACGGTACCGAACTGTCTCCCCAGGATATTAATTTGTCTGTTATCTGCGGTCTTTTAAAATCCGGCAGATCTTTTAAATCGTGTCCGTAATTCAGAGGAGGACGGCAGTTATGCAGCCAGTTCCATCCGCCGCCTTTAACGCCTATAGATCCGGTAAGAGCTAACAATGCCGCTATGGACCTGTTTACGTTGTTGGAGTTATAAATCTGCGCCGTTCCAAGGTTGCCGGTCACCGACGCAGGTCTTGCCGAACCGAATCTTCTTGCGGCTTCTATAATCATTTCTTTTGGCACGTATGTGAGTTTTTCGGCTCTTTCAGGCGTCCACTGGGCGCATTCTTTTGCATACTCTTCAAAACCTTCAACCCATTTATCCACAAATTCTTTGTTGTAAAGTTTTTCTTTTATTATGATATTGCCCATAGCCAAAAATAAGATTGCATCGGATCCTGAACGGATTCTCATTCCTATATCGCATTTTGAAAGCGTTGCGTTGAAACGCGGGTCAACGCCTATTAAAAATGCGCCGTTATCTCTTGCATCCAGAAGATGAGTCATCGTGATAGTTTCCTGCGCCGCCATATTTGTACCGACTACGAGAATACACTTAGAGTTTTTCCAGTCCTGCGAAGGATTCATAAGCCTGCCGAGTCCTTTTGCGCCGAAAACGTAGTTCATGGATACGCCCGGGCTTTCGCAGCATATAGGTCCCTGCCCGTAAACGTTAGGCGTTCCGAATATCCTGCCGAACCTTGCGCCGCCTTCTTTATTGCCGAATGAAGATCTTCCTGTCCTGAAAACAGTCAATGCCTCGGGGCCGTATTCGTCATGAAGTTTTATTAATTTTTCGGCTGCAAAATCAAGCGCATCATCCCATGAAACCCTTTTAAAATCGTCAGTTAATGATTTCCTTATCATCGGATGATGTACTCTTAAAGGATCGTACCACCACTGAATCTGACCGACGCCCTTAGAGCAAAGGCCGCCTCTGTTTTGCGGATGTTCCTCATCTCCCATAACATCGACTATTTTGCCGTCTTTCAAGAATATTTTAAGACCGCAGCCGCTTTCGCACATATTAGTGCAGGTGGAATAGCGAACCGTGTCGTATTCTTTCGTTGATTCCTGCGGGCGATGATCGGGCTTTATTTTCATAAGCCTGTTATCTTTCACGCGCATGAACTTTTCGTTTTTTAACTCCTCAAAATCCATTTTTTTACCTCCGTTTTAATTAAAGTATATTTATTTTATATCCGGCACTCTTCTAACTTTACATTTTCTGGTTTAACTGCGCAAGGCAATATACCGTTTAATATCTCTCCGCAGCCGTCGATATCAAGCATGAAACCGATAAACTCTACTAGTCCGATTACCGGCGCAAATACGTCTAAATCAGATAATTTCATACCGTCGTCTATATTTTTTTCGCACATGGAACAAACCGTGACTATATAGTCCGAATTTGTTTCGTCGGCTTTTTTATTTATTAGTTTGAAGAAATTATCGGCAATATTTGCGTTTTCAACTCTTTTAGAATGAACAGGCGTCATATTTTGGAGCTTTTCGCCTCCGCAGCAGTCGTTAAATATATTAACTTCGGCGCCCATAATATTGAATAGTTTCTTTAATGATTCTATTTTAGCATCGTCTTTATAACATCCGGTATAAAGAAGAATAGAGTTCCCTTTTATTTTCGACGGAACGGCTTTCAACAGTTTATTTTCGACGGAAGCATCCGTAATAATATCGATTATATGAATAGCTCCGGTCTTTGACGTATCCGTTTCTTTAAGCCGCGCATTAAACGGGTTCAGACTGTAATCAGCCTGTTTTCTGAACATAGAATCCGAATTGATAAGATTAAGGGATTCATTTATCTGCTTTACGCACACGGAACAGCCGGAATATAAAAAATTTTCGCCGTCATTCTGACATAAACCTAAATTTCTCAAGGGCATTACAGCTTTGTTAAAAAAATCGGGTTTATAGTGCGAGGGCGGAGCGCCGCAGCAGTTCCATTCCGAAACCGGCTTAATATCTATGTCTAATGCGCTAAAAATGTTTTCTATTTTTATTTTGCGGTCAAAAGAATTTACGCAGCCTGGAAAATAAACAATATGATTTTTCAACATTAAACCTATATTTTATTTTTAAAAGTGTATTTAAAAAATAGATTAGACAATTGCTGTATTTTTTACATCCTTTTTAGTTTATTACAAAAAAAAAATTAAATCAATATTTTTTTTTAAAAAATATAACATTGTTTTTAAATTGAAGATAAATAAAAATTAATATAGGCATTATATGTTCATCTATATAATATTTTATAAACCTTTAAAGAGGCTTAAAAAGGATCGATTTATTCGGAAAGGCTTTATTTAAGTGTTTAAAGGTGGTGCCGAGAGGCGGAATCGAACCGTCGACACGAGGATTTTCAGTCCTCTGCTCTACCGACTGAGCTATCTCGGCATTAAACGTGATAAGTTTTATTATGTTATCATAAAACTTATTTAAATACAAATATTTTTATAGTATTATCGGCTTTTATGGTGCCGAGGGCCGGAATCGAACCGGCACGGAACTAAGTTCCGAGGGATTTTAAGTCCCTTGCGTCTACCACTTCCGCCACCCCGGCAATTATTTAATTGAGAAGACGGACTTCAAAAAATGCATTATATAATATCTCACAAATCTCAATATTTGTCAAATTTTACCATACTCCCGTTTCTAAATATTTATCAATCGCAACTGCCGCTTTTTTTCCGGCGCCCATTGCAAGTATGACTGTTGCGGCTCCGGTGACTATGTCTCCGCCGGCAAAAACACCTTTTTTTGAGGTTTTCCCAGTGTTTTCATCGGCTGTTATATATCCCCGTTTGTTTAAATTTAATCCGGGAGTGGAAGAAGGAACTATAGGGTTTACGTTTGTTCCTATGGCGATAACGGCGGCATCTATTTTAGTAATAAATTCAGAACCTTTTATAGGAATAGGCCTTCTTCTTCCGCTTTCGTCCGGTTCTCCGAGTTCCATTCTTTCGCATTCGACGGCAGTAACGTTATGGTTTTCGTCTCCTATAAATCTAATCGGATTTATTAAAAATTCAAACTTAATGCCCTCTTCTTCGGCATGATGAACTTCCTCAATTCTTGCCGTCATTTCGTTTCTTGATCTCCTGTAAAAAATTCTGGAGTCTTGATAACCGAGCCTTAAAGCCGTCCTTACGGCATCCATAGCGGTGTTGCCCGCGCCGAATACGACTAAAGTCTTGCCGCATTTAATAGGCGTATCGTATTCCGATTTATTATAAGCGCGCATTAAGTTAACGCGGGTAAGAAACTCGTTGGCGGAATATATTCCGTTAAGTTCTTCCCCTGGTATATTAAGAAATTTTGGCGTTCCTGCGCCGGTTCCTATAAAAACTGCGCCATAGCCCCTTTCGTTCAGCAGTTCATCGACGTTAAAAGTTTTGCCTATTACTTCATTGGTAAAAACGTTCACTCCCATATCTTCCAAGACCTTAAGTTCTCTCGATAAAATTTCTTTTGGAAGGCGGAATTCCGGAATTCCGTACATTAAAACTCCGCCTATTTCATGAAGGGCTTCATATATCGAAACGGAATAACCCATTTTGCACAAATCGCCCGCAACGGTAAGACCTGCAGGACCTCCGCCTACTACGGCTATTTTTTTATCTTTTTTATGATTTATTTCAATATGAATATCGCCGTATTTTGCCTCGTAATCTGCCGCAAAACGTTCCAGATTGCCGATGGCTACGGAAGGCGTATCTTTTCTTTTGCCTACCGTGCAAACCTTCTCGCACTGGTCTTCCTGCGGACAGACCCTGCCGCATACGGCAGGCAGTGAATTAGTTTCTTTAATCTTCTTTGCGGCGCCGAGAAAATCTCCTTCTTCGATGAGTTTTATAAAAGCTGGAATATTTATATTAACGGGGCATCCTTCTATGCAATAAGGCCTCTTGCACTGAATACATCTTTTTGCTTCTTCGACCGCTTCTTCGGCCGTATATCCGTAAGGAACCTCTTTAAAATTGCCGCTCCTTACCGCCGGCGGCTGACACGGCATAATATGTTTATTTATTTTCAGCCTTTCTTTCGTATCCATATATGTTGTATCCGTATATAATTATAAATTGGCTATACTTATGCAATTAAGCGGTTAAATTATGGTGCGCTTTCATATGGCAATCATAGGAAGTTTTTTCTTCTTCCTTATAAAATTTAAGCCTGTTCATAAGATTGTCAAAATCCACTAAATGCCCGTCGAAGTCGGGACCGTCAACGCAGGCAAATTTTGTTTTATTGCCTACCAGAACTCTGCATGCGCCGCACATTCCCGTTCCGTCTATCATAATAGGATTCAAGCTTACGATTGTTTTTATAGATTTTTCTTTAGTTAGGTCGCTTACCGCTTTCATCATAATTACCGGACCGATGGCTATAACCCTGTTTATCAGTATTTTTTTATCGTAAATAAGGTTTCTTAAGACATCCGTGACTATGCCTTTAGTGCCGCAACTTCCGTCGTTTGTAGCGGCAAATACTTCGTTGCTCGCCGCTTTCATCTCGTCTTCCATCAAAAGAAGTTCTTTGCTTCTTGCTCCGATTATAGATATGACGTGATTTCCTTCCGCTTTCATAGCTTTAGCTATAGGATATATCGCAGCGGTTCCGAAACCGCCTCCTATACAAACTACGGTTCCAAATTTTTTTATTTCGGTGGGAACGCCGAGAGGACCTACTAAATCCGCCAAACTTTCGCCGACATTCAATTCGCTGAGCAGATGGGTAGTTTTTCCAAGAGTTTGCACAAGTATAGTAATAGTTTTATCTTTTTTGTCGGAATTTGCGATAGTAATAGGGATTCTTTCGCCGTTTTTATTTACCCTCAATATTATAAACTGACCGGGCTGCGCTTTTAACGCTATATCCGGAGCCGATATATTATATAAATTTATCCCTTCGCCGAGATTTTTCTTGCCGATTATTTGATACATATTTTTTATAGATAGCTTATTGTTTGATAATGTAATGTGATGGAGGCGGCACTCGGAATTGAACCGAGGTATAAAGGTTTTGCAGACCTCTGCCTTACCGCTTGGCTATGCCGCCTTAATTAAAATATTACCGGATGTTCTTTTATTATATTACTTTTTCATATTTTTTTAAATAGTTTTTTCCTATTATTTGTAAAGCAGCAAGCTTTTTGCTTTTATTCTGCGGTTTACCTTAGGCACTCTAGACTTAAGCTGTTTAAGGTTTATATCTTCCGGTTTAGCATAAATGGAAAATGTTCCGACTCTGTTAAATACGGTTTTTACTAAAGCGATACCTTTATTAAAAGCTTTAAAACTGAATACGCTGCTTCTTTCTATTCCGCTCGAAGAAACTAATGACAATTTAACGCTGCCGCTTATTCGGTCGGCGTTTGTTATCACGTTGCCGAATTTATCGACGGCGACTATTTTAATTATAAAAGGCCTTCCTGCAGGGACTTGGGCAATATTTGTAGAAATTAAAAACTTTTTAAAATAAGAAGGCTTTATGTTTATATTTTTACTTATAAAAATATGCGATCTGCCGCCGTAATTAACGGCAAAGTTTAACTGCCCTATACCTGCCCTGTCCGAAATAAAATTAAATTTACCGGAACCGTCATTTATATAACTGGCGGGTATTATTCTGGGTCTTACGCTGAAGTTGTCTCCGGTTAAATAAACCTTTATATTGCCGTTTGATTTCGGCATTAATTTCACCGGGTTTCCGTACTGGTCGGCTGCATATATTTTTACTTTAAACGGAACGCCCGCTATAACGTTTTTCGGAGCCGATATTTTTAAATTATGGAACGGCCCTGCATAAATATGAATGGGCGTGCTTTCGTCTTCTACGCCTTCAAATGAGCTTGAAACTTCTATTCTGCCGGCTTTTTTATAAGAAACGTCAAAGTTCACTATGCCTTTTTTAAACTCTGAAGCGGGAATATTTAACTGTTCTTGATTGCTTTTGCCGCCAATATTGACGGTAATGTTTAATCCCTCGTATTTCTTGGAAAAATCAGTAATTACGTTGCCGTAATCGTCTAATGCTACCAATCTGACGTCGAATTTACTGCCGGCTTGGACGCCGTGCGGTACGCTTATCCTGAAATTATTAAGCTTTCCCGGAAGAATGGTTATAGTAGTAAATGCATAACCGTTAACGGAAAGCATAGGAATAAAGCAAAAAAGCAATAAAAAGAAAATAACTGCGTAAAAAGTTATTTTTTTTGCATTAAAATTCATAATCTGATTCCCCTTAATAAAGAATAATGTTTCATATTTATTATCGTATTTTTTTTGAAATATTTAAATAATATTTAATTTTTTCATCGGAAGGATTTAACTCTAAAGCTTTTCTAAAGCTGTATTCGGCATCGGAAAACATTTTTAAACGCATATACGAAAGTCCAAGGATAAAATTTATCTGCCATAATTTTTTGTACTCAAGCGCTTTTTTAGCATAATAAACGGATGCGTTGTAATTTTTAATTTCATATTCGCCCAAGGCGGCATTAGATAATGCCCTGTAATTATCGGGATTAAATCTTAAGGCCTTTTTAAACATAATCAGAGCGTTGCTGAAGTCGCCTCGCGAAAACGATAAAACTCCTTTTTTATTGTAAAAATTTGATTCTTTGATACCCGGTTCTTTAATGAAAGCGGTTTTTTTTGCTAATTTCTTATATACTCTTTCGGATATATTTGATTTTTTCTTTATTTTTTCATAATTTAAGAACGCCGCTTTCGGTTTCGCTGCGGCTTTTTTCTTTTTCTTAACTATATATAAAAACGGATTTATAGCCCCTAAATCCTTCGGCATTTCTATCTTGTTCTTCGATTTTAAAATGCTTTTTAACGCCTCCTGCTTGCTTATGACATATGCAGCCAAGATTGAAGAAAAATTTACAAAATTATTTTTATTAATATTTTTATCTATATAAAATTTTTTAAAATTTATTTTATAATTATACTCTAAGTCTTTAACGAAGGAGTATATATCGCGGGGATGCCCCGAACCGGACACGCTGAAATAAAAATCTGCGGCGTTATTTTTTTTATTTACTCTTATAAATTTAACCTTAGCGAGTTTTATTCCATATTTTCTTCCTGCGCTTATAATTTCCGACATAAAATATTTTTCGTTTTTATTGAAAGAGTATCCGTAGCGTAAAATAGGAAAGTCGGTTTTTCGTATTCCTTTTATGCTTTCGTCTATCTTGGCTTGAATACTTTTTAGCGCGGCGATTCTTTTGTTTATCGACAAGCTTATTTTATTTTCTTTTGCCGTAATGTTTTTATATATAAAAAAAACGGCAAACGCCGATATTATAAAAAACATAACGGCAAAATAATATGCTATTTTTTTATTCACGGCATTATATTTTTTAAAAGTTAAATTGATATATTATATATTTAATACATTATTAAGAATTTTAAGTCAATCTATTTTGTAATAAGACGCCATAGACGTGTCCGTTTCATATACGTTTATGCTTTTTACGGCTATGCCGTTATGTTTCGCAGATTTAATTTTCTTTTCAAATTCGTTATATATATACATAGCTAAATTTTCCGCAGAAGGGTTCACGCTTAAAAAAAAACCGGTCTCGTTTATAAACTTATGGTCAAGCGTTTCCAGCACTTCGTTAAGATAATTTTTCAGCAGTTTAAAATCTATCGCTATTCCTATTTCGTTTAATTTAGCCGCAGAAACGACGGCTTCAACCTTCCAGTTGTGCCCGTGAACGTTTTCGCATTTTCCCTGATAGCCTCTTAAGGCATGCGCAGAAGAAAAACCTGACGTTATTTTTAAATCGAACATAAAATTTTTTATTTTTATTATGAACCGCTAAAATTATCGTTAATTTTAATTTTTGCGTGTATTCTTAGATTTATTATCATATTTTTAAGTTTCTTCGCTAATTCAGCCGAATATTTTTGCTTTTGATTTTTTGAATATCTCCTTCCGTTTTCGATAGTAAATAGAAAGAATTGCAGTCTGTATTTTATAAATTTTTTTTCTATTAGGATTTTTTTTAAAAAATTATAAAAACCGTTTTTATTAAAACCGAACTTGCTTAAAAATAACGAAAAACTAGTATGCCTATGAAGATAAGCAAATTTCTTTTTAAAATTTTGAGCCATAGCCTTTAAAGCGCGGTTGTGTATAACTAAGCCTCCGGCTTTTTCCTGCTGTTTAAGAATAATAATCCTGTTTATATATATATTCGCTAACCGCTTTAACTCCGCCTTAGGCAACGTTTCGTTAATTTTAACATATTTTAAATTATTTACCATATTAAAATTATATAAAAAATATAAATCATTAAGCGTTACAGGCGTATTGCCCACCGAAGCGGCTATAGAATCAACCTGAAATCCGCTTGAAACGGTTGCAGAAACAAACGTCAAAAAAAATGAAAAAAAAATCGATATCCATATAATTTTTATTTTATATTTCATTATTTTTAATAGAAATTATTAAAAATTTATTATAAAATCATACTATGCATTATAATACAATATCTATATTTTATATTTTAATATTATCATTATTTTTATTTTTTTTATATATTTTTTTATTTAAAAATATACAATCTTTATTTGCTAAAAATAAATTAAAGGAATATAAGCGCGAAATCGATAATTATCAAACTATTTTAAACAACATTGCCGAAGGAGTTGCCGTTATAAACAAAGAAAAAGAAATCTTGTTCGTAAACGAATCTTTCGGCAGGAATATAAGATCGGCAAAAACGGACGCAAAAAATATTAATAGCCGGTTCGATTTTTTAACCAGAAATATAGAACTTAATTTCTTAATAGATGAAGCGGTTAAAAATAGTTTATTTAAAATTGCCGAAAAAAAAATATTCTATTACGACAGAGCCGAAAAAAAAACTGCAAATTGCGTAATATTTAAGATAAACGATAAGGATAAATACGCAGTAATAGTAAAAGACGTCACCGATATTCAAAAGGTAGAAGATATCAGGTCGTCTTTTATCCAGAACGTCTCTCATGAACTGCAAACGCCCGTAACGGCTATTACCGGTTTCGCCGAAACTTTAAAAAACGGCGCTATAGAGAACCCTGCGGTCAGAATGAAATTCGTCAATATAATCGAACAGCATGCAAAACGGCTTCGGTTTTTAATCGACGACCTTATTACGCTTTCCAATATAGAAACGGAAAGGTTTCCGGTCAAATTAGAAAATATAGATATTAAAGCCAATATAGAAAATTCTTTAATTTTATTTGAACGTGAAATAAAAGAAAAAAATTTATCCTTTACAAATAAAGCAAAAAACGATATCTTTATTTCCGACCCGGGTAAAATCATCCTTATAATAAACAACCTTATTCAGAACGCCGTAAAATACGGCAACAAAAACGGCACGGCAATAATAGACGGATATACTTGCGGCAGATCAGACGCGATGAGTTTTCTTTCGGAAACCGAAGAAACATCCGTTTTATGGAATTTTTATTTTCCTAATGAAGACGACTCGCAATTTCTTTTCTTTTCTATAAGCGATAACGGCATCGGCGTAAATTATACTAATCTTTTAAGGCTCGGCGAAAGGTTTTTCAGGATTGACGGCTCGCATAAAAATTCGGCGAAAGGTTCGGGGCTCGGTCTGGCTATCGTCAAACACACGCTGAAATTCTTAAGGGGCGGTGCGGTCATTAAAAGCGGCATGGGAAAAGGATTTGAGTTTTCTTTTATTTTACCGGTTAAAACGGTTAAACAAAATTTAAATCGGGAATAGATTTTATAAGCTTGTATTTGTACAGCAATTCGGTATAGATATTAAAACCTCTTATTTCGTCGGATCCTAAATTAAAACTCAGGCAGTCTGTCCAATATTCCATAAGCTCCTCAAAAGATATGAAATTATAATCTCCGGATTTTATTACAGATTCGGCTGCCTCTTTAAAACCCGATAAAGCCTTTCTTTTTGATTCTATCAAATAATCGTATAGAACCGAAAATTCATTTTTATTAGCATCGTAAGATTCTTTTCTTATTATAAAAAGAGCGAAAACAAACGGAAACGAGGTATGCCTGTACCATAAATCCGCTAAATCGTAAGCATGATAACCGTCGGGAATAGATTTTACAAGCCTTAATGCATTGTTGCCTATATGCAGGAAACTGCTTCCTTCGGCTATTTTTTTATAATAATCCGAATCTATCTCAAGTTCTAAATTGTCGTTCTGTTTCAAGCTTAAAAATTTCATTAAGTTTAAATCCATTTTATAGAATTCGGCTAATAAAACCTTAAGTAAATTTACGGAGGTAAGAGTTTCGGGGGTAACGTATATCGTTTCGTTCTTATTGAAATCCTCTATGGACTTATTTGAAAAAAGATATATGCTTTTAACTTTTTTCTTAGAACTTATCGAAAGATTTGGAAATATATAAGAATTATCGTAATTAGAAATATAGTAAAATGAAGATGAAGGGCTTATATCTACTCCGCCGGATTGTAATTTACGGTTCAAAAAAGCCGGCGTTCCTGAAATAAAATCCGCAAAATTATTCCTGTTTTCGTCTTTAAGTATTTTTTTTAAATAATAATAGATAGGATAAACGTTTAAATAATTTATTTCTCCTATTCTAATCATAAAATGATTACCCGTATTACGGTAAAATTTGCGAAATTTCTTTGAATAAATAGTCGGGGTTGTATCCTTTCAGCTCGCCGTATTCGTGATTTCCGGAAGCAACGGCGCATATATGAATGCCGGCATTTTTCGCCGTCATTATGTCTATCGGCGAATCGCCTATTAATATAGTGCTCTCTTTTGGAATAGCGGTCATTTCTACTATTTTGTTTATCATTTCCGGCGACGGTTTGCCTTCTAAACCGTCGAATACTCCGTAAACGTAATCAAAAAGACCTATAATCTGCAGATGCGTTAAAAGTTCCCGTGATATTGAACCTGTTTTATTTGTCGCTACGCTGAGAGTTTTATTTTCGCCTTTTAATTTTAAAAGAAGCTCTTTTGCGCCTTTTATTAACGTTGTTTTATCGAAACAAACTTCCGTATATCTTTTCCTAAAAACGGCGATAGCTTCTTCTTCGTTTTCTTTTCCGAAAAGTTTGCCGAGCAGGCCTTCGAGCGGAACGCCGACGTAAGAGCTGGATTCTTCGGGTGTTATCTGCCTGCTTTGAAATTTGGAAAACACGGCGTCGAAGGCATCGTTTATAGCCTCAAACGAATCTATAAGCGTCCCGTCTAAATCAAAAATTATTGAATTATATTTTTTTAAAATTTTAAAAAACCTCTCATAAATTCGGCGGTTTCTTCAGGAATAGCGGTATTAATGGACATTCCCGTTCCTATCTCGAAACCGGCTTTCATAGTAAGCCTTGGAATAATTCTTAGGCTCCAGTGGTAATAATCTTCTTTTTCGTCGGCTATCGGCGGATTATTAAAGACGAAATTATAGTCGGGATCGTCGAGCGCGTCATACATACCTTTAAGAATCTTTTTGACTATTACGCCTAGAGCCTTGACCTTATCCATAGAAATATTCGAAAAACAAGGCTCGTGCGACAGAGGCATTATCCATGTTTCAAAAGGGCTCGTCGAAGCAAACGGATGAAAAACTATGAAATCGTCGGTCTGCATTATTATCCTTCTGCCGTCCACTATTTCAGCCTGTATCATATCGCAAAAAATACATCTTCCAACCTCGTCGTAATAAAATCTGGCCTGCGAAATATTATTTCTAAGGCTAAGCGGTATTACGGGCGCGGCTATAATCTGCGAATGGGAATGAATAATCGATGTTCCGGCGTTAGCGCCGCTGTTTTTAAAAATTATAATATATTTAAATTTAGAATTATTACGCAGGCTCAAATACCTCTGCCTGTACATCAAAAATAGCTCCTGCACCTGCTTGTCGGAAAAAAAAGGTATCGTTTCGTTATGTCTGGGCGTATCTATTACTACTTCGTGCGTACCTATTCCGGGTTTAGTCCTGAAAACTTCCGTTGCCCTCGGAAAAAAATATCCGGTAAAATCGGTATTTACGGATTTAATTCCTTCGTAAGCGTTTAAATTTTCTTCGGAATTAAGAGAAAGAGCGGCAAATTTGTTAGGTATTACCCTTATCCACCAGCCCTTTGAATTTGGAGCGGTGCCGTAAGTCCTGAAAGAATCGACTTCATGCGGCGAGAAGTGTTCGTTTCCCGAACAAAAAGGGCAATCTGCCGAATATTCGCCGAGCTTTTCGAGCGCGTTTTTTTTATTCGCGGAGTCTCCGCCGAACTCATTAGGACGCCTTCTTCTTTCGGTAGCTATTATGACCCATTCCCTTGTTGTAGGATCCTGCCTTAATTCCGACATATTTAATATTTATATATAATCTATTTTTTATATTATTCCCTTAATCCTGTAATAGAAACTTATTTACTCGGAAAAGGTGTCAAAAAAATAAAATTTGACGCCTTTTCCTCTTATTTTCCTTAACTGAGCAAAGAAATCTATAAATATTTTCTATTGCAGGATTAAGGTACTTATTGCTTTATATATTCATTATATAAAAAATCATGAATTTTACAAGAATTATTTACGTCGGAGAAGTTAAACCGCAGAGATTTTTTCCAGACCGCGAAAGGTTTATTCTGTTCCCCGCCTATTCCGCCGTGCGCTCCCATCTGATTTTCAAAATTTATTATATTTTTACCGTCGTATTCTCCGAACAAAATTAAATCTCCGGAATTTTTAAACCGGACAAATCTTTCAAGCGACGAAAAAGCGGTTTCTACTTCCGATTTTGTCTTACATGCTTCGGTTATCTTTATTATCGTATAATTTTTGTGCGTTGAATTATTCATGAAATCTTTCAAAACGTAAAATTTTCGGTCTTCTTTGTCGTATAAGGATGTTTCGCCTTTTTCGTTAATGCCGGCTATGAAACCTATGCCTTTTAAGTTTGCAAGCATATTTATCAGTTTATTGTATTTATTTTCAATTTCTTCGAGAGTCATTCTTTTAGGTTTTCCGGAAAAATAGATATTAGCCATGGGACCGGAATCCATTATGTAAATCGTTTTTTCGTTCTGCCATTGAAACGTCAGCATACTTTCAGGCTCTTTAACCGATTTCATTCCTCCTATAAATACATTATAAATTTTTTTGCATGTACCTTTCTTAAAAAAATCGCCCATATATAAAAACAATCTTTTAAAAACCGCATTGTAACCGGTATCGAATTCGTAAACTTTTAATTCCGGGTCGTTAATGTATTCGCCGATTGCGTCTTTGAGCATTTTACCGCCGTTTGCTTTTTGAAAGGGAACTGAAGGCGTATGTCCGTGGTCGGATATTATAAAAAAGTCGTATTTTCGTTCAGATTTCAAGACGGCTTTATTTATGTGATAAATTTTTCTGTCTATAGCCTTTAACGTCCTTAGCGCGCTATATGAATAGGGTCCCCTATGATGAGAAAGTTCGTCGTATCCTATGTAATCCGAATATATAGACGGCACTCCGCGGGAAATATCCATTATTGCGCCGAAAGTTTCTATCTCTTTAAATATAACGTTAGTCATCGCCCTTGCAAAAGGAAAAAAACCTTCGGGACGGACTTCCCGCCTCTTCGCTATATCCTGTATTTTTTCCAATATTTCCAATATCGCCTCAAAAAATACGTAAAAAAAAGTTTTCAAAAAAGTAAAGATATGAAAAACGAAAACGATAAAGATATCGAAATTCCTTACTTTTTTTTTAAATAAATATCTTATTGAAAACGTGGAAAGAGTGAAGGTTGAGCGAGACGCGCCGCCGGAAAACAGATTGACGTAACTTGAGCCGCCTTTCAAAAGACCGGGGCTCATCCGCGCCAATCGTTCCTCTATCCGTCCCGCGCTTTCCGGTTTCTTGAATATTATTTCTTCTCCGGTCTCTCTTTCTATCCATCTGAAACCGGGTATATCGTCGTTATTTCCGTACAAAAGACCTGCCTGAAAAAACGGCGTATCGCTCGGTACGCCGGTAAAATAATCGCCGAGCAGATAATCTCCCGAATGTATCATTTTCTTAAGGTGAGGCATCAAGTTTAACGAGAGAGCTTTTTTTAAAGCGGCATAAGAAAGCCCGTCTATTTGAAATATTACAAAGCCTTTTTTTTCGATAGACTTAGCTATTTTTATTTTTCTTATAGATTTTTTAAAAATATTTAACAGGCTGAATTTCATATTCAATTCCTTTGGAAAAGACGCCGAATTAATTTATTTGCTAACTGCCGAGTGCGTTTGCCGGCAAACCACCCCGGCGGCCGAAGGCCGCCACCCCTCCTTTAAAAAGGAGGGGAGTTATTTTTCCGGAAAATTAATCCGGCCTTTTCTAATTATCTTCTCTTTCAAAAAGATAGTTTGAAAGAAAAACCATTAAAATTAAAAAACCGGCAATAAAAATAAAATTCCATATAAGAGGGGTTTCGGGCATAAACAGCGTCTTTTTTTTGCCGTAAAAAAACAGGTATTTCATTATATCTACCGCATAAGTAACCGGATTTATATAAGCCAATATTTTTAAAAAAAACGGAAATTTTTTAATGGGATAAAGCGCTCCGCTTACGAAAAACATAGGCTGCACCAGTAAATTAATTATGGAGTTAAACCCTTCGAAAGAAGTCATCTTGGAAGCTATGACTATGCCGAAAGCCGTGATCGAGCATGATATCAAAAATAAAGAAGCCGCAATCAGCAAAAACGAAATAACCGTAATGCGGATTCCCAAAAAAGGCGCAAACGCCAGCATTATAAGAGCCTGGACAGTACTTATAATGCCGCCCGACGAAATTTTTGCCAGAACAAATGTTTTTCTTGAAACGGGCGAAACTAATATTTCTTTTAAAACTCCGAACTCCCTATCCCAGATAATCGATATAGATGAAAATATAGACCTGAAAAGTACGGTCATAATCAGTATTCCGGGGAAAATATACTGCATATAAGAGCCGTTTTTCAGTTTCACGAGGGTTGAAATTCCGTAACCTACGAATAAAAGCCATATCACCGGCCTTGAGAGATCCGTGACGATTCTCGACTTCTGTCGCGTAAATTTTAAAATTTCCCTTTTATTTATAGCTGCAAAAGCTCTAAGTTCGCCTTTCATAAATAATAATAACGTTATTTTTTATTTTTTTACGCATGTAATTAAGAAATCCGTTTTAGAAACTAATATATCTTCTTTTTCGGAATTTAAAAATTTAAAATAATCGTTTAACCCAATGTGATATTCAGACGGCGTAATCATTTTTTTTTCAAAAAGATTTTTTTTTATCGATTCAAATTCATTTTGCAATAGCAGAAATGCGTTTTTAATCTGCCCTGCGCTGCCGTAATCGTTTTTTCTTTTAAAAAAAATCTGGGTAAATGGTTGTATTTTAATATCGCAAAAGCCGCCGGAAGATAAAAACGACGGCAATTTTTTAGAAATATTTCTGTCGCCTCCTTTTAGCGCCTGATAACGCGAATAGGCATTAAACAATTTTCTTGAATTGTCGGCCGGCTCCGGATAATGGAGCGTCATGTCGTCTTCTATATCGATTAAAATCAGCAATCCGCCGTATTTTAAAGTTCTTTTGATTTCCGAAAGAAACGGGACCGAAAGATTTGTATGCTGAAAAACATATCTTGCAAAAATTGCGTCGAATATTTCCGCTTTGAAAGGCATACTTCGGACGTCGGCATTAATATAAGAAGTATTTGAGTTACCGCCGATCGCCGCCGCAGTTTTTAAAGAGACTGCGTCTAAATCTAATCCTATAATTTTTAAAGGATTTTTTTCTTTAAGGATGCAGGGAAGTATTCCCAGACCGGTACCTGCATCGCATATTATTTTTCCGGCGAAGGAATATTCCAGTTCGTTAACCTGCCGCAATAAAAACGGCGCCGTTAAATATGACTGGAAAGCTATGTAACGGATATCAGCGGAATTAGTTTCCGCCAAAGCCGCATCTAAAAATTGCCTGCAATACAAAACCCGTCCTAAAATATATTTTTTAAATTTATAATCTGCATTCTTTCTTTACCGATGGAAAGCATATTAATTTTCAATCCGGTAAGCTCTTCTATTCTTAAAATATATTTCTGGGCATTAACCGGAAGGTCTTTAAAATCTTTGATTTGCGATATGTCGCCGCTCCATCCTTCCGTTTCTTCATAAAGCGGGACAGCTTTTTCATAGTCGGACGAAGAAAAAGGTAGATGATTAATTACGGAACCGTTCAGCATATAACCGGTACAAATTTTAATCTTCGGCAGACCCGATAAAACGTCCAGTTTCGTAACGACCATTCCGGTAATTCCGTTTAAACGCCCTGCTTCTTTAATTAAATTTACGTCAAACCAGCCGCATCTTCTCGGCCTTCCCGTAACGGAACCGAATTCTTCTCCTTTATCCCTGATGTTTTTGCCGTCGTCGCCTTTTAATTCCGTGGGAAAATAACCCTCTCCTACGCGGGTAGTATATGCTTTGGTAATACCTATAACTTCGTCGATTTTCGTCGGACCCAAACCTACGCCGGCAAGCGAAGATCCGCCTACGGTATTAGACGATGTAACGTAAGGATAAGTACCGTGGTCGACGTCTAAAAAAGTACCTTGCGCGCCTTCCAGCATAACGTTAAGTCCCTGTTCCAATTTTTCGTTTATATATATGGAGGCATCTATCAGGAATTCCTTTATTTTTTTCCCGTAATTTAAATATTCTTCAATTAAATCGTCTGGATTAAATACGTCTTCCCCAAGAACGTTTTTAAAAAGATAATTTTTTTCTTTCAGGCTCAAAACTATTTTGTTATACAGCACGTCTCTGTTCAGCAGATCTACCGCACGTATTCCGAGTCTTGCAACTTTATCTTCATATGCCGGACCTATTCCTCTTCCGGTAGTGCCTATCATTCCGGCGCCCCGCAATCTTTCCCTTGCCGTATCTAATCTTTTATGATAAGGCATGATTATATGCGATTTATAAGATATAAAAAATCTGTTCTTGATATTTATTCCCACGGTACTTAATTCTTTAAGCTCCTGGAAGAGGACGGACGGATCTATTACTACGCCGTTTCCGAGAATACAGATTTTATCTTCGTTTAATATGCCGGAAGGCACTAATCTGAATACTAAGCTCAAATCGCCGCAAACTACAGTATGCCCTGCATTATTTCCGCCCTGATAACGCGCTACTATATCTGCGTTTTTAGCAAGCAAATCGACTATTTTTCCTTTCCCTTCGTCTCCCCATTGAAGACCTACTACTATAATATTTTTTTTTCTCATATTTTAAGTTATAATTTATATATTTTCGGTATTTTTTTTAAGTTCCGATATATTTTTAAATTTTCTTTCTTTGCCTGAATTTATATCGCCGAGCAAAATATAGTCTTTCGTTATGTTTATAATTTTTTTTATTCTATTTTCCTTCATGTATTTTAAAGTATCCAAATATCCGTAGTCCATAAAATTAGTTTCGACGGCATACCCTTTTTTGCGCAAAAATAAAATAATTTCTACTTCGGATTTTTTGTCGTCCGTTTTATTGAAAATAAGAAAATCTCTATTTTTGAATCCGCTTTGCGAAAAATCGCCGTATCTGCATAAAGTATCGAGATTGACCGCAAAACCGGCTCCTGCGCAATTCTCGCCGAACTTGCCGATTAAATTGTTATATCTGCCGCCTCCGAAAATTTCGTAACCTACATGAGGCGCAAAACATTCAAATATCGTTCCGGTATAATAGTTTAACCCTCTAATTTCGCCAAGGTCTATTGTTATGTATTCTTCCAGCTTATAATATTTTATATACGAAAGTATCCGCTCGAGGGTTTCTAATGCTTCTTGCGACTTTTCGTCGGAAGCCATTTTCCATGCTTTTTTTATAACGGATTTTTCGCCGAAAATAAACGGAAGCCCGCTGATAACTTCTTTCTTTTTTTGCGGTATAGAAACTCCTTCAAGAAAAACGTTTAAGCCAGAAGAATCCTTTCTTAAAATAAATTCTTCTATTTTTTCTCTTACGGCGTAATCTATGTCGGATACTATCCCTTTAAAAAATTCTACGTTTCCTATATCTACGCTGAAATCCTGAACCCCGAGCCGCTTTAAAGATTCAATGCCCATTATTATGAGTTCGGCATCGCTTTCCGGACTTACGGGTCCGACTGATTCGACCCCTGCCTGCCATATTTCTCTTGGTCTGCCCAGAACAGGATCGAAATTCCTTAAAACAGGGCCGCAGTAAGAAAACTTATACGGCAGAGCGACCGAATTTTTTAAAGCCGAGCTTAACCTTGCTATCTGGGGAGTAAAATCGCTTCTCAACGACAGCATCTCCCCTGTGCTTATATCGGCAATTTTAAAAAGTTCGCGTGCTTTAGAACTCAACAAAAAAACGTCTAAAAAATCTATGCTCGGAGTTATAACTTTTCCGTAACCCCATTTAGAAAATTCTTCGAGAAGCGTATTTGCAACTCTGTCGATATTATCCGTTTCCGCTATTAAAAAATCTCTGGTTCCGGGGGGCGGCTGAGAAGAAAACGTTAGGTTTTTCGTGTTCACTATAACTCTAAATATTTAGCTTCCGTTATATTAGGTTCGGATTTTAATTCGTTAATCACTTCGCCTTTAACTTCCGAATCAAGCTGTAAAATAGAAATGGCCTTATCCAAATGTCTTCCAAGGTGCATCCTTGCGATGTTAATATTATTTTTACCGAGTACTTTTCCTATAGATGCGATTACGCCGGGTTTATCCAGATTAAAAATAACTAAAATATGTCCTTCCGGAATAGCTTCTATTGAATAATCGTCCACTTTTACTATCCACGGATTTTTTTTGCCGAATATCGCTCCGGTTATAGAAAAAGTTTTAGCGTCGGTTTTGGCCGAAATAGATATGGTGCTCGTATAATCTAATGCCTGGTCGGATTTTGACTCTACAACGGATATACCCCTCGTCTTTGCAACCTCGACGGCATTAACATAGTTTATGTCTTCCCTAAGCACCGGATAAAGAACACCTTTTACGACGTTAGGCGTTATTGCGCTTATATTGTGCTTAGAAACTGCGCCGTTGTAATCTATTTTAATTTCAGTAATTCCGCCGGTTATAATATTGCCGAGCAGTTTACCTATTTTTTCGCCGAGATTAAGGTAAGGACCTATAATATCAACCTCTTCTTTTGTTACGGACGGAACGTTAACGGCATTTTTTATAGTTCCGTTAATAAGATAGTCGGCAATTTGGTGGCATATTGCTACCGCAACGTTCGTCTGAGCTTCTTCGGTAGAAGCTCCGAGATGCGGAGTAGCGATAACGTTGTCTAAAGTTAAAAGGGGGTTGTTTACCGGCGGTTCTACTTCGAATACGTCTAAAGCGCACGCGGAAACCTTGCCGGATTTGAGAGCTTCGTATAAATCGGCTTCGTTTATTATGCCGCCTCTTGCAATATTGAGAAGTTTAACTCCGTCTTTCATCTTGGCTATGGTTTCTTTATTTATCATGCCTTTAGTTTCTTTGACTAAAGGCGTATGAACGCTTATATAGTCTGACTTCGCATATATTTCGTCTAAACCAACAAGATTTATTTCAAGTTCTTTTGCTTTTTCTTTAGATAATAGAGGGTCGTAGCCGATAGGGTTCATGCCGAAACACTTTGCGCGGGTATAAAGAACCTGTCCTATATTGCCCATTCCGATAATACCTAAGGTTTTTCCGTAAACTTCGGTACCTTGAAATTTGCTTTTTTCCCATTTACCTTCCTTTATAGAAAGAAAAGATTGCGGTATATAGCGGGACATAGCCATTAGCATGCCGAAAGTAAGTTCGGCCGTCGTTACCGTATTTCCGCCGGGCGTATTCATAACGACTATTCCGGCGGCGGTAGCCGCGGCTTTATCTACGTTATCCAATCCGCTTCCGGCTCTTCCTATAACTTTTAATTTTTTAGCGGCTTCTATAACGTCTTTTGTAAGTTTTGTCGCGCTTCTTATTACTATGCCGTCGTAATCTCCGATTATTTGTTTGAGTTCTTCCGGTTTTAATCCGGTTTTAACGTCAACCTGAATTTTGCCGGTTTTCGTTAATATGTCTACGCCTTCTTTTGAAAGTTTATCGCTTACGATAACTTTGAACATATTATTTATCTCCTATAAATAATTTGATATCATACATTTTGATACGGGACAGAATTGAATTCCGGCACCGTAGTTTATTATTCTCCGAACAAAGCCTTTTGCGCGGCTTTAAGTCCGCTTCCTATTTCAAACTTATATCCTAATTCTTTTAATACCGCTTCTAATGCCGATATTGCAGTTATGACGTCAAAACATCCGGCATATCCCAGATGCGCTATTCTGAATATTTTACCTTTTGCGGCATCCTGTCCGCCTGCTATTGTAATACCGTACTTTTCCCTTATAAGCTTAGTTATTTTGCCGGCGTCTATGCCTTCAGGCGCCCAAACGGCCGTTAGAGCGTTGGAAGGCTCGTCTATCGTATAAAGTTTTAATCCCATGGCCTGAACGGCAACTCTGACGGCATTTGCAAGATTTGCATGCCTTTTGAATACCTTTTCCAATCCTTCTTCCTTAATTTCTCTTAATATTTCCCTTAAGCCTACTATAAGCTGAACGTTAGGAGTGTAAGCATTCTGATTTTTTTCCAACGATTTTTTTTCTTTTTTAAAATTAAAATAGTACTTCGGCAGGGTCGATTTTTCTACGAAACTCCACGCTTTTTCGCTCAAAGAAGCAAAAGCGAGTCCCGGAGGCAGCATAAGGGCTTTCTGCGAACCGGTAACGACGACGTCTATTCCCCATTCGTCCTGCGGAATATTTGTTACTCCAAGCGCGGTAATCGCATCCACGACGAGAATAGTATTCGGTCTTTTTTTAACGATATCGGCAATTTCTTTAACCGGATGATAGACGCCCGTGGACGTTTCGGATGCCTGTATGTAAACGGCTTTTATTTCAGGGTCTTCGTTTAATGCATCTTCTATGGACTTCGGCGAAACGGTATGCCCCCACTCAACGTCTATAGCTTTTACGTTAACGGAATACGCCTTGCATATATCGAACCATCTTTCTCCGAATTTTCCCCCTCTTACGGCAAGCGCATGGTCGCCTGCGGAAAGCAGATTCGTAACGCATCCTTCCATAGCGCCTGTTCCGCTTGAAGTAAAAATTAAAACTTCCTGTTTGGTCTGAAACAGGAATTTAAGATTATCCCTAACTTCCTGCAGAATAACGGAATATTCGGGAGCGCGGTGGTGAATTATAGGAAGAGACATATCGGCTAAAGCGCGTTCGGGCACCGGCGTAGGTCCGGGCGCCAATAAATACTTTTTTTGCATTTTTAAACCCCTTTAAATTAAGATATTAAAATTAATTTGAAAAAATTATAATTATAAATTAAATTTAAAACATTATATACTAAAACAAATTTAATAAAAAAAGTCAAGGATTTAATGTACTTTATACTTACGCATTTGAATTTTTTTCATAAAATTTTTTAAAAAATTTGACTTTTAGCTATGCAGGCATTATAATTTAAAATGTATTTATTTGTTCGATTTTTTTTATCTATTTATATAATGTAGATATATGAGGTATAATTTTAACTTTAATTGAAAAAAATGGAAAATATGCGCAGTATTTATAAATTTGATAAAACCCGCTTTTCTATATTCACCGTTTTAATATTATTAACATTTTTTATTTTAGTCGTTCCTTCGTATGCCTCTAATCCCAGTAAAAAAAAATACAGCGGCAGCTTTTTGAACATTAGATTTACGACTACTAAGCTTAATCAAAATAAAATTAGCAGAAAAAAAGGCGACGCCCAAGTTGTTATTGTTTCTTCGGCAAATACAAACAACAGTTCGCAATACAATAAGGTATTTATAAAAAAAATAAAGCCGAAAAAACATGAAACCGCAAAAGAACCGGCAGTTGTTGCCGATGCATCTATTAATAAGAAGCATGTAAACGCTTCAAGCAGTCTGACAGCATCTGGACTCCTTGCAAAAAAAGGCGATTTTGCCAATTACCAAAAAAATATGACCCATATATTTCCTATGATTATAAACAAGGAAATAATACATTACATTCATTATTATCAGACTACCGGAAGAGATTTTTTTAAATATGCTCTTTCAAGATCGGAAAGATATATACCTATGATAAAAAAAATTTTCCAAAAAATAGGACTTCCTAACGATCTCGCTTATCTTGCAATGATTGAAAGCGGTTTTTCACCCACCGCATATTCTTATGCAGGCGCCAGCGGTATGTGGCAGTTTATACCTTCTACCGGCAGAATATTCGGTCTGACTATAAATTGGTGGGTCGACGAAAGGAGAAACCCGGTAGAATCGACATATGCGGCGGCGGAATACTTAAAAGATTTATTTAACAAATTCGGCTCATGGTATCTTGCGGCTGCGGCTTATAACGCCGGAGAACTAACTATAGAAAGAGCATTATCGCTTGATCCCGGCGGTAATTTCTGGTCTATATCGCAGAACAAGCCTTATCTTTTACCAGGGCAGACAAGAAGATACGTTCCTAAAATTATTGCTGCGGCAATTATTGCGAAAGATCCGGCTAACTTCGGATTCCATAATATTAATTATCAAAAACCTATTAAATTTAAACAAGTGAAAGTACCGTATTCGGTCAGTCTTTACGATTTAGCTAAATGCATTGGGATTTCGGAATATGAATTGCAGCAGATGAATCCCGAACTTTTAAGGAACGTCACGCCGCCGGACGACCCTGGATTTATGCTTAATATACCCGCAAGCGATTACGGTAAATTCTTAAAGAATTCCAAACATCTTAAAAGGTACGCGCTAAAAAAGCCGGCAATACAATATACGACTTATTCGAGGCCGGCAAATAATACCGTCTATACCGTAGAACCGGGAGATACGCTTATGGGAATCGCTTCAAAATACGGAGTATCTTTGTCTGCCATAGAAAGGTACAACGGACTTAACGGCTATTCCGTACTGAAAGTAGGAGAAAAAATAACTATACCCGGAATAAACGCGGCAAATACAAATTACGCGGCAAATGCTTCTGGCTCTAATACCGTCTATACCGTAGAACCGGGAGATACGCTTATGGGAATCGCTTCAAAATACGGAGTATCTTTGTCTGCCATAGAAAGGTACAACGGACTTAACGGCTATTCCGTACTGAAAGTAGGAGAAAAAATAACTATACCCGGAATAAACG
>JAJZJX010000004.1:58392-84455 GCA_021850985.1 bacterium
GGAGATACGCTTATGGGAATCGCTTCAAAATACGGAGTATCTTTGTCTGCCATAGAAAGGTACAACGGACTTAACGGCTATTCCGTACTGAAAGTAGGAGAAAAAATAACTATACCCGGAATAAACGGTTCCCAAAAAACTTACGGCAAAAACAATTTCGGCAATTCGGCTTTATCATATATTATCGTGAAACCGGGAATGACTTTATGGAGCATATCCCAAAAATTTAACGTACCTATAAATTATATTAAAAGCATAAATCGGATTAACGGAAACGATATACATGCCGGAGAAAAAATATTTTTAAAAGGCGGCTCGGCTGATAGGGTAAGATATTCTTATATTAAGAGCGGCGGCAATAACTATGAATCAAAAAAAACAAATAGCGGTTTTTTATACTATAGAGTAAAATTCGGCGATTCGCTTTACGGGATTTCCGCAAAATTTCACGATAACATAAAAAACATAATGGCAGAAAACAATATAAAAAATCCAAATTCTATATATCCAGGCGAATTGCTTAAGATAACCAGATAAATGATATCTTTCGATGAATCTTTAAACATTATAAATTCTATAAATACTACTGCAACTTTAAAAGCCGAAAAAATATCCGCCGTAAACGCAGCCGACAGGGTTTTATACGACGACGTAATATCGGGCGTCGATTATCCGGTATGCGACAATTCTGCAATGGACGGATATGCCGTTAATTCCGATTTGACAAAAAATATTAACTCTTCAGGATTAATATTGCCTATAAATAAAAAAGTCGTATATGCAGGGGAAGACTCCGTTAATTATATATATAAAAAATCCGGCGGCGAAAACTGTGCCGTCCGCATAATGACGGGCGGATATATGCCGGAAACTTTCGACGCCGTAATACCCCTTGAGGATGCCGTCATAGAAAACAATCACCTTATAATAAACTCTCCCGTGAAACAGGGTAAAAATGTCAGAAACCGCGGCGAGGTTATCAAAAAAGGCGATGTTATTTTAAAAAAAAATACCAGACTGACTCCGGAAAATTTATCTCTGCTCGTCTCATGCAGCATAACGAATATAAAAGTATTTGAAAAAATACCGGTTTCCGTTATTTCTACGGGAAACGAGATTATAGGTCTGGATAAAAAGCCTGCATACGGCAAAATTTATAATTCAAACGGAATATTGGCAGAAAATTTTTTAATGCAAAACGGCTGCGCCGTCGTTAATAATGCTGTGTGCAAAGATAATTTGAAAGAAATAGAAGACGCCCTGTCTAATGCGATAAAAACTAGTAAAATAATAATAACTTCCGCCGGAGCTTCTTTCGGCGATAAAGATTTTACTGAAAAAGCGCTTGAAGCCGTCGGCTTTAAAATTAAATTCAGGCAGGTTGCCATTAAACCCGCAAAACCCTTCTCTTTCGGATTGATAAATAAAAAAATACCAGTTTTTATGCTGCCTGGAAATCCGGTTGCGTTTTATACATGCTTAGCGGTATATGTAAAACCTTTCATAAACGGCCATATTAGAATAAACAGCCGCATGCATAAAATTAAATCGGTATCTTCATTTGAATATATTAAAAAAAATAAAAGAAAAGAATTTATTCCGGCAAATACATTTTATAAAGACGGAACCGTATATTCGGAAATATTTGAAAAATCGGGACCGGCGACGATAAATGTTTTCGGCGTTATGAATTCTATTATATCCGTTCCGGAAGACGCATCTGTCATACATAAGGGTGAATTGCTGGATACTTACCTTATCTGACTTTACAATAAATAATCGATTATGAAAAAGCATAAAATCTTAATCGTCGATGACGAGCAGAGTTTGGTTTACGTATTAAAAAAACTTTTGGAAGACGAATTTGCAATCGAAACGGCTTCCGACGGAGAAGAAGCGCTGTCGCATATCAAAAATAACCGCTATTTTGCTATATTTCTCGATATAAGAATTCCTAAAATTAACGGTATGGAAGTACTGGCTTATACGAGAAAATTAGACGATAAACCGAACGTTATAATTATGACCGCCCAAAACACTATGGTAAACGCTATAGACGCCATGAAAAAAGGCGCATACGATTACATTACGAAGCCTTTTGAATTGGAAGAAATTCTCGGCATAATAGAAAAAATAAAAAAAAACGACGGCCTAAACGATAAAAAATTTGAAAAGTCGGATGATTTTCTCGACACCCTGCTTGTCGGCAAATCTAAAATTATGCAGGAAGTCTTTAAAACCATAGGCAAGTTATCGCATAACAACGTTACCGTATTAATTTTGGGGGAATCCGGTACGGGTAAGGAGCTTATAGCAAGAGCGATACATTTAAACAGCGTAAGAAGCGATAAGCCTTTTATCGTCGTCAATACTCCCTCTATCCCTTCGGAACTTCTAGAATCTGAACTGTTCGGTCATGAAAAGGGTTCATATACCGGCGCAAACGAAAAAAAAGAAGGAAAATTTATAAGCGCAAACGGTGGCACTATCTTTTTAGACGAAATAGGGGATATGCCGCTTAATCTTCAGGCAAAACTTTTGCGCGCCATACAAGAAAAGGAGATTGAGCCCGTAGGTTCTAATAAACCCGTTAAAATAGACGTCAGAATTATTGCCGCTACAAATAAAAATCTTAAGTCTATGGTTAAAAACGCAAAATTCAGGGAAGACTTATATTACCGGCTTAACGTTATAGAAATTACCCTGCCGCCTTTAAGGGAAAGGAAATCCGACATACCTATTTTAGCCGACTTTTTTATAAAAAAGTTTTCTCAAGAGCTTAATATACCGGAAAAGCAGTTAGGCGGCGATGCGCTTTCTTTGCTTCAGTCTTATAATTTTCCCGGGAATATAAGAGAACTTGAAAATGCAATAAGAAGAAGTATGGTTATGTCTCCTTCGTCTGTATTGAACGCGGATGATTTTATAGAAATATTAAATAACGGCGAAAATAATTTAAAAGACAAAAAAACGGAGACCGACCCTTTTGAAGATATTATTAAACGAAAAATAAAAAATTACATCGAAAAAGTCAAAGATACCGAAATTAACGACGTTTATAAATCTATAATGGGACTAACTGAAAAAATAATTATAGAAGAAATACTTAATCTTTATAATTTTAATCAGCTTAAAGTTTCTAAACTTATGGGAATTAACAGAAATACCCTGCGGAAAAAAATCAGCGAATATAAAATAGATATTAAAAAACAGGTTTAACCAAGGAAAAGATGTCAAATCAAATTGCAAAAAATTAACCTGACGCCCTTTCCTCAAAAGGATTTATATGAACCATAACGTCGTTTATATAAATATTTGACGACATAAGGCTGCTTTTAACGCTTTCCGCTATATCGTGAGACATTTTAACGGTCATATTTTGATTAATTTCTATTTCGACGTCTATATAAAAATACGGACCTGATTTCCTTACCTTAATATTCGTAATGCGCTCGACCCCTTTCACGGAAGTAATTACGTTTTTTATTTTATCGACTACGGATGCCGGAGGGCTTTCGTCCATAAGATTGCTTATAGATTCTTTAATAAGTTTCACGGCAAGGCGGAATATGAAAAAACTTACGATTATTCCGGCTATGGGGTCCATATAGTAATAACCTTTTATAGCAAAAATAATCCCTATTACCACGGCTAAAGACACTACGACGTCGCTTCTATGGTCGTATGCGGTCGCAATCAAACCTGTAGATTTTAAAAGCCTGCCCCACCTTAAAGTCCATCTGTAAAGAATTTCTTTTATTATTATAGTAGCCGATGCAACGATTAAAGTATCGAATGCCGGGCGCTCGTAATAGCGGAAATATAATTTGAAGGACGACATCGCTATAATAGAAAGTCCGAAAAGTATTAAAATTAACGCCACCAAAAAAGTGGCTATCATTTCGGCTTTGGCATGTCCGTACGGATGCTCTTTGTCCTGAGGTTTGTTGGATATTTTAAAAGATACGTAAACTACCAAGCCGGCAAAAATATCGGAAAGCGAATTAAAGCCGTCGGCTACCAGCGCCTCAGAATGCCCTGCAATGCCAACGTAAAATTTTGCTAAAGTTAAAATAATATTCGCAAAAATACCGACGTAGGAAACGAATTTTAGTTTGTTGAAAATATTTTCGCGGTTTATAGTGAACTGTTTCAATTTATTTAAAATATTTTATATAAATATTTTTTTTAATGCGGCAGGATAAATTTTATGTTCCATATCGTGAATTTTTAATTCTAAAGTTTCAAGGGTATCGTTCTCTTCAATCTTAACGACTTCCTGACAGATAACAGGTCCTGCGTCAACCTCCGGAGTAACGTAATGCACGGTAACGCCGGTATATTTTACTCCGTAATCGAATGCGCTTTTTATGGCGTCTTTTCCTTTAAAAGCCGGAAGCAGGGAAGGATGTATATTTATTATTTTTTTATGAAATTTGGAAACGAATTCTTTTGACAGTATTCTCATAAAACCTGCAAGAATTATACAATTTATATTATATTTTCGTATAATGCTTTCAAGTTCTTTTTCAAAATATTCCCTTTCCGAAACCGAAGCGTACGGAAGAAAAAAAACGGGAATATCAGGCGCGGCAATCCTGACTTTTTCGATAACCGGCGCTTTTTCTATATTTGAAACGACCGCCGATATATTGATACTGCAGGCGGCGCTTTTATCCTCTCCGGCGTCGGTATGAAATATGCGTATTAGATTTAAAGCGTTAGAACCGTTTCCGGAAGCGAGAATTATGCAGTTTATTTTCTTTTGCATTATCATATTGTTATATAATATTTCCTTAATACTGCAATCGAAATTTTATTTCGTAAAAGGTGTCAGGCTGAAAATAAAATCTGACGCCTTTTTTTCATTATAATATTCTAACTTATAACGCGTTAAGCAATTATTTAATCCTGACCGGCGGCCGACCGACGCTGTTTTTATTGCTTAATATAGAACCTATATTAAAAGAATTAAAATTTTTGCCGCCGTAATAAAAAACTTCGTTATTAATGAATTTCACGATATCTTCGGTTTCTTTTGCTTCCGCGATTAAAATCATGCCAATGCCGGCGTTGAAAACTCTGTAAAACTCGCCGCCGCTTATGCCGCCTTTTTCTTTTAATATTTTAAAAAGTTCGGGAACTTCCCATGAATTTCCGTCGATTTCGGCGGAAACCGTTTGCGGAAGTATTCTGGCTAAATTTTCGGTTATACCGCCTCCCGTTATGTGGGCAATCCCTTTAATTTTAAATTTGTTCTTAAGCGCGCTTATAAGCTCCGAATAAATAATAGTCGGTTCTAACAGAGCGTCTTTAACGGTTCTCCCGTCTTTAAGCAAGGGGTCGTTTATGCCTAAACCCATCATCTCGAATACTATCTTTCTGGCAAGAGAGTAGCCGTTGGAATGCAGTCCGCTGGATGCTATGCCTATAACGCCGTCCCCTTCTTCAATTTCCTTTCCGTCTATAATTTCGTTTTTTTCGACTATCCCGACCGCAAAACCCGCCAAATCGTATTCGCCCGACTGATAAAAAGAAGGCATTTCGGCCATTTCGCCGCCCAGAAGAGAACATTTAGCCTCTCTGCACCCTGCGGCTATACCCGAAACTATTTCTTTTATGATTCCAGGATTTAAACTGGAAGTAGATATATAATCCAAGAAAAAAAGCGGTTTGGCTCCTAAACATGCAATATCGTTTACGCTCATAGCGACTAAATCTAAACCGATAGTATCGTGTTTGTTTGCCGCAAAAGCTATTTTAAGCTTTGTGCCTACGCCGTCCGTTCCAGAAACTAAAACCGGATTTTTATAATTAAGCTCCTCAAGAGAAAAAAGCGAACCGAATAATCCGAAATTATCTATAACGCCCTTTGTATAAGTGCTTTTAACTATCGATGTTATATCGTCGACGGCTTTTTTTCCTGCCTCTATATCTACGCCTGCTTTTTTATAATCCATAGTTGTATGATTTTATAATTTTTTATATATTTTGTAAAGCGCCTTTATATTACGGTGACAGAATTCAATTCTGTCACCGTCACAACTTGGAAAGGACAGAGCAAGTAAAGCGAGAATATTTTTTGAATAAATTTACGATTTCTGATAAACTTATTTCTACATATCTTAAGGCATAAAATATAAAAACTTTGCCTTTATAAATAATTTATAATCGTCCATAACTGTAATTATAAAAATAAATTAATTTGCTTTATGAAAATTTATTCCGCAATTGAAATAGACTATAATAAAATTAAAATATTAGAAGTTTATAAAAAAAAAGGCGGATATTTTTTAAACAATTTTGTAAATTACGAGATTGAAATCGACGGCTCAAAAGACGCGGATTTTATAGCCGCTAATCTCGATAAAATTATCGGCGAGAATAAAATTAGCAAAAAGAACGTAATTACCTCCCTTAACGGCAATAAAGTTTTAAGTTTTAATTTTACTCTGCCAAATATGCCTCCAGCCGATCTTAAATCCGCCGTAGAATATGAATTAAAAAAAGTCCTTCATTTTCCGATAACTCACTATATTTTCGATTATATATACGCATCATATTCCGACGATTCGGGCAATATTTTTCTTAATTTAACGGCGTTTGCAGCTTTAGAAGAAGACGTTAAAAATTATTTAAGTATATTCGAAAATGCTTCGATAAAGGTCAGGTCTATAGAGTGCAAAGCGGTTTCTATTTATAATAATGCCAAATATATGGGTAAAATAGGACCTGGCGGCGCAAATCACGTTTTGCTCTGCGATATAAGTTATTATTCGATAAAAATATTGATGATTTTGAATGAAGCGGTAATTTTTGAAAGGACGGCTGAAGATTTAAACTTTAAAAATATTTCTTATGAAAATTCTTTATCGGTTATAGTAGACGAGCTGAAAAGGACGCTAGATTTCTATTTTGCCGGAAAATCTTTGCCGCCGATAGACGAAATAATACTTAGCGGAATTTTTTCCAATAAAAAAGGGTTCGATATGATTATGTCGAAAGTGACGGGCTTCAAGTTCTTTTCCGTTTCGATGACGGATTTATTAGAGTCGGACGGATACGGATTTTATCTGTCGGAAAGAATTAATAAATTAAAAAGAATAAACGGAAGCGATTTTTTATACCCCCTTGAAGAAATGTGGACTACCTTCGGTCTTATAGTTAACAGATAGATTAAAATGCGGTATTTTTTTAAATAACATAAATATTAAAATTAAATAAGCAGAACAAACGAATAAAATTAAAATTTATATGAAAATTGGAAAAAATAAACCGATCGAAAAAACGAGAATTAATCTTCTTCCGGCTAAAAATAAAGAACTTATAGCGAAAAACAGGAAAAAACTGCTGTTTATTTCGATTATAGCAGGTTATTTAATTTTTATTTTTCTAATAGATTCATCTTTAGTTTTAATAAATAAGGGAAAAATCAAATACATGGCGGCTTTATCGCAAAAACTTACCGTTATGAAAACAAAAAATATTATGAATACAGCATTTGAAACGGCGATAGAAAAAAGAAAACTGCTTTTAGGGGCGGTCCGAGAAAAAGTTGCGTTAATAAACAGTCTTAAAAAACTCAAAGTATCGTGGTACGGAAAAATAGATAAAATGGTAGCGGCGTCGCCTCAAGGCGTATGGATGTCGAGCGTATCGATGCAAGACGGCAAAGTGTCTATAGAGGGTAACAGCGTTTCGTTAAACAATATTTCTATTTATACAGACAACATGAAAGCTACGACGTTGTTTGCAAAAATGACGCTCGTAGGCATAAATATAAAAAAGGTCAACGGCAATACTTTTTACGGCTTTAAAATTATAGGCTTGCTTAACGGAATACCCGATATGAACATAAAAAATACGGCTGACGGCACAAAGAAAAAATAAAACATCAAAAAAACATCAAGATTTACAATATATAATATAAGTTAAATTTAAAATAATATAAAATAATATAAAATAAATAAGAAAAAAATAAAAACGGGAATAATTAGTGAAACTGTTGGACGATATAAAAAAAATACCGGCTTATCTAAGAAACAAGAAAATTATTTTAGTTTTATTGATGGCTTTTATATTTATATATTTAATAAATCAGGACATTTTTGTCAACATAATATATAAAAATATCGAAAATAACAATGCTAAAATTTTAAAAATTCAGAAAAAAATGGAATTTTTTAAGAAAACCGCAGGCACGCTTTACGAGGAAAAAAATACGTTATACCGGTTAAAAAAACAGATAAAAAATTTAAACCTAAAATTAAAAAACGACGAATCTATACTTCCAAAAACCGCAAAAATTTCAAGCCTTATTAAAAATATATCGGCGGATGCTCCCGCAAATAATTTCGTTATAGAAAAGATTAATTTCGGCAAAAGCTTAAGTTATAAGGATATAAAAGCCATTCCGATCCAAATTAATATGTCCGGAGGTTTTAATAAAACTTTAATGTTTATTAAAAATATTTACGAAATGCATAGGATTTTCGTTATCGATTACGTATCAATAAAGCCGAGCGTCAAATCTTTCCCCGACGTAAAGACGGTCGTCAAAGGATTTGTATTTTACGGATGAAAACGGTAGCACTGCATTTAATTTAAAATTTTAGGAGAAATAAAAACGGTTAACTGCTCTGTATTTACAGACCTTTGATGGTAGCCGAACAAATAACCTAAGACGGGTATTTCGGACAACACCGGTATGCCGTCGTTACTGCGGCTTTTTTCCGTAGATAAAAGCCCGCCTATTACAAGGGTCGAACCGTTTTTCACTTCCACTACGGTTGAAACGCTTTTGTTGTTTACGGCAGGAAAACCGCCTATACCTGTGCTGGACGAAGGAAAAGAGTATGTAACGTTAATGTTTAATAAAATATCGTCATTGCTTTCTACTATAGGAGTAACCGTTAAGGTAATGCCTATAGTAATCGTTTGAAGAGTAGAAGTAACGGGTTCCTGCGCTATTACGGTCGTGCCGCCCGCCGCAGCGCCTGAAGACGACGAGGATGAGGAGCCGGACGAAGCCGTCGTCCCGCCGGAAGCCGTGTAGGCTACATAATATTTCAATACTGATGAATTAACGGTCGCCTGTTGACCGCTCAGAACGGTAACGCTTGGAGATTCTATTATTTTATCCCACCCTAATTCCTGACCTAAAGATAACTGCGCTGAAATATTGCCGAAATTCTGCCATGGAGCGAGCACTCCGAGATTTAAATAGTTATCGCCGGAATTTAAATCGGTTGCAGCCGTAAAATCCGTTGCAAAGTTTGACGACAAAGAAGGATTGCCCGCGTTAGGCAATATTGCGCTGCCGGCATTTCCCAGAAAAGACCAGTTTATACCCACGTTCCTATTAAAACTATCCGTTATATCGACAAGTTTGACATTAAGAAGAACCACTCTTTTTTTAACGTCTAAATTTTTTATTATTTGTTTTATCTTATCGATATTCGACGGAATATCATAAACAAAAATAGAATTGCCGTGCGGCGAGGCGTAAGCTTTTGCGCCGGTCGGCAAGATAGGCGTCAACACAGGCAGGATATTTTTTGCCTGGATATATTTCAAATTGATTTTATAGTCGATATAATTGTCGGCAAGCGAAGCATTTTTCCCTATAAATATAACTCCGTTGTTTTCGCTGTATCCTAGATTATCTGCTTTTAATATTATTGATAAAGCCTGCGGAAGCGGTATTTTCTTTATATGCAAGGTTACGGTCCCGCCGACTCCTCCGCTTAAAACGTAATTTAAGTGAAATGCATGGCAGATTCCAATAATCAATGGTCTTACCGGTATATTATTGCCTTCGACGGTTATTTTATCGTTAGGAAGTTTTATATTTCCGCTTAATACCGTAATTTTTAAAGGATTTTCATAATTATTATTTAAACTATTTTTTATTGAGGCATTAAAACCCCATGATGCAGTAGATAAAATAGGCAATATTATCAATGAAATAAACAGGAACGAAAATAAAAAAGAAAAAAAATTTATCATCGGCATTTTAATAGCGATAATGTTACGATTTATAGTATGCCGATTATCTTTATGTTTTAAAACAGATTGCAGCAAAATATCCGTCATATATTTCATTTAATATTATATTTTTTATTTTTTTTATATACTTGGCATTTAACATATTGTAATTTAATATATTGATTTTGTAAACCCTTCAAATTTATATAAATTTAATTTTATTATTTTCCCGGCAGGCGATTTTAATACTACTTTTTTTTTAGTAATTTTTAATATCGTATCTCCTTTAACCTTTGAACCGTCATAATAAGGTTTTCCGTTTATTATTGCAACGTTTTTATCCTGTTCTGAAGTAGTTATAACAGCCTGCAAATTTAATCCGCTTAAAGGATTGGAAACATACGCCCTGCTTGCCTTCGGCGTAAACGGAGATACAAAAGGGTTTTTTAATTTTTTGCAAAAACCGGTACCCGATAACTGCGGCAACAAGCAAATTAAAACGCTTGATATTAACAATATTAATATTTTCATTGTATGTTGTTTACTAATATTCTTCTTCCTTCCACATATCTTTTGTAAACCTTATAACTTTATTCCTGCCGTTCTCTTTTGCTTCGTACAGTGCAACGTCTGCATATTTAACAGCCTGCCAAAATTTATCCGAATCTATAGGGTATTCGCATACTCCTATGCTTATGGTCTTTTTAAGAACCACTCCGCCGGGAATTTCAAGAGGCGAAGATTCAACGGCTTTCCTGATTTTTTCAGCAATTATAAAACTTTCGCCTTCTTTTACGTCTATCAAAAGAGCAAGAAATTCCTCGCCGCCGAATCTAACTGCAATATCGGAATTTCTTATGCTCTTTTTTATCTGTTTTGAAACGTTTTTAAGAACTACGTCGCCGTTATCGTGACCGCATATGCCATTTACTTCATTATGAATATATTTTTAAATATTTATATCATAAAATAAAAAATTTGTACAAACTATTTTCAATTTTAATTTATTTTAAATACATTCACGGTTTTTACTAATTCAGAAGCGAGATCAGCAAGTTCTGCCGCCGATACCGCAACCTGCTTAGAGCCGCTCGCAACG
The DNA here is from genome assembly GCA_021850985.1 of bacterium. Classification (GTDB taxonomy): domain Bacteria; phylum SZUA-79; class SZUA-79; order Acidulodesulfobacterales; family Acidulodesulfobacteraceae; genus Acidulodesulfobacterium_A. The sequence goes on from JAJZJX010000004.1 coordinate 69,479, forward strand.
TGATCCTGAGACTTAATTATTTCTTCGGATGACAGCGAAATTTCTTCGCTGACCTGAGACTGCTCTTCCGAAGCCGTTGCAATCTGAGTTATCATCTCCTTCAGCTTTGTCATCAAATTTTGAATCGGTTTTTTTAAAACATATTTAAGCAGATAATATAATCCCAATACCATAATAACAATTACGGCAATAGAAATAATTATCATGTTTCTCATAAAAATATTAGATGCCGTTTCTGCATTTTTTAAAGAATAGACTAAGCTGTATTTATGATATAATTAAAAAAATAATTTCTTTAAACATCATACATAATAGATTATATATTGATTAATTATTGTATAATTCAGCCTTTAGAATGATATTTATTTGCTTTATTTATATTATATTTTAAAACTATTTTTTCGGTTGAGAATATTAGAGATAAAATATTAGAAATAAATAGATAATTAATATGACGCTTTTTGCTACAAAGAAAAGCTACTTGCTATAGCAAATACAGTCGGGAGTAATAATATAGAGGAATGTGTTTATAAAATAGAAGTTTTTATACTTGCCGTAATTAATAAATCTGACACATTTTTTCATTTTTTTATTTTTGATTATTATTCCTTGCAGATTGTAACACGTCGAAAAGTTTATCGTTAAACTTATTCATTATATCCACTTTATCGGAAAGAGCTGATATTTTTATATCCATTTTCTCTTCGTTATCTTCTATCTTATCCTCAAGACGTTTTATATCGGACTTAAGCTCGGTTCTGACGCTGTCTATCTTAAGGTCAAGGTTGGCAATATCGGATTTAAGCTCGGTGCGGACGGAAGTTATCCTTTCGTCTAAAATATCCACTTTAGAGATAAGCTTTTGTAAATCAGGCACTATAAGCTCTTGAATTACTTTTCGAATGGCATTTTCTTTAGCGCTTTCGGCAGACATTTTTAACTCCGTATGAATAAATTTAGTTTTATATTTTCTTATGTTTTATTATATCATAATATATCATCTTTTAATATTTTTTTTAAATTTTTACGGTATGGATAAAAAAACTCCCGATGCGTCGAACGCAGTCGGGAGTAAGAGAATAAACAAATCTGACACCTTTTTTTCTTTTTTTATGACTGGCAAGGCGTCATATAAAATCCTTCTATGTTGTCGTTTGCGGATATAACCATATAATAAGCGTAGCTGTCTTCTACCGAACCGTTTGTATAGACATAATCTATATTGCCTATTTGTTCGGTATATTCATTAACCGGTACGGTCGTGGTAGGCAGCACATAATTTGGATTGGTCGTCGCTGAATTGTTGCATGTTAGACCTGCGGAAAGACCTGCTGCCGTGCCGGGACCTGTAACTGCGCCGTTTGAATAAACAAGCCACCAAGAATTACCGGGAGTTTTTGCTGACGGAACGGTCGGAGCAGTTGTCGCAATATTGTAAGATATGCCTGAACCTGCCGGAGAGCCGGTTTTCGGCGTTGTATAGTTCGGCAGTAATAAAAATGGATTTGCGTAAGGATTTGTGCCGGCTGTATTAGAAGACGGCAAGGTGGGTTCAAATGTCACTTTCCCTGCTGTTGTCGCATTAAACCCTGTAACAGCAACATAATCCGATAAATCATTATTCACTAAATTTTTAGACATCTGAGTTGTCACACCTTCCCCTAATGACCCTATAACCCCCTGCGAAGCCGCCTTATTAGCCGAACCTGTCAGGTTCACAAACTTAGGCAAAACGACAGCCGCCAAAATACCGATTAACAGTATCACCATAACAAGTTCGATAAGCGTGAACGCGCCGTTATCCGCAATAATTTTTTTTGCGGATAAAATTTTCTTTTCTTTATCCATAAAAGCCTCCTAAAAAATTAAAAAATGTTAGTAAAATCAATATAATATAATAAATAATTAATAAATAAATATAAAATACCTTTTAATTTTAATTATATCGCTTTGATTAAACTGCTGTCAACATATTTTTATTTTTATCTTTTTTTTACGCTTACTGCTATAAATTGCGGTTATAGCTTATTAAACCGGTTTCCGGATATATATAGAATGTGAGGGTCGAAGGAGCTGCACCGAAAGATATAGAGTCGGCATAATAGTAATTATTTAGAGGAGACTGCAAATTAAAAACGTTTGCCGGCGGATTTGCCGCAGGTATTGCAGGACAAGAAGATCCAGCAAAAGTTCCCGGTTCGCCTAAAGAATTAAAAGCAATATAATTTGTCGTCAAACCGGTTACGGAATACGTTATTCCGTAATTAAACGAAACATAAAAGTTATCGGCTACTTGGGCAAGAGGATTTGTAAGCGGCTGAAGACTGCCGCCTCCTGCATCGGAAACACAGGAACACACTGCGTAACCAGCATAGTAAGCCGAAACGTTATTGGTTATAGTGCAAGAAGGAGACGAACCCGTAGGAGAAAATACGACGGCGGTATATGTAAAGTGCGTCATGGCATAATTTTGGGCATATCTTAGCGCAGACTGCATCTGTCTTTCATACATTCCTCTGTCGCTTGAAACGGCGGAATTTAAACCGATAGTTCCAATAATCCCCAAAACACCTATGAGAATTATAACCATTATTATTTCGACAAGCGTAAAAGCGTTATTTTTATTCATTTTATGCTAAATAATAGTTAATAGTTTTATGCTTAACCGCATTTGTTAAAACATTGTTTTTCATTTTTACATATGTTTTAATAGCTTTAATATATTAATTATTTATATGAATTAGGCAGTTCGGTTTCGACATATATGCCGGTACATGAATTATTATTTACAGTATTAGTTCCGCCTACTATCACCTCTGCCGTAATTTCCCTTTCCGTTCCTCCTGCAAAGCCGTTGGAATTGATTATGTAATATGGAGGGGCAGGAGTGCCGCAATTAGTAGGTGTAGGTTTAGGAGTAAACTTTGTCACCATAGCGCAAAATGTCGGCGTATAATTTACTGATTTGGGTAAATTGCCTTGCAAATTGCCTGAGAGATATTCAGTGCCACTAATCGTTCCTGTAACACCTGGCGGCATAACGGGACTTGTCGGACAGCCGGCCTCTGAAGGTGCAGTTGGTGTAAAATTTTGCGGTGTTTGCTCCAACTCATACAGCGTCAGCTCCACCCCTGACTTTGCGGCATATTTGGCTTCGGCGCTTAAGAGGTCGGCTCTGGAATTAATGCTGCCGCTCGACATAAGATAGGCAAAAATAGAGCCGGCAAGACCCAAAACTATTATAATAATAATAGCAAGTATTATCGATATGCCTTTGTCGTCGTTTAAACGCCTAATTTGTCTTTTTATATTTCGCTTTGATTTATGTTTTATCCTATGTTTTATATCCATATTCATATTTTACCTTATCTCGATAAATTGCAGCATTGTCGAAAAGGATTTATGCAGCGTATTTATTGACGGCTACGGAGGAAAAGGTGTCAGATTTTATTTTCCGCATACGTAACAAGTCAATTAAGTTAAAATTTAATTGCGGAAAATTAATCTAACACCTTTTCCGTTTCCCCCTACCCTTTTTTTGCAAAATTTATTACGTCTATTATAGGCAGATATATTGCAAGCGCTAAGAAAAGCACCATGCCGAAAATTATAGTCAAAAGAATAGGCTCTATACTTGCCTGCAAAGTATTCAGCTGCCTGTCGAGGTCTTCGTCTAAATAATCCGAAACTTTAGACAGCATTTCGTCTATATGTCCGGTTTCTTCGCCTACGCTTACCATCTGGATAACTATGCCGGAAAATATTTTTGAGTTTTTAAAACTGTCGGTTATCGACTGCCCCTTTGTAATATTTTCATGTATCTCGTCTATTTTAGTCGTAAAATATTTGTTGTTTACGGCGTTGCGCATAAGCTCGAAAGCTCTGTTTACAGGCATGCCGCTTTGAAATAAAAGACCGAAAATTCTTGTGAACTGGCTCATCATAGATTTATAAAAAATAGAACCGAATATCGGAATTTTAAGCTTATTGCGGTCCCACCACAGCCGTCCGGAATTAGTGTTAAGATAGAATCTAACGCCGAAGACTAAAACTATTGCCGCTATTAAAAAAATATACCAGTAAGCCGTAAAATAGTTCGATATTGCAACTAAAATTCTGGTTTCCAAAGGAAGAGGAACATTGAAACTTTTATAAAGCATAGCAAATTTTGGTATCACGAATCCAACCAAAATAACTATAGCAATAATTATAGCAGATATTACGATTTTAGGATAAAAAGTAGCGCTCTTCACTTTAGCTTTTAAAGCTTCCTGTTTTTCAAGTATAGTAGCCATACGCATTAAAATATCGTATAAAAGTCCTGTGGTTTCGCCTACAGCTACCATATTTACGTAAATTTCGGAAAAAACTTTGGGATGTTTGGCAAGACTGTTTGAAAGAGTTTGTCCGCCTTCTACGTCTTTTTTTATTTCTGCAAGGACATTCTTAAATGCTTTATTTCTTGAAAATTCCATAAGGGAGTCGATGCTTTTGCTGAAAGGAACGCCGGACTGGTAAAGTGTCGCAAGCTGTCTTGAAAAAACTATGACGTCTTTTTTTGAAATACCGCCGAACAATGATATGTCGGGAAGAAATCCTTCCAACGATAAACCCGCCGCTGATTCTTCGATGTTTATGGGTATAAGTCCCAGCCTTTCGACCTGCTGTTCCGCTGCTATCGGAGAAACAGCTTCTATATTACCTTTTAAAAGCTTTCCATATTTATCTCTTGCTTTGTAAGTGTATTGAGCCATGTTTTTTCCTTTTTAAACTTTTCCCTTTTTCTATCGGCAATTTTGAGCTATATATCCTGCGTAGCCTGCAGAACCTCTTCTAAAGTAGTAACTCCTTCGATAAGTTTTTTTAATCCGGCTATACGCAAGGGTATAAAACCTTCTTTTATAGCCTGCGATCTTATTTGCGTAGAATCCGCTTTTTCTATTATAAGTTTCTGTATGTTTTTAGTAGGAACGAGTATCTCCTGAATGCTCAGTCTTCCGTGAAAACCTGTATCGCGGCATAAATCGCATCCGGTTTCTTTATAAAAAGTATATTTGCCTGCCGGATTAATGTCGAACTCTTTTAACAGTTCCGGTTCGGGGGTGTAAGGCTTTTTACAGCTGTCGCACAGTTTTTTTATCAATCTTTGTCCTATAATACCGGCAATAGAAGAAGACACCAAAAAAGGTTCTATACCCATATCTATTAGTCTTGATACCGCGCTTGAAGCATCCTGAGTGTGAATAGTGGATACTACGAAATGACCGGTCAAAGCCGCCTGAATGGCGATCCTTGCCGTTTCCTCGTCTCTGATTTCGCCGACTAATATAATATCGGGATCCTGTCTTAAAACCGCCCTTAAAGCGTCGGCGAAACCGACGCCACCTTTCTGGTTGACTTCTATCTGGTTGACGTAACGCATTTTGTATTCTACGGGATCTTCTACGGTTATAATGTTTTTGCGTATATCGTTTAATTCCGATATAACGGAATAAGCGGTAGTGGTTTTACCGGAGCCGGTCGGTCCGCTGATTAAAAACAGTCCGTATTTTTTATATATTATTTTTAGAATTTTATCTTTGTCGTTCTTATCTAAAGACGATTCCGAAACTTTGGCTACCTTGGAAGACTTGTCGAGAAGCCTGAAAACTACTTTTTCGCCGTTTATTGTTGGCACTACTGAAACTCTTACGTCTAAATTTTTCTCGCCGACGTTTATATCAAATCTTGAATCCTGCGGATTTCTTTTTTCGGCGATATCCATATTAGCCATTATTTTAATCCTTGCTATTATTGAGTTCAGCAATTGTATCGGAATTTCTTTTGTTTTGATAAGATCGCCGTCTATTCTTTCTCTGACAATTATCTCGTCTTCCAAAGGCTCTATATGTATATCCGAAGCCCTGTTTTTAGCGCCTGAAAATATAATTAAATTTACTAATTTTATTATATTTACGTCGTCTGCAGATTCGCCTTTTTGTGCCGTTCCGGCAGATGCCGGCGAAGCAAAAGAACCCGGCTGACCTGTTTCAGGCGCAATCTGCCTTCCGCCGCCTGCGCCGAAATTAAAAGCGTCCGCAGAAACTACCGTCTGACCTGCGGCTGCTTTGGAAACTTCTTTTGCTGTCCAGACATAATTTATAGCCCTTAAAATATCTTTTTCGTTTGAAAGAGCTACTTCAATATTTGCGTTAACATCTCTTTTAAGCGCGTCCAAAGCAAAAACGTTTAAAGGATCGGAGAGCGCCACTGTTAAAACGTCGCCAACCATAGTTACAGGCACCATCTTAAACTGTCTTGCAAGTCTTTCAGGCACTAATTTGCCTATTGCAGGATCAACGATAGTTTTTGATAAATCTATCTTTCTTAAAGAAAGCTGTGACGAAAGAGCGTCTAAAATCTTATCTTCTGAAAGTATTCCCAAAGAAAGCAAAGCGTTACCTAATCTCATATTGCGCTTTTTAGCTTCCGTAAGGGCATTTTCGAGATTAGTGGGATTTAAAAGTCCAGCGTCTATTAAGACTTCGCCTAATTTTTTAGTCTTGGCTACATGGTTTATTATCGTTCCCATTTGCTAATTACCTGAAGATTGAAAATATTTTAAATTTATTCGGATTGTATTAAATTTAGAAAAGTTTTAAATATTTCTTAAATCGATTATATATAAACAAAATAAAATATTCAATCAGGAAAAGGCGTCAGATTAATTTTTTTCAAATATTTTCTATTGCAGGATTAAGGTAACAGCATAAACTTGAAAAAAAAATTTTTTATGATATATTTTAAATAGGAAGTAAAAATACTTATATATAAAAGAATAAGGAGGTTTGAATTATGAAAAAACTTGTTAAATTTGACCCTTTTTATCCTATAAGGAACGAGATTGAAAAAAGCTTTTTCGACTTTTTCAGTCCGGTCGTTAGAAACACCGCCGGCTATATAGAGCCTGCAGTGGACGTCGTCGAACAGGACGAAAACATTATCGTAAAAGCGCAAGTTCCGGGAATACCGAAAGAAAATATAGTGATAGAGGTTAACGGAGACCAGTTAACGATAAAGGGAGAACACAAACAGGAGAAAGAAGAGAAAAAGGAAAATTTCTACCGGCAGGAGATACAGTACGGTTCTTTTTACAGAATCATAGACCTTCCGTCGGAAGTGGACAAAGAAAATGCAAACGCAGAACTTAAAAACGGGGTACTCGAAGTTACCCTGAAAAAGAGTAAGGCTTTGTCGCCAAAAAAAATAGATATTAAATAAAATAAATCTGCGGTAATAAATAGACCGTTAAAGCAGATTATCCGTGAAAATTTCGGGGGAAAATTCCGATATAGAGTCGGGAGATTCCCCCGTTCCTATAAACCTTACCGGCAGGTTCATTTTGCTTATTACGTCTATTATAATGCCGCCTTTTGCCGAACCGTCTAATTTCGTGACTATTACTCCGGTAATATCCACTATTTCCTTAAACTGTTCTACCTGCACCAAAGAATTCTGCCCTAAACCGGCGTCTATAACTATAAAAATTTCGTCCGGTTCGCTGCCGTAAGATTTCGATATTACTCTTTTTATTTTGGCGAGTTCCTCCATAAGATGTTTCTTATTGTGAAGTCTTCCTGCCGTGTCTATAAGCAAAATATTATAACCTTTTTCTTTAAATTTTTGGACGGCGTCGTGAGCTACGGACGCAGGGTCTTGATTTTCTTTACCGGATACGACCTCTATTCCGGTTCGCTGCCCCCAGACCTCTATCTGCTCTTTGCCGGCAGCCCTGAAAGTGTCGCAAGCCGCTATAATAACTTTTTTGCCCCTGTCTGCGTAATATTTGCCGAGCTTACCTACCGTCGTCGTTTTTCCTACTCCGTTAACGCCGACTATTATAAAAATATTTTTATCTGCGCCGTCTTTAATTTCGGGAAATTTAACCAATATCTTATCGCCTATTTCGTCTTTTAAAGCCTGTTTTATAACTTCCGAAGTTAATTCTTTATTTTTTGCGGTTCTTTTTTTAACGCCTTCAATTAATTCCTCGGCGGTTTTATATGAAATATCCGACAAAACTAAGGCTTCTTCTATTTTTTTAATATCGGCGACATCTATTTTGCCGGATCCAAAAATTGAACTTATTTTATTGCTTAATTCCTGTTTTGTTTTTTTAAGGCTTTCCCCAAAATTTTTAAATTTTTCGAATATTTTCATTAATGCATCCTCTTTTTATAATATTTTGATTCTCTTATTAGTTCATCGCAACCGATACTATTCCCGAAATACCCGGGTGCTTAGAAGTTACTCCGAATATATTCTTGCCTACTTCCATCGTTTTTTTGTTATGGGTTATCATAATTATTTGTGAATAATTGGAAATTTCCTCGATTAATTTATTATACCTTGCGTTGTTGGCAAAATCTAACGGAGCGTCAATCTCGTCTATAACGCAGAACGGAGTTTTTTTCGTTAAAAAAATAGCGAATAAAAGGCTTACGGCGACCAGAACCCTTTCTCCCTGCGATAATATATTAATTCCGGTAAATTTCTTTCCCGGTATCTGGACGTTTATTTCCATTCCCTGCGTTTCTTCGGTATCCGCCTCTTTTTCATTTAATTCAGGTTTTTGGACAGCGTCGAATTCTAATTCTTCCGAAACCTTCGAAACGACGCTTACTATATCCGCATTGCCGCCTCCGAACAGAAAAACGAAAAGCTCTTTGAATTTTTGCCTTATATCGTTCATGCTTGTTTTAAATTTCTCTTTTGATACTGCGTCTAATTTTTTAATAATGCCGTTGAGCGTTTCAATGGAAGTTTCCAAATCTTTTTTCTGCTTTCCGAGAAAATCGGAGCGTTCAAGCGCCGCTTTATATTCTTCGTCGGCATTCATATTTACGTTGCCGATTTCTTTAATTTTTAACGAAAGGTCTTCTATTCTTTTTTTAATATTATTATCGCTTAAATCAGAAATGCCGTCTATAAAAATTTTATCTTCCTCGGAAAGTCCGCCCTGCAAATGAACAGTGGTATTATTCGAATCTATTTCGGCAAGTTTTTCGTTATTTATATTGATATACGCCTGAAGGGAGTTCTGTTTTTTTTCTATATCGGATTTGCGCCCGTTCGCTCTTTCAATATCTTTTTCGGTTTCCGTAATCTTTTCTTTTAAAGATTCTAATTTAATCTCGGACTCTTTAATGGCAATCTCGGACTCTTTAACCGATAAATTAAGGGCTTCGATACTTTTTCTTTTTGAGGATAAATCCTCCGAAGCCGCTTTAATATCCCGCTCATATTTTTCTTTCTGATCCAGTAAGGAGTTTATCCTCTTGTCGTAATTAGAAAGGTTGTATTCCATGTCTTTTATCTGCTTTTTTAAAAAATTAATATTCTGCCCTGTCGAGTTAATCTCTATCCTTAAAGCTGTTTCTTCCTCTTTGATTTTTTCCGTATCTTTTTCCGCCGAGGCTAACTTTTGCTCTTCTTCATTTTTTGCGGCGTTTTTTAATTTATATTCGCTTTCAAGCAAAGCTATTTCGTCCTGCAATTCTTCTTTTTCGCTATATTCCTTCTGCTTTTCTTTTTCTAAGTTTGCAGATTCCTTTATTAATATGCTGCATCTTTCCTTTGATTTTTCGATTATGCTTTTAATATGTTCAAGGTCGTTTTCGATGGTTAACCTCGCCATTTCTAAAGTCCTGATTTCGCCGGTTATCTTTTCTTTTATTTCCGTACGTTCTTTAATTTCGGATTGGACGGAAGCCAAAGAGGATTCTGCGGAATTAAGTTGTTCTCTTTTATTTGCCTCTAATGCGGAATATTCGGACAGTTTATTCTTGTTTATAAAAAGATTTGCTCCGCCGTCGTCTTTATCTTTTCCTGCGGATATAAAACCGTCCGGCGTAAATATCGACCCGTCTTCGGTTATTATATTAACTTCCGGAAAAAAATTATTGCGCTCTATATAGTCTAAAATTTTATTTTTATCTTCGCAGTAATAAAAATTTTTTCCTATATCTTCAAACGATATATTTTTATAATTTAATTTAATTTTTTCTTTTATTAGAACAAGATTTAACTCACTGCAAACTTCACATTCAAAGCCGCCGTTTTTAGCGTCGTTTTTATTTTTATTTTTTCCAGGAATAAAAATTTTAATTTTTCCTCTTTTATCGGCATTAATATATTCTATGGCTTTTCTTGCACAGCCGATATCGTCTAATATAACCGTTTCTACGGCATCCCCGAAACTTGCCGCCGCAGCATTTTCAAAACCGGGCTCGATTTCTATCGCATCGTATAAAGGGAGCGCATCGTAATCCTTTTTTGATTTAAGAAAATCTTTGACGCCTTCGGAAAAGCCTTCCCTGCCTTCGATAAATTCTTTAAGTTTAGTTATTTCAAGATTAATTTTTATAAGCTCTTTTTCTATAGCGTTTTTTTGCGAAAAATATTCATTGAATTTTTTATTTAACCCGATAAGTTCTGTTTCGTTTTCGGCATATTTCTTTTTAACCGTTTCGGCGGACAGATTGTTATCGTTTAAATTCTTAGTTTTTTGGTTAAAAGAAACTTCCGATTCTTCTAATTCGACGGAAATTTTATCGGCGTTATTTTTCGTTTCTATCAGTTTTAATTCTATGTTTTTAATATTTTTATCTATGAAAATAATTTTGTTTTTTCCGTTTTGAGATTTTTCGGCTATATCTAAAATTTCGTCTTCGATATCCGCAAGAATACTTTTGGCTCTCAGCATAAGCTCTTTTTTTTCGGAAAGCGATTTTGCCGTTATATTTAATTTTTCGTTAAGGTTTTTAAAATTAAATTCGCCTTCCGAAAGTTTTTCCTTTAACCCGTACAATTTTTCGGAGTTTCTTTTCCGCGCTTCGTCCTGCTCGTCCGCTTCTTTGATTTTTTTTGTTATTTCGGACTCCATATCTTTAATTTTTATTTCTAAATATTCTATATCGGAGCCAAGCTTTGCAAGTTCTATTAATCGGCTGTTTTTTTCGTTTGCTGAGGCTTTATAATTTTTTTCTATATCGTCGAACAAAGTTTTAGCGTCGGTTAATATATCCAGCAGAGAAGCGATGCGCGCGCCAGCTTCCGCAAGCTGCGCCGAATAAATTTCAAACTCGGACTTATATTTGTCTATATCGGAAATTATTTTATTTCTCGACCTGACATACAATACATATTCATAGCAATTTTTTTCGGTTTCCGCCAGACGGTATTCTTCTAATTTTTTAGCCGATTTTTCAAGATCTTCGAGGCGGCTTTCGACTTCGCCCAGCATATCGCCTATTCTTAAAAGATTATTGACTGCAGCCTCAAGTTTTTTAGAAGCAGATTTTTTCTGAATCTTATACTTGGTAATTCCCGAAGCTTCTTCAAAAAATAAACGCAATTCGGACGGTTTGAAATTTAGCAAAGCGTTAATTTTATAGGAATCTATTATGGAATAATGCTTCGACAAGCCGCTTTCGTTGAAAAAATCTAAGTATTCCCTGTACGGTACTGAAATTCCGTTTATTTTATATTCGGTTTCTTTGTTTTTGAAATGTCTCCGTTCGGCCATTACTTCCGAAAAGTCCTTATATTTAAAACTACCGCCTCCGTCGTTTTCAAAAATGCCCCTGCACAAAGCAACGGACGAGCCGTTTCTTATATTCGAACCGTGGAATATAATATCGTTCATGCTTTTTAATCTTAGCTCTTTAAGGTTCTGTTCTCCGAGAATAAATCTAACCGCATCGACAATATTAGTTTTTCCGCATCCGTTAGGACCGACTATAACGTTTATGCCTTTGTCGAAGGGTATTCTTATTTTATCGGGAAATGTTTTAAAACCGAAAAGCTCTATATATTTAAGATGCATAATATATTAAAGTTTTTAATGCGAGTAACATATTAAATTGGAAACCGAATAAATTGAAGCCGTAAAAGTACTCATAATATAATCGGTTAGCTTAACTGCCGTCAATCCGTATTTTTTGGAAAGTTCTAATTCCGATTGGGAAAAATCGCCTTCCGGACCTATAAAAATTCCTACTGAAATATCTTTTTTGCTAAAATCAAAACTTTCTAAATATTTTCTTAGATACAAATCCGCATTTGGAACGGCTATAAGTTTAACTTCGTAATTGTATGCCGATTTAAAAGCTTCTTCTAAAAGTATCGGCTCTTTTATGACTGTTGAAAAATTTTTTCCTGCAATTATCATAGCGCCTTTAGAAATTTTATCCCATTTAGACATTTTTGAATCTATCTCTTTCCTATTTTTTAAAACTATAGACCTCTCGGTAATAATAGGAATAACGGCGGTTGTTTCAAGCTCGCAAAGCCTTGCAATCAATTGATCCATGACGTGCGAAGTAATTAAAGGCAAAAAAACGTTCATTTTCCGTGCGTCTTCTATATATATATCTGCCGACAAAAGTTCTAAAACCGTGCTTCTTTTGGAAATATCGGTAATTATGGCGGAAAATACCGTTCCTGCGCCGTCGTAAAGAAAAATTTTTGAACCGGGTTGTTTTCTAAAGGCTTTAATATGCGATGTTACAGACTCTAAAACTATTTTTTTTCCTGCAATCTTGCCATTAGTTTCAATTTTTTCTTCGATAAAAAATCTGTTATGCATTTTCCGTCAAAAGTTTTATAAACTATCCGGAAATGCTATTCCGGCAGAAAGAACTATTTGAATGCCCTGCTCTACTTTTAATCCCGTATCTATCACGTCTTCTTTTTTAGCTATAATATTCATCCCTATATATAAATGGTTAGTAGGTATATATACTACGGCATATTCATCTTTTCCGCCGGTTTTTATTCCGGTAGCGGAAGTTAAAAAACCGTATATAAACTTATCGTCGTTATATTTTACCAGAACGAATTTTTTAAATGAACTCTTGCCCGGGGAAAATATATCTACCCACTGTTTCGTAGATTTATAAAATAAATTTACGAGCGGAATTTTTAACATTACGTTTTCGTAAAAATTTACGATAGACCTTCCGGCTAAATTAGTAATGAGATAGCCGGAAGCTAAAATTAAAATAAGCAGAAGCATTAAACCGGCGTCCGGAATATAAATATGAATATAATTTTCGAGGAAAACGGAAAACGGATTAAAAATGAGGTTTATTTCTTTTAACAGCCAGACTATTATAAAAATAGTCAAAGCTCCGGGGATTACCACCGTTAAACCGGCAAGAAACCTGCTTCTTATTTTAGACAAAAAAATTTTACCCATTAGTTTTATATCCTTAATCCTGCAATAAAAGTTGTCTATTTATTTTCCTTAACCGAACAAAGAAATGCATAAATATTTTTTTATTGCAGGATTAATTTATATTTATGATATTTATTTCTAAAAGGAAAAGGCGTCAGATTAATTTTTCCGCAAACACATTTTTTATTAATTGACTTTTAAATGCACGGAAAATAAAATCTGGCACCTTTTCTTTAATTTATCCTAATAAAAAAGTTACCTTAATGAACTGACGTAGGCAGTCAAAGCATCAAGCTGATTTTTAGTTAGATGCCCTTTAAGTGCAAATTTATCGCACATATTAATTTTATCTCTAAGCGTCATTTTCATGTGATGCATCTTATCAAATTTTGCTACCATTTCTGCAGCATTTTTAATAGGTCTTATAACCATACTTTTACCATGCATGTTAATATATGTACCTGCACTATAAACATGGCAGGTTGCACATGAAAAACCGTTTGTTCCGATATTTTTAGAATAAAATAATTTTTTGCCCTGAGCTGCTAATTTTGCATTACTGGCAATCATTTTTGCATTTGCAATCGATAAGGTTAAAAGATTAACCGCAAAAAATGCCGATAAAACAACAAATACCGATAAAACAAACTTTTTCATAAATACCTCCTTTAAACTTTAACGTTTATAAAAATTTTAATAATATCTCCTTAATCCTGCAATAGAATTTTATTGCATAAATATTTTATATTGCAGGATTAAGAAATCTGTCGATTTTATAATGTATGCCATATATATTATATATCTTAATTTCTATTTTTCAAACAATAAAGTAGCCTATATCGTTGCAGTATTTTTTTAAAGCGTCTTTCCACGACCTTAATTCAATTCCGTAATCTTCTTTAATCTTAGCGTTATCAAGCACGCTGTAAACCGGTCTTTTAGCGTCTCTGACCGATTTATCGGAACTTACGGGAATAATCTCGCAGTTAGTTCTTTTAAAAACGTTTACTATTTCGAGGGCAAACTTATACCATGTCGTATGTCCGTCGCTTGAATTAGTTAAATGATATATTTCGTTTTTTGAGTTGTCCTTTATAATTATTTCCGATATCGCATAAGCTATGTCTTTAGTGTACGTCGGGCTGCCGAACTGATCGTCCACGACTTCTATTTTTTTCTGGCTGTCGGCTAATTTAAGAATAGTATTTACGAAATTTTTCCCGTTTTTTCCGTAAAGCCATGAGGTGCGTAATATTATATAACTTGCGCCTGAATTTTTTAAAGTTTCTTCCCCCCTCAGTTTAGACATACCGTATTCGTTGATTGGATTGGTCTCGTCGTCTTCGTTATAAGGCGTTCTTTTTGAACCGTCAAAAACATAATCGGTGCTTATATGAATTATTCTGGCACCGGTGTTTAATGCTGCATCGGCTAAATTCTGCACGCCGATATTGTTAACGGCATCTGCCTGAACTTTGTCCTTTTCGGCGCCGTCAACGTTGGTATAAGCAGCGCAATTAACGATATAATCCGGCTTGAAATTTTCGATAGCCGAATTAACGGCTTCAGCATTTGCAATATCCAAATTTTTTGAGTTAAAATTTTTGATTAAAAAGTTAACGCCTTTTAGAGCGGCATTTACGTCGATACCGAGCATGCCGGTCGAACCGATCAGGGCAATTTTAAGCATAATTAAACCTCATCTGTTTTCATACATTGTTTTATAATATTCTTTGTAATCGCCGGATAGTATTCTGC
>JAJZJX010000065.1 GCA_021850985.1 bacterium
ATTTAAATAAAGGAGGCTTTACTATGGGTAAAAAGCACCAGACTCCGCTTCTTGACGAACTTAAAAAAGGGAAGTGGATAAGTTTTGTCAAGGAAATAGAAAGAGCGGCGGAGAAGAGCGAGAGAACCGAAGACCTTTTGGGACAGGTTGAAGAATCTTACCGCGATAAAGTAAACCATTGGAAACACGGCGGCATGGCGGGCGTTAAGGGATACGGCGCAGGAATGGTCGGCAGGTTCAGCGAATATCCCGATAAATATCCAGGAATTAAAGAATGTCATTCTATGAGAATTATACCTTCCGCAGGTTTCTTCTATAACTCCGATTTTCTTAGAAAATTAGCCGATATTTCCGAAAAACACGCCGGAGGCTTGCTGAACTTTCACGGAGCTACCGGAAATATTCAGATACTCGGAATGTCTCAGGCGGAAGCCGAAGACGTTTTCCAGGCAGTAGCGGAGCTCGGTTTCGACCTCGGCGGCAGCGGATCCGATTTAAGAACGCCTTCATGCTGTGCCGGACAGGCAAGATGCGAATTTGCAAATTACGATACTATGAAAATTTGCCGCCATTTAACCGAAGAATATTTGGACGAGCTTCACAGGCCGGCGTTTAATTATAAATTTAAATTTAAATTTTCAGGATGCTCTAACGACTGTGTCGCATCAGCCGCAAGATCCGATCTTGCTTTCATAGGAACATGGAAAGACAAAATAAAAATCAATCAGGAAGAAGTAAAAAATTATAAAAAGAAATTCGACGTTCAAAAATACGTTCTCGATAAATGTCCGACAAAGTGTATGTGGTTTGAAGGTGAAAATCTTGCCATCGACGATGAAAACTGCGTGAAATGTATGCACTGTATAAATGAACTGCCTAAAGCTCTTAAAGCCGGCGATGAAAGAGGCTGCTCTATTTTAATAGGAGCAAAAGCGCCTTTGGTTACCGGTCCTAGAATGGGCATGATGCTCGTTCCTTTTTACGACGTAAACGAAGATGCAAAGAACGACTATGAATGGATAAAATCCTTAATTTCCAATATGTGGGAATTCTGGGACGAATACGGAGTCAGCAGGGAAAGAATAGGAGAGCTTATAGGAAGGGTAGGATTAAATACCTTCTTGGAAGGCATAGGATTAGAGCCTATTCCCGAAATGGTCGAACATCCGAGAAGCAATCCGTTTATTAAATTTACCGAAGACGAAGATTAGTAGTCTTAAAATTTAAAAATTAAAATAATAATAACAATAATTTTTAGCATTATATATAAATTTGGAGGTTAATATGGCAGAAGAAGTTAAAAAGAAAAGACTTACCGATATTGGACCCCATGATTACAACGAATATTTGTCGCCCGTTATAAAAAAGAATTACGGCAAATGGGCTTATCATGAGATTATCGATCCCGGCACTATGGTGCACGTGGCGGAAAGCGGCGATAAACTATATACGGTGAGAATGGGTTCGCCGAGATTAGTCAGCGGCAGTTTCGTGAGGGATATTTGCGATAT
This sequence comes from bacterium, assembly GCA_021850985.1. Lineage (GTDB taxonomy): Bacteria > SZUA-79 > SZUA-79 > Acidulodesulfobacterales > Acidulodesulfobacteraceae > Acidulodesulfobacterium_A. The sequence goes on from JAJZJX010000065.1 coordinate 1,512, forward strand.
CGCCGATAAATACTGCGGCGGACACTTAAGATTTACTACAAGAAATAACGTTGAATTTTTAATAGAAGACGAAAAAAACGTCGAACCGCTTAAAAAAGACCTTGAAAAAATGGGCTATAACGTAGGCGGCATAGGCAACATCGTTGCAAATATAGTTCATACTCAGGGATGGGTGCACTGCCATACTTCCGCAAGCGATGCATCGGGCGTCGTAAAATCGGTCATGGATGAATTATATGAATATTTTGTTGAAGAAAAGCTTCCGTCAAAAGTCAGAATAGCATTTGCATGCTGTTTAAATATGTGCGGTTCCGTTTCGTCTTCGGACATAGCTATAGTAGGAACTCACAGAAAACCGCCGAGAATCGACCTCGAAAGACTTAGAAACCTCTGCGAAATACCGAGTACTATTGCGGCGTGTCCTACAAATTCAATCAGGCCGGATACCGTGGACGGTAAACCGGCAGTAAAAGTAAACGAAGAAACTTGCGTTTTTTGCGGAAGCTGCTATACGGTTTGTCCCGCTATGCCTATTGCTAATGCCGAAAACGACGGTTTATCGATTTGGGTCGGAGGAAAAGTATCCAATGCCAGAACGAAACCGACTTTCTCTAAATTGGCGATACCGTTTATTCCTAATGATCCTCCGAGATGGCCGGGAGTTGTAAACGCCGTTAAAACAATTCTTAACGAATTTAAAAAAGGCGCAGAACCCGGCGAAAGAGTCGGCGAATGGATAGATAGGATAGGCTGGCCGAGATTCTTTAAGATTACGGGATTCCCGTTCACGAAATACCATATCGACGATTTCAGGCTCGGCGAAACTACTATGAACTATTCTTCGCACGCCAGATTGTAGTCTTTCGATAATTTTTATAAATTAAAACTAATATTTAGTATTTAGCATATAGGGAGCTTATTATATGACTGACGAAACTAAAAAGAAAGTCGAGGATAAAATTTTAGGGCTTGTGACGGAATATGCAGGAAAAAAAAGGTTCAAGCCGATAGATATCGTTAAGGAAATGGAAAAGGAGTTTGCAAGCGAAGGGTTAACTAAAGACGATATTAAAGGAGCATTAAAAGACTTAATGGACGACGAAAAGCTTGTTTACGGATATGCAGGCGGCAGTTTCCTGACGCTTCCGGAAAACAAGTAAATAATTAATAATAAAAAAAACGGTACGGCGTAAACTTTATTTACGCCGTACCGTCGAATAATAAATAGCGTTGGACGAAATTAAATTCGTTCAACTGAAAAATAAAATAGGGAAAAATTATGCTTGAATTAAAAAAACCGAAAAAACCGGCAAAAATTGCGGCTAGTACGGGCGGCGGAATGTCTCAGTCGCCGTACAGACCCAAATACGTCGAAAAAAGACCGCCGTGTATGGATACTTGCCCGAATGGAACCAAGGTTAGGGATTATATTCAGCTTATAGCGCAGAGCGAGTCATACGACCGTCCGATAGACGACTCCTTAAAACTCGCTTTTAATATGCTGACGGAGTCGAATCCCCTTCCTTCGACAACGGGAAGAGTATGTCCCCATCCGTGCGAGGATGCATGCAACAGAAAAGAAAAAGACACGCCGGTAGCCATTAACGCTATAGAAATGTTTGTAGGGGATTACGGAATAAAAAATAATCTTCAGTATAAAAAATTGACCGAAGTTACAAGAAAAGAAAAGATTGCAATAATAGGAAGCGGCCCTGCGGGATTGTCGGCAGCTTATCATCTTGCGTTAAGGGGATATAACGTGGTTATTTTCGAAAAATTTCCGGAAACCGGAGGATATTTAAGGTACGGAATACCCCGTTTCAGGCTGCCGTTAGATATCATAGATGCGGAAGTTCAGCGCATTAAAAATCTCGGAGTAGAGATTAAGACAGGGGTTAACATAGGGACGGACGTAACGTTAGACGGCCTTAAGTCAGAATATGACGCAATATTTATAGCTATAGGAACTCACGAACCTATAAAAATGAAGATGAACGGCGCAGATTCCGCTAATGTTTATACCGGAATAGAATTTCTGCAGAAAGCGGCTTCCGGCGAACTTAAAGATGCTGGAAAAGAAGTTGTAGTTATCGGGAGCGACAGCGCAATGGACGCGGGAATGGTCGCAAAAAGGCTGGGCGCTAACGTTACGTTTATTTATAATAAAGGCACTGTTAACGATGCATCCGAAATTGAAGAAAAAGGTTCTACGGAAGTAAAAGAGGGTCACGCAGAAGGAATAAAATTCGAGTTTTTGTTTGCGCTTGACGAGATAGTTACGGAAAACGGCAAAGCGACGGCCGTAAAACTTAAAAAAATGAAACTTTCTGAAAAAGATGCATCCGGCAGGGTTCATCCGATAATTATCGAAGGCGGACAAGAACTTAATCTAAAATTAGACACTTTAATATATTCATTCGGTCAAAAACCCGATTATAAAGGTTTAGAAAATTTGACTAAAAATCCTAACAACGAGTTTTTAAAAGTCGATGACAATTATCTTGTCGCAGGCGAAGAAAAAGTGTTTGCCGGCGGAGATATATTAAGGTTTGGTCTCGTTACGGACGCTATAGGAATGGGAAGATACGCCGCATACGCTATACATAAAAAGTTTAGCGGAGAGCAGGTGATTAACGATGAAAGAAGAGTCGTTAAATACGGCGACGCGGTAAACAGAGAAGGGAAAAATATGTATCTTGCATATTTTCAGCCTGCAGAAAGAAAAAAAAGGACTTCAAGAGACCCTAAAGAAAGAGTTAAAGATTTCGAGGGTATTTTGAACGACCTTAATTTAGACGAACTAGTTTCGGAAGTAAAGAGATGCATGAGCTGCGGACTTTGCTTCGACTGCGGAAGCTGTTTTGAATACTGTTCGCAGAGCGCAGTTAAAAAATTGCCCAAAGGCCAGCATTTTGAATTTCATCTTGAAACGTGCAACGGATGCAAAAAATGCGCGGAAAGTTGTCCCTGCGGCTACATAGATATGGTGTAAAAGCACATTTGTAATGCAATATATTCAAATAAATTAAATTTAAATTTAAATGGAGGTTATTTATGGCAAGTTTTGTTTATAACGGAAAAACGATAGAAACGGATGACGAAGGTTACCTTCAGAATCTTGGAGACTGGGATAAAGGTCTTGCTGAAGTTCTTGCGAAGCAGGAAAATGTCGAATTAACCGAAAAGCACTGGAAATT
>JAJZJX010000066.1 GCA_021850985.1 bacterium
TATCATTTTTACATATTTTATACAAATATGCAAAAATATCTGATTATAAAAAAAATTGCTCCTAAAAATTGCTCCTGATTTATTTACTATTAGAAAATGAACAAATAAAGGCAAAGCATGTTTGGCACGGGCGGGAGCGGTTTGTCCGTAAACGCAGGCGGGAGTAAGCAAATAAATAAATCTGACCCCTTTATTTGCTTTATTTGACCTCTTTATTTTTATTCTGATTTAATACTATGGATATGGATAACGAAAAGACAAAAAACCGATTATCGGATGACATAGATGTCGTAAACATAGGTCAGTATTTTGAAAAATCGGTTGTCGTAGCGGAATTAAAAAACCGTAGCGAAATTCGCATTAGGGAAATATTAATATATTCTCTATTAATATTAAGTCCATCCCCTTTAATCAAAGATTTACCGTTGCCGTTCTGCCGAAAGCACCGGCTATTCTCTGTATCATATCTATCCCTATATTAACGTTCCCGCTTTCTATTTTTGAGATAACGGCCTGCGTGGTTCCAATCCTTTTTGCCAGTTCCGCCTGCGATATTTTATTCTCTTCTCTTAATGCTATCAGTTTTTGAATAAATTGATACCTAAGTTCAAGATTGCCCCATTCTTTTTTAAATTCTTCGTCTTTTAACTGTTCATTTAAATATTTAGTAAAATCATCCATTTTAATGACCTCTATTTTTTATTTATAATTTCTTTCATTCTGTTTTCCGCAATTTTAATTGCTTCATCGGGAGTTTTATTGGTTTTTTTGACAAAGCCGTGCAACAATACAAAAGTTTTTTCTTTATGCGCAAAATAAAGAATACGATAAATTCCAGCTTTGTCTCGCATTCTTAATTCATAAATTTTATTCTTTACATATTTTACGAACGGTTCTTTTAAAGAAAGTCCGTTCTTTTTAAGAAGCTCTATATGCCTTAACATTTTGGATCTTGCATACACAGGCAAATCATTGAGCCAGTCTTCTACGGGCGATTTGTTATTATGCTTGAAAAAATTTATTTCCCATTCCGTATTTCCCATTTATGTATTATATCTTATAGGATATAAAAATACAATAATATCTGTAAACAATAACTACTGAATAAAATCTTACTAAATCAATCGTTATATCCGTCATTAATATTAGAAAATAAAATTTAATAAAAACCTGCAAACTCAATTAGCAGTGAGCAAATAAATAAATCTGACCCCTTTATTTAGACCCCTTTATTTATATTATATATTAGTATAGTAATAATGGTAAGACGGACACAGTACTTCCCGAAACCGTCGTATTGGGCGAAAGAATTTAATTATTTTTCCATTTAACACTTCTTCTATTTATTTTTTAAAAAAATAAATAGAAGTTTATTTCGCAGGCGCTAAAATAATAGACATTAATAAAAATATTTAATTTAATCCGCAGCATTTTTTATACTTTTTACCGCTGCCGCATGGACAAGGATCGTTTCTGCCTATTTTATTTTTTTTATTTTCTTGCTCGTATAATGCAGGATGTTCTTCCATTAATTTACGTCTTCGCAAATTTTCCATATTCTTTGCGTAGATTATAAAAGAATCGACTATATTATTGGCATTACTTATAAGTTCGCGCAATTTTTTATCGTCTAAATCTTCATCATCCGCAAACTCTGAACTTATTTCTTCATCTATGCTTTTAATGTAATGCTTAATTATAAGGCTAAGCAAAAAGAAGGCTATTGAAATAGACTTATTTTTTTCTTGCGATTTATTTTCTTCTTGGATTACGGAAGAAACTCCCCAAATATCTTGCCTTAAAAATAACGATATATAAAAACCGTACAGCCATTTATTTAATTCTAAAAAAAGCGAGTCGTTTTCCTCGGCCTCTTTTTTTGTAAATTTATACGGAAATTTAAGTTTATTTTCGTTAAAAGAGTAGAGATAGCTGTTATATAAACCCATAATGGTACTATAAATTTCATGAAACTGTTTTTCGGAATCGAATGCAAATGTGTCGGTATCAAATATACCGTTAAGCCATTCGCTCGGTTTAATTAAATCAGGCGTAATGGCTATGCCGAATAAATATCCTTTTAATTCCGTCGGGCTTTCTATCTCGGTTAAAGCGTCGTTTGCCGCAAGGTATTCATAGAAAGATTCAAGTATTTTTTCTTCTTTATCGCTAAGGTATTTAATTTGTTCCAATTTATGTTTATATATATTAAATATTAATTTTATTCATTAATCATATCTCTTAATAAATATATTAAATAAATAAAATCCGTTTGTCAAGGTAAACGCGTGTTTTGTGCAGGAATGAGAAGGATGGGTGCGTATGGACAATATTGCTTAACTAACCACTTATTATAATATATAGCGCCTTATTTTATTCCAGTCAATTAGGGGGCTAATACAAAGCGGTTTAGAGGTCAGAAAACCATATAGGTATTAAATTATCGTCGATAAAGGGAATAAATAAATCTAGAAGGCAGGTTTGCGCCTAAAACAAACTCATACGATACTTATAATTTATTAAAAAAAATAATCGATCCTTATAAAAGAGAAAGCGAAAAAACAAAAAAGAATTTACCGGGCGGATTACATTACGATCTTTCGCTTGTTTGTCATTTCATTAAAATTAAAGATTATAGATATAAAACCGAAGAAAATATTAAAAATATTATTATCAGGGATTTAGAGCTTCGTTCAAAACTGTTAAAAAATATTAATTCGTTTTTTTCCGTTTCAAGATTATTTGAAGGTTATACTAAATATGTTTCCGGATTTGATGCGGCATCCAACGAATTGTATGTTGGCGCCGAGGTTTTTGCTCCGGCATATAGATATTTGAGGTTTCTAGGTTTTAATAATTTTACTTATCATGCAGGGGAAGATTTTATTCATTTATTGAGCGGAATAAGGGCGGTTTATGAAGCCGTATATTTTTTAGACCTTGATAGGGGCGACAGGATAGGGCATGCTACCGCCCTTGGAATTGATGCAGGCTTATGGCTAAAAAGAATAAGAGCGGCAGGAAATAAAATCGTTATTGAACAAGGTGAGTGGTTGGACAATCTTGTTTTTTTATATCATATGGCAACCGAGTTCAATATAGATTTAAATTTAAATCTTTTAAAAGACGAAATAATAAAAATGTTTAGGAATATATATTTTTCGAATAAAAATATAAATGGAAGAAATTCAAGATATATACAACGGCTCAGTAATTTTGAAATATACGATATAATAGACGCTTGGAAATATAGAAAAATAGATCCGATTTTAAGTTTTGATATTTACTATGGCAACGATAAAGATATTAATGCCATAATGTCCGATAATTTTAGTTTTGAGAAATTTAAATCCAAAGAAATTAAAAACATTATCGATTTAAAAAAAACTAATCATAGAGCTTTTGATTTATTTCACGAATATCACTCAGTCGAAGTAATTTTGCAGAGTAAAAAGCTAATGGAAATTGATTTAAGCAAATCACGCCCTTTGTTTTTATCTAATGCAGAACTGTTTTCCGAACTTCAGCGTAAAGTAATTAAATATATGAACGGTAAAGTCGTTGCGGTCGAATCTAAGCCGACAAGCAACGTAAGGATCAGTCTTTACGACGATTATTCGGAACATCACATATTTCGCTGGCTCGAAGTTAATTCATCGGCGCCAATAGTTTGTTTAGGCAGTGACGATCCGGGTATATTCGCTATAAACATAAGAAACGAGTTTTCGCATATTTTTCTCGAACTCCTCAATAAAAATAAAACCAGAAAAGAGGCTATGGATATAATTAAGCATATTGCCGACAATAATAGAATTTTTATTTTTCGAAAATAACCATAGTTTAATTTTTAGCGCTTAAAAGACTGGAGACTGTTTAAAATTTAATTATTTTTCGCAAATTCAAACGAAAGTATACAAATAAATAAGTCCGCCCACCACTGAATCAATTGTTCTATCCGTCTTTAATATTAGAAAATAAAATTTAATAAAAACCTGCAAACTCAATTAGCAGTATACAAATAAATAAATCTGACCCCATTTTTTTTCCAGCGCCTTAACGACTCTGTCGTAATTTAAACTCGGCACTTTACTCATATTGCCAATTCCAATTCTTCTATATTAGGGTTATCGGCGGAAATTTCCACATCCGATTCTAAATATAATTCTATAGCTTCCTTGATATTTTCTATAGCTTCTTCTTTAGTATCGCCTTCGGAAATACAGCCAGGCAAAGAAGGAACGGTAACGGTATATCCGCCTTCATCACTTTTTTCTAAAAAAATTTTAAATATCATATTTTCAACCGCCTTATTTTCGCATGTATTTGTCGTTCAGCTTAAGCTCAACTTCTTCATTTATATTTTTTTTTATATTGCTTCGATTTGCAATTGTCAAAATTATTTATTTACCTTAAACCAGTAAAATAAAAATTAAAAATGGCATCCGATTTATTTATTTTTAAAAAGAAGGCAAAGCATGTTTTGATCTCGGCGTTTTAATCGCAAGCTCAGTAGGGAATAAGCAAATAAATAAATCTGACACCTTTAATTAAATATAATTAATAAATTTCTCCCGTTTATGCAAATACTATCTTGCGCCTTTTTCCTGCTTTATTCTTTCATAAAGCCAGATTTTAACCAACGCACCCCTATCTACTCCTATTTTCATTCTTATGTCGTCTATTTCACGAACTAAAGACTCCGAT
>JAJZJX010000023.1 GCA_021850985.1 bacterium
AACGGACGATTTTTCTTCGCGTATAGTAACTATAGATAAAATTTTGGGCTATATAGAAGAAAAAGACGCCGAAGAAGAGATAATACTTAACAAATATAATATTTATAGGTCTTTTGGAGAAAAAGCCTTAAAAGAATTGGACGAATTTTCTTCCGATATAGAAGAATCGGCTAATAAAGAAAAAGACAGGCTTGATTTAACGGCATTGCCTTTTATTACCATCGACGGGGAAGATGCGAAAGATTTCGACGATGCTGTTTATTTGCAGTCCGGAGGCAGGGCGAAAGCGGGTGCGGCAAAACTTTACGTGGCTATAGCCGATGTTTCTTATTTCGTAACATTCGGCAGCGCAATAGACGATGAAGCTTTTAAGAGGGGAAATTCTACATATTTTCCCGGCAGCGTATATCCTATGCTTCCGGAAAAATTATCAAACGGACTGTGCAGTCTTCTGCCGGAAAAAAAGCGTTTTGTTATGGTTTGCGAAATGGATATAGACTTAAAGACCGGCAGTATTAAAAAGAAAAAAATATACAAAGGCATTATAAAAACTTTTGGAAGGCTTACTTATAACGAGGTATATAATTTTCTTAAGGCGTTAGACGAAAATAGCGATGATATTTTGAACGAAAAACTAATTCCTATAAAAGATATGCTTATAAATATGAGAAACCTTTCTAAAATATTACGGAATAAGAGAATTAAAAACGGCAGTTTAAATTTCGACCCCGTAAAAAGCAAGGTAGAACTCGACGAAAATAAAGAACCTATTAGCGTGGCTCCGGAACCGAGAAATTTTGCCCATGATATAATAGAAGATTTCATGATAACCGCAAACTGCGCCGTTGCCGAATTTATCGAATCTAAAAAAATACCTTCGATATACAGGGTGCATGAAAGACCGGACGAAGATAAGGTAAAAGATTTTTTTAAAATGTTAAAATATTTTAAAATTTCCGTTCCAAACGTTTCAATGGAAAATCCTTCCGATTACCAAAAAATGCTTGATAAAATAAAAGGAACGCCGCTTTCGGCTTTTCTTGAGCAGGCTTTTTTAAGGTCTATGAAAATAGCGGTTTATTCGCCGGTAAATATACGCCATTTCGGTCTTGCTTTGTCGTCTTACACGCATTTTACTTCTCCTATAAGAAGATATGCCGATCTTATAATACACAGAATACTCGCATTTATAATTTGCAATGAGATAAACGAAAAGAAAATTCCGGAATGGCTAAATCCCGAATATTTGAAATCGGTATCAAACGCAATTTCCAGAAGGGAAAAGCTTTCTTCAGACGCAGAAAGAGAATACTTGGACTTTAAAAAGATGCAGTATTTAAAGAAACACGAACAGGCGCTTTACGAAGGTTTTATTACTAACGTCGTTAATTTTGGCTTTTTCGTAGATATTAAAGGTTTTTTTATACAGGGATTTGTGCATGTTTCAACCATAGCGGATGATTATTACGAATACAGCGATTTTTCGAAAATTCTTAAGGGAAGGCATACAAGAAAAATATTTAAGACCGGCGACGGCGTTTTGGTTAGCGTTTATTCTATAGACCTTCTAAAAAGAGAAATAGATCTTAGGTTTGTTAAGTTTCAAAAATTATTCAATTTGTTACAGGGACAGAATTGAATTCTGTCCCTGTATTTAAATACTATGAAAATAGGCGACATAGTAAAGCTGATTAGAGCGGTAAAGCGGATAAGACAGGTTATTTCTATATTTGCAAAACACGGTTTTTACCAGATTATAACTAATATAGGGCTGTCTAAATTTTTTATATTTAAAAAATATTTAAAAGCGGCTTATCCCGTCGACGATTATCAGAACGTTCCGCCTGAGATAAGGCTGAGATATGCCATTGAAGAGCTCGGGCCTACTTTTATTAAGCTTGGACAGGTGTTTTCTCAGGAAATACGGACCCTGCCGTTAAAATATATCGAAGAGCTTAGAAAACTTCAGGATGCAACCCGCGCGGATTTTAATAGCATAAAAGAAATAGGCGAAATATTTAAAAACGAAACCGGCAAAAATATAGAAGACGTTTTTGAATCGTTCGACGAAATTCCTGTTGCGTCGGCTTCAATAGCACAGGTGCACAAAGCCGTTTTGAAAGACGGTACTAAAGTTGCCGTAAAAATAAAAAAAAGAAACGTAGATAAAGTTATAAAAAACGATATAGACGTTTTATACTTTATAGTCAATATAATTAATGAGACCGTAAAAGAACTTTTATATATAGACAACGCAGAAGATTTATTTAAAGAATTCAGCAAAAGCATTATTTCTGAGCTGGATTTCATGGCTGAAGCCGGATACACCGAAAAAATAAGAAAATCAAATTTAGACAAAGATACAGTCGAAATTCCAAAAATTTATTGGCAGTATTCGGCTAAATCTATATTGGTCGAAGATTTTATAGACGGCATAAAAGTCAGCGATATCGACGAACTTTCTAAAAAAGGCTACGACAATAAAGTTATTCTTAAAATATTTCTAAATCACTTCTTTAAGCAAATATTCGTTATAGGTTATTTTAATGCAGACCCCCATCCCGGAAACGTTTTTGTCGTAGATCAGGAAAAAATAGGCATAATAGATTTTGGCTCGGTAGGAATACTTACAAAAGATTTGCGAAAAAAAATATTGAAATATTTTATAGAATTTTTTAACGCAAATTATGAAGAGGCGGCTTCTTTATTTATAGAAATATGCATGGGGGACTTAACGGATAAAGAAGAGCAGATTTTTAAATTTGAACTTATGGAATTTATAGAAAGTTTTTACAATAAACCTTTTAAAGATATTTACAGTTCCGAAATTTTATTGGAAACTTTAAGGATAGGACAAAAAAATAAATTAATTATACCGTCGGAACTTTCTTTGCTGTTCAAGGCTTTACTGCCTATAGAATCTATAGCTAAAACGCTTGATCCCGATTTTTCTTTCGTCGATTCCGGTTTAAAATTCTTTGATTTTGACGTTTTAATAGATAAAAAAGAAAAAGTGAGAGAGATTAAAGAATCTTTCGTGGATAAATTAAAAAATTATAAAGATTTACTCAGCGGATTTCCAAGGAGAGCTGATAAAATACTTAAAAAAATGTCCGAGGATAATTTTTCCATAGATTTTATCCATAAAGGATTGGACGGCTTTATAGGAGAAATGGAGAAATCCAGCAAGAGAATAACGAACGGACTTTTAATAGCGTCTTTAATAATTTCATCCGGTATTTTGGTTTTTATAGGTAGCGTTTATTCCCATTTTTATATTTTGATTATGGGCATAGCAGGCTGGGTAACGGGTTTAATATATATATTAATTTTATTGCTTAAATAAAAAGTTGTGACGGGGACGGAATTCAATTCCATCCCCGTATAAATTGTGAAAGGAGGTGCAAAATATTGCAAGTTTTGGAGATAAACAGCACTGAATTTGATTTTAAAAATTCGGTAATTACCATAGGAAGTTTTGACGGCATTCATTTAGGACACAGAAGATTAATGGAAATGGCTAAAGATTCGGCGGCTGAGTTGAACTCGGTTTCGGTAGTTCTTACATTTCATCCGCATCCCTCCAGAATAATAAATCCGGAGGCTAAAATTAAACTTATAACTACATTCGAAAAAAAAACCGAATTAATAGAAGAAATAGGTATGGACTATTTGATTTATATTACTTTTACTCCGGAGTTCGCCGCCATGCAGCCAGAAGATTTTATTAAAAACGTTATAGTCAAAAAATTAAATCCTCTAAAAATAATAGTGGGTCACGATTTCGGATTCGGCGTTAATAAATCGGGAAATATTGCTTTATTGAATAAATTGTCAAACGAACTCGGTTTTAAACTTGAGGTCGTCGAACCTGTTATAATAGATAATCAAATAGTTTCAAGCACTCTCATAAGAAGATTGGTCGTGACGGGCAAGGTTTGCGCCGTAAAAAGGTTCTTGGGAAGAAATTATTCGGTTCACGGCAAAGTAGTTAAAGGCTGCGGCAGAGGCAGACAGCTTGGATATCCGACTGCAAATATTATTCCGGAGGAAGAATTATTTCCAAAAGACGGAGTTTATGTTACAAACGTAGGAATAAACGGAAAACTTTACGATTCGATTACCAACGTCGGTTCAAATCCTACTTTTGACGATATCGAAAGAAGAATAGAAACCTATATATTTGATTTCGACGAGAATTTATACGATAAAGAAACAGAGGTTTTCTTCCTCGAAAGATTAAGGGAAGAGATAAAGTTTAACAATATAAACGAACTTGAAGAAAGAATTAAAAAAGATATAGAACTTGCGGGTTTAATTTTAAAAAGAAGATATAAAAAAGGATACTGCCTTTGATTTTTAATCTAAAATGTAATAAAATAAATTTATTATGAAGATGCAAAAGTCAAAAAAATTTAAAATTTTTATTTTAAACGCTGTCTCCGGATTAATTATTTTATCTACCGGTTTTTTTGCATATGCGGCATTAGATATGTTCGGTGCGCTCCGTTCCTCGGGGGTTTCAAACATGCCGTATTCGTTAAAGCAGTCAGGCATGGTTTTTTTTAACGGAAACAGCGGGATAAAGCTTGCATATCCTTCATTATCCGGCACTTCAAGCGGAGCCTTTTTTTATTTAGTTTTTATTGCAGCCGTTTTATTTGCCGCCGCCGCCATAATTTTTATGTATGTATTTTTTTATAGGCTGATAGAAGTTCATGATAATACCGAAAAGTCCTTAAGGTCTTTAGAAAAAAATATTCTTGAAATACCTTCTACTATTATGCATGAGATTAAAGGCAACATAAATTCTATTATGATTAATTCAAAAATATTGACGGAAAAGATTAAAAATTCGGAATTTAATAAAAAAGACGAAATAGCTAAAACAGGATATGTCATAGAAGACGAAATTTCAAAGATAGCTTTTACTATTGACGATATACTTAAATTTACCAAAGATTTAGATTTAAATTTGGAAGATGTTAATCTTTCCTTATTAATATTTGAAGCGTACGAATCGGTCAAAGGCGGATTTTCAATGAAAAAAATTAAATTTTCTTCATCCGTCGATAAAAACATAAATATCGTTATGGATAAAGATTTAATGATTCAGGTTTTTAAAAATTTAATACTAAATGCCGCAGAGTCTTACGGCGGCAGAGACGGAGACGTTTTAATCAGTTCTTCTTATATATTGAATAGAGTCTGTTTAACGGTCGAAGATTATGGCTGCGGCATTGGAAAAAAAGAGTTGAATAAAATTTTTGAACCTTTTTTTACGACGAAAAAAAACGGAACTGGTCTCGGTCTTGCCCTGATCAAAAGAATCGTCGACGCGCATAAATTCGATATAAATATTGAATCCCGCATAGGTTTCGGAACAAAGGTTTCTTTAATTATGAAAGAAATTCAGTAAAAAAAATATGCAGCGGTAAATTAATCGTTATCAATGAACCTGTCCGATATAAAATCAGTCAATATATTGATAGTAGAAGACGATGATGCTTCAAGGAACGGTCTTGCCGAATATTTTAACCTTAAGGGCTATAAAGTTTTTTCTGCCGACCGTATAAAATCCGCGTTTGAAATCTTAAACTATTCAGCCGAATTAGAAAATAATAAAGATAAAATAGACATTATAATTACCGATCTTAAACTTCCCGACGGAACCGGATTGGAATTATTAAAATCTATAAAAGAAGGCTTAAATCAAAATGCCGAAGTTATAATAGCTACCGGTTTCAGTTCGGTCAAAACGGCGGTAGAAGCTATTAAGCTTGGGGCTTACGATTATATAACCAAACCTGTTAATCTTGAAGAGTTAGAACTGCTGGTAAACCGTATAATATCTAATAAAAATCTCATAGATGAATTAAATATCCTCAAAAACAGACTTGACGAAAAATATAATTTCGGCAACCTGATAACGTCTTCAAGAAAAATGATAGAAACAGTCGATACCGCAATCTCGGTATCCGGCACTAATTCTACCGTTCTTATAGAAGGAGAATCCGGCACGGGCAAAGAACTGCTTGCCAACATAATAGTCAATAATTCAAAAAGAAAAAATAAACCGTTTGTTAAGGTAAACTGCGCAGCGCTTTCGGAGACTGTTTTAGAAAACGAACTTTTCGGTCATGAAAAAGGGGCATATACCGGCGCGGATTCCTTATATAAAGGAAGATTTGAAATTGCCGACGGCGGAACTATATTTCTTGACGAAATAGGAGAGATTTCTTTAAAAACGCAGACTAAAATATTGCGGGTTCTGCAGGAAAGGGAGTTTGAAAGAGTCGGAGGCAGTAAAACTATTAAAGTAGATATAAGAATAATAGCCGCATCGCAAGATATAACCAAAAAGGTTTCTAACGGCGAATTCAGGAAAGATTTATATTACAGGCTTAACGTAATAAACCTTAATCTCATCCCTTTAAGGGAAAGAAAGGAAGACGTACCGCTCCTCGTTAAGCGTTTCTTAAGCGATTTTACCGAGGAAAACGGAAAAAAAATTACGGGATTAAACAAAGAAGTCTTGGATATTTTATTAAATTACGATTATCCGGGTAATGTCAGGGAGCTTAAAAATATTGTAGAATATATGACTGCCGTTTCTAAAAGTTCGTTTATAGACGAATCGTCCATACCGGATTATTTAAAGAAAATAAATCAAAAAAAAGAAGCCGGTTCAGACTCCGGCGGTAAAGATTTTATAAAGATACCGTTTGGAATCGGATTGGAAGACGCCGAAAATATTATCATAAAAAAGACGCTTGAAAGAAACGGATTTAATAAAGTCAAAACCGCAAACGACTTAAAAATAGGTTTAAAAACCGTCTATAGGAAACTAGAAAAAATTTAATTATTTTTTTTTATTGCGTCTATAAATTTTTTTACCTGCTCCGTTTTCTTTATTTTATAAGATTTATTAAAATATTCCAGAGCTTTTTTATAGTTTTTCAACTTTAAATAATCCATTCCGGTATGCTTTAAAACGGTCGGGGACTTGTCGAGCTTTTTAAGAGCTGTTTTGAATAATTTAAGCGCTTCCGCGTATTTTCCTTCTCTGTAATATACAAATCCAAGGCTGTCGATTATAAAAGGAGATCCTTTATCGTACGACAGAGCTTTTTTAATCAATTTTTCGGCAGTTTTAATATGCTTATTTTTTACAGCGAGGTAATATCCTAAATAATTAAGGGCAGAGGCATCGTACGGGTTTATCCTTAGTATTTTTTTCATAACGCCGGCGGCTTTTTTATCCGCTTTTAGATAATGATATGCCGAACCTAATTCGTACAAAAGAGCCGTATTGTTTTTGAATTTAGATAAACCTTTTTCAATTACGAGTTTAGAAAACTTATAATCTTTTACTTCGGACAGAGCGATTGCGGAAAAATAATAAAATTTTAAATTTTTTTTAATTTCGGTATCGTTAAGCATTTTCGATATCGTCGAAATTATATATTTTTTATATTTCGTTTTATCGGTTTTTTTATAGCGGCTAATGTATATTTCCATAGTTTCGAGTTTAGCGTCTATATAATGCCTTCCTGGTTTTAGCTTGCCTAGAAATGATAGTCCTTTTTTATATTTTTTTTCAAATATATATGAAATTCCGATAAAAAAATATGCGTTATTTTTCAGCCTGAAATTATTATTAATGCCGGCGGATACGCCGATAAAATCTAAAAATATTTTTCTCGCCTTCGCATACTCTTTTTGGGTGTATTCTAATATCGCAGACTGATAGAGCGCCGTTTTAGAATAAGGGTTTATTTTTAAGTATTTATCGAAAATGCCGGCGGCTTTTTTTATTTTTCCGTCTAATATGTAAAGAGCCGCAAGCCTAAAATAGGCTTTTTTAAAATAAGGGTCTATGCCGATGATGCTTATAAGATTTTTTTCGGCTTTATTTTTTTCATTTAATAAGGAATATATTTTTGACAGCAGGTAATAAGAATCTATATTGCCTGGATGCTGCATTTTTGCTATATTAAGATAAAAAACCGCAGTTTTTAAATCGTTTTCGTATATATAAATATTGGCAATAAATAGAAGTGTTTTTAGGCTGTAAGGGTTTTTATTTAAAATACTTTTAAGTATAATTACCGCGCGTTTAATGTTGTTCTCGCCGGCTTCAATTTTTGCTTTTAGAATCAAATAATTAATATTAGCTGACGATAATTTTCCGTAACCGCTATTTTTTTTATGCAGTAGTTTTAAAGCGGTATCTATATATTTTAAAGCTTTTTTATATTTAGACTGCTTAAAGTATAAAAGCGCAGTTATATAATTTAAATACGGTTTTTGAAAATACGGCGAAGGTTCTTTTTTGAAATATTTTACGGCAGAGCCGTAATTTCCGCCGTAATAATTAATATAACCTGCCGCGGCGTTAAAGACCGTTTCTGATTTTAAATGCGCTCTTGAAAAACTTGCCGCATCTGCTCTTTTAGTAAAATATATTGCG
The DNA here is from genome assembly GCA_021850985.1 of bacterium. Lineage (GTDB taxonomy): Bacteria > SZUA-79 > SZUA-79 > Acidulodesulfobacterales > Acidulodesulfobacteraceae > Acidulodesulfobacterium_A. The sequence goes on from JAJZJX010000023.1 coordinate 8,474, forward strand.
TTAAAAAAAATTAAAAACAGCGCAATGCATAAATAAATGGCAGTTATCAAACGTTTTTTTTCAGCAGTATAAAAAATTCCATATTCCCTTTTTTTCCTTTTATACATGATTTTTTTACTCCCAGTACGCAGAGATTCAAATTTTTAGAAAAATCAATTATTTTATTAATGACCGATTCGTGTATTTTATCGTCTTTTACTATACCTTTTTTAATATTTTTTTTATTTTCCGTTTCAAACTGCGGCTTTATTAAAAAAAGCATCATTCCTTCTCTTTTTACGAATTTTAATATATAAGGTATAATTTTAGTAAGCGACGTAAAAGATGCATCGCATACCGCAATGTCGAGCTCTTCCCCTATCTTTTCGAAAGGAAGGGTTTTAATGTCCGTATTTTCCAAATTTTTAATTTTTGGATTGCTTCTTAAAGAATAATGAAGCTGTCCATAGCCTACGTCGATGCAGAATGCAAAATCCGCACCTTCTTTTAGGAGGCAATCCGTGAAGCCTCCGGTGGAAGCTCCTATGTCGATTATTCTTTTACCTTTTACGTCTAATTTAAAATCCGACAAGGCGCACTTCAGCTTTAATCCGCCTCTCGATACGTATGGATTGCTTTTTTTAACCTCTATTAAACTGTCTATTTCAACCTGCGTTCCGGGCTTTACACATTTTGATCCGTTAACGCTTACCATTCCTTCCATTATAAGCGCCGCCGCCCTGGTTCTCGTTAAGTTATATCCCGCCGAGGGTTCAGCAAGAAGAACATCTAATCTTATTTTTTTCACTATCTGAGATAAAAAAAGCTTTTATTGTATCCGATAAACTTTCCTCCGAAAATCCTTTTAAGGCAAGCAGTTCCGACCGCGATCCGTGTTCTATGAAATCGGAGCCGAGAGATACTATTTTATATTCTATGGAATTCAGATTGGTTTGCCGGCTTAGCAAGGTTAAAAGTTTTGCTCCAAAACCGGAAAACTCGACGTTTTCTTCGACGGTCATTATTTTTTCCGCATTTTTAATTTTATTTATTAATTCGGCGGAAATAGGCGAAATAAACCTTGCGTCTATTAAGCTGATTAAATTTTCGGAGGTCTGGGCATTATTTTCGTTAAATGTTTTCAGTATTTTGTTTATTATGGAAGTATGCGGCGCGCCGATACTTATTACTACGTTCTTAAAACTGCCTGTATCAAGCAATATCTCAAATTCCCCTTCGGCTATAACCTGAACGCTCCTTTTTTCCGGAAGTTCAAAATAGGGAGTTTCCGCTTTCGGGTATCTTACGGCAACCGGTTTCCCGTACAACAAGGAGCTTTTAATCATACGCATAAGTTCATATTCGTTTCTAGGCGACATAAAAACTAAGTTCGGTATGTAGTTTAAAAAAGATATGTCGAATATTCCTTGATGTGTTGCGCCGTCTTCTCCGGCAATTCCCGCCCTGTCTATACAGAAAACGACCGGCAGATTCTGCAGGCAGACATCATGAATTATCTGGTCTAAAGAGCGCTGAAGAAACGTCGAATATATAAAAACAAACGGCTTTAACCCGTTAGCTGCGGCGCCTGCGGCAAACGTTACGGCGTGTTCTTCGGCTATGCCGACGTCGAAAAATCTGTCCGGAAAAAGTTTTGAAAATTTAGAAAGTCCGGTTCCATCCGGCATTGCCGCCGTTACTGCTATTATGTCGGCGTTATCCGATGCCATATCTGCAAGAAAGTTTGAAGCCATTTCGCCGTATGAAACGTTGCCGGATTTTTTTAAAGTTAAACCGGTGTGTTTATCAAAAGCCGAAATCCCATGAAATATTGACGGATTTTTTTCCGCGGGTTCGTAACCTTTTCCTTTTTTTGTTATAACATGAAGCAGAATAGGTTTTTTTAATCTCTTTATATTGTCGAAAGAATCTATCAGATGCTGGAAGTTATGTCCGTCTATAGGTCCTATATAAGTAAAACCGAGTTCTTCAAAGATAATACCTGGCGCTATAAGATTTTTAAAAGATTCTTCAAATTTAGAAGCAAGTTTTGCTACTTGTAAACCGAACAACGGTATAGATTTCAACATTTTTTCTATTTCTTTTCTTAAGCCCTGATAAAAATTGCCGCTCATTATTTTATTCAAATAATTAGAAATCGCTCCTACGTTTTTAGATATCGACATTTCGTTGTCGTTAAGTATAACTATAACATCCTTTTTTAATGAACCGGCGTTATTCAAACCTTCGAGAGCCAGTCCGTTTGAAATTGAAGCGTCTCCTATAACGGCTATAATTCTTCCGTTCTTGTCCGTATCGTTTTTTAAATCTTTTGCGACGCTCATACCGAGAGCGGCGGAAATAGAAGTGCCGGCATGGCCTGTACCGAAATAATCATATCTGCTTTCCGATATTGACGGAAAACCGGATATACCTCCTAATTTTCTTAAGGTATTAAATTTTTCTTTTCTTCCCGTAAGAATCTTATAAGAATAAGACTGATGTCCGACGTCCCATATGACCTTATCGGCGTTTTCAAAATCGAAAGATTTTATAAGCGCAACCGTCAGTTCTACTACGCCGAGACTTGACGCAATATGTCCGCCGTTACCGGAGCATACGGAAATTATTTCTTTCCTCAGCTCGTCAGAAAGCAGTTCAAGTTCGTTTATATTTAAGTCTTTTACATCGTTCGGTTTTTTTATTTTTTCCAGTATCATAATAAAAAAAGCCTTATATTTTAATTTAAATTAATTTAGTTTATCCTGTCCGTAAGATAATTTATTAATTCTATAAGCATCGTCTTTTCTGCGCCGGTTTTTTCTATAGCCGATAGCGCCGTGCCGTTATATTCTTTAATCAGTTCTTTGGTTTTTTCAATGCCCAATTGCTCGACTACGGTAGATTTTTGGTTTATTTTGTCTATGCCCGCCGTTTTTCCGATAATATCTTCGTTTCCTAATGCACCGAGAATATCGTCCACGGCTTGAAAAGCTAATCCTAAATTTAATCCGAATCTTTTAAATTCCGATACTACCGATTCGTCTTTTCCCGACAAAATTGCGCCTACAGCGCAGGCAGCCGAAATAAGAGACGCCGTTTTTTTTTCGTTTATATATTCTATTTGCTTCGGATTTAAAGATTTACCGAAAGAATTAACGTCGTGAAACTGTCCTTCTACAAGACCTCCGGCACCGGATGCATAAGCGATTTCTCTGATTATGCTTAATGTTTTTTCCGGCTCCAGCCATCCGCAGTAATTTTTATCCGAAAGCATGGCAAAAGCTTCGGCAAGGAGGGCGTCGCCGGCGAGTATCGCTGAGGCTTCGCCGAATACTATATGACTTGTGGGCTTCCCCCTCCTGAGGGTATCGTTGTCCATTGAAGGCAAGTCGTCGTGTATTAAAGAATACGAGTGGATAAGCTCAATAGAAGAGGCGAAAGGAAGCAGTTTTTTTTTATCGGAAAAACCGAGGCTTTCCGCAGTAAGCATAACCATAATAGGCCTTATTCGTTTGCCAGGCGTAGTAAGCGTATATAACATTGCATCCGGAAGAGAAAATTTATTATGCAGAAATTTTTTTCCGTAATCCATTTTTTTAAAATGGTCTTGGATAAAGAGGTCTATTAATTTTTTATTAGTTTCTATATATAAGGGAAGGCCGTTCATATATTTAAATTTTCGATGCCGAAAGGCCGTTTATCTTTTTCGGCGTTTTTTGCGCTTAATTCTTCTATTCTTTTTTCCGCTGAATCAAGCCTTTGAAGAAGATAATCCGAATATTTTATTCCGTCCTCGTAAATTTTTATGGATTCGTCTAATCCTATATCGCCTTTTTCGAGGCTGAGGACGCTTTCCTCTAATTTTTTAAGCACTTCTTCAAATGTCGGGGCGTCTATTTTTTTTTCCGAAGTATTAATATTTTCCATATATTTTAATTATAAGAAAAACGAAAAAAAATATCAATTCAAATTTTGTCTTGAAAAAAATATATCTATTTTGTATTATTAAATTAATATTAATTTTCTAAATAAGAAAACAAAAATTATAATTTATAAAAACGGAGAAATAAAATGGTAGATTTAATTCATGCTTTAAGTTTTATGAATTTATTTTACGTCTTGGTCGTACTCGGCGCCGTCATAATGTTTGCAAATATGATGATTGCGGCTTCTTTAAGGAAAAGAATACCTGGAGGGTTTGTAGGAAAATGGCTTGCCATCATGTGGGTTTTTATGTTTTTCTTTTTCCTGGCAGAGGCCGGAGCATTTTTTTTCATTTCATCTCTTAATAATATAGACCTGTCGTATTTTTTAATAGGTTCGGTTCTGTTTTTCGGTTCTATATTCATAGCCGTGGTGAACAGATTCATTTTTCATTTAATTAGGGAACTAGAAATTCATAAATAATCGGCAAAGTATATTTTTATCGTATCATATAATTAATATATGATAAAAAAAATATTAAACAATAAATTATAAAAAAGGTTATTATTATGGATATAAAAGGAAATATAACAAATCTTGAGCTTTTCGACGTTTTGAAATTTCTCGAAATTTCAAAAAAAACGGGAGTATTAAATTTAAGATTTGAAAATTTTGCCGCTAAACTTTTTGTTAAAGAAGGCAAGCTTTATTTTTTATCTATTTCGGATAACAATATTCTGGAAAAATTAGCGGTAAAGCTGTTGGATATGGGCAAAAAAGACTATCTTCAAATATTGGAGAAATACCGTACATATTATAAAACTACCGCCGGCTTTGACATATATTTTTTTAAATCGGAGTCTATTCCGAAAGCTAAAGAAAACGAATTTACGTCAAGCTATATATCCGAGACTTTAAATTATATACTATTCTTAACCAACGGAGAATTTGCGTTTGACGAAAAGCCTTTGCCGGATATAATAAATTTTGCCAATCCTATGGATCTGTCTCCTATTTTAACCGAATGCAAAAAAAGGCGCGACGAATTATCTGTCATTTCTAAAGTCATACCTTCAAAAAATTACATTCCTTCCGTAGTTACGAACAGAAGCGGAAATATAAGGCCTTTATCTCTTACTCCCGCCGTATGGAACGTTCTTTCTTTAGTGGACGGAAAAAAAAGTATAAATCAGATTCTTTCTTTAACAGTCGAAAATGATTTTTTCGTTCTTAAGACACTCTATAATTTACTGCAGAGCGGATATATAAAAGTCGATCCTCCGCACAACGAACATTTAAACAGACAGGAATTAATAAATTCCGTTAAAAAAGTACTTAAGGAGCAGTTGGGAAATAAAGCCGAAAAAGTGCCGGTCGATTATAACGTTTTAAACAGCGGAGATAAACAGGAGCTGACTAAAACTATTCAAGATATAGAAAGATACGTCTATATGTTTATCGACGATAAGAAAGCGGCGAAAATAGACTATCTTTTAAAACAGATGCTTATGAACTCCATATGAAAATAAGTACCGACTTCAATTTGAGTCTATGCGGTATTTTTGGATATAAAATAGATTATACGCTTTCCCCTTTAATTCACAATTCAATAGCTAAACTCCTCGATATAAATTTATGTTACGGTAAATTCGACGTTTCGCCGGAACTTTTTCCTGCCGCGGTTAAAGGTTTCAAGGCTATGGGGATGAAAGGAGCAAACGTAACCCAGCCTTATAAGACAGAAGTACTGAAGTATTTAGACTGTTTAGACGGCGAGGCCGCAACGGTAGGTGCAGTCAATACGATAAATCGTGAATCTGACGGTTTTTATCGCGGATACAACACGGATATAACCGGTTTTATCAATGCCGTAAATTATGAATTTAACGAAGACATAACCGGTAAAACCGTTATTATGCTGGGAGCCGGAGGCGCTGCAAGAGCGGTATTGTATGCTTTAATAAAATCCAACGCAAAATATGTTCTGATAATAAACCGCACTTTTTCCAATGCGGAAAAACTAAAAAAAGAAGCGGATTTATGGAAAAAGTCCTTAAATTCTTTTACCGAAATTATTTATACGGATTTTAAATTTACCGGCGTTTCCGAAAAAACCGATATTGCTTTTATTGAAGATTGCGGCATATTAATAAATACTGTAACTCCTTCGGACGGAAACAAAAATTTTGCCGGCGGACTTTTTAACCGCTTGAATTTTATTAAAAATAATTTTTTTTTAATGGATATATCTTATTCCGAAAAATCTTCTTTTATTTCAAGCGTATTAGAAGAGAAATGCTTGAAATTTGCAAACGGACTGTCAATGCTTTTATTTCAAGCTATAGAAAGTTTTTATGTATGGACGGGCAGGAGGATCGAGTTTAATTACCTTAAAGATTTTTTAAGCGGTATATTTTAAAAAATAAGCTTATGTGGTAAAATTTAATAAGCGAACTTATCGTTTAAAAAAATACATGCTTCTTATTATTGTATAATCGCGATGGTATAAATATGAATAACGATTTTATGACGCCTTCTAATTTTACTGCCGATAAATTAGGCGATATATTAGTAAAGCACGGCGTCGCCAAGAAAGACGATATATCTAACGCCCTTCTGATGCAGGAGAGGATCCGCAGCGGAATTTCAAAAGGAGAAAAGTTAAAGGATTTAAAACTCGGCGAAATTTTAGTTAAAAACGGCATAGTAACCCCTGCGGAATTAAATTCCGCTTTGGAAGAACAAAAACGTTACGGCGGCAGTATAGGCAGACAGCTGACTAAGTTAGGATTTATTAAAGATGCTGACCTTGTTTCTTTTCTTTCCAAAGAATTCGGCGCCGCTACCGTAAACCTCCTCGATAACGAAATTCCCGAAAGCGTAATAAAACTTATTCCTCCGGATTTAGCTGTTAAACTTCAGGTTATTCCTTTTAAAAGACAGGGTAATACCTTGTATCTTGCGGTAGCCGACCCTACAAGAGTAGAAGCTTTAGACGATATAAAATTTTTAACCGGTTTAAATATCGAAGTCGTAGTAGCTTCCGAAAACGAGATATCCTCCGCTTTATCTAAATATTATAACGCCTCAAGTATTCTTACCGAAAATAAAGATTATCTTAATTCCATTGCCATAGAAGAAACCAATGAAGAATTGGATATATCGGAACTTCAAAGGTCATCCTCGGAACAGCCGATTATTAGGTTCGTGAATAAGGTTCTTTTGGATGCCGTAAAACTTAACGCAAGCGATATACATGTAGAACCCTATGAAACGATAGTAAGAATAAGATACCGTGTTGACGGTAAATTAATAGAGCAAATGAAAATACCGGGACAGTTAAAAAATCCGATAACGTCAAGGCTTAAAATAATGGCGCAATTAGACATAGCGGAAAGAAGGCTTCCTCAGGACGGAAGAATTAAGGCGAGGATGGATAACAAAGAAGTCGATATGAGAGTTTCATGCCTTCCGACGCTTTTCGGAGAAAAAATAGTCATCAGGGTTTTAGACAAAGCCAATTTACAGCTTGATATGCGAAAACTGGGATTTTCCGAGCAGCAGTTAAAAGACTTTAAGAATGCTATACATAAACCTTACGGCATGATTTTAGTTACAGGGCCTACAGGCTCGGGTAAAACTACCACTTTGTACAGCGCTCTTTCCGACGTAAACAGTCCGGACGTAAATATTTCTACGGCGGAAGATCCGGTTGAATATAATATTCAGGGCATTAATCAGGTTTTAGTCAACGAAGAAATAGGATTGACATTTGCTTCCGCATTAAGGTCGTTTTTGAGGCAGGACCCGGATATAATAATGGTCGGTGAAATTAGAGATCTTGAAACTGCCGAAATTGCCATAAAAGCGGCGCTTACTGGACATTTAGTTCTTTCGACTATTCATACTAACAGCGCAGCATCTACAATTTCAAGGCTAATCAACATGAAAGTAGAGCCTTTTTTGGTGGCTTCAAGTTTGAATCTTATTATCGCTCAGAGACTTATAAGAAAATTATGCACGGAGTGCAAAGAGCCTTATTATCCTGATGCAAATGCTATATTAAAACTCGGATTTAATATGCAGGAACTTTCCGGCAAACGTTTTTATAAGGCAAAGGGTTGCAACGCTTGCAACAAAACCGGATATAAAGGAAGGATAGCAATATACGAAGTTCTGGACGTAAACGACGATATTAAAAATAAAATTTACGAAAACGCCAACGAATTCGAAATACATAAAACTGCCGTAGATAAGGGAATGAAAGCATTGAAAGAATCGGCAAAAGAAAAATTTTTAGATGGGGTTACTTCGCTGGAAGAGATTATTCAATATTTGGATTCAAGTAATATAGATATATAGAATTTGTGACGGGGACAGAATTGAATTACGTCCCGTATCTAATATGCTTGACATTAATCATTAATATTATTATGCTATATATTATTGATAAAAATATTAAATATAATTAAAATATATCGACGTTTATAAAAGGAGCCGCATATGCCTTCCATAGCAGATTTATTAAAAACCACGGTGGATCAAGGCGCTTCAGACCTTCATATAGCCGCCGGAACTCCTCCGCAGATAAGATTAAGGGGCTCATTGGTTCCGTTAAATTTTCCGGTCTTAAGCCCTGCAGACACGCAGGGACTTTGTTACAGTATTATTACCGATCTCCAGAAAAAGAAGTTTGAAGAAACCCATGAACTGGATTTTTCTTTCAGCCAGAAAGGCGTTTCGAGATTCAGAGGCAATTTATATTACGACAGAGGTGCGGTGGCCGGCGCGTTCAGGGTTATACCGCATGAAATTCCTTCTATCGACAATCTTGGTCTTCCTCCAATGGTTAAAGAAATTATTAAGTCGCCGAGGGGTCTTGTTTTAGTAACAGGACCTACCGGTTCCGGTAAAACTACTACGCTTGCTGGAATGATAGACGCAATTAATCAGACGAGGCACGAACACATCATTACTATTGAAGATCCTATCGAGTATGTGTTTCCCCATAAAGGATGTTTGGTTAACCAGAGAGAAATAGGTCAGGATTCAAGCAGTTTTTCGGAAGCGTTAAGGCATATTTTGAGAGAAGACCCCGATGTCGTTCTCGTCGGCGAAATTAGAGATATGGAGACTATGGAGGCCGCCCTTACCATAGCCGAAACCGGACATCTTACGTTCGGAACGCTTCATACTAACTCTGCCGTTCAAACTATAAGCAGGGTTATAGACATATTTCCTCCGAATCAGCAGCCGGAAGTAAGATCGTCGCTTTCTCTTTCGCTCGTCGCCGTTCTTTCCCAAACCCTTATTCCGAGAATTGACACTCCGGGCAGGATTCTGGCCGCAGAATTAATGATACCCAATGCCGCTATTAGAAATTTAATAAGGGAAAATAAAATACATCAAATATATTCACAGCTTCAATTAGGACAGGAAAAATACGGCATGCAGACTCTAAATCAGGCGCTTGCTTCTTTGGTGAATAAAAAAATAATAAGCGAAGAAGAAGCGTATAACAGGTCGTCCGACGTAGAGGAATTGAAACAGGCTATAAATTCAGGATTGATGTCCAAGGGGGGATTGAATACGGCACCCAACAAGCCTTCTAATACCATAGGCGCTTCCGTTGGAAAAACGGAAATAGATTCAAACAACCCTTTTTCTGGGATAGATTTTAGTAATTTATAATTGGAGAAATTTTAAATGGCTACTTATCAATGGAAAGGTAAAAAACATTCCGGAGAGTATGTTAAAGGCGAGATTGCTGCCGATAATAACCAGCAGGTTATTGAAGCTATAAGAAAAATGGATGTTTATCCTATAAGCGTCAAGAAAAAAAGCGAGTTTTTTACTTTAAGTCTTCAGGGAAATAAAGAAATAAGCTCTAATACAAAAATAAGCGATAACAACTTAATAGTTTTTACGAGGCAATTTTCGTCGCTTATAGAATCAGGAGTCCCTATTCTGCAGGGGCTTTCGATAATGATTGAACAGCAGAAAAATAAAGACCTGAAAGGTATTCTTACAAAGATAAAAGAAGGGATAGAAAGCGGTGCTTCTTTATCGGACAGCCTGAGAAAATTTCCGAAAGTTTTTAACGACCTTTACGTTAATTTGGTTGAATCCGGCGAAAAGGGAGGAGTATTAGACAGAGTTTTTAAAAGATTATCCGTGTATTTTGAAAAAATATTAAAATTAAAAAGAAAAATAAAAGGCGCAATGATATACCCTATAGTAGTTTTAAGCGTTGCAATAGGCGTAATTATAATACTCATGACTTTCGTCATACCGGTTTTCGCCAATCTTTTTGCAAGCGTAGGTGCTAAACTGCCTGCTCTCACGAGAGACGTAATAGATTTTTCTAATTTCATGAGAGCTTATATACTGTATATTATTATTGCATTAGGAATTTTAATATTTGCTTTTAAAACATACGGGAAGACGGAAGACGGAAGACGGAATATCGACAGAATGATGCTTAAAATACCCGTCATAGGTATTCTGCTAAAAAAAGTCGCTATAGCAAGATTTGCCAGAACGCTTTCGACTATGGTAGAAAGCGGCGTGCCGATACTTGCCGGATTAGAAATAGTTTCCAAAACAAGCGGCAATAAGATAATAGAAGAATCTTTAATGCGGACGAAAGACGAGGTTTCTTCAGGTTCGCCTTTAAGCGCTTCCCTAAGCAAAACCAGCCTTTTTCCTCCGCTTGTAATACAGATGATTACCGTAGGAGAAAAAACCGGAAATCTGGATGCTATGCTTGCAAAAGTAGCCGACTATTACGATGAAGAGGTCGATAACGCCGTTAATAATCTTACGCAGTTGATGGAGCCTGCGCTTATCGTATTTCTGGGTATTGTAGTAGGCACGCTTGTAGTAGCTATGTATTTACCGATATTCAATCTGGGAAAAGCCATTAAGGGATGAAAAAAATTAATGAAGGAGATTTTAAAAATTTATACAACAAATTAAAATTTGCAATAACTTTTAGAGCTTTAGCCTTTTCTTTAATCGTCCTTTCATACGCCATTCTTAATTATAAAGATATAATCCGTTATTCCGTCTTTATATATCTCTTCACCTTTTTCGTAATATTTATAACTATTCTTTATTACGTAATTTTGTTTTTTTTTAGAAAAAAAGACAATTATAATTTTTTGGTTTTTTTTGGTTTTTTCCAGTTATCGTTAGATTTTTTAGTTATATCTCTATTGATAATATTTAGCGGCGGTTTAAACGATAAGTTTATATTTTTATATTATATTCTAATTATCATAGCAGGATTTATTTTTTTAAAATCCGGAGTTTTAATATACGGCATCGCTTCATCCTTAGCTATAGGGCTGTCGGCAGATTTTCATTATTACTTTGACATAGGCAGCCATTATTATTTTTTATATAATCCCGATAAACTTTTATTTATTACAAGCACCAACATACTCGGCGTTTTAATATTTACATGGCTCTTTTACCGTTTTTCCGGCGAACTCGGCAATTTAAGCAATAAAATAATAGAAAAAGATGAATTTATAAAAAAATCGCAAAATTTTAACAGAGAGTTGTTTAATTCTTTTTCTCAGGGTATTATAGTTATAGACGAAAATTTTAATATAGTTTTTATCAACGAAGCGGCGGTTAAAATAGTTAATCTGGATTCGGAACGAAATTTTAAAAATAAAACCGGAATACTATTTGATTTCGATGTTAAGATAACCGATATTTTCGAAAATTTCCCAGTTAACGCTTTTTTAAAAAAAGAAAAAATAGACGGGAACAGGTTTGAAATTAACCATAAAAATACCGTTTTAGGTTTTGCCGTCACTGAGCCTTTGGGAGACGCGCATAAAATAGGAAATTATATTCTGCTTTTCAAAGATATAACATATATAAAAGAATTAGAAATGGAATCCAGAATCAACGAAAACCTTAAAACCGCCGGTAAATTTGCGGGCTGGCTTGCACACGAAATAAGGAATCCTCTTTCTGCTATAAATACGTCTGCTTATGTTCTGGATTCCGGATATTCGGATATTAAAGAATCCGATCATAAAAGATTGATAAATATAATAAAAACCGAATCCGAAAGACTTAATAGTTTAGTAACGGATTTTTTAGGATTAATAAAAACAAAATCAACGGCGGCAAACGGCAATTCCGAAAATTTTAATTTATATCGGCTTATAAATGAGATAATATTAAAGTATGCCGCCGGCACCGAAGTAAAAATTCACAACTCTGTCTGCAAGGAAGAAAATATTTATTCCGAAAAGAACAGAATTATTCAGATATTTTCCAATTTAATTCAAAATGCGGTTCAGTCTGCGGAAACGGGCATGCCGAATTCGATTAAAGAAAATAAAAAAAAGGGGATTGTAAGAATAGGTGCAAAAAAGGATAAAAACACAAACGAAAAAAAATTTATTTCTATAACCGTTGCGGATAACGGAGAGGGCATGGACGATTTTACCCTCAGGAATGCTTTTAAACCTCTTTTTTCTACTAAAGAAAACGGTTTTGGACTAGGATTGTCCATAGTTTATTCAGTAACGGAAAGTCTCGGCGGGAACGTAAGCATAGTCAGCAGAAAATCAGTAGGGACTTTAATTAAAATAGATATACCCGCTAGACCGGTTAATAATTAATTTATTAAATAAACAAATGCGTTAAAATGAAAAATAATCAGAGAATATTAATAGTCGACGACGAAAAATCTATACTTGAATCGCTTTCCATACTTCTTGAAATGGACGGTTATGAGGTTGTTACGGCACAGAGCGCAAATGCGGCTGTAAAACTTTTAAAAACCCAAGTTTTTAATTTGATAATATCCGACGTAAGAATGCCTGAAATGTCGGGAATGGATTTAATAAAGCTGATAAAACGCGAATACAAAGAATCTGCTTCAAGTTACGGCAAAATTCCCGTTATATTAATGACTGCATATTCGGATGTCAAAATAGGTATAGAAGCTATAAAGCTGGGCGCTTTCGATTACCTTACCAAACCTTTGGACAATGAAGAGTTCAGAATAGTAATTAAGAATGCGCTGGATTATTTTTCGGTTTTAGACGAACTTAGCGATTTAAAAAAAACTGGGTTTTTAAGAGGCGGCATTATAGGCTCTTCGAAAGCCATAAACTCGGTTCTTAACGATTTGAACCGCGTTTCTAAAGGTTTTACCACTATACTTCTGACCGGAGAGTCCGGAACGGGCAAGGAACTGGCTGCAAGATTAATTTACGAGATTTATTCTAAAAATTCATACGATTCAAAAAAGATACCTTTTGTTCCGGTAAATATTGCCGCAATTCCGGATAATTTGGTGGAAAGCGAATTATTCGGCTATACAAAGGGAACTTTTACGGGAGCAGAAATCGATAAAGCCGGTTTAATAAAATATACCGACGGAGGCATTCTTTTTTTGGACGAAATAGGTGATTTGCCTATGCATGTCCAGGTTAAACTGCTGAGAATTCTGCAGGAAAAAACATACAGGAAATTAGGCTCTAACAAAGAAGAGCCTTTAAACGTTAAAATAATAGCAGCTACAAATAAAGATTTGCCGGCTTTAATATCGGAGGGAAAATTCAGGGAAGATCTTTATTACAGATTGAACAAAATAAATATTACAATGCCGCCGCTTAGAGAGCATAAAGAAGATTTGCCTGAATTAATTGCTTATTTTATAAAAAAATATTCTAAATCCATAGTTTCTGTTTCCCAGGAAGTTCTTGCTATTTTAACCGAATACGATTATCCCGGCAATATACGAGAACTGGAAAACATAATAGAAAGAGCCTGCATTTATTGCGGCGGTTCCGATGCGGGAGAAGAGCCATTATTAAATAAAGATAAAGAGATTGTTTTAGATTGCCTGCCGGATTATATTTTAGAAAAAAATAAACATGATAGAAAAGAAAATTTTTCTTCGACGGTTTTTAAGAATATTCCGGATACTGACACCCGTAAAGCGGACGATATCGATATTAATAATTATATGGCGGATATAGCCGGAATTTTTGAAAAGTTAAATAAGAAGTACGGAAAAATTACGCTGTCCGATTTTATAAAAGAAATAGAAAAATATATAGTTACCGACAGGATAAAAAAAGAAAATTCTAAATTAGAAGCGGCTAAAACTTTAGGCTTGTCTTTGAGGTCGCTAAGATATATACTTTCAAAATGCGATAACGGCAGATAATTTCAATTTGCGAAGAGTACAGAATTGTAATAACATTGGAATGAATTATTTAGCGGTCATAGAATATTGCGGAACTAATTACGAAGGATGGCAGACTCAAGCAAAAACGGTAAGCCGCCGCGGCGGTAAAACCGTTGAAGACGAGATTAATAAAGCTATAAAAATATTTACCGGAACCGATGTAAAACTGTTAGTTTCAGGAAGAACCGATGCAGGGGTTCATGCGTTAAACCAGGTTGCCAATTTTAAACTTCCGTTTTTTTACGATACCGATAAATTTAAAATAGCTTTAAACGGAATTCTTCCTCACGATATATCGATAAAAAACATAGAGACTGTCCATGATTCTTTCCATGCTACCCGCGATACTCTGTCTAAGACTTATCTTTATAAAATTAATTCGGGTTTTAGAAGCCCTCTATTGATTAACAGGTCATGGTTTGTCAAAGAAGAATTAAATTTCGACCTTATGAACCGTGCTGCATCCGTTTTTCTGGGAATGAACGATTTTTTTAATTTTACGAGAAAGGAAAAAAATGAAAAAAATAAAAATTATAATAGGATCATAAGTGAAATAAAAATATGCAAAGAAAGTTACGGATATGATATTTTTATAGAAGGCGGCGGTTTTTTGAGAAATATGGTCAGAAGAATAGTCGGAGCATTAATTTTTTGCGGAACGGGAAAAACCGATATAGACTGTTTAAAAAAAATGCTGAAAGAAAGAAACTTTATTTGCAATTCGGTATGCGCTCCGTCTTGCGGTCTTTTTTTGCATTCCGTAAAATATAAACATAAAATTTATTGTTGATATTTTATTAAATTTTCATTATAATTTTAATATCTAGTTGTATATAAAAAAGTTTCACCTAATTTTGTTTTTTATATAAAGTGGGTTCTACCCGCTTTTTTTGTTTTATGCACGAAAATTTAATTAATGATTTAGAAAGTATTATAGAAGATATAGTGCCTTATTACGGATGTTATTTGGTCGGCGCCGTATTTTTTCCTGCGAAGAAAAACAGCGGAGCAATTTTAAGGATTTACGTAGATTCGGAAAAAGGGGTCGATATATCGGTTTTGTCAGAAATATCAAAAGAGATAGGAATGATTTTAGACGTAAAAGACATCATAAAATTTAAATATACGCTTGAAGTTTCTTCTCCGGGCGTTAACAGGATACTTATAAAGATTAACGATTATAAAAAATTTATCGGAAAAAGAGCTAAAATAGTTTTGAAAAATAAAACCGAAGGCAGGGTTAATCTTATCGGCGAAATAGCTGATGTTTCAGGCGCAGACGAAAATAAAAAAGTTGCAATTTTCGACGAAATAGAAAATAAAATTGTGAAAGTTGATTTTTATGATATAAAAAAAGGAAATCTGTTAGTAGTATAGTATATACATATTTTATAATATTAATTAATAAAATTAAGGAGTTATAAGGTGCCCCAGATTATTATAAGCGATCTAAATCCTGTAATCGACCAGGTATCTAAAGATAAGAACATCGAAAAACAATTAGTCGTTGAAGCTTTAGAACAGGCTATTTTAGCAATTGCCAGAAAAAATCTAGGACAGGGATACGATCTAGAATCGCATTTTACGGATGAAACCGGAGAGATAGAAGTTTTTATGTTCAAAAAGGTTGTAGAAGACGTTAAAAACCCTAAAACGGAAATATCTCTCGAAGAAGCCCTGAAAGCTGACCCTGAAGTAATTATGGGCGATATTCTTGGATTAAAAGTCGAAAAAAATATATACGGCAGGATAGAAGCGCAGGTTGCAAAGCAGATTATTTTTCAAAAAATAAAAGAAATAGAGCATAAAAATATTTTTAACGAATTTAACGAAAGAAGAGGAGAAATAGTAAGCGGCTTAGTAAGAAAAGTAGAAAAATCTATGATAATAGTCGATCTTGGAAAAACCGAAGCTATCTTGCCGAGGCAGGAACAAATATTCAGCGAAACATACAGGCCGCATGACAGGATAAGAGCCGTTTTATCCAATATTAAAATGGAAAAAGGGGGGCCAAAACTTGTTCTGTCCCGTGCCTCGGATGAATTTTTGAACAAGCTTTTCGAAACGGAAGTTCCCGAAATATACGACGGCACGGTTAAAATAGTCAGGGTTGCAAGAGCGCCCGGCTTCAGGTCTAAAATAGCGGTCGCTACCACAAATAAAGACATAGATCCTGTCGGCGCATGCGTCGGTATGAGAGGTATAAGGATACAGAGCATAACTAACGAACTAAGAGGCGAAAAAATAGATATCATACCTTATTCCGATAATCCGGCAAAGTTTGCCGTGAGCGCATTAAGTTCGGTAGAGGTTTCCAATATAGCGATAGATGAAGATTCAAAAACTATTA
>JAJZJX010000067.1 GCA_021850985.1 bacterium
AATTCCGGCACCTTGACAATATAATAAAAAAGGAGGCGAAATTAGGTTTTGTCAATCGTAAAAATTAAAGAAAACGAATCATTCGAAAATGCTTTGAGAAGATTCAAAAAATCTTGCGAAAGAGCAGGCATTCTTTCTGAAATCAGAAAAAGAGAGCATTACGAAAAGCCGAGCGTGAAAAGAAAGAAAAAAGCGGCAGCTTCCAGAAAAAGAAATTCCAAAAAAAATTATTTCAATTATTAATAATTTACCGATAAAATCTATGAGTTATTTGGATATAGCCTTTTTGGTCTTTTTTGTCGTTATTATGATAAGAGGTTTTTTTAGAGGCTTTATAAAAGAGGCTATATCTATACTCGGGGTTTTTTTTGCGTATTACGGAGCGTCCTACGTAACTTCAAAATATTACGGTTCTCATTATTTAAGTTTTATCTCGCAGCGGTTTAACAGCCAAGAATATGGAAAAATAGCGGTTTTTACGGCTGTTTTTTTATTAACCGTAATAGTTTTTGCGATAATATCGTTTATACTTACAAAAATTATAGATTTAGTAAGATTAGGATTTTATAACAGAATGGGCGGTTTTTTTTTGCCGGAATTAAAACCTTTTTATTACTGAGTTTAATTTTATACTTTCTTTTTTCCATTCCAATAACCGCTAAAACTTTAAAAAATTATAAAACGGACAGTTTTATTCCTTATTTTTTGAAAACCGGCAAATTTTTATCCCCGTATCTGAGCAGATTCTATTAAATTTTGATTCGCGCATTTATATTGTTTTAGGTTTATATATTGTATAATTAAGAAGTTATGGATAAAAATATAGAAACCGTATTGTCTTACGTTAATATCGTAGAAGAAATATCAGGCTTCGTTAAATTAAAAAAAACAGGAAGAAATTATACCGGTTTATGCCCGTTTCACTCCGAAAAAACCCCTTCTTTCAGCGTTAACGAGGCAAAAGGATTATACTACTGTTTCGGGTGCGGCAAGGGAGGCAATGTTATAACTTTCCTTAAAGAAATTAGGGGAGATTCCTTTGCGGACGTCGTCGATTATCTTAAAAATAAATATAATATTCCAGTAGAATATCTAAAATTTCGCAAAACAGACAGTATGTCCCAAGCGGAAAATCCCGTTAAAAAAATAATAAATCTTGCCGTTAATTTTTATTACGAAAATCTTTTCGTCTATGTTTCTAACAGCCGCCATATAATGAATTATCTTGCAGAAAGAGGTATAAACGCTAATGTCGCAAAAGATTTTAAGTTAGGATATGCAGGTTTTGGAAACGGCTTAACCGCACTGCTTAAAAGCGTTAAAGCAGATCTTGATATTGCCGCGGATATGGGTCTTTTGGTTAAAAAAGATGATTACAATAAGGTTTATGCCGACAGATTCGTTAATAAACTGATTATTCCTATAATGGACAGAACCGGCGAGCCGGTAGCTTTGGCTTCCCGAATTATTGCGCGGGAAGGAGAACAGTTATCCCCAAACTTTCCGAAATATATTAATACCAACAATTCCGAAATCTTCATAAAAAATAATACTCTTTACGGTTTAGACAAGGCTATTCCTTTTATCAAAAAAGAAAATGCCGCTATAGTCGTAGAAGGCTATTTCGATATGATAACGCTTTATGCAAACGGTATTAAAAATATAGTAGCTACGATGGGCACCGCTCTTTCAAAAAACCATATTTCAAATTTATCGAGAATATGCGATGAAATTGTTTTGCTCTATGACGGGGATAAAGCCGGAATCAATGCAATAAATAGAGGAATGGAACTGTTCAGGGAGTTCATGGACAGCCCAGATAAGAATATTTACGCCGCCTGTCTAAGCGGCGGAGAAGACCCCGATACTTTCGTGCGAAAATTTGGAAGCGAAAACCTTATAAAATTAATTAACGAAAGCAAAAAACCGCCGGTAGAATTTGCAATAGACTATTATGTTGAAAAAAATAAAAAAAGCGGTATAATTAATAATAAAGCGGAAAGTATATTAAAAAGCAAGATATCTGTCATAAAAGAAGTTGTACCTTACTTTAAAAAAATCGGAAATAATATTATATTTTCGCATTACGTAAATATACTTGCTAATAAACTCGGTTTAAACGAAAATGTAATAAGACAGTATATTCAATCGAATAAAAGCGGTACCGGAACCGAAAATACTGATTATAGTTCCGATGCGGCAGAAGAAATTTCAATTAAAAAAGAGGAGTTGGGCATTGAAGATATTATCGTAAGCAAAATATTTTGCAATTTGGTATTGACAGAGTATATAAGCGATGATATAATATCTGAATTTTCCGATAAAGATGCCGTATATATTATCAAAGAAATTCAAAATGCCGTTAAAAACGGTGCAAGCCAAGAAATAATTAAAGGCGCAGTAGAAGAAATAATTTTGGAAACCGATAATGCAGAAAAATGGAAAAGGATTTATTATTCCGGTCTGATGTCGGAAACGAGCGGAAAAAGAGAAGATTTTAAGAAACTTCTTATGAAGCTGAAAGTTAATAATATAGATAAAATATGCAGAGATATATTAGGGGAAATTAAAAGCGGCAATTTAGACGAAGAAGGTAAAATAATTAAATTTCAGGAATTAAACAGGCTGAAATATATCTCTAAAGAGTTTCAAAAAAAGATTTGCGGGTATTGATATAATATGACAAAAAAAAATATAGAAAATAAAAAAAATAATAAAAATAAAACAGAGGCAAAGAATAAAGCCGATAAAAATAATACCGTTAAAGAACAAAAACCGTCGGATACTTTAAAAAAACAGAAAAAGGAAAAAGAAGTAGAAACGTTAATTTTAAATAAAAGCATAGAGAAAGCTAAAGAACGTTCCGGCGGCAGATTAAGCTACGATGAATTTAACGATATTTTACCTCAGGATATAGTTTCTTCCGATCAGATAGACGATTTAATAAGCATGCTTGGGGAAAAAGATATAGAGATCGGCAGAGACAGCTCTTCTATTTTCGCCAAGTCTTCTTCTAAGTTTGCAGATGACGAAATTTTTAGCGAAGAATTGGAAGAGGAAGAAGATTTATCCCTTAAAACTAACGATCCCGTAAGGATGTATTTAAAAGAAATGGGGTCAGTCGCTTTGCTTACTCGTGAAAGAGAAATAGAAATTGCAAAAAGCATTGAGGAAGGGGAAGAAGAAATTTTCTCGTCTGTTTTAAATTCAGATATTTTAATCCGCTGGGTTATATCGATAGGAGATAAATTAAAAAACGGCGATTTAAATATTACCGGCATAGTTTCCGATTTCGACGACGTTGACTTTCCAAGCGAGAAGGATATAGAAAAAGCGGAAACCAGATTTTTATCCATCATTGAAAAAATAAAAAAAGAGGTAAAATATAAGGAAGATAAATCTAAGACCGAAAATACTTCCAAAAAATCAAAGAAAAATAAAATTTATTTGAGGGAAGAAGGTTCGGACGAAATAGAATCGGATGAAGATAATATAGCAGATATAGATTCGGATAGCTCTTCAAAATCGATTTCGTGGGTAGGGCATAAAAATTTGACTGCGGAATCAAAGAAAAAAATACTCGGCTATATTAAAGATTTGAGGCTTAAAAAGAAAATATCCGATAAAGTTATAATGAGGCTTAAAAATCATAATATAAAAATATCGGAATTCGAAGAAAGCATTAAAGAGCTTGAATCCGCTTATAATAAGAAAAACGAAATCGGGGGACAGTCTAAGTCGCAGGAGCATAAACGCCACGAAAGCATTAATAAGCTCATAAACGAATACAAAACAAAGATTGCGGCTTCCGAGAAAGAAGTAGGGGTATCTAAAGGCGAACTTAAAAAAATAGTCGAAGCTATAAAAATAGGCGAAGAGAAGTCTAAAGCGGCAAAGACCGAACTGGTAGAAGCTAATTTGAGACTCGTGGTTTCTATAGCTAAAAAATATTCCAATAGAGGGCTTCAATTTTTAGACCTGATTCAGGAAGGCAATATAGGTCTTATGAAAGCTGTCGAAAAATTTCAGTATCAAAGAGGATATAAGTTTTCTACATATGCTACGTGGTGGATAAGACAGGCTATTACCAGAGCTATTGCCGATCAGGCAAGGACTATAAGGATACCCGTCCATATGATTGAAACCATAAACAAATTAATCAGGACTTCAAGAGCTTTAGTTCAGGAGATAGGAAGAGAGCCGGTTCCGGAAGAAATTGCAGAAAGAATGGATTTGCCTATAGATAAAGTAAGAAAGGTTTTAAAGATAGCAAAAGAGCCTATTTCCCTTGAGACTCCGATAGGCGAAGAAGAAGATACGCATCTCGGAGATTTCATTGAAGATAAAACGACCGTTTTGCCTTTAGAAGCGGCAATAAATTCCGATCTTGAAGAGCAGACGGGAAAAGTTCTTTCTTCTCTTACCGAAAGAGAAGAAAAAGTTTTGCGCATGAGGTTTGGAATAGGAATTAAATCCGACCATACATTAGAAGAAGTCGGACAAGAGTTTGGAGTTACAAGAGAAAGAATAAGGCAGATAGAAGCAAAAGCACTTAGGAAGCTCAGGCATCCGAGCCGTTCCAAAAGGCTTAAAACATTTGTGAAGTAGTGGATTTAGGGCCTATAGCTCAGCTGGTAGAGCGGCCGGCTCATAACCGGTTGGTCCCTGGTTCGAACCC
>JAJZJX010000068.1 GCA_021850985.1 bacterium
CAAAAGTCTTAAAGTCGTCAAAATTATTCACATAAGCCCTTATAAACATGCTCCATACGGAAGTTACCCCGACGGAATAACCATAAGCGGCAAATATTTTTTTGTAGCCAATGCAGGCAATAACGACGTAGAAGCATTTAATTTGTCGGATTATAAACCCATAGGTCTAATTCCGACAGCATGGTATCCGACGTCGCTTACTTCTTCCGGCAAATCAATTTTTATTACCGACGCTAAAGGTTTGGGCGCGGGACCTAACTTGGAATATCAATGGATAGGCAGTTTTATGCACGGAGCCGTTCAAAAAGTGGGCATAAAGTATTTTTTTAAAAATAAAAGCTATTTAACGCATTTAGCGTTAAAAGACGACGGATTTACGCTTAAACAAAGGGCGGCAAGAAAAGCAAAAGAAGAAGCGGAAATAAAATTCCTAAGAAAACATATCAAACATATAGTATTTATTCTGCGCGAAAACAAAACCTTCGACGAAGATTTGGGAGATTACGCCAGAGCAGGTAAATGGGCTGATCCGCATCTCGATTTGTATAATAAAAAAGAGCTTCCCAATCTATACAAACTTGCTAATAAATATGCGCTGTTCGTAAATTTTTACGCAGACGGCGAGGTAACCGCTCAAGGTCATGAATGGACGACTGGAGCATCCGATTCTGATTACGTTCAGAGGGTATGGCCGGAAAATTATTCCGGCAGGGGACTAAGATATCCTCAAAGCAGAACTTTATTAAAGCCTGCGATACCGGACAAAGACGATACTTTTTTAAATCCGGCATATATAGGAAATAGGCTTATGAAAAAATTACATGTTCATTTGACTAATATCTGGATTTCATATCCGTATAAATTGTATCTGTTCAACGATATGTTGTCTCATCATATAAGTTTTGCCGATTTTGGCGAATTTGTAGCGCATACCCGCATTAATGGAGTAAACAGGCAGATGGAAGCTCACGTCGTATCCGAATATCCGGGTTGGAACAGGGATATATTGGACACGACGAGGGCTAAAATTTTTATAAAATGGGCTAAAAAAAGACTAAAAGAAAATAAGTTTCCCGATTTTACTTATATCTGGCTGCCGGACGATCATACGGCAGGATTAGCCCCCTGCTATTATACGCCTCAGTATTATGTGGCTAATAATGATGAAGCGACAGGTAAAATAATATCTTTTCTATCGCGCTCTAAAATATGGAAAAATACTCTCGTATTTTTAACGGAAGACGATGCGCAATCCGGAGCAGACCATATTTCAGCGCACAGAACTTTTGCGCTCATGATGGGACCGTATGTTAAAAAAGGCGCATTGATAAAGCAGAGATATTCCCAGGTTTCGATAGTAAAAACCATAGAGGCGATATTTGACCTTCCGCCTATGAGCCAGTGGGACGCCAATGCTAAGGCTATAATAAACGGTTTTACTAGCAAACAAGATAACGGCAGGCCATATAAATTTTTAAAAATTACGGTAAAAAAGAGATTGAACCCTGGCATTTGTTCCCAGGTGCAAAAACTCAGGTTAAAATTAGGCGCAAAACTTCCTAAAAAATATGTTCCTGTAAATTTTAGCGGAAATAATCCAGTTGTTAAAATAAGCCGCAAAAACCTATATACACCGACTACTCTTTTAAAAGTCGACGGTTATCAGCAGTTTAAGCAGGAATGGATAGGAGTAAAAGGGGTTAAATCGTTTCATAAAGTCGTAGCCTATATAAAAACGCTTGCAGAAAAAGAAAAAGCTCCGGTAGCGCATTTTATCGGATTAGGTAAATAAAATAAATAAAACAATAATGTAACGATTATGTAACAAATTTTAACATAATTTAATACAAATGTAATAATCCCGTAACATTCATTTAGTAAAATATAAATATAAGTTTACTTCCTCCTCTCTAAAGTAAGTAAACTTTATCTCCAGAAAATATTAATTATTTTCTGGAGAATCTTAAATTAAAATAATAATTAAAATTAAATTAATATTGAATGGAGAATAAAATTTATGAATAAAAATTTTAAGTTAATTATTTCAATTTTTTTATTTTTAGTATTTTCATATATTATTTTTCCCTTTGTCACGGCGGTTTATGCTGCATCAAGCATAAAATGGGAGAAAAATTACGATAAAGCGGTAAATTTTTTAAAAATTAAGAAATATAATTCTGCATTAGAATATGCTAAAAAAGCTTTAAAAGAAAATAAAAATGCATATACGTATGAACTTGAGGCTAATATACTTCAGTTTAAAAAACAATATAACCTTAGTACGGTTAATTATAAAAAATCGATTATTTCCGTGTTAAAGTCAAAAAACTTTAAGAATCCGAATAAATTTTTATCGTCATTGAAAAACGGGATTGCTCTTAATTATTTATTAACCGGTAACAAAGCTTTAAAAACAAAAAGAATTAACTATTCAATAAATCAATACAAAAAAGGATTAAGTTATGCGACAAACAAAAAAATAGTTGATTTTTTGACTTTAAATCTTGCGATGAGTTATGAAAACAGCAACCCTGCGCACTTAAAAAGAGCAATATATTATGCAAATAAAATAATACAAAAGAATCCAAAAAATTATTATGCATTTTTTTTAAAAGGAAGAGCCGAATACGGTTTGAAAGAATTCAACAGTTCTTTGAAAGACCTTATGCACGCGAAAAAATTAAATCCGGGAAATAAAATGATAATTGAAGCTATCAGCGTCGATAAAAAAGCAATTATTTATAAAAAAGACCAAGAAATCAGAAACATTAAAAAAAGCACAAGAAATCTTTTTAAATAATTTTTTTTAAATATAATCTAAATACAAAAATTATGGAAAACATCGTTAGCCAATTTCCCGATAAAAATACAAGATTAAAATATTCGTTTTTTATAGCAATAATTCTTGAAGTAATTTTTTTGCTGTTAATAGCGGAAGTTTCAATTATGATTAAGAATTATATGAAACCCGTTAAGCGGGTAAAGCCGCTGCTTATTTCCGTAATCAGCGTGCCGAAAAAAAAGAAAGCGGTCGTTCATCACAAAAAAAGGGTCGTTCCTGTCAAGAAGATAAAGAAAGTCGTATATAAAAAACCGATAATTAAAAAAGTTGAAAGAGTCGTAAGGACGGTAAAACAGATAAAGGTAAATCAAATTCCGGTAACATCGCCTATGGCGGCGGTTAATCCTGTTATACAACAGCCGGCAGTTTATCATGTTCAAACGAAAATACCTGCAAGCATATTAGATAAATACTTTGCGGAAATAAAATCAAAAATAGTAAATAATTTAATCTATCCCACGTATGCGAGAAAAGAAGGTATGGAAGGATACGTAAATGTATTGTTCAAAATTTTAAAAAACGGAAACTTGGTTTTTGAGAAGATCGAAAAAGGGTCGCAATACGGTACTTTAAATACTTCGGCAGTTAAAACCATAAAAATATCCTCGCCGTTTCCTTCTTTTCCAAAAGGCATAAAAAGAAATTCGCTGACTTTTTTAATAAAAATACATTTTAAATTAAAACGGCGGTAACAGGTAACAGGCGTAAAGCAAGGCAAGATTTTTTTACAACGACAATTTTAAATATTTTCAAATAACTTATAAATTAAAGGAGGGTTTAAATAATGAACATAATTCACACCATCGGAATACTTTTTGACGGCGGTCCGCTTATGTATGTTATGCTGGTTTTGCTTTTAGTCGCTATTACGGTAATTGTAGAAAGATTTTATTTTTTGCACAGCGTACTTAAAACAGGTTCGTCTTTTAGCGAAGAAATCAAAAGTATTTTAAAAACGGATAACGGACTTAAAAAAGCAAAAGAATACTGCGATGAACATCCCGGAATATATTCTTCCCTTCTTTCAGTAGGTTTAAATAACCTGTGCCTCTCAAAAGACGAAAGGGACGAAGTCCTTACTGAAGAAGCAATGAGGCATACAAAAGAGATGGAAAGATATATGTGGGTTTTGGACACGTTAATAACTATGGCGCCACTCTTAGGACTTCTTGGAACAATAATTGGGATTATGATTTCGTTTAACGTGATAAGCAAGACAGGCGTGTCTCATCCTACCGCAATTACCGGAGGAGTTGCATTAGCCCTTTTAAATACGGCTGCAGGTTTAGTTATAGCAATACTTTGTTTAGGATTTTTTAATTATTTTCAGAGCAAAATTATTTCAATAAAAAAACAGATGGAATACGTCGTATTGCAATTCGAAAATTTTATAAGCAAAAACGACTTAAAGGACAATAACAGTTTTGGTTCTAATCAAAAAAGAATTCAGTTTGAAAATAAAAACGTTAAAATAGCGGCTAATGAATCCGCATTAAGTTAGGCAAATAAAAATTTATAATCCTAATAGCTTATTATAATTAACGTTAGGGAGGAATGCGATAAGCGCAAAATATGAAACTAATAAACGAACAGGAAACTAAAAAAGCCAGAATAGAGTTGATACCTATGATAGATACTATGTTTTTTCTTTTAATATTTTTTATATTCGTGACTCTTTCCATGGTTCATCAGAAAGGATTAAACGTTAATCTTCCTAAGTCTTCGCAGGGTTCGACGGTTAAATTGCATAATTATACTATTACTTTAAAGAAAAACGGCGGCGTTTACCTTAACAAAGAAAGAACGACGTTAGG
>JAJZJX010000024.1 GCA_021850985.1 bacterium
TTAAGCCCGACCCTGAAATAAGCAGACTAATCGATAAAGAATATGCTCCATATGCCGATACGTTAAACGAAGAGCTGGGAACCGCCGAAGACCTGCTGTACAGAAGGGCGACTTTCGTATGCCCCGTCGGAAGTCTAGCCGAGCAGGCATTTATCGAAAAATACGATACTCCCTTAGTATTCACTCCCGGCTGGCGTTGGGGCGAGACTATCCTTCCCGGCGAAAAGATAACTATGGAGCATGTTTACGGATGGTACGGGACGACTTATCCGGAGGTTTACAAATTTAATCTTAAAGGAAGCGTATTATTTCAGGTTTACTCCGAAAGGCTAAGCGACGTATTTGCTAAAGACCCTTATTTGCAAATGGGCGGCGATTGCACAAGGGTTTCAAATTCTAAATTAAGAATACAGATAAATCAAAGCATGTATAAAAGGCTTAAAGAATGGCTTTTTATGGATAAAAAAATAGATTTCGACAAAGAATATCCGTTAATTTCCACCGGAGTAATGATGCAGACGCTTTCCGATTTGCCTGATCAAGGATTGGTTAAAGAAAAAGCTTACGAAGTAATAGCCGATTATATAAGAAAACATAAATCAATAAAGCCTGTTACAAGCGAAACCGTTATTTATAAACATTCGAGAACCGCCGGATAATTGCCGACTAAATAAATTCATTTCTTGTTTAAGCTTTATTTGGGCATGTAGAACTAATATAATTTTAACGATATCATTCAGTATTTGCATCTGCAAAAAAATAATTAAAATAATTTAAAATAAATGTTGACTGTATATTTAATTTTGATATAATAAAAATATAAAACAGAACGAGCGTTCTTTTTAATTTTAATAAACATGAGCAAAGAAGCATCCGAATTAACAAAAAAAAAGATATTTGATTACTGTATGGAAAGTTTTGCCGAAAACGGTTACGGCAATGTCGGCATAAGAAATATTTCCAAAGGAACAGGATTAAGCTCCGGTGCTATATATTATCATTTCTCTTCAAAAAAAAAGATTGCTCAGTTTTTATACGATACCGCAATCGAGATTCTTTTAAACAAAATAGTATCGGCTGTCGAAAAATCATCCAGCGATCAAGAGGCGTTAAAAGCGATTATATTTACATTATTTAAATTGACGGATGAAGACCCGCATCTTATGAAATATGTGCTCTACACTAAACATAAAGATTTTTTGCCGGAAGCCTTGCCGATATGTTCGGCTAAGCCCTTTGAATATATCAAAAAATTTATAAAAGCTAAAATTAAAGAAGGTGTTTTTAGGAATGTGGATATATTAATAGCATCGTCTTTGATAATGGGACCTGTCATTAGAATAATTCAGTTGAAAATGGAAGGCATAATAAAAGAGGATTTAATTAGCTATACAGAACCGCTGTTTGACGGTATTTCTAAATCTATTTTTAAAAATAAGCATTAAAAATTTTGCAGCTATAAATTACGAAACAAATTAAAATTAAATTGCAGGTAAAGGGTAA
The DNA here is from genome assembly GCA_021850985.1 of bacterium. Taxonomy (GTDB): domain Bacteria; phylum SZUA-79; class SZUA-79; order Acidulodesulfobacterales; family Acidulodesulfobacteraceae; genus Acidulodesulfobacterium_A. The sequence continues at coordinate 1,504 of JAJZJX010000024.1, forward strand.
CAAATTTATATTATGGAACGCGGTAAAAATTATTTGAAATTTTCATTGTGCCTGCTTCTGTTGTTAATTATTTTAATCGTTGCCGGAAATATTAATAATAGTGCAAATGCCGCAACAGTTACTAATTTTAAAGTCGGAAAGATGCCTTACGGACTTGCGGTCGGCAAAAAAAATAATGTTTATGCCGCTATAAGCGGTTTTAATAATGTGGTCGAACTCAACCAAAACGGCAAATTAATTAAAAATATTATTGCGGATTGGGCGCCTTCGGGGATTGTTATTAATAAAACAGGCTATGTTTATGTATCGACGGGCATAGGAAATATAGTAAAACTTAATAACAAAGGTCAAATTCTTAAAAAGGTAAAAGTCGGAGTTATTCCGGCAGGAATCGCCGTTGGACCCGATGGAAATATTTATGTAACATCAATACATTCTAAGACCGTTACTAAATTAAACCCGGCGCTTAAGGTTTTAAAGGTTTTTTATGCAGGGATTGCTCCATACGGTATAGTTTTAAACGATAACGGTTTTATATATGTTACGAACTTCGTAAACAAAGGCACTGTTACCGTCTTAAACAGAAGCGGAAAGATAATAAAAGTATTTAATGCGCAGAGAAAACCGGAAGGCATTGCGATAGGTCATTCAGGCGATATATATGTTACGAACGGGTTAAGCGGCAGCGTTTTAAAATTTAATCCAAACGGGAAAATTTTAGAAAAAATTAACTTAAAAGGGGGACCTTACGGAATTGCTCTAAGCACTACAGGAAGTATGTTCGTCGCCTGCATATATGCCGATAAAGTAGTTAAATTGAGCCGTTCAGGCAAAGTTTTAAATATTTATAAGACAGGGGAAAATCCTAATTTTATATTAATAGATAATAAAGGAAATGTATGGACGGCAAACAGCGGAGACGGAACCGTAACCAAAATTAGCGGCGCAACCCGCGGAAAAGAATTTTTTCCGTATAAAGGACCGATTTGGCAGGATAGTTTTTAATGTTTAATTTAATATATATAAAAAGGAGGAATTAAAATGGCTGAGGAAAAAAGTTTAGAAAACGTAAAACCGGATGAGACATTAGACGTATTAGGAGAAACATGTCCTATTCCCGAAGCTATGGCTCATAAAAAGCTCAACAAAATGAAAGTGGGGCAGGTGCTGGAGGTTTATACCGACCATGCGGCGGCGGTCGAGAATTCGTTCCCGTCCATGCTTAACAAGTTAAATTATCCTTACTGTGTAACAAAGACCGGTCCCGGTGAATTTACCATTAAAATTAAAAAAACATCTTAAGCCGTATTTTAACCAAGCTATAATTTAACATATACAAAGAGAGGGGGGTATTAAAACGATGAATCCTTATTTTCTCGAATACAGTATAATAGGTATTGCGGGCTTAATTTTCGGAGCCGCGCTCGAAAGGGGAAGAATGTGTTTCGTGCTTGCAACTAATAATATGTTCATGGCAAAAGATACAAAAATTTTAGAAGGCATATTGTTGGCATTTGGAATTTCTATTCTTGCTTTCGGCATCATAGAATCCGCAGGAATAGTTCCGATACAATCTGCAGTCCAAGGCGTGTTTCCCGCAGGATGGTATGATTTAGTAGGTTCTCTTCTGTTTGGATTCGGTATAGGGCTTTGCGGAGCATGCATGAGCGGATTAATATTCAGGGCAGGTTCCGGATTTACCCAAAATTGGATGCAATTATTCGGAATACTTGTCGGAACGATATTCTTTGCTTTCATAATATTCCCGCTGACTAATTTTCTTTACTGGATTTTACACACTATACCGTGGCTTAACTTAAAACCTGGATTTGCCGACTATATTCCACATGAATGGTTTGGAAATGCCGTATGGGGACCGTTTGTAGTGGCTCTAATTTTCGGCGGCCTGTTTCTAATATTGGGATTATATTTGACCAAAAGGAGATTTGGCAAGATAAGTAAAGAACGCGGCGTAAATTATAAAGAACCGATAATAACGTGGGATATGCTGAAATTTAAAGAGGCTTATTCTCCTAGGTTGGGCGGTATATTGTTTGCCGTGGTCGCAGTTATAGTTTTTTTAGCGTCGTATTTTACCGTTCATAAAGTTGCATATATGGGCGTAACTACTCCTTACGGCAGTTTTGATACTTATATTTTGGCGCCTTTTATCAATCTTTATAATACGGTAGGGCATTATAAAGCATCGTTTTTGCCCAAAATATCGTCGAACTGGTTTCAGATAGTGCCGGTGGCAATTCCTATGACCCTGCTTGTCATAACTACATTTGCCGGTTCTACCACTACTGCTATTTTAGGCGGGGAATTCAAATGGAGAGTTCCGAAAAGAAAAATAATGTTTCTTCAAAATTTTATCGGCGGCATTTTTACCGGCGTCGGCGCAAGAATAGCTTTAGGCTGCAACATAGGTACTTTATGGTCGGGGTTTTTAATGTTTTCTTGGGCAGGAATGTTATTTTTGCCGACCCTTGTTTTGGGAATGTATCTTGCCCTTAAATTTCAACAGGCAATATGGTAAAAAATGAAGTATTAAATTTATTTATACTTTTAAGGAGGAATTTAAATGGCTGCGGCTAACAATATAAAAAAAAGAAAAAATCATAACTGGTGCGGAATAACGCTGCTGGCTTTATATGGATTATTTACTATATACGCTTCATTTTTCTTATCTTATTTAAATAAAGACAAGGTTATAGGGAAATTATCCAATGAAGCTATAGCAGGAATAAAAGAAAGTTTTATCTTGTGGGGCATAATCATGATTATAGGCTCAATTCTTCTTTTAATAAGGGAATATGTGCTGAAATCCGGACAGGAAGAGGTTAAGGATACGGAAAGCGGGGTATCCCCTCACTATTAATGTGTTTTGAAATTAAATAATATAATTACGTTGAGGGATTGTATAAATGAAACTTGCTCTATTAATAACGACGGATAAATATAAAGGTTACGTAGAAAATATCATAAACAGCGCTAAAAAATCAGGTTATGAATTGAAATGTTTCATAATGGACGACGGAGTCAATTTATTAAGCGATGCAAGTTTCGTCGGCAAATTAAAAGAAACCGGTTCTGATGTTTCGCTTTGCGAATATTCATGCGGCATCAGAAACATACATGAAAAGATAGAAGGTTTTCTGTATGCTTCCCAGTACGAAAACGCAAGCATTATAAACTCTCTGACAAACGAAGACAGGTTTCTGGTTTTTTAAAACGGGGGAAAAATGACTAAAAAGATTGCGGTATTTACGCGCGACAGACAAGCCGAGGCGCTTAGAATGTCGGGAGGACTTACGCTCCTCGACGATAAAGTAGAAGTATATGTTCTTGATAGAAAACTTGAAGATAATAAGGTTATAAGCAAACATCTCGATATGGTTCAAAATATGCTTGAACTACCGGTTCTAACGAACTGCAGGGATAATCGGTTCGAATATATATCGAACGAAGAACTGGCGGATAAAATGCTCGAATATGACATAGTTATACCATATTAATTATTTATTACGGAGAATAAAATATGAAAATACTTCATGTTTTAAAAAGAGAACCGTCAAAAACGGAAACTGAAATTATGGAATTGCATTCCAAATCTTACGATACGAAAATTATCAGGCTTTATGAATCAGGAGTAAACTATGACAGTTTTATAACGGACGTATTTAAATACGACAAAATATTTTGCTGGTAATCAGAAGATAATGTTATAATATAATTGTAACAATAAATTTAATGCAAGAATAAAAAAAGGAGTTAAGATTATGAAAAAGTTTATTATCGTAAGCTTAAGCGTAATGTTAATGCTTTCATCAGCAGCAGTTTCTTATGCGGGGAATTTTAATCAAATGCTGGCAAAAAAAGCTTATCAGGCATTAAACCCGCGACATGTGGGCTCAAAACCTAATGCTGTAGGGGTAGTCGGCGTTCCTCAAATTATGGCGCCGGTGCTTTATAGAGAGTATATCGTAGAACATAACCCGAAACACTATTTTCTGTTAGACGTCAGAGAACATGCCGCATTCGTGAAAATGGGGCACATAGCCGGCGCGCATAACATACCTCTGCAGGTTCTTTTCACGCCTAAGTATTTAAAAATGCTTCCGAAACATAGGACGATTATAAGCATTTGCTACGTGGGACAGTGGGAGTCCATGGCCGCTGCGCTGTTAAAGACGATGGGCTATAACGTGAAAATATTAAGATTCGGCATGTCGTCCTGGAATCCAAAAATAGATTTGCTTCATAGAAATAAAATAGCGTTCGGAAACTTTCCGCTTGTACATTAATAATAAAATGAATAAATTAATTTTGCTTTTTAAAAAATGAAAATCAAAAAATAAAATTGAATAGAAATAAGGAGGTGATAATTCGTGAAAAAAATTAACAACATTATATTTACCGCCGTGTTAGCTATGCTGTTTGCATTTGGGATCGGCGCGGCTACAGGCTCAAGCGCATATGCTTTTCAAGGTATCCATTTTATGAAACATTCCGCTTTGACTAAAAAAACTTCAAAAAAAACAAAAAAAGGCAGCGGGAGCAAGTCAAAAAAAGCTTTAAATAAAATGGGGGCGGGCTGTTTATAATATAATAAAAGTATAATTCAAAAAATTAGCATAGAAGGGTGAGAAAATTCACCCTTCTTTTTTTATTCGGGATATGTAATGTATAACATAAATTTATTTTTTATGTAAAATAAAAGGAGAAATAATTATGCGATATTTTGCGATGTCAGTTTTAATATTTATTGCAATTGTTTTTACCGTAGCAGCTTTCGGTATTCCGTCCCATGCTTCTACTTTATCCGCTAAAAAAAGCGCAGCTAAAATTGCAATGATAAGAAAATATTTCTTATCCCATTCTTTCGATTTCGGTCCGATTTTTTATAAATATCATCCTGGTCCTAATTGGTATCTTCAACATGTTAAAAGCTTAATGCTTACCTCAAGCCAGTTAGCAATAATAAAAAAGTTAGATGCCGGAATGATAAAAGATACCGTCATAGGAATAAAGAATTTAAAGATTGCATACTCCAAATACAAAAAAGATTCGATGGAAACTGCTCCAAAAATAAAAACCATTATAAACGATATAAAAAATATAGGGAGGACGCAAACTTATCTTGCTTATGAGATGATCCCGTATCACCTTAAAAGTTATGCCGTATTAACGCCTGCACAGAAAAAAATATTTCAAGAGTTAAGAATGACTAAACTAAACGCAGGATGCTTGGCAAAGTGAAAAATTTATGCTTGACAAAATTTTATATCAAGTATATTATTCAATTATTATAGTTAAATGTTATTTTTTACAAAAAAAACAAAAAACATAGACGGCAATAGCGGTGTTCCTGCATGAACAAAGATACGGCAAGTGCCGCATCATGGTATATTGTGCAATAATAATATAAGCTTAGTTCGCTGCGAGACGTAAAATATTTAGGCATATATAAACGATACATTATAACGTTGCCGAATGTTCGGCAACGGATAGAGTATTGTAATTAATAACCTTAAAAAATGGAGGTTTTTATGTCTGATGAAAAAAACGAAACAGCCGTGTCATGGCATGTCGGCGATCCAAGCGCCTTAGGTTTAATTTCTTATGGTATTGCCTTGGCTTTAATCAGTATGATGGTAAGCGGAATGATGGGGAAGCCAAGTTTTTTAATTATGTCGATAGTGTTTATTGGAGCATTCGGCATCGGTATTGCAGGGGTGTTAGATTTTTTTAGGGGACAGACGTTTGGAGGAGTTGCATTTTTAGGATGGGGTATTTTCTTTGGAGCATTTGCGCAGCTCAATATGGGTCCAGTTTATAAAACGGCTATGTTCCACGCAGGTCCGGCGCTGGCGTTTCTAGGATGGTATTTTATATTTTGGGCAGTTTTCGGGCTTTTAACCTTTTTAGGCTCTATCGTAGCCAAAAAATGGATACTTTTGCAATTAGCCCTTGGGCTTACGACGCTTATGTTAATAATTGTTGCAATAGCACACTGGGCAGGGGTTTCTGGACCAAACCCAGCGCTTATGATGATTGCCGGCATTGTAGGCTTAGCCGCCGCCGCCTGTGCGGGCTATACGGCATTTGCCGCATTATTAAACGAAATTGCTGGAAAAACCGTAATTCCGGCATAACTTGCTTATAATATGCTTAAAGAAAAAGAAAGAGGTGCTAATTTATTTCATTTCGGCGGACATAAAGATGTTGTTTTTATAAGCGCCTGTTTCTGTATTTTCACTCCTGACCGCGTTCGACGCAGTCGGGAGTTTTTATTTTTCTATGATTGTATTTTATTACACTCTATAAATACCAGACCCGTATTCATATTCCATGAATACGTAGGAGGCGTCAGATTTATTTATTCCATTACTCTCGTCTGCGATTATAATATAAAATTATACAAAAAATATTCCGCGCCCCTCTTTTTTTAAATCCTAAAACTAATCCAAAAAACCCGTTTTAATTTTATTATTTTAGTTATATAATAAAAGATATAAATTTTAGAAAAATAATTTTGCTGACGCAACGCGATGGAAACCGAAACCGAAAGAGCAATAGAAAATAAACTTTTGCTTCATATATGCTGTTCGCCATGTTTAATGTATCCATACTCCGTTATTAACTCCGGCGGCTCAAATATATTAAATACAAGTGCATCAAATATCTCAAACGTTATTGAAAATCAAAATCCGGATAGACAGTCCTTAGGCGGTAAATTCGACAAAATTATCGGCTACTTCTATAATCCTAACATTCATCCTTATAGCGAATATCTCAAGCGGGAGGAGTCTTTAAGAAAATTCGGCGAGACCGTCGGTTTCAAGGTGATTTTTGAAAAAGATTACGATATCGAGAAATTTATAAGGAGCGTGGTTTTCAGGGAAGAAAACCGCTGTTATTACTGCGTCGGCAGCAGGCTGGAAAAAACCGCCGCCCTTGCAAGGTCGTCAAAGTTCACGCATTTTTCGACTACCCTTTTATACAGCAGGCACCAAGACCACGACTACATTAAAGAAACGGGTTTTAATCTGCAAAAGAAATACGGAGTGAATTTTTATTACGAAGATTTCAGGCGGGGCTATAAGGAAGGCATAGAACTTTCTCACAGATACGGCTTGTACCGCCAAAATTATTGCGGCTGCATTTATAGCGAAAAGGAAAGATTTTTTTCAAAATATTCAAAATCTTCTTAGTTATGATACGATTTAAATTTCGAATAATCAAGATAAAGATATAATTACCGATATTATATTTGATAACGTATTTAAAACAGAGTCCGAAATTTTTAAATTTATATCTTTTGCCACCATATGATGCGGAAAAATACAAAATGATGCAGATGCAGATAACGTCAATTCCCTTGAAATAGAAAAGAAATGATAATTAAAAATAATGCTGAATAAAGTTATAGATACTTTGTAATACTAAAATAAATTAATAATAAAAAGACTAAATAAGAAAATAACAGGAGGCATTAATCGATGAAAATTAAGAAAAAAATTACCGTATCGCTTGTATTAGTTCTTGCAATATTTTTAGTTTCGTCATCTTTAAGCGGATGCGCTACTTCCCGGGCAACAGCGGCAAGCGGAACTACCGGAGCGATATTCGGGGCGGGAACGGGGTTCGTCGTCGGAGCGCTTACCGGAGGGCCTATAGGCGCAATAATCGGAACGGCTGCAGGGTTGTCTATCGGATACGGCGTAGGTTACGTTACCGGAAAATATGTGGTAACCCGCGAAGGAAGGATAAGAGGATTGTCCATGCTTAACGTTCCTTATCGGCTTGCAAGCAACGAATTTATCTACGATCCGCAAAGCAGTTTAAAAATAAATTTTAACGACGTAAAAGGCGTGCTTATATCGAATTTAAAAATCCTTACGGTTCCAAAATCCGTTAAAGCCGGCGGCAGCATAAGCTTAAATATGGAATACGACGTTCTCGGAACTCATACTAATCTCAGCAATTCCGATATACAGGAAACGAGAATACTCGAAGGTTTAAACGGAAAGATTTTTTATACGCATACATCTTCGACTAATATTGTAAGGGAAGGCTACTATAAAACCGTTTTGTCGGTAAAACTTCCCAAGAAAACGCCGAAAATATACATTTACGAAGCGATTATTAAAGTTAATAACGTTATTACGGCATTAAGTTCAAAATTAGTTGCGGTAAAGTAAAACAAATTAAAGACTTTCAGCGTTTTTTCTTTATTGCGTTTTCAGTGCCGTTTAGAAGTCTTTTAATGTTAGGCGAATGTTTATATATTACCAATGCGGCTATTGATACGGACGCCGCAAATATGTATATGTTCTTTAAAGCATAAAACACTATAAACGGCATAAAAAATGCGCTTACTATAGAAGCGAGCGAAACATATTTGGAAGCGAATAAAATTACTGCGAAAACTATAAATGCAATAAGAACGGCTTTAGGCGAAACGGCTAAAAATACTCCAAGAGCGGTAGCAACGCCCTTGCCCCCTTTAAATTTTATAAAGGCGGAATAGCAGTGTCCGATTACCGGCGCTATTATTACCAAAGAGTAAAATATTATGCAGCTTGTACACTGAATAGACCGGTCAAAATTAAAATCGGCGTATTTATATTGGGCGTTAATTAAAACCGGCGCGAAAAAAACCGGCAAAAAACCTTTTGCTGCATCTACGATAAGGGTGATAAGCCCGAACTTTTTGCCTATCACCCTTGATACGTTAGTAGCGCCGAGATTGCCGCTCCCTTCTTTAGTAAGGTCGGAAATTCCTTTTATTCTTGCGATTATAGCCGACGTAGGAAAACTTCCCGCAAGATATGCAGCCAATATATAAAATATATCTGTAATCTCTTTAAGAATATCTGTACCCGCCACGATGCTATGCAACTTTTTCGCCGCAATACGGACAGTATTTTAATCCCGGCATAAGAGGTATTTCCATTCCGCATTTTTTATTTGGACAAATTTTATTTTTATCTAAACCGTTAAGTTTAGCCGTTATCGCTTCACTAAGTTTGTCGATAAATTTTTCAAATTTCTTGTCGTCGCCTTTTTTAAAGTTCTTTGTGATTTCTTTTATCAAAACGGTATCGTTCTCAAGCCTTTTCTCCAAAGCTTTTTTGTTTATATGGAAATATACCTTAAATTTATTAATCTCTTTTCTGATTATTATATCTTCATCTATAAATTTTTTAAAACTCTGGCTGATAATCGACGGCGCAAGCCCTGTTTCTTCCTTGACTTTTTTTGTGGTTATAGGTTTTTTTTCGCCGTTTATATAATATTTTATAATCATGGCGTAAACCATAAATTCCGACGGACCCATCAGTTTTATCTGGAAATTTGTAATAAGATATCTGCTCGTCCATAAAGCGAGAGCTATGTAATAAAATTTAAAATAGTTATCTGACTTAAGGAGAAAATCGTCGAGGTTTTTCGACTGCGCTTCCGTAATTATTTTATTAGTTTTGAGCAGGTTTATAACGCCTTCGATTAATCTGTCTATTATAGGCGTGTCGGAATCCGTAAATCCGCAGAATTTTAAAGCCTGAACGTTTATTTCGTTAAATTTTTTAAGCTCTGCAAACGGCAGTACGTAATTTGTTTTTCTTTTATCTTCGTTCAGCGTAGCTTTTTTTATAAGTTTTTCATCCTGAAGTTTTTTAAGAACGGTAGCAAGATGAGGAGTCGAAACATACAGCCTGTTAAGTTCCTTATATGAAACGATTATGCCGTTTTTTTCGTATTCTTTTTTTTCTTTCGCGGTAGAGTGGGTAAATTTATAGGCGAAATAACCGAATACCGTAAATTCGATATCCGATAAGTATGCGACGTCCTTATAGCTTGCGGGTATATTTGTTATTGTATCTTTTATTAATTTCTCCCTACTTAGAAAAAAAATTGAAAAAAGAATGTAAAGTTTGGCTTCTAAATTTTTCATTTTATTTAAATCTCCTTTATAATTAGTTATTGCGTTAATTTTATAAATTTAAAAAATACGTAAATTGTTAAAGTATAATTTAGTACTACATATATTTTAGTACATTATAATATTTTCTTTTACCGATGTAAAGAAAAATTTGTATTTTTTTAACGGATATAATAAAATAAAATAATGAGCAAAAATAACGAATATGTTGACGAGCTTGATTTTTTTATTGAAAAATACGGACGCGATATAAATCCCGAAGCTATAATAAAAGAAGATATATTAAGGCAGGGGGTTTCTTTCGGCGAGGTAAACCCCGAAGAAAACTTTTCCGGCAAATCTTATTTTATTTTTTCTTTTAACGTCGATAACGACGGAGACGTAATTAATAAAAAGTATCCGGAAGAAATAGCCCTGATTAACGGACCGTATAATCTTAGGCGCACTATTATATCCGTCAGAATAAATAAAACGTCCACGTATTCCGTGCTTTACGATAAAGAGTCTGAAAGTTATAAGCTATACAAAAATATAAATAAAGATAAAGATAAAGCAAGCGGAAAAAGCGGAAATCTTGAATATATAGGAGACGTGCTATTTTCTTCCGAAAAATCTTATATGCTTAAAAAAACCGTATCGGGGAAATCGGTCCGCGATATAGCGCCCACTATTGAATGGGGATATTTGATATATCTCGCGGTATTCAGAATGTGCCAATATTTTGAAGACGGCAGCGAATGCGCATTCTGCGATATGAATTCTAACTATTTAAACCAGAAAAAATCCAATAAAAATTATTCCGCCGTAAAATCTATAGAAGACATTTTAAGCGCACTGTCCATTATATCGGAAGCGGACGACTCGAATGCCGGCGCATATACCCTGACTGGCGGAAGCATTATAGACGAAATTAAATTTAAAGGCGATACCGAAATAGATTTTTACGTTAGATTTCTCGAGGCTATAGAGGATAAGTTTAAAGGCAGATGGATAAGCAAAGTCGTCGTTCAGGCGCATACCAAAGAAAATTTAATGCGCCTTAAAACCGCCGGAGCCTATATATACCATACTAATTTTGAAGTATGGGATAAAAATATTTTCGATAAAATATGTCCCGGAAAATCTAAATTTATCGGGAGGGACGAGTGGATAAACAGGATAATAGATGCAGTATCGGTATTCGGAGAATATAAAGTTATACCTAATTTCGTAGCGGGAGTCGAACTTTCAAAGCCTTACGGTTTTGCCGATATCGACGAAGCCGTCGATTCGACCGCAGAAGGGCTGGATTTTTTTATGTCGAAAGGGGTAATACCGAGATACACTACATGGTGTCCCGAAAAAACGAGCAGGCTTGGTAAAATGGGAAATACTTCGGCGCCGCTTGAGTACTATGTAAAGCTTTTGATGAAATGGCACGAACTGCATTACAAGTACAGTCTGCCGATTCCCGAAGGCTACGGCGAAGCAGGAGCAGGAAAAGCCGAATTTTCGGTCAGCGCTTTTATGGATGCTTTCAAGTCCGAAGACCTTAATTTGCGGCTGTAAAATTTGCGGCGGGGACAGAATTGAGGAAAAGGCGTCAGATATTATTTTCCTCATACGAAAAAGTGAAGTAATATGAAAGTTGCTTGCGCAAAATTAATCTGACGGCTTTTCCGTTGAAAATTCTTAAAAAATATGATATTATAAATAATGTTATATAGATATATAAATATTTATATAATATCTTATAATATCTAAAGTATATGAAGTGCGTAGCAAATTAAGATATTTAAAAGCAAAAATATTCAAAGATAATAATAAAATTAATCAATTTAATTAACAAGAGAGGTTATTTATGAACAACGAATTCAGAGACGACGAAATGGACGGAAATAAAGATTATTACGAAGAAGGCGCAGATTCCTGCGGATGCAGTTGCGGAAGCGCCGACGACGAAGAAGATTCCTGCGGATGCGGCGGAGGAGACGAAGAAGAGGGTTCTTCCTGCGGATGCGGAGGCGAACACGGACATGAAAGCAAAAATCCCTTCGACGACCAGACACCTATCGGCGGAGTTAAAAATATCATAGCGGTTGCAAGCGGAAAAGGCGGCGTCGGCAAATCCACTTTTAGCGTAAACTTGGCGATAACGCTGGCAAAACAGGGTAAAAAAGTCGGGCTTTTGGACGCAGACCTTTACGGTCCGAGTATTCCTATGATGATGGGAATAAATAAAAGACCTGACATTACTTCCAGCAATAAAATTGTGCCACTCGAAAAATTTGGAATTAAGCTGATGTCTTTAGGATTTTTAATTCCGGAAGACGCTCCGGCTATATGGAGAGGTCCGGTAGTAATGCAGGTTATAACCCAGTTTTTAAAAGACGTCGAATGGGGAGAAATCGATTTCTTGGTTGTGGATCTTCCTCCCGGTACGGGCGATATACAGCTTACTTTAGTTCAGACGGTCCCTATAAATTTTGCCATAGTGGTTTCGACCCCGCAGGATATTTCCCTTATCGACGCAAAGAAAGCCCTTGCGATGTTCGATAAAGTCAACGTTCCCGTTTTTGGAATAGTCGAAAATATGAGTTATTTTATATGTCCCCACTGTAATAAACGTTCCGATATATTTAAACACGGCGGAGCAAAAGCGGCTGCAGAAAAACTCGGCGTGAATTTCCTTGGAGAAATACCGATAGTAGAAGAAATCTGCGAACTTTCGGACAAAGGAGAACCTATAATGACGAAAGATATTCATCCTGAAGTTCAGAGCGTGTTTAACAAGATATCGGATTCATTGGTTTTAAGGGCAGAACAGAGAGTCGTTGCATAAAAAATATAAATATCTATTAAGGAGGATTTACTAAATGTCTTCAGAAAAAGTTTTAGCGTTTACCGATTCAAATTTTGATTCGGAAGTTTTAAAATCCGACAAACCGGTACTCGTCGATTTTTGGGCGGTATGGTGCGCACCCTGTAGAGCAGTTGCGCCGGTAATAGACGAAATAGCTTCCGATTACGACGGTAAAATTAAAGTAGGCAAAGTTAACGTCGACGAAAATCAGATTATTCCAGGCAAATACGGTATAAGAGGCATCCCCACCGTCATCCTGTTTAATAAAGGGCAGATAGCAGACCAGATAGTCGGGGCCGCTCCTAAAGGTTCATTTAAGCAGATGATAGACAAAGTCATTGGAAATTAAAAAAAAGTCTGATAAAAGGTTGATTTTACAATTAGTTCCCCTCCTTTAAAAAGGAGGGGATGCAGGCTTCGCCTGCAGGGGCGGTTTGCAGGTAAGTTTCTTTAAAAATCAGAAACTTATTATCACTTCTTTAATAGATTTGCTCGTGGCTTTGGAAACCGTAAAATTTATGTTGTTTATGGTAAATTTTTCGCCGGAAACGGGTATGCGGCCGAGCCTGTCCATTATTAAACCGGATACGGTTTCATATTCCGCTTCTTCGTTGTTTAAGACGCTTAAGTTAAAAAGTTCCGATAATTCGTCTAAAGTTAAGCGCGCGTTTATCAGGTAGGTGTTTTTGCCTATTTTTTTGTACATCGCTATTTCTTCATCCGTTTCGTCTCTTATTTCGCCTACGATCTCTTCAAGAATATCTTCAAAAGTGATTATTCCGGAAGCGCCTCCGTACTCATCCACTACTACTATCATCTGCTGGCGGCTTTTTTGCATTTTCAGCATTATATTTGTTATCTTCAGCGTTTCGGGAATAAATAAAACCGGTTTGGCAATTTCGCCTACGACTTTTTCTGCATTTTTCGGGTTAAATACGTCGAAAGCAAAAGCTAAACTCGAAATATTATCGATGCGTTCCGAATAAACGGGAATCCTGGAATAGTTGGTGTCCGCAAAAATCTGCCTCGCTTTGTCTATGCCGTCGTTTTCGTTAAGCGCTATAACGTTTATCAGCGGAATCATAACGTCCTTTGCCGTTTTGCCGCCGAACTCGAATATTCTTTTTATTATTTTTTTGTCGTATTCCTTAAATTCTTCGATATTTCCGCTTATCGTAAGAACTTTTATAAGTTCGTCTTTCGTTAGAAAAACGTTTTTAGACTTGCTTTTAAAGATTAAATTTAAAATTTTCGAAAAACCTATAAAAATTATGTTAATCGGGAAAAATATCAAGGAGAAAAACGCTATAAACGGAATACTTTTAAGCATAAGGCTGTTTGCATGCCGCCTGTATATCATTTTTGGAATAATTTCACCGAAAATAACCATAACAGGCGTAAGAATAACTGCGACAATAATAGGAGTGTAAGACTTAGCATATGCGTAAATTATAGACGTAGCTAAGATAGTAGCAGTCGTGTATGCAAAATTATTTCCTATTAAAGACGTCGAAAAAGTGCTTTCAGGTTTTCTGGTCATCGCAAGCAAAAATTTAGCGAGCTTGTTTCCGCCGGCTTCTTTATGCTTAATCTTTATTTTATCGTAGCTTATAATACCGATTTCCGAGCCGGCAAAAAAACCTTCAAAAATTATTGCGCCGATAATAATTGCTATATAAATATAAGCGCCGCCGATAACATTACTGAACGTCATATTCGTCCTCTATTTCGCCGAAAATTTCTTCCAGCAGGTCTTCCATCGTTATTATACCTTTCATTTTTCCGTATTCATCGACCACAACCGCCATATGGATTTTTTTCTTCTGCAGTTCCCTGAATAGCTCCAGCGCATTTTTAGAGCCCGGAATAAAATAAGGCTTAATCATAAAGGAATTGAGCGTTCTTTTCGCTTCGCTCTTATTATATACTTTAGACAGGATGTTTTTGGATAAAATTATCCCTATTATATTGTCTTTTTCCCTGAAATATATAGGAATTCTTGAAAAATGATAAGATTCTATCAATTCTACTGCGGCGGACACCGGAGTTCCGACATCCAACTCAAACACGGCATCTTTTTTAGTCATAATGTTAGATGCTTTCAAGTAAGAAAGCTTAAGGAAATTTTTGATGAATTCGTATTCTTTCTCTTTAATTTCTCCCTCGTTTCTGCCGATTTCTATTATAGTTCTAAGTTCTTCGTTAGATATGGATTCTTCTTTTTTAAGCTGAAGCCTTTTACCCTTAAGACCGGTTTTTTGTATAAACGAACCGGCAAAATAGACCGCTCCGTAAAATATCTCGGAAACGAACAGGGAAAGTTCTATCGGTTTTTTTAGCGCTACTATTTTTGGAATTATTTCGGCGATAATAATCAGTATCAGCGATATAAAAATAATCGAATAAATTACCGGTATATTTTTAAAATAGGTATTTAAAATTATAGACCCTATACTTGCGGTTATAACGTTTGCGGTCATATTTCCGATAAGGATAATTACCAGAAATATAGACGAGTTTCTTATCAAAAATATAACTTTGTTTTTTTTTCTTAAATTCAATTCGTCGATATCGGTTTGATTAAGAGAAAATATCGAGGACTCCGAAATGGAAAAAACCGAAGATACAGCCAGAAATAAAATGAACAAAAATAAAAAAAGTAATAAATCCATATTTATATTATTTATTATATGTGCCTGAAGGTATGATCTTCCGGCATGAAAACTTTACCGCCTTTTATAAGGGTAAGTTTTGCGTTTTTTTCGTCTATCAAGCCTATTTTTTTTATATTAGTCCCGCATGAATTTTCAAGTTCCGCAATTTCGCCCGCGGTGTATTCCCTGCCGAAAGTCCATAAAAGTTCGTAGTCTTCGCCGAAAGAAATTACATCGTCCATATAGTTTTTTATGTTTAAAATATCGGCTATTTTTTTAAGCCCGTCATTGACCGGTATATCTTCGACGTTTATGCGGCATCCGCATCCTTTCCCCGCGACGTTAAAAATATCTTTGTAAATTCCGTCGCTTATATCGGTCAAAGAACCGGCAAGTTTTTTTGTATATAATTTTCTGCCTAAATTTATTCTCGGTTTAGGCAGTTTATATTTATTTATAAAATCAGTTATAAATTTTTTATCCGATGCTTTAAGCCCCGGTTTGTTTTTAAATATAAAATCTTTATTGGAATTAAGATAAAAAGCCATCCATGAGTTTCCTATTTCTCCCGATACATATACCGCATCCCCTTTTTTAGAGCCGAATCTTTTAATGCCAGCGCCTTCGCAGTCGCCTATAATCGTTATAGATACGGAAAGTTCTGACGCCGATGAAATATTTCCGCCTATCAGGGAAACCTTATATTTTTTTGCTTCTTCTATAACGCCTTTAATAAGAGATTTAATATCGGACGTGCATAAGTATGGAGGAATAAAAAGGGACAGAAGAAAAAATCGGGGAATTCCGCCCATAGCGGCTATATCGCTAAGATTTACAAGAAGAGATTTTTTGCCTATTTCTTGAAAATCATACAAATCCAAACTGAAATGAACGTTTTCCGTAATATTGTCTGAACTTAGAAGAATTTTCTTTTTATCTTCTATAACGGCGCAATCGTCCCCGATAGATTCTACTATTAAATTTTTATTAAAGCTTTGAGTTTCTAAGCCGGCTTTTTCTATGTATTTTATTAATCCCGACTCGTTAAACTTTTCTTTTTTTATCACCCTTTTTGGAAGTATTTATTTTTTTAGCTTTAGCTCTAGTTTTTATTTTGACGCCGTAGGAAGATGCGTTTAAATCCGAAGCGCCGGTATTCTTAGAATCTGCGCCGATTATCGCATATTTCACTACTTCGTCCATATGCTTGACCGGAATAAATTTAAGATTTTTCTTAACTAATTGAGAAATATCTTCCAGGTCTTTTTTATTTCTTTCGGGTATAAGAATTGTTTTTATTCCTGCCCTCAAAGCGGCTAACGACTTTTCTTTTAATCCGCCGATAGGCAGAACGTTGCCTCTAAGCGTAATTTCGCCCGTCATTGCTATATCTTTTCTTACCGGTTTTTTAAGTACCGCCGATATTAAAGACGTCGCCATAGTAATGCCTGCGGACGGACCGTCTTTCGGGATAGCGCCTTCCGGTATGTGGATATGTATATCATGTTTTTCAAAAGTATCGGTTTTAATCCCTAACTCGTCGGCTTTAGACCTGGCGTAGCTGACTGCGGCATGCGCCGATTCTTTCATGACGTCGCCGAGCTGTCCGGTAAGCGAAACGCCGCCCTTTCCTTTAACCAATATTGTTTCTATGTAAAGCACTTCGCCGCCGTAAGGAGTCCATGCAAGTCCGGTAGCGACCCCTATTTCATCCCTCTGTCTTTCTTCGTCGGGGAGTATTTTAATTACGCCGAGATACCTATGTATATTTTTATCGGTTATAATATATTTTTTTATTTTGTTTTCGGCGATGTTTCTCGCTACTTTACGGCATACCGTGCCGATTTCCCTTTCTAAGTTTCTTAAGCCCGCCTCGCGCGTGTACCCTGCGATAATAGTTCTTAAGGCGCTCTGTTTAATTTCTATATATTCTTTTTTTAAACCGTTTTCCTTAATCTGTCTGGGTATAAGATATCTTTCCGCTATCTTTTCCTTTTCTTCCTGAGTGTAGCCTGAAAGATTTATAATTTCCATTCTGTCCCTTAAAGGAGAAGGTATAGTGTCGGCAACGTTGGCGGTTGCTACGAACATAACGTTGGACAAGTCGAAAGGAACGTTTAAGTAGTGGTCTGAGAAACTGGAATTCTGTTCCGGATCCAATACTTCTAAAAGAGCCGAAGACGGGTCGCCCCTAAAATCCGTGCCGACTTTGTCTATTTCGTCAATCATAAATACGGGATTATTAGTTCCCGCCTGCTTGATTCCCTGAATTATTCTTCCCGGAAGCGCTCCTACGTATGTTCTTCTGTGTCCTCTTATTTCGGCTTCGTCATGTACGCCGCCCAAGGATATTCTGACGAATTTTCTATTCATTGCTTTTGCTATAGATTTTCCGAGAGAAGTTTTTCCTACGCCGGGAGGCCCTATAAAGCAAAGTATGGGGCCTTTCATTTTTTTGTTAAGTTTCCTGACGCTTAAATATTCAAGAATTCTGTCTTTTATTTTTTCTAAGTCGTAATGGTCTTCGTCTAAAATCTCCCTTGCCGTTTTAATATCAAGATTGTCTTTTGTTTTTTTGGACCACGGAATATCGCAAAGCCATTCTAAATACGTTTTAATAGTAGAGGCCTCCGCCGCATCCTGATGCATAGATTCTAATCTGGTCAGCTGTTTTTCGGCTTCTTTTAAAACTTCGGGAGGCATTTTAGCCGCTTTAATTTTTTCCTGCAGTTCGTTTATCTCCTGAGATTTTTCGTCCGTTTCGCCCAGTTCCTGCTTTATCTGCCTAAGCTGTTCCCTTAAGAAATAGTCTCTCTGGGTTTTGGTCATTTCTTCTTTCGCCTGAGACTGAATTTTAGCCTGCATTGAAAGAATCTCTATTTCTCTTGCAAGAATATCGTTAACTTTTTTAAGCCTTTCAATCTGGTTGGTATCTTCCAATATTTTCTGGGATTCTTCTATTTTTAAACCCATATTGGATGCTACTATATCGGCTAATCTTCCCGGATTATTAATATTTTCGAGTATAATTAGAATATCCTGCGACGGAAGCCTGCCGAGCGAAACATATTTTTCAAGCTGTTCTTTGACGTTTCTCATTAAAGCGTCCACGGCGGGAGTAATTTCCGTTACGGGTTCTTCTTTTATTTTAGAAGCTTTTACTAAATAAAAAGGTTTAATTTGGACAAATGTTTCTATTTTTGCTTTAAGCAGTCCCTGGACTAAAATTTTAACCCTTCCGTCCGGAAGCTTAAGCATTTTCATAATCATTGCGACTACGCCTATGTCGTAAATATCGTTCTGAGACGGTTCTTCGACTATTATGTCTCTTTGCGCTGACAGTAATATAAGCCTGTCTTTTGAAAGAGCTTCATCCACCGCTTTTATGGATGCTTCTCTTCCGACGAAAAGAGGAATAATCATAAACGGAAAAAGGACTATATCCCTTACCGGCAAAAGCGGAATTACTTCCGGCAGTTGAATTTCGTCCGGAAGTTCGTGCTGTTCTATGCTTTCTCCTCTTCCAATGGACGTTTCGCCGGAATTGCTTCCCGAATTTTCGGAAAAACTTTCGGAATCGTAAAAGTTTATATAATTATTATTCATGTGTTATCTCCTGTAGTATTACCGTATTTTAACAGCAATATAGATATATTTATTTTACCATATTTTTGCCGTAATTACTCTAAATAATAAAAAAATTTAATAATTTTAATCTCTGCACCATTCCGATTTTTTAATAAAATCCATTAAGCCTTTTTTTATTTCGTCGTTTTTTAAGCCGTAAATTATCTGCGCCTTAAGCAGGTCTAGTTTATTGCCGCCGTCGTATCTGTCGCCGTTGAATTCCAAAGCATAAACCGGCTGAATCTGCAGCAGGGATTTTATAGCGTCGGTCAGCTGAATTTCGCCGCCTTTTCCGGGGGCGGTATTTTTAAGAAAGTCGAATATATTAGGCATTAATATATATCTTCCTATTATTGCAAGATTAGAAGGCGCGTCTTTGATATCCGGTTTTTCGACTAAATCTTCTACGCTGTACAAGCCTTTTTCAATTTCTTTTCCGCTGATTATTCCGTATTTTGATACGTCTTCGTCTTTAACGCGCTGTACGGCCAAAACGGAATATCTGTATTTTTTATATATAGCGACCATCTGTTTCATAACGGGAACTTCGGAATCTATAATATCGTCGCTCAGTACGACCGCAAAAGGTTCATCGCCGACCATATTTTGAGAGCATAAAATCGCATGTCCGAGTCCTAGAGCTTCTTTCTGTCTTGTATAAGTAAGGCTGATGCGGTTAGATATTTCATCGACCGATTTTAAGAGGTGGTGCTTGCCTTTTTCTTTAAGAAGAATTTCATGTTCTATAGACCTGTCGAAATAGTCTTCTATAGCCGTTTTTCCTCTGCCGGTGATTATGATTATATCCGTTATATCAGCCCCCATGCATTCCTCAACGCCGTACTGTATCAAAGGCTTATCTACTAGAACCAGCATCTCTTTCGGGATCGATTTTGTAATAGGCAGGAGTCTTGTTCCAAGACCCGCGGCGGGGAAAACCGCTTTGTTGACTTTCATTAATAAAGAGCCTCCGTAAATAAATTTAGCATATCAGTTTTAGTAAAATATTATAAAATAATATACCATAATAAAAAAAAATATCAAAATTATCAATATCTAAATACATATACTATGGACGGAATTCAATTCCGTCCGCGTCACAAATTGTTGATAATATTTTAGCTTTATGATAAAATAAAATTCAATATCTCAAAAATATAAAAATATATTAAATAAATATAACTTAATCTTAAAATTTAAAAAAACTAAAAAACTAATTTTAAATATGACGAAAAAAAATCTGCAAATTATTAAACTTTCGGTTTTTGTATTAGCTATCGTATTTTTGTCGATAATCATAGTAAAGATGCCTGAAATCGTAGCATCGATAAAGAATTCTTCATCGCCGAAAGGAAAACAGGCTTTAAAAAAATCTGGAAATAAATTCAAGGCGCCTTATTTTTCAGTTTCCAGCATTAACTATAAAGGGAAGGCATTATCCTTAAAACGCTATAAAGGAAAAATAGTTTTAGTAAATTTTTGGGCTACATGGTGTCCCCCATGCAGAGCCGAAATTCCGCGATTGGAAAAATTTTACAAATCGCATAAAAAAGACGGCTTTACCATAATAGGTCTTTCGGTTAACAATCAGGGAAAAAACTACGTCCTGCATTTTATAAAGACCTTTAAGGGCGGCATTATAACTTATCCCGTAGGCATGGCTACATATTCGATAGAAAAAGCATACGGAAACATATATGAAATTCCGCAGTCTTTTCTTGTAAACAGAAAAGGCTATATAGTAGCGCATATTACCGGCGAGATGCCGAGGGGATATCTTGCGTACGAATTTAAAAAATTAAATAAATAAGCTATTTTTACACGGAGAGATGGCCGAGTCCGGTTGAAGGCGATTGACTCGAAATCAATTGTAGGCGAAAGCTTACCGGGGGTTCAAATCCCTCTCTCTCCGCCATTTATGTCAAAAAGTGAGACTAACAATAATAGGTATAAAAGGCAGTACAGAGAGGGATTTGAACCCCCGGTAAGGGCGTCAGCCCGCAAGGGGGTTCGCCGCTTTTAGCGTCCGCAGGACGCTCATCCCTCTCTCTCCGCCATTTATGTCAAAAAAGTAAGAGTAATAATGCCATTTACTCTGCCGCTTATATGAAATTTAAATACGACGTAGAATATATTACGAAAATCACCAAACTGAGCAAAGAGTTCATACTCGAACTCCTTAAATATTTTGACGGACTTCCTTTGCAGGCTAAACTCGAAGCGTTTTATATAAGCAAAATAATAGAAGAAGACGATGAATTTGCATTTCATCAGCACTATTTCGACAAAGACAGATCTGCCGAATATGAATTTGCTCTTTTTATCCTCGGCGTTGAAAGGATATATTCCGTAGAACATAGAAAAGAAGAAGCGGAAGCTCAAGGAAAAAAACTTTCTGCTTATAAGATAAATTTAATTTCAAAAATTGCGGAACTCAGGAAGCAGGATGATTAACGTTGAACATACCGAAAAATATAAAAAGAAGAATAAAAATATTATCAACGGAATTTACATTTCAGCAGCTAAAAGAAATTCAGGAAAAACTACTATTTCTATAGCCCTTTCGCGTTTGCTGGACAACAGAGGTTTATCCGTCCAGCCGTTCAAAAAAGGTCCCGATTTTATCGATCCTATGTGGCTCAATATCGCCTCTAGAAACAGGACATATAATCTGGATTTCTATTTTATGTCCAAAGATAAAATCAGGGGTCATTTTTTAAAATATTCTTTAAATTCCGACATAAGCATAGTAGAAGGAAATCACGGTCTGCACGATTCGATAGATATTTACGGAAAATCGTCCAACGCCGAAATGGCTAAACTGCTGGGACTTCCGGTGATACTTATTATAGACGTCGGAGAATTGAACAGGGGCGTGGTTCCTTTAATATTGGGGTATAAAGAATTCGATAAAAACGTAGATATAAAAGGCGTTATTCTGAATAAAGTCCACAGCAAAAGACACGAAAAAAATCTGCTTAGAGCGATTAAATATTATACCGATTTAAAGGTTGCAGGCAGCATACCCAATAATCCGGAATTTTCTATAAAACAGAGGCATCTCGGACTTTTATCGACGATGTCCGGCAGTGAAATAGAAGCGTTGGTAGATAAGACTTCAGCCGAAATAGCGAACTATATAGATTTGGAAGGTATAATAAAAATGTCGAAATTTGCAGATAAACATTATACCGATGCCCAAAAAAAACATATATTAAAATTAAACGCCGATAATGCAAAGCAAAGAAGTAAAAGAAGCGGTTCAATTAAAATAGGCGTTGCTTTCGATAATGCTTTCAATTTTTATTATAACGAAAATTTGGAAGCTCTCGAAAATCTCGGATGCGAACTTATTAAATTTTCTCCAATTTCCGATAAACATCTGCCGGATATCGATGCTTTATATATAGGCGGCGGATTTCCGGAAATATTTGCTCAGGACTTGCAGGACAATAACTCTATGCGGAATGAGATAAAACGGAAAATAGAAGAAGGTCTTCCCGTTTATGCAGAGTGCGGAGGACTTATGTATCTTTGCAAAAGCATTTCTTACGAAAGCGGACCTAAAGAAATGGCTGGAATTATCGAAGCGGACGTAAAATTTACCAAAAAACCGAAAGGTCACGGATATACAAAATTAACGCCTTATTCTTACGGAAAAGGAAAAGAAAGCCGTTGGTTCGATAAAATAAAATTAATAAAAGGACACGAATTTCATCATTCTTTTTTAGAAATCCCTCTAAATAAATACGAATTTATATTTAAAATGAAAAAAGGCTACGGAGTGGACGGCTTCTCAGACGGCATAACATATAAGAATCTTTTGGCAGGCTACACGCATATGTATTCTCCGTCGTCTCCAAGCTGGTTTAAAAACTGGGTTGCTTTTATAAAACGGACAAAAAATAAACAGAAAATAAAATAACGTTTAATTTTTTTATAACGGCAATTTTTTTATTGACAATTATAGCAATAAAGTTGTATAAATAAAAATTACAACTATGTTTTAGTTTTAACTTATTTACAAATATTGAAATATAATGTGACCGCATTGTATTCATTCTAAATTCTATTTTAAAATTTAAATAAAGGAGGCTTTACTATGGGTAAAAAGCACCAGACTCCGCTTCTTGACGAACTTAAAAAAGGGAAGTGGATAAGTTTTGTCAAGGAAATAGAAAGAGCGGCGGAGAAGAGCGAGAGAAC
>JAJZJX010000001.1 GCA_021850985.1 bacterium
TTGCTAAATGGCAAATCTTTTAATTTATAATATGTTTTCATAACTTTATTATAGCATATAATGTATTATTGGATAATTCGAATATTTTTTTAATGCAAACAGACGTGTTTTTTAAAGTTTCCATAATATTAATATTATATTATATCCTACTTTCAGTTCTTTTATCTTTTTCAGTTCTTCTTGGTTTACTTCCTTTTTCCAACCCTTGCGGTCTTTATCCCAGGCGAAGCCCATTTTTTTGACAGCGTCTTTAAAGGCATAAGTCTTAACTTAGCCTTTGTCGTTTAGGACGATAGTTATCGGTTCTTTATCGGGCGCTGCCTGTTTAGTTTCAGTAAGCGAATGTGAAAAAGATTTGTAGGTTTGATAAGCAATTTTAATTCCGATAGAATCCAATGCTTTTAATTGCGCACTTATAGGCATTTTTTTTCGAGCATTAATTTTATTTCCGGAATAAAGGGAGTTAAAAGAGCTTCTTTTTTTTCGTCGGCTGAGTGGATTCAATAGCCGATAAGCAAGAGAACACTCCACTTTAAAAAGAATGCCCAACGATATGTTTGAAGAAGAAAAAGAGCGCTTAATAAGTATTCCGTCGGTAGAACCAAGAATTATCTACAATATGGATTTAAGAAAAGTAAGTGCCGACGGTTATGTATCTTGGAACGGAAAACTGTATCCCGTGCCGTTAAAATACTGCCTTAGCAACGTTCTGATTGATTCTTTTATGGGAAAGCATATAAAGATTTACGACGAAAAAGGTTTATTTATTACGGAGCATAACAAAAATCTATTCAATGAAAAACCTATTCATCCAGAACATATTAAAATTAACGAAGAATGCATTCTTATATAACTTCGACGACTGGTCTAAAGTATTCGACGACAATATAGTCGCCTCTGCCATAATAGACAGGTTGGTTCATCATTCCAGTCTTTTTTTTATATTAATGGAAATGGTAGCCATCCCTATTTTCGTCTGCGCTGTTCTGTCGCAATCCCTTATAAATCAGGGATATATTCTTACCGCAATTTAGCAGGTTTAATTTGTAAATGTATTTAGCTTTTGAATCCGACAATGCATTAATTTCCCGCTCTATCTTTTTAATTTTTTCTTCAATTTCTTTTATTGCCTTTTTTCTTCGTCTGAGTTTAAAATCGTTTCGGTTTTAGGGATTAATTTCATATTTATAGATTAATATAATGCAATATAAATTTAAAAGTAAAAGCTGTGCTTTGTGCTTTTTTAATATTTATATTTATATATTACCTTAAATCACCGTTAGAAATTTTATTTTCTGCATAAACGGCATGCGTTTATATCCGCTTACGCGGGAATGACAATGCGTGATTTTAACTTTTCACCCAACGGGTGTCATTCCCGCGAAAGCGGGTACGTTTTAAAGCCGTCAGTATTTAGACGGCTCATCCAGTATTTATTATATGTTGAAACAATTTTAATAGTTTCTAACGGTGATTTAAGGTATTATAATTATATACAAATTTTAAAGTTAAATAAATCTTTTGAAAAATTAAGCGAATACTGTATAAATTTAAAATATGCTATAATTATTTCATGGAAAATAAAATATATAAAATCGATAAAAAAATAGATAAAAATAACAAAAAAACACAAAGTAATATTTTACCGTCTCCCGTTTCAAATTATCTTTCGTCTACAGAGAAAAAAGCTCTTTTTGAATTAAAAGAAAAGATTAAGGAGAAATATCCGGAGGCGGAGATAATACTTTACGGCTCTAAAGCAAGAGGGGATTGCAACGAAAATTCAGATATAGATTTGATGATTATCATTAAAGATAATCATCAAATAAACAAAAGCATATCCTTTGAAGAACTTGAAAAACTTTATTTCTTGCCGGTGAACGAAAAAATTGAGAATGAAATACTAGACATATTAACGGATATTCAGGTTAAATATTGCGTTTCTATAGACTTTCAAGTTAAGAACAAAAGCTACGTCGAAACAAATCTTGCCGGAGTGGTTCCGTTATATCGAAATATCAGAAAAGACGGAGTGAGCTTATGACTCTAATCAAAAATGATAAATCTGCATTAATAAAATATAGAATAGATGTTTTATTTAGTCGAAGCATTAATGCTGACGAGAGATTTTTCGACGAAGAATCACGGCGTATTAAAAGGCGAATTTAACAAAGCATTTATCCATAGCGGCATAATAGACAAAAAATATTTTGAAATTCTTAATAACGCTTTTAAAAATAGACAAACAGGCGACTATGGCTATTTTGTAAAATTTAGCAAAGATAAAGTTGAAAACTCTTTGTTAGAAGCAGAAAAATTCGTTATCAAGATTAATGAAATGGCTTTAAATTATATAAATAACCAATAAAAGCATAATAATCAAAAGTTACAGAGATTTACGGGGACTTGTGAACAAAAATATAAGGTGTATGCGACTTAGCGAATAAAGAAGGAATAAATATAATATAAACAAAATCTTAATTTGAGAGGGTTTAATGAAAAATTACAAATTATTTTTTATTTTAGGGGCATTAATAATTTTTATCCCTATTTCTCTTTCTGCGTGTTCCAAAAACTCCAAAATCAATAATAAAAATAAAACAACTCACCCTAAGCCTTCAACTTTAACTAAATCCAAATCCTCCGGCAGATTAAAACTTTTTAGCGTGTCTTTGTTAAATCCGAATAGAAAAACCCTTGAGAACGCAATTCAAAAAGCAGGACTTATTCCTATTCGCACAGGTTTAAATTATTATTGCGATATTTATAAAGTAAACGGACAGCTTACCGGAGCATCCAAACTTTACGTCTGTTACACCCAAAATAACAAATTTGCAAACGCCCAATATGTTTTTCCGGCTTTTATGAATACCCGCCTTGTTAAACGCGTAATAACGATGGTATCCGATAAATACGGTAAGCCTGACAGCATAAACGGAAATTACTCTTTAGGAGACGTCACGGCTTATTGGCATTTCGGTTCCAATGAAGAAATTAAAATATTCAGGGGCTGGCCTACCACTTCCGTCTATCTTAATCTGAGAAATATTCCAAACTACCGCAAGTATCTTTATGAACTACATAAACAGAAAGAAGATAAAATAGCTAATAAAGCAAAATCGCAGAGCGGCGCATTTTAAATAATTTTAGGTATACGGCAAAAATGCTGCTAAAATCATTTGGAGCGGTAAATATATTTGGAAGAAAATCGTTAGTCTTAATAGACGATCCAGCTGTTTTATTTATATTTAAAAACGGCAGAAAGAAAATTCCAATTAAATACGACGATATTTGCGATATAAAATATTATGATTCTTTTATTTTTTCAAAAATATTCGTTATCCTAAATGATCTTTCCAATATTAAGTTTTCCTTTGTTCCGAAATTTAGTGTCGATAATTTTTTATGCTCATTAAGTTCTAAGCTTAAATCTCTTTGCCTTTTAAAGCTAAATGATTTAGGAATAGAAAATTTGCGTTCCGACTACAAAGACTTAATGTCGCAAGACCGATATATCGCATATTCCGACATATCGGCACTAAAAGAAAAATACGGTTCGTTAGTAAACTACTGTTCATATCTCGTAAAATCTTCTATGTTCAATACAAATAAGCTGCTTGAAGATGCAGATTTATCACAAAAAATAAAAAACATAGCGGAATTTAGGTTTACCGAAGAAATAGAAAAAAGAAACGCCAAATATATAGAGTCTGAAAAAAATAAATATAAAAGCTTTTTTATTAATGCCAAAGGAAACGAACTCACCGAAGAGCAAAAAAACGCAATTATCACGCTAGAAGATAGAAATCTTTTAATAGCTGCTGCCGGTTCCGGAAAAACAGAAACGATGCTGTATAAATTAAAATACGTTTTAGAAAAAGGTTTATATGGGCCTGAGCAGATACTTTTATTGGCTTTTAATAAAAAAGTCAGAACGGAATTGATTGAAAGAGCGAAGTTAATAGGAATTAATTTAGATAAGAAAAATATACATACATTTCATTCTTTCGGTTTTTCGGTAATAAACAAATCTGAAAATAATACCGAAAATAATACCGTTAGGGTAGCAGACGAAAACTTTATGACCAGATTTATTAGAAGTTATATTCCCGCTAACAAAAAATTGCTTGATTTATATATCGAATTTGTAACCAGATATTTGCCGGATTTAAAAGAAACGCAAAATCCTTATGCCGAATATAACGACATGCTTGAAAGGAACAGATATAAAAAGGCGGTAACCGGCAAAGATGTACCTTATAGAACAATAAAAGGCGAATACGTAAAGTCTTATCAGGAAGCCGTTATCGCAAATTATCTTTACGTAAACGGTATCAATTACGAATACGAAAAGCCGTATTTGTCGAGAAACAAAAAACAAGTCATCGCAAACCCCGATTTTTATTACCCCGATATTAATTTATATCATGAGCATTTTGCCGTGGATAATAGCGGAAAATCGGTCTTTGGCGAAGAATATATAGAAAATATGAATAAAAAAATAAAACTTTATAAAAAAGATAAAATAAATTTTATCTCAACCACAAGCGGAATGTTTTTTTCCGGAAAATTATTAAGCTATCTAAAAAAAGAACTTATTAAAAGAGGTTTAAAATTAAATCCTAAATCCATATTTGAAATCAATAAGGATTTAAGCAGAATAGAGGAGAATAAATTGAATGATTTGCTCGGTGCTTTTTTATATAATTTTAAAGAAAGACAAATAAGTATCAATGATTTAAAAAGCAAAGCAAAAAATATCAAGTTTGCATACGGCAGGAAAAGAAATATCTTGTTTTTAAAGCTCTTCGAAGAAATTTATAATGCTTATGAAAACGAGTTAAAAAGCAAAAATATAATAGATTATACGGATATGGTAATTAAAGCCGCCGAAACCATCAATTCCGGCAATTATGCTTCAAATTACAAGCTTGTAATGATAGATGAATTTCAAGATATTTCTGATTCAAAATTCAATATGGTAAAATCAGTTTTAGATAAAAACAAAGATGCAAAACTCTTTGCGGTGGGCGATGATTTTCAGGCTATCAACGGTTTTTCCGGAGCCAATATAAAATATATTTATGATTTTGATAAATATTTTAAAAATGAAAGTTACGGCGCAAAAACTAATTTTCTAACTAAAACTTTCAGATGTAACAAGCGTATAGTAGATTATTCTTCTATGTTTATTCAGAAAAATCCCAAGCAGATTAAAAAGAGCATAGCTGCAAATAGGGATTCGGAATATGATGCAGTAGAAATAGTGAACTATGAAAAAGAATCGGAGATATTTGCAGATATAGAAGATAATTTGAAAAATGAAAAAAATAAGACCGTATATATTCTCAACAGAAAAAACGGCATATATTTAAAAAAAGAACTTTATGCGCTTAAAATTAACAACCTTAAAGAGAAATTAAAAAAACAGAATATAATAGTTCTCAACGACACCATTCACGGCTCTAAAGGACTTGAAGCGGATATTGTTTTCTTAATCTATGCTAACAAAAAAAATATTCCTTCCGAAAACGCAAGCGATTCCATTTTAAATCTAGTGTCCGACACTATTAACGAATATCCGTTTGCCGAAGAAAGAAGGCTTTATTATGTTGCATTAACAAGGGCTAAAGAAAAAGTCATAATATATGCAGACGAAAAATACGAATCAATTTTTTTAAAGGAATAATCGAACTTTAGTTTTCTTTGTTAATAATTTTGATTATTTCTTTTCCATATTTTTCTATATTTTTCTCCCCGAATCCCTTAACGTTTTTAAGCTCGTCAATATTTTGCGGATTTGCTTTTATCGCGGCGATTAAGTATTCGTCTTTCAAAACCATGTAGGGTTTAATATGTGTATTTTGAGCTTTTAAATACCGCCAACTTTTCAGTTTTTTAAATATTTTATCTTCTTTTGGATTTAATTCATGTAAGCCGTTTTCATAGTCTTCATTGCTTTCGTTATCTATAATTTCATATTGCTCTTCAAATTCTTTCTTTGCTTTTGCGTAGCCGTCGTTATAACCATTATTGTAGCCTTTGCTATATTGTATTTCTGAATTGTCCTCTATGCCTAATAATCCCGCTATTATTTTCCTTAATGACATTAATAAACCTCCTTATTTTTTTGTCCGCAAAGCATTGGCAGATAGTGATAATTAATTTTTACATGCGCCCATTGATTTTTAACCTTACGGCTTCCGCAGTCGCCTTAATTTTAAATAATTTTTATCGTTTTTTTATTATTTTTTGTGATTAATTATAATTTTAAAAAAAATTTCGACTATTGCGCAAAAATATTATGAATATTTTGCCATGGAATAATTTTAATATCTTTGTATATTTTTGCTTCACTGCCGCCGTATATCAAATATTTTTCAATTTTTCCGCCTGTTAAGGCGCTTAGGGCATTCAGATTTTTAAAAAATTCTTCGTTAATCGTCTGTGACAATTTTACTTCTATAGATTTTAATTCTATACCGGCATCAAGAATAAAATCCACTTCGTAGCCTTTTGTATCTCTTAAAAAATATATGTTTTCATCTTTCCCTTGATTATAAAGCGTTTTTAGAAGTTCTGAAAAAACAAATGTTTCAAAGATCTGCCCTTTTAGAGGATGAACATCTATATGCCCTTTATTTCTAATACCCAAAAGATAGCATAAAAGACCGGTATCGAGAAAATAAAGTTTTGGCGATTTTATAAACCGCTTTCCATAATTTTTGTAATAAGGGTTGGATAATTTTATGATATAACTTGTTTCAAGCAGAGACAGCCATTGTTTTATCGTATTATGGGAAAGTCCGCAATCGTTTCCCATAGAAGACAGATTAACGACCTGTCCTGTCCTTGAAGCGCAAATTTTTAAAAATAATTCGAATTTATTTAAATCAGATATTTTTAGCAAATCCCTTATATCCTTTTCTACGTATGTCGATATATAAAAACCGTAATTCTCCGAAGGATTAAGATTTAAATTATAAACATTAGGATAAAATCCCTTATACATAAATTCGTATAATTCGTCTGAAAGCCGGTATTCCGCATATTCCGCAAGCTCAAAAACGGATAGCGGCAGAAGATGCATAATTGCAGTTCTTCCGGCAAGAGATTGTGATATGGCGGATAAAAGCAATATATTTTGGCTTCCGGTTATTATGAATTCCCCTGGCAATTTATGTTCATCGACAACTACCTGCAGGTATGACAACAGTTGAGGCACTCTTTGAACTTCGTTTATCACTGCGCCGTTTGCAAAGCGGCTTAAAAATCCTTTTGGGTCGCTTGATGCAAACATCCTGGTTTCAGGATCTTCGAGATTAGCATAATCTTTCAAGGGAAATAAAGATTTACACAAAGTAGTTTTTCCAGACTGTCTCGGACCTGTTATAGTTATTACTGGATATTGCTTAGATAATTCAATAAGTTTTGCAGATGCCTCTCTTTGTATCATAATATATTTATTATAAAACTGATAGAATAATTTGTAAATAGCATTGACAATTTACAACATTATTCAATATATATTGTTATTTTATAATAATTAAGATTGGACATTGGCCGCTTAATCGGCAAAACAATGTTTTTATCCTATCTCTTCTATTAGCTTTTCTGCAAGTTTTTCTTTGCTTTCCCTTTTGAAAGTTTTTATTTCGCCGGATTTGTTTATTAAAAAGCCTTCGTTTTCTTCGCCGCCGATAATGTCTTTGGATACGTCGTTTATGAAAATGTAGTCTAAGGATTTTTCGGCAAGTTTCTTGCGTCCGTTTTCTATTATAGAGTCGGTTTCGGCGGCAAAGCCGAAAACTATTTGTCCGGCTCGTTTTATTGAGGAGACGGCTTTTAACAAATCTTCATTTTGAACAAGTTCTATTTTAAGAATAGGAGGCGATGTATTATTAACGGAATTTTTATCGTTTTCATCTGAATTTTCGATAATGCTATTTTTTTTAATCTTTACGGGGCTTTTTTCTTTAAAACTGTAATCCGAAACCGCGGCTGCCATAAAAAGGATGTCCGTTTTTTTAAATTCGGCGAGCAAAGCCTCTTTAAGTCCTGCAAAGTCTGTGCGGTTTATAATTTTTATACGGCTGTTGACGTATATGCCGTTTATGCTATTTATACCGTTCATACTGCCTATGCCGTTTATATCACAGCTATAACTGCCGCCGATATTAAGGGCGATAAGCGTAACTTCGGCGCCGGCCTGCACGGCTGCGTTTGCCAGGCTTATGCCCATTTTTCCGCTTGAGCCGTTCGACAAAAACCTGACTGGGTCGAGATACTCTCTCGTCGCTCCGGCGGTAACCAAAACTTTTTTGCCTTTGAGCGTTTTTTCTTTAAAAGCGGATTCGACTTCGAAAATAATGTCGTCTATTTCCGGAAATTTACCCTCTCCGTAATCGCCGCAGGCGGCGGCGCCGGTTGCAGGCGAGACTGACGAAAAATTAAACGCGCAGAGCCTTTTAAGATTTTCTTTTAATATTTTATTGGCGTACATATTGGGATTCATTGCCGGAACGAGCAGTTTCGGTTTGTCGGGCGCAGCTGCAGCCGTTAAAGTGATAAGCGTGTCGGCGATGCCTGATGCGATCTTATTAATTGTATTATAAGTCGCCGGCGCTATGAGGATAATATCTGCGAATTTCGACAATTCGATATGCGAAAGAGGGCTTTTAAAAGCATCGTCTTCAAAAACCTGTTCGCCGAAAGATTCAAAAATATAAGGAGAGATAAATTTTGCGGCGGAGGCGCTCACGATAATTTTTACGTTTGCGCCGGCTTTTTTAAGTCTTCTGTATAAATCGATGCTTTTGTAGCACGAGATAGAACCGGTAATGCAGAGCAGTATATTTTTGTTTTTCAGGCTCATGTTTTAAATAAATAAATTTCGGAAAAGGTGTCAGATTAATTTTCCGCAATTAGCTTTTAATATTAATTCACTTTAGCATATGCGAAAATAAAATCTGACACCTTTTCCTCACAAATCATGCCATTGCGAGTCGCAAAGCGACGAAGCAATCTCGCTTTTTATCTTAAAAATAGATTTCTATATCAAATACGGGTTAAATTTTCTTTCATATCCTATAGTCGTCGGTTCGCCGTGACCAGGATAAACTTTTAACGCATCGTTTAACACCATAAGCTTATTTTTAATGGAACTTATTAATTGCTCTTGCGAACCGCCTAATAGATCCGATCTTCCGACAGTACTCCTAAAAAGAGTATCGCCGCTGAAAAGATGCTCGTCGTTAACTAAAAACGAGACGCCGCCTGGCGAATGTCCGGGTGTAAAAATAGGAAGGATTTTAATGCCTTCGATTTCTATAACTTCGCCGTATTTTAAATATCTGTCGATTTTAACTTCGCCGGTATATTCAAAACCGAGATATTTCGCCTGTTCTTCCAGATTTTTAAGTATATATTCTTCTTCTTTTGCCGCCATAATATCGATGCCGTATTTTTCTTTAAAATAGTTGTCAAATAAAACATGGTCTATATGGCAATGGGTATTCAATATAAATTTTAAATCGATATTTTCGTCCTTAATTATTTTTTCTATTTTCTTTTCCTGTCCGCCCGGGTCTATTATAAAACCCTCCTTTCTGTCATTCTCAGTTTCTTCGGCGTTATCGTTAAATACAATATAGGTATTTACTTCAAAAGGTCCTGCGGGAATAGTATAAATTTTCATATTTGATTTTTCTGGATTCCCGCTTTCGCGGGAATGACATATAATATATATTATTGTTTTTGTTTAAACTAAATATTTCTGAAAAGCGGTCATAAGGGCGTCGAGGTTTTGTTCGGTGTCCGCTTCTCCGTATATGCGCATCAAATCTTCCGTTCCTGAGAGTCTTGCCAAAAGCCATGAATCGTCGTCAAAAAAGACTTTATATCCGTCGGTAAGGTTTTTCCCTGTAACTTTCCTGCCTTTAAAAACGTCGGGGAATTTTTCCATTTTTTCGTCTATTTCGGCTTTAAACTTTTCTTTATTAACCGGTACGTTTATTCTTTTAGTAAATATCGGGCCGAATTTTTTAAGGATATCTTTTACCAAAACCTTAAGAGGTTTTTTGTAATAAGCGAGCATTTCTAAAACTAAAAGGCATGTAAAAATTCCGTCTTTGTCGGGCGTATGTCCGATAACCGTAAGTCCGGAAGACTCTTCACCCGCTATTACGACTTTTTCTTCAGATATAAGCTTGCCGAGAAATTTAAAGCCGACGGGGGTTTCTATGACTTTGAATCCGTAATGCCTTGCTACTCTGTCTAATAAAGCGGAAGTAGCGACGCTTCTTGCGGCGTCTCCTTTTATCCCTTTGCCTTCGATGTAATAATTGTAAAGAAGCGGAAATATAATATTAGGCTCGACGAATTCGCCGTCTTCGTCTAATATGCCATATCTGTCGGCATCTCCGTCGGCTGCAAGCCCTATTGCTGTTTTGTTGGATTTATCTTTGCCTTTGCTATTTTCGTCTGCTTTTCCTTCGTTATATTGCCTAATCATTTTCCCCATCTCTTTTAAATTTTTAGCCGACGGGTCGGGCGCAAATCCGGGTTTAAAAAAGGCATCTCTTTCTTCGTATATTTCTTTAAATTGATAACCGGCTTCTCCGAGAATTTTTCCTATTATGCCTTTAGAAGTGCCGTGCAGGGAAGTAATAAACGGATATAAATTAGCAGCGTATTCTTTTATAAGTTTTAAATCAAGTTTTGATTTTACGAGTTCGGCATAATATCCTATAAAATCTTCTTCTTTTAACAATCCGGCTTTCTTTGCTTCGTTAAAATCCATAAAATTATATCTTGGGTTTTTAAGAAGTTCGTTGGATTTTTTAGTTAAAACTTCGGTATCTTCAGGAAGAGCAGGCCCGCCCCACTCCGGCGAAAATTTTATGCCGTTATAGTTGTAGGGATTATGGCTTGCCGTAATGTTTATAGCGCCTATGGCCTTTTCTTTTAAAATTTTAATTGCGATAACCGGCGTAGGAGTAAAAGTATCCGCGAATATCACGTTAAATCCGTTGGCGCAGAATACGCATGAGCTTATTTTAGCGAATTCTTCCGATAAAAAACGGGTATCGTAACCTATTACTATCTGTTTAGACGGGAAAGACCCTTTATATTTTTCTTTTAAAAAATCGCATACCGCCTGCGAAACGAGCTTTACTGATTCATAGGTAAAATCGTCGGCTATTTTTCCCCTGTAGCCTGAAGTTCCGAATTCTATTTCAAAAGAACTGCTCATTCGTTCTCCTTTTTTTTAAAAAATTATATGTTTTATTTTTCCCCATCTACGACAGCGCGCTGATATCGCGTTCCGCTTTCCAAGACTCGATATCCTTGCTGAACTCGTTTATTAAAGCTCCGGCGGCATCCTTATCTTTGCTTTCCGAAAAAATTTCGAAATGAGCGCCTTCGGAAGCCGGATACGCAAGAACCCAGCCCTGCGGTTTAATTAACTTTATGCCGTCTATAAGTAAAACATTATCTTCCGAATATTTTTCGAAAAACTTCCTCATAATGAAACCTTTAAGCTCAGTCGGACAAGGGACTTTTTTATATTCAAAAAAAGTGGGTTCTATAAACCTCATCTCGTTTTTTATAGAACTGTCCAGTTTAGCAAGCATTTCAAGAAGTTTAATAGCCGAATACATTCCGTCGTAAGCGGGCATAAAGTTGGGATAGATGTATCCGCCTTCATTATCGCCCGCAAAATATATATTTGAATTTCCTGCTTTTTCCATAAGGCAGCTCGACGAATTTTTTGCATAAATTATCTCGTAGTCGTGTTCTTTAGCCATCTTAGATATATTAGAAGAAGAATTAACGGGAACAGAAATAGATTGAAACTTTTTCTCGGTCTTCATAACAAGCATAGACATTAAAGTCAAAGCAGTGTTGCCGTCTATATTATCTCCGTTTTCGTCGCAAAAATATATCTTTTCTCCTCCGTTGTCTATAAAAATTCCAAGGTCGGCGTTAATCGACCTTACTATACTCGACAACTCTTTAAGGGATTTTTTAAATTCTCTTTCGGTTTTAGTTATTTTAGTCTGGTCTAAATTAGCATTTAAATGAACGGAATCTATGCCAAGTTTCCCTATTACCGCAGGAAAAATTTTGCTGGAACTTCCATACGAATAATCTATTACTATTTTAAATTTTCTTTTTATAATCTTATCCGCATCTATAGTTTTAAGAAATCCGTCCGTATAATATTCGGTACCGTGCGTAGGGTAAAAAATTTCGCCTGTTTCCTCTGAACCGACCCTCGTATAATCTTCCCTGAAAAACAGTCTTTCTATCTTCTGTTCTCCAAGAGTCGAAAAATCCAAACCGTTAGAATCGAAAAATTTTATGTTTAAAAGTTTTTTATCGAACGGATGTTTTCTGACGTGTATTCCGCCGGAACTCTTAAACTGTTTTGCCTGATAGCGCACTATCGATATCGGCGTATCGCTAAAATCGTTGACGTTCACGCCCACCGAAAGAACGCCCGACATCATTGCCCTTGAAAAAAGGCGGGAAGTTTTATGGCTGTCCCTAGACACGGATATAGTCCTGTTTTTGCCTACGGTTGCACCAAAAGCCGCTCCCAGTTTAGATGCAAACTCCGGCGTTATTTCCAAGTTTGCAAGAGCCGTTATACCGTATTGACCGAATATTTTAGCGCTCCATTTATCTGACCAAATAAGGCTTTCAGACAAAATAGCGCCGTCTTCTACATTCTTAAACGGCCATATCTTAACGTTGGGATTTATAACCGCTCCGTTCCCGATATGGCAAACGTCCGATATTACCGCTCCCGCACCTATAAAAACATTATTTCCGACGCCGGTTTTATAGCCCATTATAGATTCCTGCACATCGCAATTAGAACCGATTTTTGACGCCTTGCCTATAACGGAACCGCTGATAGATGTGTTTTCCCCTATAGTGCAATTGTCTCCTATAACGCAATTTTTAATTTTGCAGTTTTGCAGAATATGAACGTCTTTGCCGAGAATGGAATTTTCAATATCGCAGGTTATATCGACTATGCTTTTTGCGCCTACGGTTATATTTTTATCGCCTATTTTTTCACCGTCTATGTTAAGATTTATTTTGCCGGCGATAATGTCTAAGTGACTCTGCCTGTATTCAGAAAGCGTCCCTACGTCTTTCCAGTATCCGTTAGATATATCCCCGAAAAGTTTTTTGCCGTCTTTTAATAAAAGCGGAAAAAGATCTTTGGAAAAATCAAATTCGCTTTTTTCCGGAATCATTTTCAGCACTGAGCGGTTTAATATGTAAATGCCGGTATTTATAGTATCGCTGAAAACTTCCGACCAAGTCGGCTTTTCTAAAAATTTAGTTATTCTGCCTTCGGGATCCGTTATAACTATACCGAAAGACAGTGGGTTTTCGACGTGCGTAAGAACTATTGTGGCGTCGCTTTTTTTGTCTATATGAAAGTCTATAGGTTTCGAAAGATTAATATCGGTAATTATATCGGCGCTTATAACCATAAAATCGTCGTCTTTAATTATTTTTTCGACGTTTTTTACAGCCCCCGCCGTACCGTAATCTTCTTCGGCAAGAACGTATTCAATTTTTACGCCGAAATCGGATCCGTCTTTAAAATAATTTTTAATTAAGTCGGGCTGCACGTATAAAAGCACTATAAGGTCTTTTATTCCGTGCGATTTAAGAAGGTTGACGACATGTTCCATCATAGGTTTATTAGCTATGTGGATCATCGGTTTAGGGGCATTATTAGTCAAAGGTTTAAGCCTTGTTCCAAAGCCTCCTGCCATAATAACGGCCTGCATATTTTGTCCTCCGATAGTTTTTAAACTTTTAAGACAATTTTAACGAGATAACTTTTAATGTTGCAATATGGCGATTATTCTACTAAAATTATATCTTATTAAATAATAAAATCAAAATAAAAAAATAAAAAAATGCTTTCCTACATTCTACATATAGACACCGCGCTTTTTTTGCTTATTAATAACAATTTTCACTTTTCTTTATTAAACGACAATATGAGGGCCGTTACAAATCTCGGCAACGGGTGGGTCGTTTACTGGCTAGTGCTTTTGTATATTTATTATTATAACCGTCAAAAATTCAAAGAATCGTTTTTTTTGCTTTTTTTAACTCAAATAGTTCCGGGTATTATAGACATTATAATAAAAAAAACCGTCCACAGACCGAGACCGGCGGTTGCTCTTCACTCTCTAATACAAGAAGGAAAAGTTCACGTAAATATTTTAGGAAGACATTTAACGACCGATTCTTTTCCTTCGGGACATACCGTAACCATTTTTTCCCTTGCAGTTGCGCTGTCTTATATATTTCCCGGGCATAAAAAAATATTTTATATATTAGCTTTCGTAGTCGGATTTTCAAGGGTTTACGACGGCGAACATTACCCCCTGGACGTTATCGCCGGCGGTATAATAGGATATTTATTCGCTAAGATAACGCTAGTCTTATATAAAAAAATAAAAAATTATAAAGATTACAACTTTGAGTAGCAAGCTGTCACGGATTTTCCTTCTATAGCTTTAGGAAGTTAATTTTTTAGATTCTATATATATAACTATTTTCCTGGCAATTCTTCTTGAAGCTCTTATTATAGCCTCTTTCTCCTGTTTATGGGCTACAAGAGGGTTTATATAATTATAATACGTAGCGCTTGACGAAAAATTTACGTTCCTGAAAATTATCTTTCCGTCCGTATTATACATACTGACGGATACGTTGACGGCGATATCGTAATCGACGGCCGCAGCTACTCCGGTATATGACATTACGTTATTTTGCATAGAGGTTATTTTTCCGGACAGATAATAAAAAGCGCCGTTTTCGTTTGAAGTAAACATATACGTCTGCATATTCAAAAATTTTGCTATATTATTTGAAAAATAAACGCCGACGCCGCTCTTATATGTAAGATTTTTAAAAGGTTTTACGTAAATTCCGGATATGTCGTTATATCTTTTTGATTTTTTACCGACGCTTGCCGGTAAACCCGCCTTAAGGGAACTTTCGCTTCCGTTCAATACTCTAAAACCGCACCCTGACGAAAAACCTGCGGCAAGAATAATTATAACCGATAATAATAATGCTTTTTTTTTAAAATTCATAAAATTTTTAATACGGGAACGGAATTCAACTCTGTCCCGTCATAAATTAAAATCATTAAACAATAATGTTTAAAAGTTTATTTTTTACGTATATAATTTTTTTAATTGCTCTCTTATCTTCAGCGTATCTTTTTATTTTTGGACTGTCCATAGCTATATTTAAAACGGTATCTTCGTCCGAATCGATACCTGCTATGACGACGTCTCTCATTTTTCCGTTTACCTGAACGGCTATATTGCAATTTTCTTTAGAATATCCGGCATCTATTTTTTCCGGCCAGTTTTCGTCTTCTATGAAAGAGCCGTTTAAAATTTCAAATAATTCCGAACATACATGCGGAATAAAAGGATATAATATAAAAACGACCGAATTTAAAAAATATTTAAGCAGATATTTGTCGGATTTGTTTAATAAAGCAAGTTTTTCCTCGTTTAATGCGGTCGTAAAGTCGTTAAAAGCGTTAATCAATTCCATCGACGAACTGATAACCGTATTAAAATGATAGCGTCCGTTCATTTCGGTTTCGGTTTTTTCTATTACGCCGTTTAATATGTAAATTAATTCTTTAACAGACGGATTTACTTCGGCTTTTTTTATTTCGTACTCGTAAAATTTGCCTTTAGTATCTTTTAGTATTTCGGAAAAATCGACTGCGGTTTTATAAAATTTATTTATAAATCTATATGCACCTTCAACTCCCGAATCGCTCCATTCAAGATCTTTTTCGGGAGGAGCGGCAAAAAGCACGAATAATCTTACCGTGTCGGCGCCGAATTTTTTAATAAGTCCGTCGGGATCGACGACATTGCCCTTGGATTTTGACATTTTTGCGCCGTTTTTTATCACCATTCCCTGAGTCAACAAATTTTTAAAAGGTTCGTCTAATTTTATATAGTTTAAATCCCTCAACGCTTTAACAAAAAATCTTGAATACAGAAGGTGCATAACTGCATGTTCTACTCCGCCTATATACTGATCTACCGGAAGCCAGTAGCTAACGTCTTCGCTTTTAAAAGGATTTTTTTCTTTTTCTTCGGAAAGAGTGTATCTTAAAAAATACCACGACGACTCTACGAAAGTATCCATGGTATCGGTTTCCCGCTCGGCTTTTCCACCGCATTTAGGACATATAGTATTTATAAACGATTTATGCTTTTTAAGAGGCGAAGCGCCTTCTCCGGTAAACACGACGTCGTCCGGCAGCATTAATGGCAGATCGCTTTCGTCCAGAGGGACTATTCCGCATTTTTCGCAATATAATATAGGTATAGGACATCCCCAGTATCTCTGTCTCGATATTCCCCAGTCTCTAAGCCTATAGTTTGTAACTTTTTTTCCTATATTTTTATTTTCCGCATAATCGGATATTTTCTTTTTGGCTTCTTCGGAATCAATACCGCTAAAATCACCTGAATTCATTAGTATTCCGCCGCCCGTATAAGGCAGGTCTTGCCGGCATTCCGAAATATTTTTTGCGCTTTTTTTTGCCGGTTCTATAACTTGTATTATTTCTATTCCGTATTTTTTTGCAAATTCGTAATCCCTTGAATCGTGCGCGGGAACTGACATAATAGCGCCCGTTCCGTAATCCATTAGTACAAAATTTGCTATAAATAAGGGTATCGTTTTATTCGTAAACGGATTAACTGCATAAGAACCGGTAAAAAATCCTTCCTTTTCCGAAATATCTTTAGAAATTAACGAGTTATGTTTCATCGTTTCTAATTTTTCTAAATCTTTTGAATTTTTAATTATGCTTTCGGCAAGGGGATGGAACGGAGACATAGCAATATACGTCGCTCCGAATATTGTATCCGGACGCGTGGTGAATATCTCTATAAAATTATCGCCGATTTTGCTATTATTATCGTTGCCGTCGCCTGAATCTGCAATTATCTTAAACATTACGGTTAAACCGGAACTTTTACCTATCCAGTTTTTTTGCATAGTTTTTACTTTATCCGGCCAGCCGTCTAAAGTATCTATGTCTTTAAGAAGCTCTTCCGCATAATCAGTAATTTTCAAAAACCACTGATCCATATTTTTAACCGTTACGTCGCTGCCGCATCTCCAGCATTTTCCGTCTTCGACCTGTTCGTTGGCAAGAGTAGTATTGCATGATCCGCACCAGTTGACGAGAGAATTCTTCTTGTAGGCTAATCCTTTTTTGTACATATGCAAAAAAAACAGCTGTTCCCATCTGTAATATGTAGGTTCGGAAGTAATAGCGAGCCTGCTCCAGTCGTAAGAAAAACCCAACTCTTTAAGCTGGTTTATCATGTATTCGATATTGTTTTTGGTCCATTCTGCAGGATTAGTCTTATGCTTTATAGCAGCATTTTCAGCGGGAAGACCGAAACTGTCGAATCCTATAGGGTGCAGGACGTTATAGCCTTTTAAGCGTTTAAACCTGGCTATTGCGTCTCCTATGGCATAGTTTCTGACATGCCCCATATGTATTCTTCCCGAAGGATAAGGAAACATTTCTAAGCAGTAAAATTTAGGAACACTCAAAGAGTCTTTTTCATTTTTAACGAAAAAAACTTTATCGTTTTCCCATAAATCCTGCCATTTTTTTTCTATTTCTTGAAAATTATACATATAAAACCGTTAAAACCGTAAATTAACTAAATATATAAACTTATTTAAATATATTTCATTATAGATATAAAAAACAATATAGTCCCTACTACGACGCAACTGTCGGCTATATTAAAACTCGGCCAGTGATATGCATAAATATGAAAGTCGAGAAAATCAACGACATATTTTTGAAATATTCTGCTTAACAGATTTGAAAAAGCACCGGAAATAATCAATGAGGAAGATATAAACAGTAAATTTGAATTTATTTTTGTTTTAAATAAAAAATATATTAACGCTGCAATTATTAAAGCCGTAAGAAGTATAATCAGGATATTTGAATATCCGCTCATAAGCCCAAAGGCGACGCCGGTATTATCGACGTGAACGATATTAAAATAATGTTTTATTACCGTAATTTTACCTATTAAGGATATTTTATTATTAACTATATATTTTAACAGCTGGTCTAAAATTAAGACGGGAAAGAAAACAGATACTAAAATTATTATTTTTTTCTTCATTAAGATTAATTTATATTTTTAAATTTGCGGTTTTAAATTATTTTTTTTAGAACATTCTATTAATGCTTCAATACCAGGCAGTTTTTTTCCTTCTAAAAGTTCAAGAAAAGCGCCCCCTCCAGTAGAAACGTAAGACATTTTTGCAAATTCTCCTGCCCTGTGAAGCGCAACGTCCGTATCGCCGCCTCCTACTATAGTCATAGCATAAGCGTTTGCGACGCTTGAAACTAAAGCAAACGTACCTCTGCTGAAAGCATCCATTTCAAATACGCCCATAGGACCGTTCCATACTATAGTTTTAGCGTTTTGTATGGCTTCCGTAAAAAGAGTGACCGTAGCAGGCCCTATATCTAAAGCCATCCAGCCCTTAGGAATTTCCTGGATAGTCGTAACCTTGGTTTCCGCATCCGGCGCTAATCTGTCTGCAACTACTACATCGACCGGCAAATAAAGTTTAATCTTCTTTTCGCTTACTTTTTCAAGCGTTTTTTTAGCATATTCCAACATTTCGTCTTCTACGAGAGAAGCTCCTACGTCGTGTCCCAAGGCTTTAAGAAAAGTGTTAGACATTGCTCCGCCTATTATTAATTTATCCACTTTTTCGGCTAAATTAGATAGAACCTCTATCTTGCCTGATACTTTTGCTCCGCCTATTATAGCTACAAAAGGCTTCATAGGATTTTCTATAGCCCTGCTGAAGTAATTAAGTTCTTTTCTTATGAGAAAACCTGCGGCGCATTTACTTACAAATTTCGTAACGGCTACATTTGAAGCATGCGATCTGTGTGCAGTAGCAAAAGCGTCGTTAACGTATATTTCGCATAGCGAGGCTAATTTTTTGCCGAATTCTTCGTCGTTTTTCGTTTCTTCGTCGTAAAATCTTAAGTTTTCAAGCAGTATTATGTCGCCCAAACCTGCAGATTTAACGGTGCTTTCCGCTAACTCACCGACGCATTCGCCGACAAATTTTACGTCCTTGTCCAGCAGCCTGCTCAACCTCTTAGCAACGACTAAAAGAGACAGTTCGGGAACTTTTTTACCTTTAGGCCGTCCCATATGCGACATTAAAATAATTTTTGCATTTTCGTCAAGACAATAATTAATGGTCGGTAGGACTGCTCTAATGCGCGTATCGTCGGTAATATTGCCGTTTTGGTCAAGCGGAACGTTAAAATCTACTCTTATAAGAAGCGTTTTATTTTTTATATCTATTTCGTCTAAGTAAACGATATTATTCATTATTAAATTCCTTATTGCTTATTATATATATTAACCGCTAAATTATAAATATTTATTTCATCATAAAGACGGCCATTTCGGCAAGCCGCGTAGAATAACCCCACTCGTTATCGTACCAGGCAAGAACTTTAACAAGGTCGTCGCCTATAACTTTGGTGCTTAAAGAATCGACTATAGAGGAATGGGAATCGCCCCTGTAGTCTATAGAAACAAGAGGTTCTTTGCTGAATCCTAAAATTCCTTTCAAATATGTATCGGCAGCCTCCTCCAATTTTGAATTAACTTCCAAAACGGTAGTTTTTTTAGAAACTTTACAGACAAGATCGTTAATGGAAACATCCGGCGTCGGTACTCTTAAAGACATTCCGTCAAGCTTGTCTTTAAGCTCGGGCAGAACTTCACATAGAGCTTTAGCTGCGCCCGTAGTGGTTGGAATTATAGAAACTGCTGCCGCCCTCGCCCTTCTTAAATCTTTATGCGGCAAATCCAATATTCTCTGGTCGTTGGTATAAGAATGGGCGGTGGTCATATTACCTTTTTCTATGGTAAAATTTTCATTAAGCACTTTTGCTACGGGAGCAAGACAGTTTGTAGTGCATGATGCCATAGAAACTATAAAATGTTTACTTTTATCGTAATTTTTATCGTTAACGCCGAGAACTATAGTCGCATCGGGATCATGGGCGGGAGCCGAAATCAAAACCTTTTTGGCACCTGCCTTTAAATGTTTTTCGGCATCGTTTCTTTTAGTGAAAAGCCCGGTAGATTCAATGACTAAATCGACGCCGAGATGCTTCCATAAAAGTTCCGACGGATCTTTTATAGCAGTTATCAATGTTTCTCTGTCGTCCGCAATTATATGGTCCACGTCGTAACCTACGTAAAAAGGGGCTTTGCCGTGCACGGAATCGTACTTAAGAAGATGGGCTAGCACCTGCGGATTAGTAATATCGTTAATCGCAACGATTTCAAGCTGCTCTCCTTTGGCAATCATTTCCTGAAAAACCCTAAAAACGTTTCTGCCTATTCTTCCGAATCCGTTAATTGCAATTCTTAAATTTGCCATGGTTTTCTCCTTGCTTTTATAATTTTAATTATATAAATTTTAATTATTAAGGTTGTTTTATTTATTTCAATTGATTAAATAAGTAATAAATTTATTATGTTAAAACCTTAAATATTTAATTATTATATATGACAGGCGTATATAATTACAACATATATTTTATATAGACTTATTTATAGTTGGCAAATTTTTTAAAATTTTTACAAATCGCAAAAATATATGATAAAATTAAAAGAAAAGAATAATTTATTTACTTTAATTAAAAATTTTATATTAATATATATCTTATATTTGCATATATTTAAAATTTTAAAGAAATTTAAAGAAGGAGGTTATAATGTTTAACTATAAAGGATTGGAAATTAAAAGATTCTGCCACGACAGCTTTTTAGTCAGCGACGGTAATAAATACTTATATTTTGACCCTTTTAAATTACACGGAGACGAGCCCAAAGCGGATTACATTTTTGTATCGCATGAACATTTCGACCATTTCTCCCCCGACGATATCCATAAAATAATTAAAGATTCTACGGTTCTGTTTATGAACGAGATGACCAACGACGAAATAGACGGATTATACGACAATGAAGTCGTAATTATAAAACCGGGAGATTCTTT
The DNA here is from genome assembly GCA_021850985.1 of bacterium. GTDB lineage: Bacteria > SZUA-79 > SZUA-79 > Acidulodesulfobacterales > Acidulodesulfobacteraceae > Acidulodesulfobacterium_A. The sequence goes on from JAJZJX010000001.1 coordinate 21,178, forward strand.
AGATTTTAAAGATTTGCATATTAAAGGCATATCTGCTTATAACATAAATAAATTCAGGGAGCCGGGGAAGGTTTATCATCCTAAAGAAGACAACAAATTAGGTTTTATAATAACATTTAAAGGTGTTAAGATTTATCACACGGGCGATACTGATTTTATACCCGAAATGAACGATCTGCCAAAGGAAAAAATAGACCTTCTGTTTATTCCCGTAAGCGGAACTTACGTTATGACTCCAAGCGAAGCGGTTGAAGCAGCTGCCGTTATAAAAGCGGATATATCTATACCTATGCACTACGGAACTATAGTAGGCGAAAAAAAACAGGCAGAGGAATTTGCGGAAAACATCCGTAAGAAGGGACTAAAATCCGAAATTATTTAAATGTTAAATGCTAAGAACATAAAAAAAATGGAAAAAAAGCAATATACGCCTATAGTTATAGAAAGTTTAATATTCGGCAAAAATTCAGATTACCCTCTGTACCTAAAATCCGGAGATAATTATATTTTATACAGGTCTAAAGCGCTGATATTTTCCCAGAGCGACGCGTTAAGGCTTAAAAATAACGGCGTCGAAAACCTCTATATAGAAACAAAAGATAAAGAAAAATATGACAACGATATGCTGGAACATATCGAATACATTATAAAATCGCCGGATTATAACTTTGAAGAAAAAGCCGTTAAAATTTATATGTATTCAAAAATTTACGCCGAATATGTAATAACGACCGGAAATCTTAAAGACAATAAGGAAAATATTAAAAAATCTATAGAAACGACCATAGAATATTTATTAATGAGCGAATCAGCTTTTATGAATCTGCTTAATCTTTCAAGTTACGACTATAATGAAGTCGGACACGGTATGAACGTAAGCATATACGCTATGGCTTTAGCGAACAGGCTTGGCTTTTCCGGTAAAATATCTTTATATGAAATAGGTTTTGCAGGACTTACTCACGATATAGGCAAATTAAAAATACCAAGAGAAATATTGTCCAAGAACGGCTTATCCGAAAAAGAGGCAGAAGAAATCAAAATGCACCCTATATATTCCAAAGAAATTTTAACCGTAAACGGCATAGACAATAAAAATATAATAAAAGGCGTCCTTGAACACCATGAAGCTTCAAACGGTACGGGATATCCTTTCGGTAAAATGGAAGAGGATATTTCGACATACGGAAAAATTATTATTATAGCCAACCGATTCGATTCGCTTACGCGAAACAGGCCGTACAGAATTAAAATGAGCGTACCTGACGCTTTAAACATTATGGAAAAAAACTCTGAACTTTATAGCGGTGCTTTTTTAAAAGAATTTATTATTTTGATGTCGAAAAAAAATTTGATCGGTGATATGATGCCGCAACAATAAGTTGCGGTAAATTTGGAAAGCGTAAAAGCATAATTAAAAAATAAAGGTGGTGCCGAAGGCCGGAATCGAACCGGCACGGATTTTGTCCGCCACCCCCTTAAGATGGTGTGTCTACCAGTTCCACCACTTCGGCATCATATATAAAATAAATTATTTCGACTTGTTTTTAACCGGCGCTTTTTTGGCTGCCATAGAAGGTTTTACGGTTTTTGCCGCAGTATATTTTGAAGGAATATTAATTCCTTTTTCCTTCTGAGCGGAAATATAAGAAATAAAAAAAGCCGACGCCATAAAAATTATAGCTATGACAGCCGTTGCTTTGGTTAAAAAATTCCCCGCTCCGGACGCCCCGAAAACAGTCTGCGAACTTCCGCCGAAAACCGCTCCCATCTCCTGTCCTTTCCCCTGCTGCATCAGAATAACGATAACTAAAAATACGGCTGATACAATCAATAAAATAGTTAAAAACGTAATCATAATAAAATATATTAATAAAATATACAAAAAATGTCAACAAATAAAAACATAAATAAAAACGATAACTTTTAAAAAAATAAATTTTATTGTACAATTATCGTATGAATAACGAAGTTTTAATACATTTTTATTACGGCGAAGATAATTTCAGAATAAATAAAGAAATAGAGAAAATAAAATCCGGCATGCTTTCGGAAAACGAATACGACTTTAATTTCGACAGGCTTATAGCGCCTTCGCCGTCGGAATTTTTAAATATTGCGGAAAGCTACCCTGCTTTTGCGGAGAAAAGAGTAGTTCAGGCGGAAGATTTCGACGATTCGTTTCTTAACGACGAAAGCATAATTGAGTATGCAAAATCTCCTTCGCCTTCTACAATAGTCATCTTTTATTTTAACGAACCCAAAATAAACGAAAACTGGAAATTTTTTAAAGAATTAAAAAATAAAGATTACTTTAAATTAAATAAGGTCAGGAAGTTATACGACAACGAAATACCGTCTTATATTAAAAATTTGGCAAAGGAAAAAGGATTCTCTATATCGGAAGAATCTGCCTATTATATAATGCGGTATACCGGAAATAACCTGCTTAATATAGATTCCGAATTAGACAAAATATCTTCAGGGATTAACGTTGATTCGAAAGTTGAAACTGAAATACCTATAGAAAAAATAAAATCTCTTATATCTTTTTCAAAAAAATTCAGCGTATTCGATTTAACCGACAAAATATTAGATAGAGATTTCAGGGCGGCATTTTCTATGTTCGATGTTCTTTATGCGGACGGAGAAGAGCCTATAAAAATTATATCTATATTATACGGAGAGGCAAAAAAACTTCACAGGGCTAAAATTCAGGAGAAATCGGGCATGAATATTGAAACGATATTAAACACTAATGCAGTTTTGCCGTTCCTTAAAGGTAAATTTTTAAAACGTCTTTCTTTGTTTAATGCGGTAGAATTAAGAAATGCGGTAAGACTTTTGGAAGACGCCGATTTAAAACTTAAAACGACGTCTTACCCGCCGGATCTGATTTTTGAAGAATTTATCTTTAAATTAAACCGGTTATAACTTAACCGTATTAACTTAACTTTTAAACTTAAACGTTTATATTTTAACCGTTTATAGAATTCTTAAGTTTAGCAAGAGCCGAGACTTTTCTCGATGCATTGTTTTTGTGTATAATTTTTTTTGCGGCTAATTGCATAATATAAGATACGTTTAAATTAAAAAGAGATAAGGCTTTTTCTTTGTCGCTTTCGGCAACCGCAGCCTGAAATTTCTTTATGCCTGTTTTCATTTTAGAAATACTGTGCCTGTTTCTTTCCGTTCTTTTTTCAGTCTGTCTTGCTCTTTTTTCGGCAGATTTATGATTCGCCATAATAAAATACTCCTTATTTTATATTAAAAAATTTTAGTCGTAGTTTAGATAGATTTTTTAATTTATCAAATTTTTAAAAATAAATCAATAAAAATTTACGTAATTGCAATTTTATCGGTTTTATGGTAAAAATAAAGTTTATGTCAAATTCAATTAAATATAAGATTGGGGTTTATCCGGGGTCTTTTGACCCTGTAACTTACGGTCATTTAGATGTTTTAAAAAGAAGCCTTAATATATTCGACAAAGTTATAGTAGCGGTAGCCTGCAATAAAAAAAAACCGTATCTTTTTTCTCAGTCTAAACGGATAGAACTAATAAACAGGGCTATAAAAGACGACAGTGATATAGATTATGAAAGAGTAGAAGTGGTAGGTTTAAAAGGTCTTTTGGTAAAATACGTCGAAAGCATAGACGCAAAAGTTATAATACGGGGACTAAGGGCAGTCTCGGACTTCGAGTACGAGCTTCAGCTTGCGACGACTAACAGAACGTTAAATTCAGATATCGAAACTATATTTATGATGACTGCGGAAAAGTATTCTTTTTTAAGTTCCACGATAGTCAAAGAAATTTCTCGGCTTGGAGGAGACGTATCAAGTATGGTCCCTCCTGCAATAGCGGAAGAACTTTCAAAAATTTACGCAAAAGGAGAAAATGATGAAACTCTCATGTAGAGCTTCTTTAATAAAGCCTTCGGCCACTCTTGCCATAACGGCTAAAGCCAATAAATTAAAAAGCGAAGGCAAAAACGTCGTAGGTTTCGGCGCGGGAGAACCCGATTTTGACACGCCGGACTATATAAAAAAAGCGGTAAAAGATGCTCTTGACAAAGGACAGACCAAATACACTCCTGTTTCCGGAATAAACGAACTAAAAACCGCCATAGCCGAAAAGTTTTCGGAAGATTACGGAATCCGTTACGAAAATTCGGAAATAATCGTCTCATGCGGCGGCAAACATTCTTTATATAATATCTTCACGGCTATGCTGAACGAAGGCGACGAAATAATAGTTCCTTCGCCTTACTGGGTTTCATATACCGAAATTATAAAACTTTCCGGCGGAGTTCCAGTAATAGCGGATACTTCAAAAAACGGCTTTAAATTCAACCTTGAAATAATGAGAAACAGCCTGACCGGCAAAACGAGGGGCGTTATAATAAACAGTCCGTCAAATCCAACAGGCGTTATGATGGAAGAAAAGGATATAATAGAAGTCGCAGATTTTGCTAAAAAACAAGGACTATATATAATAACCGACGATATATACGAAAAAATTATTTTCGACGGTAAAAAGTTTTTTAACGTTTTAATGGCGGATAAATCGATGAAAGAATGGACTATCGCCGTTAACGCCGTGTCTAAAACTTATTCCATGACGGGTTTCAGGATAGGCTATACCGCAGGACCAAAAGATTTAATCGCCGCTATGAACAACATCCAGTCGCAGAGCACCTCTAATCCGACTACTTTTGCCCAATACGGCGCGCTTGCGGCATTAAAAGGCGGATACGAATTTACCGATATGATGCGCGGCGAATTTCAAAAAAGAAGGGATTATATGCTCGATTTTTTTGGAAAAAATATAAAAAGCATGACTCCTGTAAAACCGGACGGCGCTTTTTATCTTTTCGTCGATATTTCAAAAGTCTTCGGAAAATTAAAAAACTCAAAAGGCGAAACAATAAATTCTTCTTCCGCATATTGCGAACATCTTTTAGATAAATATCTCGTTGCGGCGGTCCCCGGAGTAGAATTCGGCAACGATAATTTTATAAGACTATCGTTCGCAACAGGACTCGACGTCATTAAGGAAGGGTTAAACAGGATAAAGGAATCGGCGGATTTAATATAACTAAATACGATTAAATATGGTAGCTCTTAATGAAATGTAAATGAAAATTAATATAAATCAAAATGAAATTTTATAAATACATATTAAATTTTCTGACCAACGAATCAAAAAAGCCGGAAAATGCGGAAAGAATAGGAGACAGGAGCGGGGGCAGGTTTGGCAATTTTTTAAAATTTTGCGCTAAACTGCCGCTAATTATATTATCATTCGCCGTTATAGCATTTTCTAAAATAAAAAGAGCTGCCGAAAGCTTTAGAGCCAAAGAATCCGGATTATTCACGATAAGTTTCGGAAACATAAATATGGGCGGTTCCGGAAAAACTCCGTTTTCTTATAGTTTAGCAGAATATTTATACGAAAAACAATTAAAACCCTGCATTATAACCCGCGGATATAAAGGGCGTTTAAAAAAAAAGTCTATATAGCCGCATGGGAGTATGAAATTCCCGAATCAAGAAATAAATTGCCCGACGAAGTCCTCCTTTTAATCGAAAAATTTAAATCAAAAAAAATAGATATTCCGGTTATCGTATCGAAAAACAGGCTTGCAGCGGCTAAAACCTGCCTTAGTAACGACGAAATATATTACAACCTTGCAGAAATGGAATGGAAGGTTGACGGTGGCAATAATGAAATTATCTCCGATGAAACGGTGGAAGCAGGATTAAAATTAGAAACCGAAGCAGAAATAGAAATAAATGCCGAAACTGTCGGCATAACATATAAATGCGCTTATAAAGACGTTCACGATGAATTTGACGGAAATAAAAGAATAGCTATTTTAGACGACGGCTTCACGGCTTTAAACATCAAAAAAAACGTCAATATAATTCTTATAGACGCAAATATCGATATATTTATACAAAACGTCTTGCCCGCCGGAATTTTAAGAGAACCACTTAGCGCATTAAAATATGCAGACATTATCGTTATAACAAAATGCAGACCGGAACTTTTGGAAAATAGGCCGTCTTTAAACTATTCATCTTCGTCTTTTAAAGACGGAATAGAAAATAAATTAAAAAAATACAATAAAAACTGCCCTATATTTTATTCCTATTATAAGCCTGATAAACTTATTTCCCAAAAAAACGTTTTGCCCTCCGAAGATTTAAAGGCATTAAAGGCTGGAGGAGCAAAAATTCTTGCGGTATGCGCAATAGGCAATTCCGATTATTTTTACGAAAATTTAAACGGCTGCGGTGCGCCTGCAGATTATAAAATGGAATTTGCCGACCATTACGAATACACGGAAAACGATTTCAAAAACATTGCAAACATACTTAATTCCGACGATAAATATATAGCAGTTACGACTTTAAAGGATTATGTAAAATTAAAACGGTTTAATTTTAAAAATTTTAATGACGTATTCGACAAAATTTATTACTTAGACTTCGATCTTATTGTAGAAAACAGCGTAAAAAACGGAAATTTCTATGAATATATTTATGATATTTATAATCGCATCTATAATAACGCAACAAAATAGGTATAGTTAGTTATAGATATTACAATAGATGAAATAAGCGCAGGTATATATTTAAGAAAATTATGAAAAAAAACAAAGTTCTTGCTTATTCGGAATACATTTTAGTATATTCTTTTTACTCATTTTTAAATATACTGTCTCAGGGCTTGTCTTTAAAAATCGGCAGATTTCTCGGACTCCTATTTTATAAAATCGACAAAAAGCATAGAAAACATACCTTAAATAACCTAAAAATAGCATTTCCGTTTAAAACAGAAAAAGAACGGGACGATATAGCAATAAAATTTTATAAAAATCTCGGCATGGTGTTCGTCGAAATTTTCAGGCTAAATAAATATAATGAAAGCAATATCGACGATTTCGTCGAATCCGATTTTGAAAATATTAAAAATATATACGGCGGTCAGGGAGTGCTTTTGCTTACCGCTCACTTCGGAAACTGGGAACTTCTTGCAAAAACCTTTGGGCTGAAAGGCTATAAAGGCAACGTACTTGCAAGACCGCTCGATAATCCTTATATAGAAAAAATTTTATACAATTTAAGAACCGCTTCAGGAAACAAAGTTATATACAATAGGGAAAATGCCGTAAAAAATATAATTTCGGCGTTAAACGCCAACGAAATCGTCGGATTTCTGCCGGACGAAAATGCCTCCAAGCGCATAGGCGTTTTCGCCGATTTCTTCGGCGTTAAAGCCTGCACTATGCCGGGTATGGCAAATATCGCCGCAAAAACTAAACTTCCCGTCGTTCCCGCTTTTATCGTTAGAATTAATAACAATAACGTAAAGGATAAAAAATACGGAAATTACTCAAAACACCGCCTTATAATAGAACCCCCCTTAGACATTAAATATACCGGCGACAGAAAGACGGATACCATGAATATTCTTAAGCTGTTTAATGAAAAAATCGAAGATATAATTAAGCAATATCCAGAACAGTGGTTCTGGATACACAACAGATGGAAAACAAGGCCGGAAGAGGAATAAAATTTAATGTTTCGACAACTCTACCCTTAGCATAAGTAAATTCAGGCATTTGTAATGTCCTTTAATTTATTTAATTTATTTAATTTATTTTTTGCAGATTCTATCATCCACTTTTCTCCGAAAATACTAAAATCTTCCATTTGAAAAATGGCTTCGTTTCTTAATGCAATATATTTATCGTAATTTTTTATAAATAAAGGTATGCCTAAAACTATAACGTTATAATATAAAAAGGGCTTTCTGAAATCATGATAAAGCGGCATTACGTTAACTTCTGCGCTCATTATTTTATATAGTTCGTTTGCAATATCGGTCGTTTTAAAAAAAATATCTTCATCCGAAAATACAGAAAATTTATCGCTATCGAAAACTATTCCAATATCTATATCTGAATCTTTGTTCGGAAAACCGTTTGCCTGAGAACCGAATAAAAATGCGGCTTCAATGTTAAATTTTACTGCATTTTTTTTAAAAAAATTTTCTAATTGTTTTATAATATTCATGTTGGTTGGTTCTTTATCTTTATTGATTTTTTTGGTAATTAATTCCATATTTTCCATAAAATAATTATAGCATATTTAAAAAATTATACGAAAATTTAAACATCTATCGACATATTATTATTACAAATGTGACATTTATCATAAAAAATTATAAATTTATTTGATAAAATATTGTTCATTATGAGTCCTATAATAAGATATTTTACGATAGCTTCCCTGCTTTACCTTGTAATAGGAACAGGTTTAGGCTTAGTTATGGCACTGTATCCGCAATCTATAGGGTACCTGCTTTTAGCCCATGTTCATTTTCTTTTGCTTGGATTTATCGCTATGATGATTTATTCGGTCGGCTACCATGTACTGCCAAGATTCAGCGGATTCAAATTATACAGCGAGTTTCTTATAGCGGTTCAATTTTATCTGACTAATATCGGCTTAATAGGAATGGCTTTAACTTGGATAATTTTAAACAATGCAGTTTCGGGATTTTATCCGGTTTTAATCCTTGGTTCATTTGCTTCTATGGAATTTATAGGAATTTGCATTTTTGTGTTTAATAATATTATGACCCTGTCGGGTAAAGGCGGAAAATCTACGGCTTAAAAGTTAAGAATTAATATGGATAAAATAAACTATATGATATAAAATAAAGGCATGGATAAAATAATAGACTAAAGCAAGATTAAAAGATAAAAATCTAGAAGAAGGCTATTCAAGAATTCATGGAAAGAGTAGAAAAACCTTTGCATGAAGACGAAATCAACCTTGACAATAAATACGGCATCGACATTTCTTTATCTCCGTTTATATTAAGTTTAAATGAAGCCGTTTATTTTTATCCTATATACTTAGATATGATAGATTATTCTATAAATATATTGGGATATTTCTGCAAAAAAAATGATAGGAGAAAAAATATATGGATAAGCTTGCGGTTGAAGACGCAAGATTTGTTTTTGAAACGGTAAAAAAAGCTTTTTTATAAGGAGAATTTTAAACATAAATAAATACAATGAATAATAACAAATGCGTTTTTTTGGACAGAGACGGCGTATTGATTAAGGATATCGGATATTTAAAAAATCCTGAAGATATTATTATACTGCCAGGCTCTTTAGAAGCTCTCAAAGATTTAAAATCTGCCGGATATCTGCTTATAATAGTGACTAATCAGGCCGGCGTGGCAAAGGGATTTTTTAGCATGGACGATTTGGCGGCGGTTCATGAAAAACTGCTTAAAATATACGAAAATAACGGAATTAAAATAGACGATTTATATTTCTGCCCTCATCATGATAGAGGAACGGTGGAGCCATATAACATAAAATGCTCCTGCAGAAAGCCTTCTGCGGGAATGGTGCTTAAGGGGGCAGAAAAATTTGATATAGATATTGCCAAGTCGTTCATGGTGGGTGATAAAGACAGCGATATAATGCTTGCAAAAAATTCAGGTTTAAAATCGTTCTATATAAAAAACGATATGTATGAACACGACGAAAGTATTATTCCCGACTTTTACGTTAGCGATTTAAAAGAAGCCGCAAAAATTATTCTGCATAATCAAAATAAATAATTACGGTTTAAACCGCAATTTCACAACCCGCAAAATATGTGATATTATAAATATATGGAATCTGCAAACGCTCCGCGTAAAAACTATAAGTTTAAAATAGGCAAAATGGACTGCGCCGCCTGCGCCGCAACTATTACTGATACGGTAAAAAGAATAGAAGGCGTGACGGATGCAAAGCTCAATTTTATTAACGAAACCTTATACGTAGAAACCGAAAGCGCTAAACCCTCTCCTGAAGAAATTATAAAGATGATTGAATTTGCCGGTTTCGAAGCCGATTTGACGGATTCCGGCGAAACAGTTCCAAACCTTATCGTTAATTCAGATGCAGAATCTGCTACATCATCTGAGGTATCTGCGTCAGCAAATTTAAATACCGTTGGAAATTCAAAAAACATAAAATTTAAAATCGAAGGGATGCACTGCACAAACTGCGCAAAAGCCATCGAAAAAGACGTCGGGAAACTAAACGGAGTAAACTCGATAGTAGTAAACTTCGTCGGAGAAAGCGGCTCCGTATTTTACGACCCTTCAAAAACTTCTAAGGACGAGATATTTAAAGCCGTCATAGAAAGCGGATATACCCCTATAGATGAAATTAATCAAGAAAAAAATGAAACGGCGGACATCGCAAAAAATGTTAAAATACGCCGCAAAATACCCGACTGGAAAAAAGATCTTTACTGGCTGATATTTACTTTAATAATCGCAATTCCGGTAGTTATACTGACGTATATCGATACATTTGGAATTTACAGAATACCTATTTTGTTTATACTGGCAACAATAGTACAGTTCACAGCAGGACTTACTTTTTATAAGGGCGCTTATTATTCTTTAAAAAGTTTTTCGTCTAATATGGACGTTCTGGTTTCTCTCGGCATTTCGGCGGCTTATTTTTATTCCGTCGCTTCAGTTTTTTTATTCAAGGGCGAACTTTACTTCGATACTTCCGTTTTGCTTATTCTTTTTATTAGAACCGGAAAACTTTTAGAGAAAATATCGAAACAGAGGGCGGCTTCGTCTCTTAAGGCGCTATTTAAACTTCAGGCAAATAAAGCAAACTTGGTCAAACCCGACGGGACGGTTAAAGAAATTGATACTTCCGAAGTAAAACCCGGCGATATTCTGCTGGTTAAAAAAGGCGATAAAATTCCGGTTGACGGCGTAATAACTTACGGGCAGACTCAAATAGACGAATCTATGCTTACCGGAGAACCCGTTCCGGTAGAAAAAGGCGAAGGAAGCGAGGTAAGCGGAGCTACCATAAATAAAGGGCAGGCGGTTAAAATTAAAGCGTTAAGGGTCGGAAAAGACACCGTACTTTCACAAATTGTCAGATTGGTAGAAGATGCTCAGGCCGATAAAGCCCCTATTCAGCGTATAGCCGACGAAGTAACTAATTATTTCGTTCCTACGGTGGTTATAATATCTTTAATAACGTTTATTGTATGGAAGTTTGTCTTTCATTACGATTTTTTATTTGCCCTATCCGCTTCCATTGCGGTTTTAGTAATAGCCTGTCCGTGCGCCATGGGACTTGCAACCCCTATGGCTCTTATGGTCGGAAGTTCGATAGGCTTAGAAAAAGGGATACTTATAAAAAAGTCGTCAAGTTTAGAAGAGATTGCAAGAATAAATGCGGTAGTTTTCGATAAAACCGGAACTATTACTTATGGAAAACCGGAGGTCGTTGATATAATTTCTCTTAACGGTATGCCTGAAAGCGAAATACTTAAAATTGCAGCATATGCAGAAAGTTTTTCTTCGCATCCTATAGCCGCCGCAATAGTAGATAAATTTAATTCCAGCTTCGCTCCTCACAATGACGAACCGAAAAATATTCAAGACAAACCTTTATCCGGTAAATACGACACAGAGGAAAAAAATGCCGTTGAAATGTCTATGCAAGACAAATTTGCGCCGGAAAATTTTGAAGAAATAGGCGGATTCGGAATAAAATTAATTTATGAAGGCAAAAAGATAATTATAGGCAAAAAAGAGATATTCAACGAATCCGAAACCGTAAATTTCGATACGGCCAAATTTAATGAATTTGTGGAAAAATTTGCAAAAGAAGGAAAAACAGTTATCGGAATATCCGTAGGTTCAGATATTGCAGGCATTATTTCTTTATCCGATAAAGTCAAAGAAACGGCAAAACAAGCCGTGTCAAAATTAAAGTCTCTGGGTATTTCCGTTTATCTTTTAACCGGCGACAATATAAACTCGGCGGCAAACGCCGCCGCTCAAGCAGGAATAGACGAAAAAAACATTATCGCAAACGTTTTGCCGCACGAAAAACTTAACGAAATAAAAAAGTTAAAAAACCTCGGCTTAAAAGTCGCAATGGTAGGCGACGGTATAAACGACGCTCCGGCTCTTGCCGCGGCGGACGTCGGAATTGCTATAGGAAGCGGAACGGATGTTGCAAGGGAAACAGGGGACGTTATTTTAGTAAGAAACGATGTAAACGACGTCTATAAAAGCGTATCCCTCGGCAGAAAAACTTTATTTAAGGTTAAGCAGAATCTTTTCTGGGCTTTTTTCTTTAACGGTCTGGGAATACCTTTAGCCGCAGGCGTTTTTTACGGATTTACCGGCTTTTTAATACCTCCGGCTTTTGCAGGAGCGGCTATGGCGGTTTCCAGCATAACGGTTTCATTAAATTCGATACTTTTAAGGAGATATTCTAAAATAATGGACAAGATGTAAAATAATGCAATTAATATTAATACGGTTAATATAAAAATTGTCTTTAGAATGATTAAACTTTAATACGGTAATATAAAATTTTTTTGGTCAGGGCATATAAAATATAATAAAAAGGTGTCAGATTTTATTTTTTGCGTATGAGACAATTCAAAATTGTATAAAATTTTCTTGCAAAAAAATTAATCTAACACCTTCTCCGAATGTCAACTTAAATCTTAAATAAAGAGGTGAAAGATGAAAGAAAAAACGCCGCATTCTAATTATCAAAATTATCTTACCGAAGACGAACTAGAAATTTTAAATTTATATTTTAATGCCGCAAACTATCTTTCTATAGGGCAAATCTACCTAATGGATAATCCGCTCCTAAAAGAACCTCTGAAACTCGAACATATAAAACCGAGACTGCTTGGACACTGGGGAACATCTCCGGGACTTAATTTCATTTACGCACATATAAACAGAATTATTAAAAAATTTGATTTAAACGCTTTATTTATAACGGGACCAGGACACGGCGGCCCCGCTATTATCGCCAATACTTATATCGAAGGAACTTACAGCGAATATTATCCTAATATTCCTCAAAACTATGACGGGGTCAAGGCTCTTTTCAGGCAATTTTCAGCTCCGGGCGGCGTGCCGAGCCATGTTTCGCCTATGACGCCCGGCTCTATACACGAAGGCGGCGAGCTTGGTTACGCTCTTAGCCATGCTTACGGAGCGGCGCTCGACAATCCGGATTTAACCGTATTTTGCACAGTAGGGGACGGCGAAGCGGAAACCGGACCTATGGCTGCATCCTGGCATATTAATAAATTTTTAAACCCTAAAACCGACGGCATAGTAGTTCCTATTCTTCATTTAAACGGATACAAAATTAATAATCCTACTATTCTCGCGAGAATCAGCGAAGAAGAGCTGGCAGCGCTGTTTAAAGGGTACGGTTATAAATCTTACATACTTGAAGACGAGTCGGTAAATTCGGCGCATAATAAAATGGCCGTAATAATGGATAAAATTTCTAAGGAAATAAAAAAAATAAAAAAAGAATACGAAGGTAAAACCGAAACGTTCGCAGAATCCAGGCCTCTTTATCCTATGCTGATATTAAGAACTCCTAAAGGATGGACGTGTCCTAAAGAAATTGACGGACTTAAATTAGAGGGTTTTTGGCGCGCTCATCAGGTGCCCATTACGGATTTTGAAGAAAAACCGGAACATATAAAGATATTGGAAAACTGGATGAAATCGTATAAGCCCGAAATATTATTCGACGAAAACGGTTCGTTAATAGATAAAATCAAAGAATTTTCGCCTAAAAAAGATAAAAGAATGGGTGCAAACCCCTGCGGAAACGGCGGACTTTTGACGAAAGACCTCATTCTTCCGGATTTTAAAGATTATGCCGAAAAAGTCGAAAAACCGGCAAACGTTAACGGAAAAGCTACTACTACCTTAGGATATTACCTGCGCGATATAGTCAAAAAAAATATGGATAACTTCAGGATATTCAGTCCCGACGAACATAACTCCAACAGGCTTAACGCTGTTTTCGATACGACGGACAGACAATGGTGGGGCGATATTTTTAATTTCGACGACCATCTGGCGCACAGCGGAAGGGTGATAGAAATTTTAAGCGAACATACGTGCGAAGGACTCCTCGAAGGATATCTGCTGACCGGAAGACACGGATTTTTTTCATGCTACGAGGCATTTATACACATAATAGATTCAATGTTTAACCAGCATGCAAAATGGCTCAAAGAAGCCGACGAAGTGGAATGGAGAAGACCTATACCTTCCTTAAACTATCTTCTTACTTCGCATGTCTGGCGTCAGGATCATAACGGTTTTTCGCATCAGGATCCCGGCTTTATAGACCACGTGATTACAAAAAAACCAAAATATATAAGGGTTTATCTGCCGTCCGACACAAATACGCTTTTAGTAACGGCGGACGAGTGTTTCAGGAGCAAAAACAGAGTAAACGTAATCATCGCCGGAAAACAGGAAGAGCTTCAGTGGTACGATATGGATTCGGCAATTAAAATATGCAATAAAGGTTTAGGCATTATGGAATTTGCCAGTAACGACAAAGGCGAAGAGCCCGATATCGTCATGGCTTGCGCAGGCGACGTTCCGACTCTGGAGACTCTTGCCGCCGTTTCTATTTTAAACGATCTCGTTCCGGAGCTTAAAATAAGGGTTATAAACGTCATAGATCTTATGACTTTAACGCCTAAAGAAGAACATCCGGACGGGTTATCCGATAAAGAATTCGATACGCTGTTTACCGAAAACAAGCATATTGTTTTTGCATTTCACGGCTATCCTTGGCTGATACACAGGCTGTGCTACAGGCGCAAAAACCACCCGAATCTCCATGTTAGGGGGTACAAAGAAGAAGGAACTACGACTACTCCTTTCGATATGGCCGTAAGAAACGAGTTAGACAGGTTTCATCTGGTTATGGACGCTGCCGACAGAGTAGAATCGCTTAAATATAAGTCGGCTTATATTAAGCAAGAAATGGAAAGCAGGTTAATCGAACATAAACAGTATATACTTAAATACGACGACGACATGCCGGAAATTAAAAACTGGAAGGGCAGCTGGAATTTTTAAAACATGGGGACAGAATTCAATTCTGTCCCCGTCACAACTGTTCCGCACGGTAAAACGACAAAAAAGATTTGCCGTGCGTTTTTTTATTTATAAGCTTATAAGGCGGATATTCAGAAGATAATATTTCGCGTTTATCATGCTGGACTATTATGTTTATTTTATCTTCCCTGCCGTATGTTTCGCCGCCTTCGGTCTTTTTATTAGGATAATATTCTGTAATTATTTTATTAATCGCAGTTTCGCAAAAACCTTTATCGTAAGGCGGGTCGACGAATATATAATCCGGCTTATACTCGTCTAATATCCCTTTTTCCAAAGCCTTAAGCGCGTCTTTTTTTATAATTTTTACTTTTTCCTCAACGCCGAACTGCTTTGAAAGCTTGATAATTAACGATATCAATTCAGGAGCCGTCTCGACGAAAATGCAGAAAGCGGCACCCCTTGAAAGAGCCTCAAAACCTACGTTGCCGGTTCCGGCGTATAAATCGCAAAAAACGGCGCCGCTTATATCGTCTCCTACCACGTTAAATAAAACGCCTTTTAAGAAATCCGACGACGGAGAAACATTTTTGACATTAAATACGTTAGGTATTATTCTTCCTTTTAATGAACCGGCTATAATCCGCATAGGCAGGTAAACTTTATCTCTATTATTCGCTTAAATCTTCCAGCTTTTTTCTGTCGAGTATTATAATATCTCTTTTATCAATTTTTATAATATTTTTTTCCGCAAACTCTTTCAGCGCCCGCGAAACAACCTCTCTTGCCGTTCCGGCAATATCCGCTATTATTTTCTGGCTGAGCTTTTCACCGTCGAATAAAAGCAGAATTTTGGCGATTCTTTCCTGCGTATGCTTTAGAGAAAGATCTTCTATTGCATTAGTAAGATGCCTTAATTTCTCCGACATGCTTTTTATAATATTGATAGATACTTCAGGGTATTTGTAAATAAGCTCTATCATATTTTCGCGGGATAATAAATATAGTTTTACGTCGGTAACGGCATCGGCGGAAGCGGGATTTACGTCTTTCACGAAAACAGTTATATCGTTAAATGATTCGCCGGGATAAATCAATTTTAAAATCTGCTCTTTGCCGTCTTTAGAAGATTTGTAAACCTTTACGGTTCCTTCGGCTGCAAAATATATTCCTTTCGATTTGTCTCCTTCCAGAAAAATATTTTCTCCAGCCGAATAATTTTCCGCTTTAAACAAAACTTTGATATCGCTAAGAATATCGTCGTTCAAAGATTTGAAATATTCCGGAATTTTAAAGTTTTCCATAACCTGTGATTTTTTTTATAAACTTTGGAACTGTGTAAATATTTTATATATTTTATCCATTTAATTTAATATATTGAATATTATATTATAAACTTTGCCGATATGTAAATAATATTAAATTTATGCTATAATTAATATAGTTATATATTTAAAAGGAGGTAAATTAAATGCCTATTAGAGAATACAAATGCAAAGACTGCGGAAATTATATCGAGGTAATTCAGGGTATGAACGAAAAACCGCTTGAAAAATGCGAAAAATGCGGAGGAAAATTAGAAAAACTGATTTCCAACTCAAGTTTCGTATTAAAAGGCTCAGGATGGTATAAAACGGACTATGCAAGTTCCGGCAGTTCCGGAAGCTCAAGCAAATCAAAAAAACCGGCGGATGAAAGCAAAGCCGCATCTCCTGCGCCTGCATGCAGCTGTTCCGGCGGAACCTGCGGACATTAAAATTGAAATTAAGATATTATGGATAAAATTAATACTTTATTTTTAGACATCGGCAATATTATTCTTACAAACGGCTGGGATACCGCTTCCAGAAAAGAAGCTTCAAAAATTTTTAATCTCGATTATGAAGAGTTTTCGGAAAGGCACGGCTATTTATCGTCTTTATACGAAGAAGGAAGGATAACATTAAACGATTATCTAGATAAAGCAATATTTTACGACGAGCGGAATTTTTCAAAAGCCGACTTTAAAAATT
This sequence comes from bacterium, assembly GCA_021850985.1. Classification (GTDB taxonomy): domain Bacteria; phylum SZUA-79; class SZUA-79; order Acidulodesulfobacterales; family Acidulodesulfobacteraceae; genus Acidulodesulfobacterium_A. The sequence goes on from JAJZJX010000001.1 coordinate 38,176, forward strand.
TTATGTTCAGTCAGTCAAAACCCATTCCTGAAATGATAGAGCTGTTTAAACATTTAAAATCTAAATATAAATTAAAGGTGGTCGCTTTAAACAATGAAGGGCTTGAGCTTTCAAGATACAGAGTGGAAACATTTAAACTAACCGAATTAATCGATTTTTTCGTAACCTCTTGTTTCGTAAAAATGAAAAAGCCGGACGAAAATATTTACAAACTTGCAATGGATCTTGCATACGTAACGAGCGAAGAAAGTCTTTTTATAGACGACAGGTATTTTAACGTCGAAACCGCTGCCAAATTGGGCATGAACGCATTTCAGCATAAAGATTACGACACTACCAAAGAAAAATTAGCACAATACGGTTTAAAAACCGGTAATTAATCTGACACCTTTTCCTATTACATCTTTCTAGAAACTATATAGTTTTTCAAAGCGTCGCCCGTAGCCGCCACCATAGGATGAAGAGAAGGCGTAAGCCTCGGCTGGCTGCCAAACTGCATAGTAGCAATATCTGTGGCGGTCGCATGCATCTGAATAGCAAGTCCTATTGTATTAACCAACTCTCCGGTAGTTGCACCTCCGGTAATTTGACCGCCTAAAAGCTGCAAAGAGTCTTTGGAAAATATTAAGCGGCAATATATTTCAACGGTATCTGGCATTGAAGCCGGATGATGATCGGGAAGTTTTGATTCTCCTATTAGAATATTAAAACCTTCGGCGGTAGCCTGCGACTCGGTCAGGCCGGCTACGCCAAAAGCTAATCCGTCTATTTCGCTGGAATAAACCGATACGGAACCGGCATTATACCTTGAAATTTTTAAATTAAAAAGATTCATGCCGGCTATTCTGCCTTCCGCAGCTGCAGCAGATGCGATCATTGAATGGTTTGCCTTTCTTGTAAAAAAATCCTGCTTATGAGCGCAGTCCCCTACTGCAAAAATTCTGCTATCTTCTCTTGTACGCTGAAAAGCATCTACCCAAACCCCTCCTGACCTTGAAAGCGTAAGGCCCATCTTTTGCGCAAGAACGACGTTAGGCCTTACTCCGATAGCAATTAAAACTGCATCAGCTTCAATGTTATCTTTGTCTTTTATTATAAGCCCTTTTACGTTTTTACCGGACTCGTCCGCTAAAATTTCTTGGACTTGAGAATTTGTATGTATTTTAACGCCTCTCGATGTTAAAATAGCTTCTACTTTTTCGCAAACGTTTTTATCGAAAGAAACCTGCAGAAGATTGGGAAGCATTTCTATTATGTGGACTTCTATCCCTAATTTTCTAATTTCATCGGCAAATTCAACTCCTATAAATCCTCCGCCTATAATTGCGAGCCTTTTCACTTTAGGAATAAGGTCGTTAAACAAGATTTCTAAATAGTTATAATCTTTTTGTATGGTAAAAACGCAGTTAAGATGGGTACCTTTTATATTGGGAATAAAATTTTCTCCGCCCGTCGCTAAAACAAGCCTGTCAAATTTTATTTCGGTTACTTCTTTTAAGTTTTTATTTTCTTCATGTACGGCGGCGGCATTAAAAGGAAGGTCTGCCGGTATAGCCTCTGCATAAGCCGTACGGCTTTCTCTGTCTATATCTATAATATTTCCTATTATCAGCTCGCCTCCGGCGGCAATTAAAGGAAGTCTTCCCGCCATATCTTCGTCCGTTCCGTGAAGCGTTCCAAAAATATAAGGAATTCCGCAAGGAATTACGGCATCAAACTCTCTTCTTACTACTACAACTTTTTTATCCGGCCAAAACTGAGCTGCGGTTATTCCCGTCATCATTCCGGCAGGTCCGCCGCCCGCTATAAGAATATCGGCGCTAATATTATTAATTACTTTTACGTTTAAATTTCCTAAATTTTTTATTGCTTCCATAATATTTTAATTACCGCGTACGTTAATTTGTTATTTAAATATCTATATATAAAATTAAAATCCCTAAACCCTCTTTTGATTTTACAATATCAATTTAGGGATTTAGGGATTTAAAAAAAATAATTTATTATTAACTATTTTTTATTTAGAAACGATTACAAAATGGTCTCTTCTGTTTATAGCATAACATGATAAAGTATGAGCTGAGCAAATAGGTTTTTCTTTACCAAAGCTTACTGTTTTAAGTCTATTGCCGCTTATACCTAATTTTTCTAAATATGATTTTGCTATATTAGCCCTTCTCCAGCCAAGAGCCATATTATAAGCTTCGGAACCTCTTCTGTCGCAATTGCCCTGTATCTGAACAACCACGTTTTTATTGTGTTTTAAATACTCGGCATCTCTGTGTAAAATAGCAATATCTTTTGAGGTAAGCATAGCAGAATTATACGGAAAACGAATATCGTTATAATTTGCTGAAATATTATAAGTCGAAACTCTTTTTGTAATAACCGGTTTTTTGGAAACAGCAGCTTTTTTAATCTGTTTTTTTACGACGGGTTGAACTTTTTTTACTACCGGCTCGTTAGGAGCTATACAACAGTTATATGAAGAACTGCATGGGGTCGATAAATACGAAGTGCCTGCAAAACTTCCGGAACCGCACGGCGTATTCAAAGCTGAACTGGCGTAAACGCTCGCTGGAAAAATAACCGCAAAAGCAATCATAAAAACCCGCACTATCAAATTGGAAATTATCGTAATTTTTAATTTTTTAAACATTTTTCCTCCTCTAATATAAATATAAAAAATTAAATTTTATTGAATTATTGCGTATAAATTATAAGCGGCTATTTAATAAATTGCATATTTTAATTATACCTTCTATATTCTTAATGTCAAGCGGTTTCGATTATTTTGCTGCGATTATTAACGGTAGCAGAATTAATTGCCGAAAGTATAAACCGCCATTGCGTTTATAGTATCCTGAAAACTGTTTCCGTCGCCGTAAACCGGACGATTGGCTGTCTGGTTTTCAAATTCTATCCTGAACTGAACGTTTTTAAGTATTTCGGCTGGCGGTCTGTATCCTAAAGTAAACGTCGAGTCAAAATAACGATACGCTGTCCCCGGAACGCTTTCCTCCTCCCACATACCTTGAGGATCGGAAACTTCCGCTTCCCTGATAGTCTGCGAAAACCTGCCGTAATGCGATACGTAGTAATGATGCAGATAAAACGCTATTCCTGAAAAACGGGATTTGTCAAAAGTGGAATCCGAAGTAGAAATAAGCGCGGAAGGATAAACATTTTGTGAAGAATTAAATTCGGCCGGATTTATACCTATATTGTATATTATAGATTTATTGATTCCTCCGTTCAAACCGACTTCGTAATCTAAAACGGCAGTCCAGTATTTTAAAAATTTATACTTTGCATCAATGAAATTATAAAAAAATTTGTTAAGATTGTCCTTATAAAGGTTATTATCGTAGATTACGAAATTTTCTGCTCCGTAAACTATTCCTTCATGCAGTTTTAAAAAATTAAAAGGTTTGTATGAAGCGATATATTCAAATGTCGGATACCTGTCTATAGGCACCATTGCATTATCGGTCATAGCGACCCCAAATACCATATTAAGACTTTTCGTAAAAGGGTATTTAAAAAATATTCCGGTAAGTTCGCCCGGCTCTATCGCCGTTATAGGCGAATAAGTATTTTCCCATAGTCTTGAAAGATTATAAGATTCAAAGCCGATTAAATAATTTTTTTCTCCCAAATAAATTTTTAATCCATTTCCTACCGGAATCCCTAAAGAAACGTAAAACTGCCTAAACCCGTATAAAGGACGGTTATAAACGGATTCCGTGTAATAATTATAGTTGCCGGTGTAAGGCCCTACGGACTGAATGTTTTCTCCGGTATCTAAAGATACCTTAAAACCTATGCCGAAATTATTTCTTCCGTTTGAAAAGGCATTTTTTGAAACCGTTATATCAAATTCGTTGACGGTAAAACCGTTTACTTTATAATTATCTATGTAGTTTCCGTTATAGTTGCCTTGAGGATATTCTGTATTTGCCACAGGATTTGCAAAATTATATGTATAAGAAGAAGCAAAAGTGCCGAAAAGCTTTATCTGCGACAAAAAGGAACCGCTCTTTGCATAAGAATTAACGGCGGAGGCGCAAAAAAATAAAATGAAGAATAAGACTAAGACTATGTTTTTCATATTTCATCTCCTTTTTAATAGAAAGCTTTTAGCGCTATATTAGAAAGAGATGAAATATTTATTATCGCCTATATTAAATATATCAAAACATTAATGCTGCTAAATAAAATTGATCTGACCTTCCAATACTTCGCTAAAGCGATTTTTTTAATGAATAAAAACTGCCGTAACTATTGCCGCTGCTATCTGATTCGCTTCGCATAAATAACCTCCTGAGTATTTTAATATTATAATTTATTATTTTTTAATTTATATTTACAAAATATGACACAGATAAAAATATTTGTCAATAAAAAAATAAACCCTAATTTATTATATATGCATATAATTTAACCAGTTTTGCGGAAGCGCTGTTATTATCCCCAGAACTACCATAACTAAGCCGAGTACTCCGACAACCGCTATAGCTTTTTTGGAATAAGCATATTCTCCGAGTATTCTTTTACTCCCTGCAAGAGCTATTAAAAATCCGAGGACTATCGGAAGAATAAACCCGTTAGCCGCTTCCACGTCAACCATAATAGTTACTAAAGGTATTCCGGGTATAAGCACTATCATTGCCGATATAAAAATTAACGCTATATATATAAAATAAAAAAGTTTTGCTTCACTGAAACGGTTATTTAAACTATGCTTATATCCCCAGGTTTCTCCCGCCGCCCAAGTAAACGCCATAGAAACTACGAAAGCAGCCAAAAGACTTGAACTGTAAAGACCGACGGCGAACAAAGCTCCGGCGTATTTTCCTGCTAAAGGTATTAAGGACTGGCCGATAGCTTTTGCGGTTGACGGAACTATATGTGCTTTATACAAAGTCGCCGCCGTCATAACTATAACCGCTATCATAAGAACTTGGGTAGCGATGCTTCCTATAAGCGTATCCGTTTCAGCCAGCTTAACATCTTTTTTGCACAAGTTTTTATCGACGGTAGCGCTCTGCTGATAATAAATCATCCATGGCATTATAACCGCGCCGGCGTTTGCCGCTATAAGCCATATATAGTCTTTGCTGCCTAGCGGCTGAGAACCGAAAAGCCCTTTAAAAACAAGCTGATGGTAATCCGGATGCGCAAAAATAGCCGCTGGTATGAATACAAACCCTGTAAGCGAAAAAATAAGGGCTATATTTTCCGCCCTGCGGTAGCTTCCGGTAAAAACTACGAACAAAAGTATTAAAAAACTTACACCTACGCTGAAAACCTTAGGTATCCCGAATATCTCCCCGCTTGCCGCTATACCCGAAAACTCCGTAATAAGAGCGGAAAAAACGACGAGAAAAAGCGTAGCAGTAGCAAACGCCGCCCATTTATTGCCGTAATATTCTTTTATAAGTTCGCCGTGGCCTTTCCTTGTAACGCATCCAAGCCTCGACGTCATTGATTGTATTAAATATAAAATAGGTATAAGGAGTATCTGCAGAGGTATAAGCTTATAACCCCATTGGGCGCCGGAAACGCCTGCAGTCGTAACCGAACCTGCATCCATATCTGCTATCATAACGACGAAACCGGGACCCAATACTTTAAAAAAATGAAGTCCTCTGTACAGCGAACGCTTGTTTAAGACAGGAAATCTGCCTCTCGACCGCCTTCTGTTTCGTCTTTTTCCTGTATTTGTATTTTCTTTCGCGTAATCCTGACCCTCAACAGCGGAATTTTTCATAAATTATATGTATGTTGTTATATTATGATTTATGTATTTTTATAACGATTATATCGAATTTATTTTATATAGATACTAAATGATAATAAAAATCATTATCGTTATAATACGAAAATAATTTTATGATGTCAAGCAATTTTTATTATTATTTTGATTTGCAGTCGGCGCAAATTCCGTATATTTCCAATTTATGTTTTATAGAAGTAAAATTATTTTTTTCGGCAAGCTTTTCCTGCAATTTTTCTATTTTATCATCGTTAACTTCGATAAGCCGTCCGCATTGCAAACAGATAAGATGGTCGTGATGCATATTCCCGTATTTTTGTTCGTATCTTGTTTTTTGCTTTCCTATTTTTATTTCTTCCGCTAATCCGCATTTACATAGTAAATTTAGGTTTCTTTGGACGGTAGCATATCCTATCTCCGGATATTTCTTTTTTACTATATTAAACAGTTCTTCGGAAGTGATATGCCTTCCCGCCGAAAAAAAAGCATCTACGATAACATCTCTCTGCTTCGTGTGCCTGAGACCTTTCTCCTCAATGTATTTAATAAAAGTATTTTTAAATTCTTTTTTATTTATGTTGTCCATAATAATAAATTATAAAATTTTTAAGGTATAAAAACAATTCTTTTCCCTATGTTCTTTTTCTTATTGACTTAATAATTTTATCGGGTATATTATATATAATATATTTATATTTAACTTTGAGCATTAAATCTTAAACTTAAAGGTGTAGGGAAACGGGTTAAAAGCCCGTGCTGTACCCGCAGCCGTAATAACCGGCGGTTATTTTTAATAATTATTTTAACTATACCGCTAAGGATATCCTGTATGCCACTGGCTATTTTTATGCCGGGAAGGCGGATTATCCGCATGTTTAAGCCGGAAGACCTGCCTTTGAGATTAATTTAATTTAATTAATTTTAATTAATTAGCGGGAGGTCTAATTATGTTTTCGCGTATTTCTAATTTTATCGCTTCGATCACTTTTAAACAAAGGATAATTATTCTTTATTCTTTGTTAATTTCCTATTTATTTATTTCTACTGCTATTTTAATCGACAGATCGCAGGTGTTTCCAAAACTTTTAAGCCTCGGCGCGCTTGCTTTTTTCTTCGGCATAAAACATGCGCTCGACGCCGACCACATTGCGGCGATAGACAACACGACGAGAAAATTAATGAACGACGGGAAGAAACCGGCGGGCGTCGGTTTCTTTTTTTCGGTCGGGCATTCCTTATCCGTTTTCTTTCTTACTTTTATGACGGTTTCGATAGGAGCATTCGTAGTAAAATCCTACCTTGCTTTTTCAAAAATCAGCAACGTTATAGGCACCGGAGTATCCGCTCTTTTCTTGTATTTAATCGCAATTATGAATATAGCTATACTTTTAAGCATAATACGAATCGCAAAAAATTTTAAAAAATATAAGGATAAATCTTTGGAGGAAGAACTTCTAAAGCGCGGTTTTATGTACAGATACTTCCATAGAATTATGAAACTTATAACTTCCAGTTGGCAGATGCTGTTCGTAGGCATTCTTTTCGGATTAGGATTCGATACCGGAACCGAAGTCGCCATACTTTCGATGTCGGCAATGTTTGCCCTTTCAGGACATCCTTTAATAGACGTATTTATTCTGCCGCTTATTTTTTCGGCCGGTATGATTTTTTTAGATTCTACGGACGGAGTAATAATGCAGTTTGCATACAGCTGGGCGTTCGTTAATCCGGTGCGCAAAATATTCTATAACATTTCCATAACAAGCATATCCGTTTTTTTAGCTTTATGCATAGGAACTTTGGAATGGCTTCAAGTCGTCGCAATGGAGCTAGACCTTCATTCTCCGGTCTGGAATTTTATACAGAACGTGTCGTTTTCAATGCTCGGCGGAATAATTGCCGCTACATTAATTATAGCATGGTTCGGCTCCATTGCCGTTTATAAATTTGCTAAAATAGAAGAAAATTTTAGGTAGTATTTTTTATATATTACCGCATCTTATGGTAATATATAAATATGGATTTATTCGGCAATAACGACGACGATAAAATAAAAGAAAAAACTTCCGGCGGTAAAACTGCAGGCGGTTTTTTGCAGCCGCTTGCGGAAAGGCTAAGACCTAAGACTCTGCCTGAATTTATCGGCCAAACGCATATTCTCGGCAAAGACAAACCTTTAAAGAATATCTTAGATTCCGGATTTATCCGCTCTATGATACTCTGGGGGCCGCCTGGAAGCGGAAAAACGACTCTCGCAGGCATAATAGCTAATGAGGCAGGTTACGAGTTTTACAAAATTTCTGCCGTTTCTTCCGGCGTCAAAGAACTGCGGGAAATTATAGATAAGGCAAATATAAGCTTTAAGCACTACAAGCAGCCGTTAATTATTTTTATAGACGAAATCCACCGTTTTAATAAGTCGCAGCAGGATCTTCTCCTTCATTCGGTAGAGGAAGGAAGCCTTATATTAATCGGTGCTACCACCGAAAACCCGTCTTTTGAGATAAACTCCCCGATTCTGTCAAGGGTAACCGTATTTACTTTAAACCCTTTATTCGAGGAAGATTTAAACCTTATTATCGACAGAGCGCTTAATACGGACGACATTTTAAACAAAAAGAAAATTTTACTTGAAAATGACGGCAGAAACGCGCTTATAAGATATTCCGGAAGCGATGCGAGAATAATGCTGAACGCTCTCGAAATGGCCGTTAGTCTTTCAAAACCGGACGATAACGGCAATATAGTTCTTACGGCAAAAACCGTCGAAGATGCCTATCTTAGAAAATCCAGATACGATAAGACAGGCGAAGAACATTACAATACTATTTCTGCTTTTATAAAAAGTTTAAGGGGGAGCGATCCGGACGGTGCGGTCTTCTGGCTTGCCAAGATGCTGGACTCCGGAGAGGACGTAAAATTTATAGCAAGAAGAATGATAATTTTAGCTTCAGAAGACATAGGGAATGCCGAACCGGACGCGCTTAATCTGGCTGTTAGCTGTTTTAACGCCGTAAATACCGTCGGCATGCCGGAGGCGCGGATTATTCTGTCGCAGGCGGCAACATATCTTGCGGCTTGCCCGAAATCAAACGCAAGCTATATTGCAATTGAAGAAGCTTTAAGCGACGTTAAAAAATTCCCCTCCGCCACAGTTCCGCTTCACTTGAGAAACGCCCCTACAAAGCTTATGAAAGACCTGGATTATCACAAAGGCTATAAATATTCCCATAATTATAAAGACCATTTTGCCGAACAGACTTATCTTCCGAAAGAACTTTCGTCGCGCATATACTACCGCCCGGAAAGCATCGGAAAAGAAAAAGAGATTAAAATCCGTCTTAAAAACTTATGGGGAAAGAGCAAGGATTACGGCGGAGACGATTTACGCGATTGACACACGGCAATGCAAGATAATTTGCGTTGAAGACAAGTTAAATTATATTGTTAGAATTAAATGCCGGCTGAAGTAGTCGGAATGACGTGAAAAGAAACGTTCGGCAAACTGTCTATCAGGCGGTTCACTATGCTCTTCTTTGGAAATATGCCGAAAAATTTTCTTTTTTCGTTTGTCGCTCCTATTACAAGATGAGAAATATTATTGCTTTTAACAAAATCTATAACGCCGGAAACAACATCGTCCGCCTGAAAACTAAAAACTGAGGCTCCTAAATTTTCCGCAACAGAAATATTTTTTGAAAGAGATCTTTCGTAATCCTCCGATTTATTGTTTTCTCTATGTTTTAAATTAATATGCAGGACATAAAGATTGGAATTCAGCCTCCCCGCAAGTTTTGAACCAATCCTTACAAGCCTTGCCGAATCAGGATTAGAGCTTATTAGCACCAAAACCCTTTCGTTAGATTTTAATTCGATTTTATCATCGGGGTTTCCTATTTTATTGGATTGAGCGCTTAATTCATCGGCGATCGTTCTTAATGAAATCTCCCTTAAAACTATAAGATTTTCAATTTTAAAAAAATTATTTAAAGCGGCTTGAATTTTTTCTTTAGAATAAATTTTTCCAGAATTAAGCCTTTTTAATAATTCTCCCGCAGGAATATCGACGTTTATAATCTCGGTTACATAATTTAAGATATAATCAGGGACTCTTTCGCTGACCTTTATTTCAAGTTCCGATTCTACTTTTTCGGCAATAGAATTAAGATGAAATATATTTAAAGTCGTAAATACGCTTATGCCTTTTTTATAAATTTCTATAACGTCCTGATATCTTTTTAAATTTACCGAACCAGGAATATTATTGTGCGCAAGCTCGTCGATTAAAACAATAGAAGGTCTCCTCTTAATAACGGCCTCAACGTCGAGTTCTTCAAAAATCGATCCTCTGTATTCAATTTTTTTTCGGGGAATTATATCAAGATTTTTTATTTCGTCTTCGGTTTCTTTTCTTCCGTGATGTTCGACGTATCCGATAACGACGTCTATACCGTGTTCCAGCAAATAATTACCGTCTTCAAGCATCATAAACGTTTTGCCCGTCCCGGGAGCCGCGCCGAGATACACCCGAAAAACGTTAGTTTCGCTTGAAGAATATTTTATTTTATTAAGTATCGAATCTGCCGACGGTCTGTTATATTCTATTTTCAATATTCATTGCCTTTTTATTTTTTTTATCTTAATTTTGTTCTTTGATGCGATTGATCCACTTCCTAAACGCAACAATGCCCCAGATAATTTCCGCTATCCCGAACGGCCATGTTCCCGCCAAAAATCCGTATAAAGCCGAAGCTAAGCAGGATAGTCCAAATAAAAAAGTGTAAATACGATCCTTTGGTTCGAGGGCATAAAAAATAACCATTAATGCAATTACAAATGCTCCGTATGCCGTAAGCATCGTTATCTCCTAAATTATACTATATAATTAATTTTAAAAGCTCTAATAACTTAAACAAGATGCAGATAGGTGATTATCATATCAATTATTTTGATACCTATAAACGGAACTATCAGCCCGCCGAGTCCGTAAATTAAAAGATTTTTAGTTAAAATAGACGATGCCTTTGCAGGTTTATATTTAACTCCTTTTAGCGCAAGCGGAATGAGAATTATTATTATAACAGCATTGAATATTACCGCCGAAAGTACAGCCGACTCAGGCGAAGAAAGCCCCATTATATTTAAAGGCGCAAGCCAGGGAATAATAGGCGCAAACATTGCCGGTATTATGGCAAAATATTTTGCGACGTCGTTTGCTATCGAAAACGTGGTGAGCGACCCTCTGGTTATAAGAAGCTGCTTGCCTATCTCGACTATTTCTATCAGTTTAGTCGGATTAGAATCGAGGTCTATCATATTGCCCGCTTCTTTTGCCGCCATAGTGCCGGTATTCATAGCAACGCCGACGTCAGCCTGAGCTAAAGCCGGAGCGTCGTTAGTGCCGTCGCCCGTCATTGCCACGAGTTTGCCCAGCGATTGTTCATTTTTTATAAGAGCCATTTTGGTTTCCGGCGTAGCTTCAGAAATAAAATCGTCCACTCCGGCTTCGTCCGCAATAGCTTTTGCAGTCAATGGATTATCGCCTGTTATCATAACCGTTTTAATGCCGATTTTCCTTAGGCTGTCGATTCTGTCTTTGATTCCGCCCTTGACGACGTCTTTTAAATGTATAATGCCGAGCATGCGGTCATTTACTGCGACGGCAAGCGGCGTCCCGCCTTTTTTTGAAATTTCTTCCGCAGTTTTTACGGTTTTATCCGAAACCGTGCCGCCGTTTTGCCCGACGAATTTTATGACCGCCTCTACCGCCCCTTTTCTTATCTGCAATTTTTTATCCAACAGATTAACTCCGCTCATTCTGGTAAAGGCAGAAAAAGGAATAAACTCTATATTTTTTTCGCCGATGTGCCTTCCCCTGAAACCGTACTGCTTTGCCAAAGTTACTATAGACCTTCCTTCCGGCGTTTCGTCGCTTAAAGAGGAAAGCTGAGCATAATCGGCTAATTCGTTAACGTCCGAACCGTCTGACGGAATAAAAGAAACGGCCATCCTGTTGCCGAAAGTTATTGTTCCGGTTTTATCCAAAAGAAGAGTATTAACGTCGCCCGCGGCCTCGACGGCTTTTCCAGACATAGCAATAACGTTATGCTTGACGAGCCTGTCCATGCCGGAAATGCCTATTGCCGAAAGCAGTGCTCCTATAGTAGTAGGTATTAGACATACAAGAAGAGCGACTAATATCACCGGAGAAACGTAGCCGTGAAAATAACCGGCCATAGGTTCTAAAGTAATCACTACGACTAAAAATATAGCCGTAAGCATTACAAGCAAAATATTAAGGGCAATTTCGTTGGGTGTTTTCTGCCTTGAAGCGCCTTCTACCAAAGAAATCATTTTATCTATAAAATTTTCTCCCGGATTAGACGTTACTCTTATTATAATTTTATCCGACAATACCTTAGTGCCGCCGGTTACGGCGCTTCTATCGCCGCCGCTTTCCCTTATTACGGGAGCGGATTCTCCCGTAATGGCAGATTCGTCCACGGAAGCGATTCCTTCTATTATCTCTCCGTCCGAAGGTATCGTGTCTCCCGATTCTGCAACTACCGTATCGCCTTTTCTTAACTGAGATGCTTTTATCTTTTCTTCCTTTCCGTCTTCTTTAAGCAGTCTTGCTATTACCTCGGTCTTTGTTCTTCTAAGGCTGTCCGCCTGAGCCTTGCCTCTTCCTTCGGAAATGCTCTCGGCAAAATTTGCAAATAAAACCGTAAACCAAAGCCATACGGTTATCTGAAAAACAAAAGAGATAAATTTAAAATCGTGAAGAAAAAGGTCTTTGATAAATATTGCCGATGTAATAACCGAACCTATTTCCACTACAAACATGACCGGATTTTTAACCGTTATTTTCGGATTAAGTTTTTTAAACGAATCTTTTATTGCGGATAGCATTATATCCTTGCTGAATGCAGAAACATAATATGATTTATTCGACATTATTTTTTTTCCTCTGTTCAAAATTAAACTAAATTAATTATTAATCCTTATATTTAAACAAGCCCCTTAAAGATATGTTTATATAGCTTGAAATTATATTTTTTTATAAGCAAAGACAGTTTTAAATTTAATTTCACCGTATTTACACCCGGAGTTCCGAATATGCCTAATTGCCTATAAGATATATTGTGCTTAACAAGCCTGTTAAGAACAGCCTTTGGTATTCCGGTTAGAGATGATATTCTACTCACCTGATCAAGCGCTGCCGCTATAGAAATATAAGGGCCTAGTCCCGAACCGGAGCCGGTTATGATATCTGCCGGCACTTCGCCTTTTTTAACGGAAGGATTTTCTTTTAGAAATCTATCTATCAATTTCTTCTCAACGGCGATATATTTTCCGTTTGTCGGCGCATAATTAGAACCACCGGATTCCGTACCGTTATATCCGTTTCCGGCATAAGACGGTCTTCCGTTGAATATATAAGAAGATGTAAATTTTTCGCCTATAAGCATCGAGCCTATAGGTTTTGAATTTTTATAAACGATACTCCCGCCTGCTTGAAACGGAAAAGCTATTTTTCCTATACCCCAGATAAGAAAAGTATAGCCAAGCGAACATATAATATATAATAAAATGGTCAGTTTTATCATTCTTGCCAATTCTTTTATCATAATAAACATCCTCTTTAGATTATTATTTTAATTAATAAAACAGATGTCCTTTTACCATTGCAAAATGTTCGGCGACGGGCCCAAGCGCAAGCGCGGGGAAAAACGTTAACGCTCCCACGAGCAGTATGGTTGCCATAACTACCGTATAAAATAAAAAGCCGTGCGCCGGAAAAGTTCCGGCGGATTCTGGTATGCTTTTCTTTTTAATTAGGGAACCCGCTATTGCGACCTGACATATTATAGGAATATACCTGCCGAAAAAAATAGCAAGCCCAAGCGATATGTTATAAAAAAGCGTATTGCCGTTAAGACCCGCAAACGCGGATCCGTTGTTTGCGACAGCCGAAGTATATGCGTATAAAATCTCGCTTAAGCCGTGCGGACCTGGATTCAGTATTCCGGCAAGCCCTGCCGGTATCGCTATGGCTATAGCAAACGGGATAAGAATAATAAACGCGTGGGCAAACATTGCAAGCGTAGCGAGCTTGACTTCCTTTGCCTCTATTTTTTTTCCGAGAAATTCGGGTGTCCGCCCCACCATAAGCCCTGCAATGAACACGGCTATAATTACCATAGTGAGCATATTTAAAAGCCCGACGCCTTTTCCGCCGAATATCAGGTTCAACATCATTTCGGCGATAAGAACCATACCCGAAAGAGGCATAAAACTGTCGTGGGCGGAATCGACGTTGCCGGTGGTAAATGCCGTGGTAGCCGTCGCAAATAAAGAGGTCTGCGCTATTCCTATATGCTCCTGTTTCCCCTCCATATTACCTCCGGGGTTATTTTTGGAAGCGCTGATATTAGCTCCTAACTTTGCAAGAAACGGATTGCCGTGAGCCTCCTGAGAATAAACCGCCGCGAGGCAGACTAACAGAAGCGTCATAGCAACGGCAAATAAAGTCCACGCGTGCTTCTTATTACCTATCATTATTCCGTACATCAAAAAAAGTGCTATCGGAATTGTCCCCATCATAAATATCGTTAAAGCGTTAGTAAGGGGATTAGGATTTTCATAAGGCTGAGCGGCATTTGCGCCGTAAAAACCTCCTCCGTTGGTGCCGAGATTTTCGATGGATACCATAGAAGCTACGGGTCCCATCGAGAGCTTCTGCTTGACTCCCGTCATATTAGTAACTTTTTTCTGCATTATAAAAGTCTGAGGTACTCCCTGAGACAGCATAATCACTGCAAATATAATTGCTAAAGGAAGAAAAATCCTGTAAATTGTTTTTATAAAATCTGCGTAAAAATTACCTACATATTTTGCTTCGTGTCTTACGATTCCGCGGATAAAAGCTACGGCAAAAACAAGCCCCGTGGCGGCTGAAGTAAATTGCAGAAAAACAAGCGCCATCTGCGAAAAATTGGACAACGCTTCTTCGCCGGCATAATTCTGCCAGTTAGTATTGGTTATAAAACTTATTGCCGTGTTAAAATCCAAAGCCCACGGCATCCCTGGATAATGCATCTGGTTGAACGGAAGAAAATTTTGAAATCTTAATATTAAATATACTATCGCAAGCATAAAAAAATTGACGATTATGCCTGTTTTTAAATATTTAACCCAGTCCGTTTCTTCATTTGTATTTACTTTTAAGAATTTAAAAGTTAAATTTTCTACAGGATTTACTATTGCATCTAAAAAAGTGTACTCATTATTAAAAATATGCGCAAGATATTTGCTTAACGGAACCGCAGCTATAACCATAGCCGCAAGCGTTATTAAAATCTGCAAAACTCCGGTATAAGTCATTATTCGCACCTCTTTTATGTTTCATTATATTTAACTTAAATTAAATCTTATCTATAAAATCCGTAAAAAACCATAATACGGCATACATTGCGGCTATGCCGGCAAAAGCGCTTAAAAATGCTATCATTTTGACACTCCTTCTGTTTTCAATTTCAATTAAATTTCAATTTAAGCTGTTAAGCTAATTGCATCGCTCCATAGTTCATAATTTGATATTGATATTTTGTATTTTGTATTTGTTCAAAATTTATCGGGGTATATCAAAACATAAAACAAATATGCCAATACTAAAATCGAAACTATAAGAAGAATCATATTTTCTATCATAAATCGCCCCCCCTGTTCTTATTAAATATTAAATAAATTAAAATTTTTAGCGTTTTACTCTATAAGCCGTAAATAAAAGGCATGAATGCTTAAGCTGCGTTTTTTGCAAAAAAAAATAGCCGGAGGTTCTCAAACCTTCGGCTATTAAAGTAATAAAAAACATTATATGGCAAACATATGATGCATTATTATTTATTAAATATAATTGAATTTATTTTATATATAATACGCGCATGCTGCGTTTACGTTTATTATAAACTATTATATTTAACTTTATCTAAAATAAAACTCTTTAATAGCTTACGAAGTTAGCTGACGGGCTAAGGATAAAGAGTGTTCCTCTATCGATAAGATATTCGCCCCTAAATATTGGTTTCTCCGCTTCCCTTATTCATACAAGGGAACTAAGCTTTAAATTTCAAAGAACTATTTTTACACGAGCAATGATGTAATTCATTATAAATATATATCAGATAAAAAATTAAGTCAAGAAAAATCGGAACGGCTTAATATTATTATTTAATTTCATCAAGCCGTTTATTTCCCGTTTCAGGCAGAAAAAAAGAAAGCAAAAATGCGGCGGATATTAAACCTGCAATGACATAATAACCTAAATCTTTATTCTCCCTGACGAAGTACGTCATTATTAAAACTCCGCATACCGCTCCTATTTTCCCCGCCATTGCAGAAAATCCGTAAGCAGACGACCTGAAAGACGTATGCGAAAGCTCGGCTGGGAAAATCCCTACCGTTAAAGACGCTAAAGAATTAAAAATTTCTGCGGTAAAAATTACGGCGACAAGACCCATTAATGAGCCGTAAAAGTAAGGAATAAGAAAAAGGGAAATGCCCATTCCCGCAAAACCGGCAAGCTGTAGATTCTTTCTTCCGATTCTATCAATATTTAAAAGTCCGACAGCTGAGCTTGCTATGCCTATTAAAAGAATTAAAGACGTTATAAGCGCATTGCCTTCGTTTGAAATAAATCCGCTTTTTTTAAAGATTAACGGAATAAGCAAACCGATGCCGTATGCCCCGATATCGTACAAAAACCAGATAGAAGAATACAGCAGGGTATTTTTTATATGCACCTTGGAAAACATTCCTTCTATATATAATTTATTCTTTTTATATTCATTTTTAATGCGTTTTGCATTTATCCACTTTTCCGATTCAGGCATTGAAATTCTTAAAAACATTACTACGAATGCCGGAATTACGCCGATACCGAGCATAAAACGCCACATTTCATGTCCGAAAGGAAAAAGAGCCGCAGCGGTTAAAGAAGAAAATATCGAGCCTATGCCGAACGATAAGCCGGCGAAGGAAAGATGTTTGCCCCTGAGCGCTTCCGGCGCAGTTTCCGCGATATAAGAATTAGATACCGGATAATCGGCTCCAACTGCAATGCCCAGCGCAATGCGGGATAAAAACAGCATCAAAAAATTTACGGAAAATGCAGATACGATACCGGATATAACGAAAAGCGCCATATTTAAAATATAAACCGATTTTCTCCCGAAAACGTCGCTGAAATATCCGATAAGCAATGCTCCTATTATACTGCCAAATACGACGGACGCTATAATTAAGCCGGACTCTAAAGTATTCAGGCGGAAATAAGGATTGATAAGTATTATAGCAAATGCGATTACGGTTAACGAATAACCGTCCAAAAACATTCCGGCGGAAGAAAGGAGAAGCGGCGCGGTGAAAAAACCGCTTTTATTTTTATCGTTATCCGAGAAAAGCATTTATATAATTTAAAATAATTGGATAAGGAAAATTCAACTATATTATTTAATCAACAGTCATTGCGAGCATATCTTTTATATAGTAAAAGATGGAAGCAATCTCTTGTCATTACAATATAGAAATTGCGAGATTAATTTTTCCAATAAACTTAATTTCTTTAATTTACTGTATCATATGCGAAAAATAAAATCCTGCACCTTTTCCATTCTAAAATTACGTCTTAATTTAAGCATTTTATCGGCAATTTTGGGTTGTTATATAAAATTATGCGCTTTCAAATAATCTAAAGAAGTTATTAAATCTTCTTTAGACCTGTTTTCTATTATAAAAGGCCCTGAAAATTGCCCATTCTCTATAATGGAATTAAAAAATCCTGCAGGGTTTAAAATACCGGTTCCTAACGATCTGTGTTCGTTTCTTACGGTAGTTCTTAAGTCGATTCTTTTTTCCGACATATCCTGTATATGCATTTCGCCTATACGGTTAATGCCGAATTTTTTTAGAAAATCCTCCGGCGCAAAGCCGTTTAATCCCCAATGCCCCATATCGAAGCAGATAGAAACTCCTAATTCTTCGGCAATAGGATACAGATAATCAAACGGAAAAGCTTCAAGATTTTCTAAAGCAAAAACGTCCGGCGGCAGTTCGGTTTCTTTTAATATTTCGGACATGCTTTTCTTTGCCTGGCTTACGGCAATATCGATTAAAGCCTTTTTTGCATTTTCTTCGATAGGAAAGAACATAATGGAATCTTCAAATTCGGAAGTCAGATGGATAACGAATTTTTTAACGTCCAGCCCGCGGCATGCATTTATTACCAAAATTATCGCTTTAACGGAAACCCGCCTGTAATCTTCTAAAGGACTTGCCGGATTAAGCTGAAGATACGGAAGATGAACCGAAACAGAAAGCGGAAACGATAATTTTGAAGAAAATGCGCTTATAGAAGGAATAATGAATTTTTGCAAAGAATCCGGATTTAACTGCTCTATCTCTGTATTTATCTCGATATTGCCTATGTTATACGAATTCAAAAGATTGAAAAAACCGTCGAAAGAAGACTTTAGGCGGCCGAGATTGTTATCGCCGAGAAGACCGAAACCTATGCCGAAAAACGAGTCGGTATTTACTCCGAAATGCAGCCTGCCGTCTTTATTAAAATTTTCGCAATACATTTATTAATTATATCAGATTTAAAAATAAAAATAGATAATTAACTGCTTGTTTTACTTTCGTAATAAAAGGATAATAAATATATAAGTTTTAATTGAAAATATTAATCTGACTGGCTATAATAAAAATGTAACGTAAAACTAAAACTTTATAAGGAGGTTTAAAATGTCCGTTAAAAAAATATTTTTGTTAACTTCTTTTTTATTTTTTGCCGGATTTTTATTTATTTCCGTTAAACTTAGCTTTGCTTTGCATAAATCTTCAATAAAAACAAAACGCGAAATTAGCATATTAAAAGGCAAAAGGATTGTTTTAAAATCCGGATGCATCCGCTGCCATTCTTTCGTTAAGGGAAAAAGAACCGATAATATAGCAACTCTTGCGGGATGGGGAAATAAACATTTTTCGATTAAGCAGACGGAAAAGGCAATCAGAAGCTGCAGGATGGATCCTTACTGCTCTCAAATTTTAACTGATAAGCAGGTTAAATATGTTGCTTATTATCTTAATTCTTTAAAATAAAATCGGCAAAGAAACGCTAATGGGCGAAACAAGAGTTAATTTACATCATTTATTGGAAGATATACGGGATTCCTATCCGTTTCCGCAGGAAGAGGTTATCATTACGGAACTCGTCGCAAATTCGCTCGATTCTCATGCAAGCGATATAAGGTTTATCGTCGATCCCGAAAAATATATTCTGACCGTTACGGATAACGGTAAAGGAATGAATAAAAAAGAATTAGACGGATATCACAATATTGCTTCCACTACGAAAACAAGGGGCGTGGGTATCGGTTTTGCGGGCGTAGGCGCAAAATTATCCCTGTTAATAGCAAAAGAGGTCATTACGGAAACGGCAAGCGGTGATTTCCGCGGCGCAACAACTTGGAAATTGGAGAATGACGAAAAAGCCCCATGGAAATATATACAGATAGAACCGGAAAATTCAAAAATGTCTAACTATCAAAACGGAACCGCGGTATCGATATTTTTCAGGTATAGTAATTCCGTGCTGCTAAACGCTGATTTTCTGAAAAAGACTATTCAAAAACATTTTTACACGATTCTTGATCCGACTTTTCAAACTGCATTAAGATTTATTTATAAAAACGGCATCAATTTTTACGTGAACGAAGAAAAAATAAATTTATCTGAAATGATGGATTTTGAAAAGAGCAAAGCTTTTAAAATTCAATTTGGAAAAAAGGCGAAACCTGTAGGTATCGGTTTCATCAGAAAATATAAAGATCCGCTTGACGAAGAAAAAAGGGGTATGGCAATATCTACTTGCGGTAAAGTCATCAAGCACGGGTGGGATTGGCTTGGAATTTCGACGAAAAATCCGGATTGCATATCGGGAGTAGTAGAAATGCCCGGCCTTTCGCTAATTTTAACAACAAATAAAGCAGATTTTTTAAAAGATACGGCAAGTCTGCAAAAGTATTACCGCTATAGAAAAGCCGTTCAGGAAGTTATAGAACCTATTTTAAAAGAATTCGGCGAAATAAACGAATCCAGAGAAAAACCTGCAAAAGAATTGCGTCCGCTTGAAAAAGAAATTCGTGAAATTCTGGATAATATGCTTAAAGACTTCCCCGAATTAGACCCTTTGTTCGGCAGAAGAAAAAAATTGGAAGCCGATAACGGCGTTTTAGACGATGCTTCAGCTTTAGAAAAAGGAACGGCGATAGAAGAAAAAGATTCTGAAAGAACCGATATAAACAACGGCAATATAGGAAAAACCGAAGATGTCGAAGAAAGCGAAGATATAAAAAATCCCAAAAACAGACTTCCAGATTTAGATATAGATGCAGATGAACAAAAAAACGGTAAAATGCAGGAAGGAAAAAGAAAGCCGCCCGGATTAATGATCGGGTTTTACGATAATAAAGATTCAAATGAATTGGGAAAAATAGAAGAAGGAACAGTATGGATAAATAACGAGCATCCTGCTTTCAAGAAAATTGCAAAAAGCGGCGGAGAGAAATATCATATCGTCGTTTCAACCGCATTTGTTTTATCAGGATATCTTCAGGAACAGAAATCTTTGCAGGCATTTATAAACCGATTTTTATCTGACTGGGGAAAAGAAGTATGAAATTGCAGACAAAAGAAAAATATCCTTTAAAAATAACAAGAGACAAAATAACCGGAAGATACAAAGCCGCTACTTCGATAGGCAAACTTGACGACGAAACAAAAAATATCAGGCAGGAATTAAGTTTTATCGAAACCGACTATACGATTTTATTGAGCGATATAAGAGGATTGCTGTCGGAAGCCTCTATGCGTTCTAATAAGAAAGCAGATCCCCGTTTGTATTGGTTAATAGGCGAAAATATTCTGCGTTTTGTTGAAAGACTCGACGACCTCGGTTTTTATATTTTAAAGCAAAATAAAACATTTGCGACGGATACCGGCATATCCGAAAGTTCTATAGGTAAAATAATTTCTTTCAAAAAAAGATTTTCAAAAATCTCTATGTTAGACCCTAATGTATCATGGTCTAAATACAGGGATAATAAGGCTGCCGATAAGGCTTTGAAGAAAGCATAAATTTAAATTTCTTTTCTAATGTCCGACCCTTTTATTATTCAATTATGATAAAATAATTATATGTATTCATATGAAACCGATTCGTTTAAAAGGATTATTAGCAAAATAAAAACCGGAGCGGGAAGCAGTATAATAAGCGTCACGGCTTTCGGTTCGCGGGTAAGGGGCGATTTTTCGGAAGATTCCGATATGGACGTTCTCGTAGTCGTCGATAAAAAATCGCCTAAGGAAATTTCTTTTATAAACGATATTTTTTATGAGGAAGAAATTAAGAGCGGTATTCCGTTTTCCGTAACAGTCGTTCCATTGCATTCATTTAATAGTAACAAAAGATTTAAAACAGGTTTTTATCAAAACATTAAAAAAGATGGGGTTGTTTTATATGGAATTAACCCGTGACGAAAAAACGGCATTATCGGATTTAAGATTTCAAAAATCGAAAGAAATGCTTGAAGATGCTTTATTCAACCTAAAATCAAAAAGATTTAAAACGTCGGCAAACAGAAGCTACTATTCCGTATATCATGCTGCAAGGTTGCTGCTTATTCTAAAAGGCATAGACCCTGCAAAACATGACGGCGTCAAAACTATATTGATTTTTTAATTTTATAAAAAAAAATCTTAGACTCTTCGAGCCATATTAACGTTTCTTTTATAGTGAGCGGGCTGCCGCCTAAACGGTCATCTGACGATATAACTGTGTTATTATCGTTATTAGTATTGCAGTCTATTAAGTTATTTAAATTATTGCGCTTGGGCGTAATTTTTTCTTTTTTCATATTTTCGGCTTATCGTTTTTTTAGTTCTTTAATATCCTCGTTATCTCTATCCCGTCCGGCAATAGATTTTAAAGTTATCAAATCGTTTTTATTAATAACGTATATTTCAAAATCATCATATTTAATTATTTTTCTTCTTTCAAACAATTCGTCGAAATTCATTAAAGATTTTAAAAAAACATCCACGCTGTGATAAGGCTCATTTCGTTTATAAAAATTGAAAACAATCAAATTTTTTTCATCGACCCACCTTTTCCTTACGGTCTCTGATTTTATATCGTTAATATCGACCGGAAGCAAAGGAATCATATCAAGATTTTTTAACGCTTTTAAGAGTTTATCGAGGTTTTCTTCGCTTAAATCCAGTAAAATATCTATGTCGTAGGTTGACCTTATAACGCCGTAAATATTCACGGCATGCCCGCCGCCAAGAAGATACCTTACTTTATTTTGATATAATTCCGAAAAAAAATCGTCGTAAAACATATATTGATTATATCAGATTTAAAAATAAAAATACCCGCTTTTTAGGGCGGGTATCAGGGAGGTGCTAGAGAGAAAAGCTATTGAGTTAATAGTCTAGAATGCAATTCTTGCCTGCATGAAAAAGGCGTTGGTCTGCCCCATCCACTGGCCGTAATCTTGATAATACGTCGAGCTTGCAGGTAAATCTCTATAATCTTTAGCATACAGATATTGATAATTCTGCCAGTCAGCAGTTAAAGTAACATGGCTATTAAGATGATACGCCAATCCTACTACGCCTCTTTGGAAATCAAAGGGATTTCCAGACGGTAAAGCATCACCGTTAGAATTGTAATTGGTATCTTGATAATAATATCTCTGAATAAGCCCGAAAACTCCGAATTTAGTATTTGGGATATTGTAATATCCGAAAGCGTCGTATCCGTGTTCGACATTATGACCGTCATACAAGCTTGTGATTGGAGGCATTGTGCTTGAATTGTAGCATCCGTAAACACCGCCTTCTATTCCGCAATAACTGTCATTATCCCCGCTTTCGCCTGCGCCAGGTTGTACTGTGTGATTTATTGCATAATCATACTGCAGCGCGATATTGGCATTCGGCGTTTTATAGTCGAGTACAGCCGAAACTCTCGTTTCAGGACTGTTTGTATTTGGACCTATAGCAGCATCTCCAAAACTTGAATTATCTTCTGCCCAAGCGTAATATCCGCTAATGCTTAGTCCGTTTAGTGCAGAATCAGCTCCTAAAGGATAAATAGTTAATCTTGCCTGAGGAGATTTCTGGTCAACGGTTTCATTGGCATGAAATGCGGCGTTATCAAAGAAACCGGTGTTATATGCAAGATAAACCCTTCCGTTCGCTCTGTATTTGCCGGAAACGCCGAGTCCAGCCTGAGTAGATGTTACGTTTAAGAAACCCCACGGGGTTCTTTCCGCAACATGATAACCCAATAAACCGTCTTCCCATGCGACCATAGGAGTCGGAAACTGTCCTGCTTTTAAGTTGACTGTTAAACCGTTTGCGTCGTAAACATGATTGAACTGCAAAAATGCGTATTTCAATCTGAAATATTCGTTACCGCCGGTAGAACCGCCGCTACTAGCACTGTTGTCTGATTTATTAATGTTGGGCGTAATTTTCAAAAACCAGTTATCCTGATGATACAGGAATATTAAATATGCCCTGTTTACGTTAAACGCATTATAACCGTTGTTTCCGGTTGCAGGCGGATTTTCCTGAAGTTGCAGAGAACCTTCGGTTAGTCCCGTCTGGGTATAATACCCGTAACCCATATAAATTAATGCGCCTAACGAAACATTCTTCGTCCACGCCGGAAGGGTTTCCCCCTTGACGGTTTTCAGCGAAGCCTCTAACTTCTTTTCCGTAGTTTTTAAATTGTTAATCTGCTTTGTAGTCTTTGCCGCATTCGGCTTCAACAGCTGATTGATGACGCTCTGTCCTACTTTTACCCTGCCGGGGCCGGGCGTTAAAAATATTTCGCCGGTGTTGGGGTTTTCGTAAAGGGCGGCTCCCGATGCGTAAGCCTTCCCTGCCCCGCTGAACGAAAAGACTAATGCCAGAACTGCGGCCGTTGCAAATATAAATGCCGGCAGCATGTTCAGCCGCATAGTCTTTTTTGTTTTGTTAATTTCGTACATGACTTCCTCCTCTCTTTTAGTTTAAATTGCTCAATTTATATATTTTCACTTTCCTTACTTATTTTAACAAACGAATGTTACAAAATTATTACAGTTACGTTAAATTTTAGTAATATTTGATTTTTTATTAAAACTTATGCGTCAGCAATTAATAATATAAATTAAAAATTGTAAGGTGACAGGAAAATATAGTGTAATTAATGGTGGATTAATAAGGAGTGAAAATGAAAAGATTTATAGAAAATAAAAAAATTTATGGGGAAGTTTAAACTTTATTCAATACCGACAAACAATTAAACATATTTTGCGGAAAATTATTCAGCCTAATTTTATATCTAATAAATTACGAATATTGCATGGACTGAGACAAAACTTCCTTGCTATTTTTTTTATCTTTTGCAAAATCTGCGATAGAATAGGAGTTCAAAGCTTTAATTAGGATTTTTCTTATATCTACCCACATATAATGAACGTCGCAATTTCCTATTTCATTACAGGCGGATTTATTTACCGCACATCGATTAAGCAAAATAGGACCGTCAATAATTTCTATGACCTGCTTTATAGTTATATTCTCTGGTTGAATGTTAAACGTGAATCCGCCCTTTGTGCCGGTGAAAGAGTTAACAATAGCACTTTTCGCCAGCGTTTGAAATATCTTAGACATAAAAGAAGCCGGAGAATTAGTATTTTTTGCTATATCTTTTACAAAGCATACCGTTCCTGCAGGCTGTTTAGCCATATATACTAATCCTCTTATAGCATAATCGCTGGCTCTTGAAATATTCATGCAAACACCTCTAAATAAGATATGAATTATCTTATATTATTATATATTATAAGGTAAAAAAATGCCCTATAAAAAATTAAGGGGGGTTAATTTTATTATAGGGCTTTTTTGGGTAAAGGTTAAAATTTATATATATAAAATCAATAACTGCTGTCGTCCATTTTTACCTTTAAGCCAAACTTTTTATATGCATAAGTTGCATATATTAAAACAAGCGGCAAACCGATAATAGTTGCAATGAGCATAACTAAAAGCGTTAAATGGTTTGAAGCCGAATTATATATGTTTAAGCTGTATTTTGTATTAATAGAAGACGGAACTATATCGGGGAATATACCGACGGCTAAACTTGCCACGGCGCCTATAATAGCTAAGATAGAATATGCAAACGGCTTTATATCGCTTGAAGATCCTGCCGTCAGTATAACTCCTATTGCGCCTATAAGCATTATAACCGGAACGATATCGCCAATTAAGCCTAAACTGTTGCCGAGAAGCCTTGGGGCAAATATCGGAGAAATTATTAAAAACAGCAAAGTAGCTATTATAAAGGCTATAGCAAATCCTTTAGCGTAAGACCTTGCTCTTTGCTGAACTTCTCCTTCGGTTTTCATAATTAAATAGGTTGAGCCGTGCATTAAAAACATGGAAAGAGATATAAGCCCGCCTACTAAGCCGAAAATATTTAAAAGGCTGAAAAGCGACTGATAGTCCACATGTTCTTTATTCAGCGGAACTCCCATTAATATATTTGCTATGGCCACGCCTAGCAGTAAAGCAATGCCCAGACCGGTAACCGTAATATCGGCATCCCAGAACTTCCTCCAGCCCGCGCTTTCGACTTTGCTTCTAAATTCAAAAGAAACCGCCCTGAATATTATCAGCCAGACTACCAGCATCATTGCAAGATAAAACCCGCTGAAGATAGACGCATAAACCAACGGGAAAGCCGCAAAAACTGCGCCGCCTCCAAGTATAAGCCAAACCTGGTTTCCGTCCCATACGGGACCTATTGCGTTAATAACGTATCTTTTTTCTTCATCGTTTTTTGCAATGAAATTTAAAAGTCCGCCTACGCCGTAATCGAACCCGTCCATAACCGACCAGCCCAAAATGATAACGGCAACAAGAATAAACCATAATATATTTAAGTTCATGATAATAACACCTCCTAATTCTAATTATTTTAATTTGCCGCCTTTGCGGATTCGCCGGAAAGTTCGTCTTTCCCTTCAGCTCTTTCCCTTAATTCTCTTTTAAAAAGATATACGGCAAAAGAAACTAAGGTCATATAAATTAAAACAAACATTGCGACGGATAAACCTACGTCTAAAACGCTTACGTTCTTGGAAACCGAATCAACCGTAGTTAAAAGTCCGTAAACCGTAAACGGCTGCCTTCCTATTTCTGTCGTAAACCATCCTAATTCGATGGCAATTAACGGCAAAAATGTAGAAAACCACAATAATTTTAACATCTTCGGACTGTCGAACAGCTTGTCTTTAATCAGAAGATATAGAGCTATAAGCATAACTAACGCAAAATAGAATCCGAAATACATCATTATATGAAATGACCAAAACACTATCCATACAGGCGGAAACATTGCAAGAGTTAGTTTGGTATGATCTAATTTTGAATCTTTTTTATTAATATATTTTATAGCCGCATTCAAACCCATAACTTTTGCTGCCGGATTTAAATATGACAAGATACTTAGCATGTCGGGTATTCCTATTTGCGGACCGTTAGATTCAGTGGCGTTGTTAGGCAGCGCAAAAAGCGTTTCCGGCGCATATTTCTGGGAATGCCAGAGAGCTTCCATCATTGCCAGCTTGGTCGGCTGATATTTTACGACTTCTCTTGCCCCGATATCGCCTACTAAAATCTGTCCGCAGGCAACGATTACGCCTACTATAACGGCCACTTTTAAAGCCTTTCTCATTACCATATCTTTATTATTTTTAATTAGAAACCATGCGGCAACGCCCGCCATAAAAAAAGCAGAATATTCCCATGCGCCCATTATAGTATGAATAAATTCCGACGGGAAGTAAGGATTAAATACCATATGCCAGAAATTAGTCATTTTAGGTATTCCGTTAGAACCTATTTTGTAACCGGCAGGCGTCTGCATCCAGGAATTTGCCACTAAAATCCATACGCCCGACAAAGTAGAACCGAATGCGACAAGTATCGTCGATATCCAGTGCGCTTTAGCTGAAAGCCTATTCCAGCCGAGGAGCATAACGCCTACAAAAATCGATTCCATAAAAAATGCAAACAATCCTTCGATTGCAAGAGGCGAACCGAATATAGCCCCTACGAACGAAGAATACTGCGCCCAGTTCGTTCCGAACTGAAACTCCATAACTATTCCGGTTGCAACGCCTACGACAAAGTTAATAGCGAATAATTTTGCAAAAAAACGGGTAATCCTTAAATACTCCTGATTGTTCGTAAATACATAAGTTCCTTCGGTTATTACTAAAAGCAGTCCCAAACCGATGGTCAAAGGCGGGTAAAGAAAGTGGAAAAAGGCCGTCATCCCAAACTGGATACGCGCCAGTAATAAAGCTGTACTATCCATAAAGCACCCCTTAAAGTTAGAAAAAAATTAAATTAAAATAAAAAAATAACACCAAATGCAAAACAAAATGACAATATCTAAAGCTATTAAAAAATTATATATTTTATAAATAGATAAAAATTTAATATTATTTAATTAAATTTTATCTCATAATTGAAAATTGTCAAAAAAATAATTAAGATAAATTTAATCTTATTTATCATATTTATACCACTTGTGAAAATTTTGTCAAGAAAAAAATGCAAGATGTGCAAATTTACTGAGAAATGGATAAATATTTTCTATTGCAGGATTAAGGTTTTTAATGTGCTTCCGCCCAGTTTTTTGCAATTCCGATATTTACGGACAGCGGAACGCCGGACAGAAGATTTTGGTCGGTCATTAGAGGGGTGATAACTTCCGCTAAGTCTTTTGCTATAGATTCTTCTACTTCGAATATCAGTTCGTCGTGAACCTGAAGGAGCATTTTTGCTAAGTTTTTTAGAATTTCGTCTTTTTGTACGTATTTATAAATATTTACCATGGCAATTTTAATTATATCTGCGGCGGTTCCCTGAATAGGAGCGTTTATCGCCGCCCTTTCCGAAAACGACGACAAATTTCTTATTCCGGAATTTATGTTTTCTATATAGCATTTTCTTCCGAAAGCCGTTCTGACGAATCCGTTAGACCTTGCCTCTTTGACCGTTTTTTCCATATATTCTTTAATTGCGGGATGGTTTTTAAAATATAAATCTATATAACGCCTTGCTTCTTCCGATGAAATACCGAGTTCTTTGGATAAACCGAAAGGGCTCATGCCGTAAATTATTCCGAAATTAATTACTTTCGCTTTTCTTCTCATATCTTTATCGATCGCTTCCGCGGCAACTCCGAAAATTTCTCCAGCGGTTTTTGCGTGAATATCTTCGTTATTTTTAAAACTTTCAATTAACGGCATGTCTCCGGAAATTGAAGCCATTACTCTTAAATCTATCTGGGAATAGTCAGCCGAAAGAAGCGTAAAGCCGTCTTTTGCTATAAAAGAGCGTCTTATTTTAAGCCCTTCTTCTCCGGAAACGGGAATATTTTGGAGGTTGGGGCTCTGGCTCGCAAGCCTTCCCGTAGAAGTCGTTATTTGAGACAAAGACGTATGCACCCTGCCGTCCTTGTCGGTTTCCCTTAAAAGAATGTCGACAAATGAAGTCTTTAGCTTAACCTTATTTCTGTAAGATATCAAACTGTCTAAAAATAAAAGATAATCTCTTAATGTCTTATCTTCGCTGCCGTTTCCGAGAAGTATCTCGAATTCCGCTTTTAACGTCTGAAGAACTTCTATATCCGTGCTGTTTTTTTTAACGCGCTTAAATTTCATTTCGTCAAACATAACTTCGCTTAACTGCTTAGGAGAATTAATATTAAATTCCCTGCCGGCGATTTTATGTATTATACCCGTAAGTTTTTTTGAATCCGAATCCAATGATGCCGATAAAGACATAAGCATATCTTTATCCACTTTAAATCCCGCTTTTTCCATTTCGAAAAGGACCGCCGAAAGAGGCATATCGACCTCATAGAACAGGCGTTTTAAAGCGACGTCCGTTTCTATTTCGGTTTTTAATATTTTATATAAGTAATAGACCTTAAAGGCATAATTGCTTGAACCGCCGGATTGCACTAGTTTAAGCCCTTCTTGAAATTCAGCTTCGATATCTTCGAAAGTATGCTTATGTTTTATAGGATTCAAAAGATAAGAGGCGATTTTTATATCGAAATAAAGTCCGTTAAATTCTATCCCGTTATTTTCTAAAAAAAGTTTTGCTGCGTTAAGCCCGCACCCTATTTTTAAAACCGAACCGTCTTTAAATAAATCGGTTAAACGTTTACTGTCTAAAATATCTTGAAGTCCGTATGACGCTTGACCGATTTCCTTAGAATAAATATATATAGGGTTTGATTCGTCGTCAAATAATTCTTTCTTTTTCTCGGTAAAATCGACGTAAATGGAAAGAAATTCGCCGCTTTCTGATAAATTTTGGGAAACGTAGGAATCGGTTTCGGCGTCTTTTATTTTAATAATATCTTTATTATGTTTATTATTTTCGACATCATTACGCGCATCTTCCGATTTATTATCTTCGACTCCTAAATCTTTTATCAGGGAATTAAATTCAAGCTCTTTAAAAACTTTATAAAGGCCTTCTCTGTTTTTTTCTTTTAAGGCAAAATCTTCAAGAGTATTAAATGCTTTATTATTTTCTGCCGACTTTTCGGAACCCGGAATAAAATACGCTTCATTTAAGCTTATATCTTCGTAAAAAGATGCAAGCTTTAAGCTTTTATAAGCGTCTTCCTTGTATGTTACCAAAAGTTCTTTAAGTTTAGGCTTGTTAATATTATCTATATTTTTATAAATGCCGTCTAAATTTCTATATTCTTTAATAAGCGCAAACGCGGTTTTTTCGCCTATTCCTTTAATTCCGGGTATATTGTCCGACGCGTCGCCCATAAGCGCCAAAACGTATCTGTATTCTTCCGGCTTTATTCCGTTTTCTTCTTCAAAAATATTTTTTGTTATAATTTTATTTTTAAGGGCATCGTACATAAAAACTTTGTCGGAGAGAAGCTGTTTAAGGTCTTTATCGCTGCTCACTATGCAGATAGAGGCACCTTCGCCTTCAAAGTTTTTTACCGTTCGGGCTATTAAATCGTCCGCCTCGTAACCGTTAAGCTTAAAAGTTTCAAACCCAAGAAGGTAAGAAATATCGGTTAAGTAATCGACCTGTAAGACTAAATCGTCGGGCATTCCTTTTCTGTTAGCCTTATATTCCTCGTAAGACTGCTTCCTAAAACTTTCTTTGGAATCGAAAAGGCATGCGCCGTATTTTATGTCCGCTTCCTTGATTAGTTTCATAAGCATTCTGGTATATCCCAAAGCTGCGCCGGTAGGTTTTCCTTTTGAATTTGTAAGCGGGGGAAGGGCATAAAACGCCCTGTAAAAATAAGAACTGGAATCTATCAAAAAAAGATCGGCTTTAATGCTGTCTTTTTCCATTTTTTTATTTATTTCTTGGAACGTCTATTACGTGGGTAAAGGCAAATCTGTCGCCGAGCCTGTCGCCTTCGGGACTTTTTATAATAAAATAGATTTCCGCCGCGTATATAATAGCGCCTATTACGACTAAGAGAAAATAGCCCAATAAAGGAATGAAAGAAAAAAGCAGGGGAACCGCTATAAAAGAATTTCGTATAATGGATTCTTTAAACTCAGGCTGTTTATTATCTATACCGGTCGTAACTTTTAATCCTATCAGCCTTTTGCCTAAGCTCGCCCCGTCGAAAAAACCGTCGGCAATCAGCAGATAAAGAACTCCCGCGAGATAACCGTAAGGGTAAAACATCTCGCTTAAAAAGCCGAATATCAGCAAATCTATTGTCTTTGCGATAAATCTGTGAAGGACGTTTGCTTTTTTATTCATAAATCAATTTATTGTCAGGAAAAGGTGTCAGATTAATTTTTCGCGATAAACTTAATGCGCTTAATTGATTTTAATATATGCGAAAAATAAAATCTGACACCTTTTCCTCTTTTCCTTTTCCATCAGAATTTAATATTATATTGTAAATTTTTAGTTAAACCTGCCTTCCTCTTATCGGCTCGTAAATACAGTAAGGTTCTTCTTCCATATAATCGCCTTTTTCGTAATATGCTCTTGCCCTGCAGCCTTCGCAGACTTTTTTATATTCGCATATGCCGCATTTTCCTTTTAAAAGTCCGGTATCCCTTAAGTTAAGGAACACCTCGGACCCGCTCCATATTTCTTCGGCAGACTGTTTAGTGACATCACCCGCCTGAACCGGCAAATATCCGCAGGGCTGGACGATTCCTTTTCTCGATATAAACATAACTCCGCTTCCCGCAAGGCATCCTTTGGTAACTGCATTCATTCCGTGAGTTTCCGGAGTTATAGTTATGCCCGCGTCCTTTGCCTTTTTATGCATAATCCTGAAAAAATGAGGCGCGCATGTCGCTTTTAATTCGATTTTACCTCTCAGCTCCATAGTCTTGTCGTAAAACCATGAAAGTATATCTTCGTATTTCTGTTTATCTAGCATCTGGGAATCGGCGATTTGAACTCCGCATCCGACCGGCACCAGCATAAATATATGGAGGGCTTTTAAATTGTTTTTAATGGCTAATTCAAGTATATCCGGCACTTCGTCTTCATTATGCCTTGCTATAGTCGTATTTACCTGAACCTCTATGCCTTCTTTCTGCAGATTTTTAATTCCGTTAAAAGCGCTGTCGAAAGAACCCTGTATCATCCTGAAAGAATCGTGAGTTTTGGCGTTTGAACCGTCAAGACTTATAGAAACTCTTTTTACGCCGCTTTCTTTAATACGTTTTGCAATTTTTTCGTCAACTAAAGTCCCGTTCGTTGCAAGTGCCACCCTTAAGCCTTTTTTTACCGCATATCCGGCTATATCGAAAATATCCTCCCTGTAAAGAGGCTCGCCTCCCGTTAAAATGAGTATCGGGCTGCTGAATTTGCACAAATCGTCTATTACGCTGAAACACTTTTCGGTAGAAAGTTCATCTTCCTGTCTTTCCATCTGCGCTTCAGCTCTGCAGTGAACGCATTTTAAGTTACATCTTGCCGTAAGCTCCCAGAAAACCAATCTTAGTTCGTTTTTTTTGGGCATTGCTCCGCCGTGCATCATGCCCGCCGGATGCCCGTGAGGATGAGACATATGGTTATTTTGCATCGCTTATCTCCTCTTCGGTCAAATAGCAGGCCGGATCCGGCGACCATAAATCGTCTTCTTTCGCCTCGGACCTTACCCTGAAATTTCCGTTGCAGATATCGAGCCATTTACAGGTTTTACATTTTCCCTGAACGTATTCTTTTTTGTTCTTAAGCTGTTTCATTAAAGGGTTAGATGTGTCCGTCCATATTTCGCTGAATTTTCTTTCTTTAACGTTTCCGAAAGAATAGTGCCTCCAGAACTGGTCTGCATAAACTTCGCCGTCCCAGCTGACGCATCCTATGCCGACTCCGGAACTGTTCCCGCCGTTCATTTTTAGCAGGCTCATAACGTTTGCCGCTTCTTCGGTTTTGCCTTCTTTTAAAAGTTTTAAATAAATATAAGGGCCGTCGGCATGGTTGTCAACCGTAAGAACTTCTTTCTGATTGTCTCTTGCATAAACCTCTTTAGTCAGCTCAAGAATAGTATCAACCGTCTGCCTCGTCTCTTCATGGCTTAAGTCTTCTTCCATCAGCTTTGTTCCTCTTCCTGCATAAACAAGATGATAAAAACATATTCTTGGAATATTTTCTTCTTCCATAAGTTTAAAAATTCCTGGTATTTCCTCTGCGTTTCTTTTGTTTATGGTAAATCTCAGTCCTACCTTAATTCCGGCTTCTTTAGCATAATTTATACCTTCTATCGCTTCCCTGAAAGCGCCCTTTTTGCCCCTAAATTTATCGTGAACCGGCTCTAATCCGTCAAGACTTACGCCTACATATGATAATCCTACTTTTTTTAATTCTTTAGCAAGCTCTCTCGTAATAAGCGTTCCGTTGGTTGAAATAACGGCTCTCATTCCTTTCGACTTTGCATAAAAACACAAGTCTAAAAAATTAGGGTGCATTAAAGGCTCTCCGCCTGAAAAAAGCATAACCGGAGAACCGAAAGCGGATATATCGTCTATAAAAGCTTTACCCTGTTCAAGCGTAAGTTCGTTGTTATATTGCATATTTTTAGACTGCGAATAGCAGTGTACGCAGTTTAAATTGCAAGTCCTGGTCATGTTCCATACTATAACGGGTTTTTTATCTTCCGAAAACTGCAAAAGGTGCGATGGAAGTTTGCTCGACATGCGCCCGTATCTGAGTGCATCCGAAGCATGCACCCCGCCGCAATAAAGTTTTGAAATTCCTATCATTTATATCTCTCCTTTAGTTTTTATTATCTTTTTTATAATAATCGACAATTCCGTCTACAAGCGAATCTATATTAACGTCTTTAGATATTATATCAGATTTTATGCCAAATCCCAACGCATATTCGGCAGTTTTGTTTCCTATGCTTGCAAACTTAACGCCGGAAGAAACTACTTTCTTTAAAAGGTCTTTGTCGGTATCTTTTAAAGCGTTTGCAAAATTTTCTACGGTGGAATAGCTTGTAAAAGTAACCAGTATATTTTTAAAATCTAAATTTTCCGGCAGTCCTATATTTTTGCCGGTTTTTTTTAGTGAAACGAAAACTTCTTTTATAGCTTCCTTAGACTCTTCCGGCACTACGGTTTCGTAAACCTGCAGATTTTCGACTGCGGCTCCTTTAGAAGCAAGAAATTCAGGAAGTTCTCGATTGATTTTCAAAGCCTGCGGGAAAAGAATCTTTTTGCCTTTAATATCTGCGTCTTTTAAAGTTTCTATTATTCCTGTCTGGGAAGGCTCCGACGGAACGATATCCGCAATTATGCCGTATTTTAAAAGCTCCGCGGAGGAAACTTTGCCTACGGAAATAATTTTTATACCTGATAACGCTCTCACGTCCATTCCTTTTGAAAAAAAACGGCCGAAGAATCCTGAAACGGCGTTTGCGCTGGTAAAAATCAGATAATCATAGCTTTTAATATTGCTTACGGCTTTGCCGATTTTTGCTTCGTCTATATTTTTGCCTTCTTTTATTATTTTTATAAGAGGAAGATTTATAACGAATGCGCCGAGTTTTTTAAGTTTCCCCGACAGGGTTCCCGACTGCCCCTCTCCTCTGGTAACGATAACGCTTAAACCGCTTAACTGCCTCGTTTCGAACCAGTTAAGCGTATTTCTTAATTTTACCACGTTGCCCACTATTAATATCATAGGGCTTTTCAATCCCTTTTTTTCTACTTCTTCGGCTATGGTGCTTAAAGTGCCTACCGCGGCTTTCTGGTTTAAAGTAGTTCCTTCCTGGATAACTGCGCACGGAGTATCTTTATCTTTACCTGCTTCTATTAAATTTTTAGTATTGGAATCTAAATTTTTATAACCCATTAATATGACGATAGTATCCGCTCCGGCCAATCCTTTCCAGTTTATCGTGCTTTTTTCTTTATGCTCCCCTTCATGTCCCGTAACGATGGCTACCGTAGAAGCATAATCCCTGTGGGTCAGCGGTATTCCGGCATAAGCCGGAACGGCAAAAGAAGAAGAAATACCGGGTATTACCTCAAACTCGATATTGTCCTTAAACAGCCTTTCGGCTTCTTCGCCGCCTCTTCCAAAAAGATAAGGGTCGCCGCCTTTAAGCCTTAAAACGACGCTATTGTTTTTAGCTTTTTCCGCAAGAAGTTCGTTGATGGAATATTGAGGAAGGGTATGGTTCGAAGATCTTTTTCCTGCATAAATTATTTCGCATCCTTCTTTTGCATAAGATAAAATTTCCTCGGAAATAAGGCTGTCATATACTATTACGTCGGCTTCTCCGAGAATTCTTTTGGTTTTTAGCGTTAGCAGTTCCGGATCTCCGGGTCCTGCGCCGGCAAGATATACTTTGCCTGTTTTCTTCCTATTGCCTATTTTAATATCTTTTTTAGCCTCTTTTGTTTTCATTGAATTTTAAGTTCCTTTTAAGAAATTTATTTAAATTATTTTATAAATTATTTTTTCCAAGTATTCCTATAGCGCCTTTCTCGATGAGCCTTAAAGCCAAGCCGTTCCCGATATTTTCATAATCTTCTTTTCCGCCTTTAAATTCGTCTTCTAAATATTCTCCTAAAGTATTTGAAACAAAACCCTTTATGTAAATTTCTCCGTCTTTAACGTAAGCATATGCGCCTACCGGCGAAGCGCACCCGCAGTCCAAAGCCCTTATGCACGCTCTTTCCGCAAAAACCGCCTTAAATGTATCTTCGTCGTTTAAGGGTTTCATAATTTCTTTAATATCATCCCTGTCCGTCCTGTATTCGATTGCAATTACCCCCTGTCCGCACTGAGGTATATATACCGAAGGATCTAAAAACGCGTCTATGTAAGACTGAAGATTAAGCCTGACTAATCCTGAAGATGACAAAACTATAGCATCGAAAAAACCTTTTTTAACTTTTTCGAGTCTCGTATCTATATTGCCTCTTAAGGGTTCAAATATAAGCCCTTCGGAATATCTGTCCAAAAGAGACCGCCTTCTTAAACTTGAAGTGCCTACGATTGCGTCTTTTTTTAAAAGTGCGGTTAAATCTTGGATATAGCCGGTAAAAGACGATTTCGGTTTTTCCTTAAGGATTATGCAGTCGCTTGGATCGTCTCTTTTAAGGGTTACGCCTATTTCCAAGCCTTCTGGAATTACTTGCGGCACGTCTTTTAAACTATGAACGGCAATATCTATATCACCGCCGAAAAGAGCTTCTTCTATTTCTTTAACGAACAGCCCTTTTCCGCCGAAACTGCTAAGCGATGCATTTAAAATTTTATCTCCCGTCGTTTTTACCGTTATGATTTCTATACTTATACTCTTACTCTCGTTTAAACTTTTGTAATACGCTTCCAGCTTGCTTTTAACGAGATTTGCCTGATATAAAGCCAGCTTGCTTCCTCTTGTTCCTAATTTAATTTTCAAAATTCGCCTTTTTATTTTACAAGTTTTATTTTAGTATCGTTATATTCCGAGTCCGCCGCCAATTCCGATACCGTTTCCGAAATATGCTTTTTAGAAACTTCGGAATAATCTTCAGCATCTAAGTTAAAAAGGGCTTTAACGGTTTTAATAGAATTTATACCGTCGGGATTTAAAGACGACTTTTTAATCAGCATGGTCGGTTCATGAAGCAGTTTGTTTGTTAAAGAATTGACTACTATATCTTTTTCTTTTTCGTCCGTTATATATCTCGACAGTTCGGATTCAAGCAGATTTTTAATTTTATTTCTTAAAGATATTATAACCGGAACGGTATTCAAAGACTCTTTCCAGTTCATAAACTCAGCTACCGAGGCATTTATCAAATCTATAGCCGCATCGGCTTCACGCTTTCTAATTTCGATATTGTTTTCGATCATTTTTCCGATGTCGTCGATGTCGAATAAATAAACGTTGGGTATTTTATTTATTTCAGGGTCTATGTTTCTCGGCATAGAAATATCAATTAAAAATAAAGGTTTCTGTTTGCGCATTTTTATAACGGGCAATATGTCGTCATACTTTAATATGTAATCTTCCGAACCTGTCGAACATAAAACGATATCGGAATTCGGCAAGTTTTTATAATATTCCGAAAAATCTATAACGTTTAAATATGTTTTTTCCTTATCTTCAAAAGATTCTTCGACGAACCTGCGCGCTTTCTCGGCGGTTCTGTTTGCTATATTGATGTTTTTTACGCCGTATTTTATAAAATGTTTTACGGTGAGCTTGCCCATTTCGCCGGCACCGAGAAGAAGCACTTTTTTATCTTCCAAACCGTTAAAAATTTTGCGGGACAGTTCCACGGCGGCATAACTGACCGACACGGCAGAAGACGCTATCTTAGTTTCGGTTCTGACCGTTTTTGCGCAGTTAAAAGCTTTATGAAACAGTTTATTTAAAAACTGTCCGCTGGTATTAAACTTGCAAGCCTCATTATAAGCTCCTTTTAACTGCCCCAGTATCTGCGGTTCGCCTATTATCATGGAGTCTAAACTCGACGCTACCGTAAAAAGATGTCTCACGGCATCTTCGTTAAGATACATATATAAAATTTTTTCCTTTTCCAAATCGTCAAAAAAATATTTTGCGATGTAATTTTTAATCGCATGTCCGCCTTTTCCCTGAGTCCAGTAAGAAAGATTCATTATAAATTCGGATCTGTTGCATGTCGTAAGAACGGCTATTTCTTTTATAAGCTGTCTGCCGGCTTCATCTTTAAGTTCAAGCAGTTTTTCGATAAACTCCCGCCTTAATTCCGGCGTGAGAAGTTTTTTTGAAACCGTTTCTCTTTCGTTTATATTTGAAGTCTTATGATTTAGCCCGATAATTAAAATATCCATAAAATTTATTATACTATAATATTATAAATACGGGGATAGAATTTAATTCTGCCCCCGTCACACCATTCAGAAAAGGTGTCAGATTAATTTTCCGCAAATAAATTCTATATTAATTGACCGTTATGTATGCGGAAAATAAAATCTGACACCTTTTCCTTTTTCAATTATGTCACAAATTAATCATTCAAATCCGTGAAAAGCCGGAAAAAAATAAAAAGATAAACCTAAACTTGCCAATATCAACATAAAACCTATAATGCCGAATACTGCGGCTCTTTTCCCTCTTAAGCCTTTTGCCATTCTTTCGTGCAGTAATATTGCGTAAATAAGCCATGTTATTAAAGACATAATTTCTATAGGCTTAACTATTAAAAATGTATTAAACAACGAGCTTGACAGATAAATTCCCATAACTATTCCGATAGTTATAAAAGGGAAACCTACCTTTAAGCATATATAGTTTATATTATCCAGCAGTTCTAAATTGTAGCCGCTTCTTGAAGGCATAACTAAGATTTTCAAATTCTTTTTGCTCTTTATTTTTCTTTCCTGAAAAATATATATTAAAGAAACTATAAAAGCAAGGGCAAAAAGGGAATCGCCTATTAATATAAGCAAGATATGGGTAAATAGAATAATTTTATCGGTATTTGGCATAACCGGTTTTATATGTACATGCGGAACGAAAAAAGCTATTATCAAATTAAGAACAACCAAAGGGGTAATATAAAGCGGAATATATTCGACTTTATAAAAAAAGCTGAATATTACCACTATCAACATCAAAATCCATGCATTAAAAAAAACAAATCTGTCTATATGGACGGGCGGTGCAAATCCTCTAATGCCCAAAAATGTAAAAAAAATTATCGTCTGACATATAAAACCGGCATAAATCAAATATATAAAAAATTTATAATATTTTTTGTCTTTTAACGCAAAAACTAAATATGAAAAGATATATAGAATTAAAGGAATTAAATAAAGTTCTTTAAGCATTATATTTATGCCCTCTTAATAAAATTGCTTATAAAAAGGCTCACCTCCGAAAATCGCTTATCCTTTATAAGCTCGAAAAGATCCGAATTGATTAATTCTTCGAAAAGTTCCTGATTTTTGCTCTGAGGATATTTTTTTAATTTAATCTCTTTTCTTATAAAACCTAATATCTTAACGTATGTATCGTATTCTTCCCCGTAAACTTTTTCTAAATCTTCCCTGATTTTCCTGGCAAGCCTCGGACTGTGCCCGCTGGTAAAAATCGCTATATCGAATTCGCCCCTCGAAACAAGCGCCGGAAGCGTAAAAGTACAAAAATCCGGTTTATCGGCGATATTTATTAAAATATTTTTTTTAACGCATCTTTCGTAAAGTTTTTTTTCCATTCTGGAATTTTCTTCTTCTGCCGATACTGCGCAAAATACGGCAAACGAACCTTTCTCATCTCCGGTTTTATATTCTCTTTCGACAATTTTTAAAGCTTTTTTGTCCGCCAATTTTTTAATTTCTTCCGATATTTCAGGTGCTATAACCGTTATATCCGCTTCCCTCTCATGAAGCCTTTCGACCTTTCTGGAAGCGACAGAACCGCCGCCTACCACTAAAACTTTTTTACCTGCAATATTAAGGTTGACCGGATAATATTTCATTAATTTTCACCGAAAACTATAGCCGAAAAAATAAGAATTTCGGCGCCTTGCTTATATGCGTCGGGAGGAAGGCCCGCTTTCATCGAAACCGCCTCCAGAAACTGCCGCCTGTCCATACCGTTTTCAGTAGCGACTTGCGGAAGCAAAACCCCATGACGGCCGTTTTTTATAATATATAGCCCGTGTTTCCCTATTTCTATTTTTTCAATGTCGCCTATTTTTTGCAGCGGCGTCAAAACCGATATTTCTATTTTAACGTCTTTAAGTTCGGCATCGCTGAGCGGCATAAATCTGGGATCGCTGAAAGCCGCTTCTTTTGCCATGTTATAAACGTTTTGATAAACCGGAATATTAAAGTTAAAATTGCCTATGCAACCCCTTAACTGCTCTTCTTTTGTTTTAAGTGTAACAAATACGCCGGCATCCGCCTTAAGATTATCCGTCAGCAAAGAAATCAAATCTTTCGAGTTAATATATAAATCTCTGCTGCGGTTAAAACTGTCCTCTATCGATTTTCTGGCTATTTTCAACAAAACGGCTTTCTCGTTTTCCGTTAAATCATAATTTTTCATATTTATCGCCTCTATTGGCTTATTGGAAAAGGTGTCAGATTTTATTTCCCCTGAACCACCCCGTCGGCCTTAGGCCGACCCCCCCCCTCCTTTTAAGGAGGGGAGCTAAAGCGGAAAATAAAATCTGACACCTTTTCCTAATTTAACAATTTTTAATTTTATAAGACCATTCTATATCTACGCACTGTTTCAACATAGCCCAGACACTGCAGTATTTATCTTTCGAAAGTTCAATAGACCTTTGAACCGCCTGTTCGTCGATATTTTCGCCGGTAAATTCATAAACTATAGATATTTTGGTAAAAACTCTCGGATGAGTATCCGCTCTTTCGCCTGTCACGTTGACCTTGAAATCGGTTATAATCTGCTTTTTTTTCTTTAGAATAGATATTATATCCATAGAACTGCATCCGGCAAGACTCACCATAATCAAATCGGTCGGCCTCATTCCGGCATCGTCGCCTCCGGTGTCCTTAGACGTATCCAATAGTATAGAATAATTTTCGTTATGTTCGGAAACTGCTTTAAACTGCAAATTTTTCAGATATTCTAATTTTATTCCCATAATGCCTCAACCTCCTTATTACTTTCGGAAAAGGCGTCAGATTAATTTTCCGCAAATACATTACTGTTAATAGACTATATTACGTATGCGGAAAATAAAATCTGACACCTTTTCCATTAAATTCCGCCACCTGATTCAATTTTGTGGCGGTACCAGAATTAAATTCTGGCACCGCATCTATATAAATTCATCCTTTATATCTCTTTCCAAAAGCTTGATTATGGCGTCGGAAGGCTTCAACCCTTCGTAAAGAATGGAGTAAACCACTTCGGTAATGGGCATATAAATATTTTTTTCTTTAGCTATATTATGCACCGATTTTGTAGTTGCTACTCCTTCCGCAACCATCTTCATTCCGTTTAAAATTGAATTTATATTTTCCCCTCCGCCTATCCTTAAGCCTACCGTTCTGTTTCTGCTTAAGTCGGAAGCGGCGGTAAGCATTAAATCGCCTATACCGGAAAGTCCCGTAAAAGTTTGACTATCCGCCCCCATAGCCTCGCCGAATCTCGTCATTTCGACGATGCCTCTGGTAAGAAGAGCCGCCCTTGCATTATTGCCCAGTCCAAGCCCATCGGAAACTCCGGCGGCAATAGCTATTACGTTTTTAAGCGATCCGCCGAGTTCTACCCCTTTAACGTCGTTTAAAGTATATACTCTAAAGTTTACCGCATTTTTAAAAAAAATTTTTATTTCGTTTAAAATTTCATCATTTTGCGATGCGATACATACTGCAGTAGGCAGATATCTTGAGACTTCCGCCGCAAAACTCGGACCGCTTAATACGGCGTATCTTGCAAACATTTTTTCGCCGAACACGCTTTTAAAAACTTCACTCGGCAAATTCATAGACTCGTCTCCAAGCCCTTTAGCCGTATTTAAAAATATATAGGAACCGAAATCGAATCTATCTTCGTTTTTTTTTATATCTAAAAGGGTATTCTTCAGCGCTTTGGACGGAACGGTTAAAAATATAATTTTACAATTTTTAAAGACCGTTTCGTAATCGCCGGTCACTGTTATATTTTCGCCCAGCCTGACATCCTTAAGATAATACTCGTTATATCTTTTTATTTTTAGTTCTTCGGCAAATTCTTTACTCCTGCATTTTAAATAAATTTCGTCCGCAAATTTTGAAAAATTAACGGCTAAAGCCGTTCCAAAACTTCCGGAACCGATAATGCCTACGGTTTTATTCATAATCTTCCGTCATATCGTTTGACGATATTACAGCGCTGACGACTCTTTCGGTTTCGTCTAAATTTACCAATTTAACGCCCATAGTATTTCTTCCTATACTTCTTAAATTGGACTCGTTAATCCTTATAATTTTACCGTTGGAGGTTATCAATATTATATCGTTGTCTCCTGAAGCTTTAAGGACGGATACCACGAATCCGTTTCTTGCTCCGGTTTTAACGGCTATTATTCCTTTGCCGCCCCTGCTCTGTTTCCTGAATTCGGTCATGATAGTTTTTTTACCGTAACCTTTTTCGGTAATAGAGACAAGATAATCGTTTTCCGAAGAAAGCACGTCCATAGACACTACCTCGTCGTTTTTTGAAAGCGCTATGCCTCTTACTCCCATAGCTCCTCTCCCAAGCGTTCTAAAATTATCCACATCTGCGCAAAGGGATTTTCCGTTTTTCGTGGCGATTACGACAAGCTGGTTTTTTAAAGCATTGTCCACTATCCGCGTGCTTATAACTTCGTCGCCTTCTTTAAGTTTTATAGCAATTAAACCGTTTTTTCTTATATTTGAAAATTTATCCAAAGACGTTTTTATTATCTGCCCTTTTTTAGTAGCAATAAAGATAGAATAATTAACGTCGAAACTTTTAATCGGAAGCACGGACGAAACAGTTTCTTTTTCTTTTAAGTTTAAAAGATTTACTATCGGTTTGCCTTTTGAAGTCTTAAGAGTTTCCGGTATAGAGTAAACGTTTAATTTATAAGCGTTCCCAAAGTTGGAAATAAAAAGAATATTATCATGCGTATTTGCGCAAAAAGAGCTTGCCACGAAATCTTCCTCTTTCGATTTTATGCCGGTTTGTCCTTTGCCTCCCCTGTTTTGCGCTTTAAACGTCGAAAGCTTGGTTCTTTTAATGTAGCCGTTTTCGGTCATCATAACTATCATTGCTTCATTTGGAATTAGGTCTATAAGTTCGGTTTCATTTTCTTCAGGCACAATCTCCGTCTTTCTTGCATCGCCGAACTTTTCCCTTATAATCTTTAGCTCTTCTTTTATGACGTCTTTTATAAGTTTTTCGCTGGCAAGCAGTTCCCTTAATTTTTTTACTTTATCCAATATTTCTTCATATTCTTTAATTATATGTTCGCGTTCAAGGTTGGTGATTTTCTCCAATTTTAAGTCAAGTACCGCTTTGGCCTGAATTTCTGAAAAGCTGTATTTCTGCATAAGGCGTTCTTTGGCGGCGGAAGGAGACTCCGAAGTTTTAATGAGTTCAATAACTTCATCTATGTTTTGCGCTACTATTTTAAAGGCCTCTAAAATATGAAGACGTGCTTCTGCTTTTTTTAGTTCAAATATCGTTCTTTTAGTTACGACTTCTTTTCTGAAATCTACGAAAAGAGCCAGCATGTCCTTTATGTTTAAAATTTTAGGCTGGTTATTTACTATCGCAAGGAAAATTACTCCGAAAGTCTCTTCAAGCTGAGTGTGTTTAAACAGATTATTCATAACGACGGTTTCGTTTGCATCTCGTTTCAGCTCTATAACTACCCTCATGCCTTCCCTGTCCGATTCGTCTCGTAGGTCGGATATTCCTTCTATCTTTTTTTCCTTTACGAGTTCCGCTATGCGCTCAAGTATTTTAGACTTGTTAACCTGATAAGGTATCTCGGTAATAATTATTTTTGCTTTTTCGAAATGATGTTTTGCCCTTACTTTAACGAGTCCTCTTCCGGTGTTAAAATAATTATTTATTCCGGAGTAACCGTAAATAATGCCTCCGGTAGGAAAATCCGGCCCTTTAATTATCTGCATAATTTCGTCTATAGCGCATTCCGGATTATCTATATAATAAAGAACGGCATCCACGGCTTCCGTAAGATTATGCGGAGGTATATTTGAAGACATGCCGACAGCTATGCCCGACGAACCGTTAACTAAAAGATTAGGGAATTTAGCCGGTAAAACCGCCGGTTCCTGCAAAGAACCGTCATAGTTAGGAGTAAAATCTACGGTTTCAAAATCTATATCGTCTAACAGAAAAGACGAAAGTTTAGTCATCCTAATTTCGGTATATCTCATAGCCGCAGGCGGGTCGCCGTCTATAGAGCCGAAGTTTCCCTGTCCGTCGACTAAAGGATATCTTAAAGAAAAATCCTGCGCCATCCTGACGGCAGCATCATAAACCGCCGAATCGCCGTGAGGATGATATTTACCTATAACGTCTCCGACGATTCTTGCGGATTTTTTATACGGCTTGTTAAAATCGTTGCCAATTTCGTTCATAGCAAAAAGAATTCTTCTGTGAACAGGCTTTAATCCGTCTTTTACTTCGGGAAGCGCCCTGCCTATAATAACGCTCATCGCGTAGTCTAAGTAGGACTGCCTCATCTCGTCTTCAATGTTAATGTTGATAATGCTTGTCTGCTCCAAAATTTTTCTCCTTTGTATTTTTTATTTTAAATACGGGGGACAGAATTCAATTCTGTCCCCCGTCACAACTCGGAAAGGACAGAATTCAATTCTGTCCCCGTCACAAAT
Organism: bacterium; assembly: GCA_021850985.1. Lineage (GTDB taxonomy): Bacteria > SZUA-79 > SZUA-79 > Acidulodesulfobacterales > Acidulodesulfobacteraceae > Acidulodesulfobacterium_A. Next base: position 81,968 of record JAJZJX010000001.1, read on the forward strand.
TGAATAAGCAAAATTGCCGATTAATTATCCTCCGATTGCATTCATAAAATCGTTTGCCAAGGACATATCTTCTTTTTTTTCAGCTTTTTCGTTAAAGTTATGCTTAAAATGTTTTAATTTAACAATATTAGAAATTTTTTCGAAAACAATCTCGTCTTCGCTTTCCTTTAAAATATCTTTAATATTGTACTCATTGTCGTAAAAAAGACATAGCCTGAGATTTCCGGAGGCCGTCAGCCTTAGCCTGTTGCAGTCGCCGCAAAAATGCTCCGACATAGGGCTTATAAAACCTATAGCCGCATCATTATCGTCGAAACCGAACATTCTGCTAACGCCGTCGTAAACGCTTAATTTCTTTTCGTAAACATTTTCGTCCGATACGTTATTATATTTTATTTTCGATTGTTTAGGCTTAAAATCATAAAACTCTAATTTTATTTTTTCTTCTATTTCTTTAGAAGACAAGGCATCCGCTATGTTTCCTCCGATCGGCATATATTCTATGAATCTTAAATTAAGTTCAAATTTCCGTGCAAAATTTACGAAATCTATAATTTCGCCGTCATTGATTCCTCTTATTAAAACCGTATTGATTTTAACCGGATTATAACCTATTTTTTTTGCAAGCTCTATGTTTTTTAAAACTGTTTCAAGACTCCCCGTTCTTGTAATCCTTTTAAATTTTTCTTTATTTAAAGAATCTAAACTTATGTTGATTCTTTTTAATCCTGCATCGAATAGATTTTGGGCATATTTATCTAATAGAATTCCGTTAGTAGTCATAGAAATATCGTTTATATCTTTTATTTCCGAAAGTTTTTGCACAAATCCGGTTAAGCCTTTTCTTGCCAAAGGTTCCCCTCCTGTAATCCTGACTTTGTTTACGCCGTGCCTTGAAAGAATGCGCGCTAACCTTAAGATATCTTCATATGAAATAATATCTTCGTGATTCATAAGGGAAACGCCGGATTCCGGCATGCAGTAAACGCATCTTAAATTACACCTGTCGGTAACGCTTATTCTGAGATAAGTTAACCTTCTGCCGTATCCGTCAACTAAATTATTCAATTTATCCATTATATGCTTTAATATGCTTTATAAAATTTTCCGCACTAATTAAAATAAGCCAAAAAACGACTGCGGGTTTTTAATCTTTTTCTTCTTCACGGTTTCAGTAGGTTCGGTGCCTTTAATATAGGGCATCAGTACAGGATCTTTATAGCTTGAATCCGCTATTAAACCGGTATGCGGATTAATTTCCGCAAAAACTATTCCTTTAGGTATAGAAAATGCATGAGGCGGATAAATAAGAAGCGCCTTAGACATATAAGCATTCCATATCGGCGCTGCGGTTATAGCCCCTACCATAAACCTGCCCATAGAGTGAAAATCGTCCAAACCGGTCCAAACGCCTGTAACTAATGAAGAAGTGTATCCCATAAATACGCCGTCCCTATACTGGCTTGAAGAGCCGGTCTTGCCTGCTACGTAAGGCGTAATTTTTCTGATATTAGAAATGGTAACTCCGGTTCCGTTAGTTATAACCCTTTCCAACATATTAGTCAGCACATAGGCTACCTGGGGAGACAAAACTTGTTTGCATTTCGGTTTGTAACGATAAAGCTCTTTTCCGCCCGGAGTCAATATTCTAATTATAAAAACCGGCTTACATTCTTTGCCTCCGTTTGCGAACGACGTATAAGCATCCGTTAAGTCTATCAGGCGGACGCTTGAAGAGCCGAGAGCCATAGTTAAGTTTCTAACTACGTGATGAATGCCCATTTCGTTTGCAAGATGCGCAACCTTGTCTATTCCTACTTTTTTAAGGAGTTTGACCGCCACCACGTCTATGGAATGGGCAAGCCCTATAAGAAGCGTAGTCGGACCTGTAAATCTTCTTGAAAAATTGTGCGGTTTATAATATTTTCCGGGCACACCGGTAGGATATATTACAGGCGTATTATTGATAATAGATGAAGGGGTATAACCTTCGGTAAGGGCTTCGGAATAAACTATAGGCTTAAAAGCGGAACCGGTCTGCCTTTTGGCGTAAAGCGCCCTGTTAAACTGGGTCTGACGAAAGCTTATTCCGCCGACCATTGCCCGCACAAAACCGTTTTTAGGATCTAATGAAATTAAAGCTCCCTCTATAACGTCTTTTTCTTCTAAAGAAAAAACCGGTATATGACTTTTGTTCCAGCCGTCAAATTTGACGAGTATTTCATAACCGGGTTTTAAAGCCTGATTAACGTTATTAATAGTTCTGTATGCAAAATATACATAGCGTTGAAAGTGAGAAGCCCATCTCATATTGGAAACGGGAAGTATTCCTTTAAATTTTCCTACCGCTACATAGGCAGCTTGGCCGTTTTTGGAAATTGAAGTAACGAAACCTTTATATAAACCGCCTTCATATAAATAATCGATCCTGTTTTTTGCGTCTTTTATTTTACTAAGCATTTCGCCGTAAGAATACTTATGCAAAGGTCCAGTGTAACCGTATTCGTGGGAAAGCTTAGTTAAACCGGCTTTAACTGCTTTATCCGCATACATCTGCGCTCTTGCGCTTAACGCAGCGTATATTTTTAAACCGCCTTCTTTATAAACCGCCTTGCCGTATTTACTTATAACTTGCTGCTTGATAAAGGCAAGATAATAAGGCGCTACGCCGTAATATTTAAAAAAATTCCTAAAAACAAGCTTTGTTTTATATGCCTTTTCAGCCTGAGCTTTCGTTATAAATCCGTCGTTTGCCATCTGAAACAGAACATATTTCTGCCTTCTTTTCGCATCTTTATAATGAATATACGGATCTAAAAAAGACGGGGCCTGCGGCAATCCGCCGAGCATAGCGGCTTCCGGAAGAGTAAGTTTCCATACGGGCACCCCGAAATATGTCAGCGAAGCCGCCTGTATTCCATATGCATTATTGCCGAGATAAATTTGATTAAGATAAATATTTAATATTTGATTTTTAGATAAATTATCGGCAACCCTGTATGCTAAAATAGCCTCTCTGAGTTTCCAAATATAAGTTCTTTGATAAGGCAGCAAAATAGTTTTTGCTACCTGCTGGGTTATAGTAGAGCCGCCCTCTACTATATGCCCCTCAAAAAGATTGACGAAAAAAGCCCTTGCTATTGCTTTATAATCAAGCGGACCCTGATTATAAAAATTTTTATCTTCCGCCGCTAAAAAAGCCTCCCTTACCTGCAAAGGAATTTCGGAAAAAGGTACTACCTCTCTATTGACGGAACCAAGATAGCCTACCAATTTTCCGCTTGAAGAATATACGTAATTGACTTCCTGCGGATGATAGTCTTTTAAATTAGTAATACTGGGCACCGTAGAGGCAAGAAGAAAATATAGCACGGTAAGAGTAATTACCGGAGCAAAAATTATTATCAGTATAGCCGAAATAATTATCTTAGTTAATTTTTTTTTCTTGGTTTTTGGTTTGCCGGAATTACTTTCTTTCGTTTTTTTATCGTCTTTAGTTTTCATAAAATATTTTATAAATTTATTTAATTCCGCAATAAATTTACGGACATTTTTATATTATACAATATTAATTTTAAGTTTGAAAGTTTGAAACTAATTTCCTTGAAATGCTTTTATCATTCAAGGGTAATAGAGGAGGAACCGTCTTTCTCTTTTGCGCTTTTTGAACCCTTAAGCAGGAAAATAACGGGTATAGACACGGCAAAACATACCGCCATAAATATAAAAGCTAAATTAAACGCGATCATCGTTGATTGCTGCGTAACCATACCGTTAATTAAGGCAAGAACTTTTTTGACGGGAGGGTAAAATGCGGTGGAATGAGTAATTTGCGCCGCTCTCCTTAAAGATAACATAGTCTGCGTATTATCGCTTACGTTTTGAGCAAGAACGGAATGCGCCATCTGGGTATTGTTATCTATCATGGTAGCAAGTATAGCGATGCCTATCGAACCGGCAACCTGCCTTATCAAATTAAACAAACCGGCGCCGTCTATTTTATATTTATTTTCAAGCGTAATTAAGGATGACGTCATAAGGGAGACTATAATCAATCCAAAGCCCAAACCTTGAGTAAACTGAGGCCAAAAAACGTCCCAAAATCCCATATTAAGACTCATTGAGCCTATCTGAACAGAAGATATAATGGATAAAATAAACCCTATAAAAACTAAAATTTTCGGACCTACTTTATTAAACAGCCTTCCGGTAAGCGGCATGCTTATAACCATAGCAAGACCCCTCGACATTATCGCAATACCCGCATCGTATGCCGAATAACCCATTATTTTCTGTAAAAACATCGGCAAAAGAAACAGGCTTCCGAATATCCCGAGGCTGAATACCATGGAAAGAAAAGAGTTTGCAGACAAATTTATATCTTTTAAAACTTTAATATTGACTGCAGGATTTTCCACTATAAGTTCCGTTATAACGAAAAGTATAGAAGCAACTACGGATATAATAGTTAAATTCACTATATAGCTTGAAGAAAACCAGTTTTTATACTGTCCGTCCGTTAAAACAATCTGCATTGCCCCAAGTCCTACGGTTAAAAAAAATATGCCGAGCCAATCTACGTTTCCTTTTATCCTCTTCATTAAAGGATGATCTTCTATTATTAAATAAATAAGTATAAGGTTTAAAAGTCCTATAGGAAGATTAACGTAAAATACCCACGGCCAAGAATAGTTCGTTACTATCCAGCCGCCGATATAAGGACCGATTGCAGGACCTAAAACTATCGCAAGACTGAATATCGCCATAGCCTTTCCCTGCTCCTTTTTTTCAAAATTTTCGGCAAGATAGGTTTGCGACAGAGGTATAAGCGCCCCGCCTCCTACGCCCTGAAGCAGGCGAAAAAGGATTATGGAGTCTAAATTCCAGGAAAGTCCGCACAATGCGGAACTAACGGTAAACAAAAAAACGGACGATAAATAGTAATTTTTTCTGCCGAAACGAGAACTGAAAAAACTTACCAAAGGCATTAAAATAACGCCCGAAAGCATATAGCCGGTTACAACCCACGTAACCTGCTCTATAGAGGCATCCATCGCGCCCTGTATGTAAGGCAGCGCGACGTTTACTACGCTCATATCCATACTGTAAAGCGTAGTGCTTGGTATAACGGCTAAAACTATCAGCCATTTATTTTTTAAGTCCATGATATTTAACGATATTAATATTTATGTTAATTGACTGTTTCGTATGCGGAAAATAAAATCTGACGCCTTTTCCTTTTTAAGTCCATGATTATTTATTTTATTTTTCTATTTTTACGAACGGTTCTACGGATAGACCCGGATACAGAGGCGTCTTAGAGTAAAACTCCTTATTTAAATTAATTTTCACCGGAACCCTCTGTACGACTTTTATATAGTTTCCAGTCGCATTTTCCGGCGGAAGAAGACTGAAAACCGAACCCGTTCCCGATTGAAAACTTGAAACCGTTCCGTGAAAAGTAACGCCCGGATATGCATCGACGGTTATAATAACCGGCGCGCCTATTTTTATATTATCTACGTCCGACTCTTTAAAATTAGCCACTATCCAAACTTTACGAAGATTTACTACATTAAGGTAAGGAATACCGGGCATAACGTAACTTCCTACGTTTACGTTCTTTTTAGTCACGTATCCGTTGCAGGGAGCATAAACTACTGTTCTGTGAAGATTAATTTTTGCTATTTCATATGCGGCGCGCGCCGTTTTAGCATAAAACGCTCTTGATTTCAAAGCCGTTCTTAATTCTGCTATGCTTGCGGCTATCTGGGTAAGATTTGCTCTGTCTGCGCCCACTTTCGCAGCAGCCATTCTGTATTTTGTAGCCATTTCGTCAAACATAAGCTTTGAAGCAGCTTTTCCTTCATAAAGATTTTTATATCTTATATAATTTTGACGGTCCAATTTTTCTAAAGCCTCGTCGGCTTTAAGCTGATATGTCGCTTTTGCTAAAGCGCTGTTCTGGACTAAAATAGACATATATATCTGCTTAATCTGCTTTTTACTGCCTTTAAAACCGGCAAGCGCCCTGTTTACGTCCTGAATATAATCGGACTGGTCTATTTTAAAGAGCGGCTGTCCTTTTTTTACGAACTGGTTTTCTTTTATATATACTTTTACGACTTTACCCTTAACCTGAGGAGCAACAGGCACTATAGCGCTGCTTCCGTCAACGAAAGCATCGCTTGTCGTAACGTGGGAAAATGAAAATTCTATATTATGCAGTTCAAAAATCGTGCCGATAACTAAAACTGCGATTATTGCAATTAAAACGTATTTCTTTTTTATTCTGCTTTTTTTGCCGTTTCCGTTTCCGCCGGTTTTTTTATCGGCGGCGGTTTTATCTGCGATATCAATACTTACGGCGTTTTCATTCATTTTATTCTCCATAAACGTTCCTCCCCATATCTCCTATGTCTCTTTGAAGCTTAGCTAAATATATATCGTACCCGTAAAGTGAATCGTAATAGTTTAATTCGGCATGTTTCAGATAAGTTTCTGCATCTAAAACCTCGGTTGACGTGGTAGTTTCCTGAATATATTGCAAATTGGTAATTTTAAGATTTTCTTCCGCCTGCCTGACCGACAATTTTGCGGCTTTAATATTTTTAAAAGCCGTTTGAAGATTTAGCAGGTCGCTTTTAACCTCAAGCCTGACATCGTTTATATAAGATTTAAGGCTGTATTTTAATGCAGTCTTTTCATGCTTTTCTTTCTGGTAATTATCCGATGTTTTAAACCAGTTAAACAGCGTCCACGTAGCGCTTAAACCTATTATCTTATTTTCCTGATTATTAAAAGCGTTATTTTCCGCAAGCCAGTTTTGGCCCGACTGCGAATATGCGGCAAAAACCGCAACATGCGGGTAATACCTGCTGTCGGCAATCTTTTCTTTAAGCGTTTCCTGCTTAATTTTAAACCTGAAAATTTTTAATCCCGGCCTGTGTTTTAAGGCGTAAACGAAAAGAGAGCTTAATCCGTATCTTTTAAAACTTACGAAGCGTATATTTTTAAAGCCGTCTTTTGCGTTTATGTTTTGATTCAGAACGGTGTTGAAATTAGACACCGCTATATTTAATGCGGCCTTAGACGATGTTTTATACTGCACGGCGTCGGCAAGAGCGACTTCGGATTTCAGCAGGTCGTTATAAGGAATTACGCCCTGCTTGTAGAGGAGTTTTGCCTGCATGTCATGGGATTTTAAAGATTTTACCTGTTCGCCTGCTACTTTTAACTGTTCCTGCGCTCTTAAAACATTAAAATAAGCCAGCTTTACGCCTTCAATAACGTTTAAAACCGCTTCCTGCTTCTGGACTCTCGATATATTAATCCCTATTTTCGCAAGCTCCCTTTTATCGAGAAGCGCAAAGCCGGTAAAAACGGGCTGGGTTATTTCGAGGCTCCAGTTAAAATTAGTATCTGAATTCATGTATATGCGGGGAGGGAAGTACATATAGCCGTTTTTTGCACCCGCGCCGGTGAATGTTGGTATAGGCTGATGTTTTGTCTGAAGATAAGGCTGGTATTCCATCCTCGCCGCATTGTAATTAAGTGAAAGTTTCGGCAGCATGCCCGCCGTAGCAGCGTTAAAATTTGCCTGCGCCGCCTTAACCCTTTGAACCGCGCTTTTTATTAAATCGTTATTTTTCAGCGCCTGCATTACGGCCTTATTTACGGTATATTCGCCGTTTTGAGCCTTTTGCCGTCCTATATAAACGCCGCCGTTATATTTATGCTTGTTTTTAACGGAACCTTTATCGGCAAGCGAAAACGTTTTTTTGTTTGTTTGGGCGTAAACGTTTAGCGGCAATACAAGGCTTATTATATAAAAAATAATTAATAAAAAAACGGATGCAATTATATTTTTTTTCATTTCATTTTATCGCCTGGGTATGTTTTTATTTTGTATATTTTTTTATTATTATACCGCTTTTTTTATTAGTGGAATCAAATTTTTTAAAACTTCGTTTTCTCCGTTGAGGCTGTAATTCATCCATGTACCTTTTCTTCTGGTCTTAACGAGACCGGATTTTCTAAGTATGCCCAGATGAAAGGAAAGGTTAGGCTGAGATATTTTAAAAATTTCCTGAAATTTGCAGACGCACATTTCTCCGTTATCGATTAACAGGCTTATAATCTCAAGCCTAACCTTATCCGATAAAGCGTAAAAAATATCCCTAAGAACGTCTATAGATATATCTTCAGATATATCTATAGACTCAAAATCTTCTGCGCTTTCTAAAATTTTCAATGCTTCTTTCATAAATTTCTATGTTCGGCTTTTTAAATTTAATCTTTTACTTTTACTTTTATATTTATTTTTTAGCAGCAGCAGGAACCTTTTTTCTGGTTTTTTGCCGCTTTTTCCATAGCCTGTTTTATTTCTTCCTTATCGATATCGCCTTCTATTTCAACGGAAAGACTTCCAAAATCTCCTTCTTTTAAAGAAATAGATTTTATTCTGGCTTTCTGGGAATCATTCAGGCAGTCGCATTTGCCTGTATTGCAATTTTCTATGCTCTTTTCCATATCGCTTTTTGTTACTTCTTCGGCGTTTAACTCAACAAGCACGCCGTTTTCAAGATTTTTTATATCTACCACCGCTTCTTTGGGGGTAGTTTTTTTAGCTTTTCCAGACCCGCATCCGCAGGAACCTATATTGTTTCCGGACATTTATGCCTCCTTTTTAAATTCAATTAAATAATAAATTTTTTCGTTTCATAAAAAAAATTATTTAATCATGCACGATTAAAAACATATACTATCAATAATATAATCTAAGTATATAAAATTTTTTTTATATAGTCAAGCAAAATATAAAAAAAAATTTATATAGTACGCAATATATAACATTTTTTAACCAAAGCCGATATAATCTATTTTTGCCATAATATCCTGTTAAATTCTAGCGGCGCAGCTGCATCCGGATGGTTGGGAATAACCCTTACAGCATAATCTCTTTCGGAAATTAACGCAGGCACGTCAGATTCATAAATAAACCCGTTTATGGCTCCTTTAATAATTTTAGAGATTTTCATATCCGCCGCAAAAGATTTTCCGTTTAAAATTCTATAAATCTGAACCTTTACGTCTTCAGGTTCGATTGCTCCGAGCCATACCGTGCATTTCACGCTATAAGTATCGTTCGTTTTTTCAAATATAGGCGCTGCAAAATGAATACCTCCCCAGTTAGAATTCAATTTGTTTTCCCATTCTGCAATTTCTTTAGATAATTTTCCGTTATCGGCATTTCTTTTTTCATAATTTTCAGACATCGGCAGATAGGCTTGCTCAAGATATTCTTTCATCATTCTGTAAGTAGAAAAGGAAGGGGTTAAATCAGCCATGCTTTGCCTGATTTTTTGCACCCATTTTACAGGTATGCCGTTTTTATCCCTGTTAAAAAATTCGGGTATAATATTTTTCTCCAGTATGCCGTAAAGGGATTCGGCATCGGCTGCGTCATCGTTAAAATACTGCACCGTTTCAGATTGTTCGCCTATTTTCCACCCGACGTTGTCGTCGTATGCTTCACCCCACCAGCCGTCTAATATAGAACAGTTCAAACCGCCGTTGGAAAGAATCTTCATTCCGCTTGTACCGCTTGCTTCTAACGGCCTTCTCATACAGTTAAGCCAGACATCTATACCACCCGTCAGTTTTTGGGCAATATCCATATCGTAATCGAGCAAAAAATATACTTTATCGCTAACCTGCATATCCGAAGCGAATTCTATCCATTCTTGAATATATTCTTTTCCGTTATTATCGCTTGGATGAGCTTTTCCTCCTATCAATATAATTACCGGATAATCATTGTTGGAGAGAATGCCTTTTAACCTGTTTTTATCAAACAGCAGCAGGTTCATCCTTTTATACTCCGCAAACCTTCGGGCTATGCCTATATATATGGCGTTAGGGTCGAGAAATAATCGTTTTTTGGTCAAATTACAGCATACCTGCATCTTATTCATATGTTTTTGAATCTCGTCTATCATATAAAGTTTGTTCTTCATTTTAAATTCCCATATTTCGGAATCAGATGCTTGTAAAATAAATTTTGAACTTTCTTGCGAAAATTTTTCATGGTTGGACAGTCCTTTTGAAAATTTCGTCCAAAAATCGTCGGATATTTCAGAAATCCATGTGGGAGTGTGGATTCCGTTTGTAATATGTCCGACAGGAATTTCATCTATAGGCCATCTTGGAAATAAATCCGCAAATAAATTTTTGCTTACTTTTTCATGAATTTCGCTCACCGCATTTACGTAATTGCATCCTCTTATTGCCAAATAAGCCATATTAAAGGGTTCGGCGGCATCGTCAGGATTTTTTCTGCCTAATTTTAAAAAGTCGTCAACGTTTATATTGCAGCGGTTAATATAAGAATACAGGTAATGCCTTATAAGCGACGGGTCAAATAAATCGAATCCGGCTGCTATAGGGGTATGGGTAGTAAAAATATTACCCGCTCTCGTCGAAACAAGTCCTTCATAAAAATTACCGGATTTATTTGTATTCATCCAGTCATATATTCTTTCTATCACTACAAAAGCGGCGTGGCCTTCATTTAAATGGCATAAATTAAAATCTATATTTAATGTTTTAAGCAGTTTAAAACCGCCTATGCCTAAAACCATCTCCTGAAGCAATCTGACTTCCCTGCCGGCTTCGTAAAGGTCGCCGGTTATTCCTCTATCTATAGGAAGATTTAAAAGAATATTTGAATCCAAAAAAAATAATCTGGTTTTTCCGATTTTAGCGTACCAGACTCTTAAAGTAACGGTCCTTTCCGGCAAATCCACTACGATTCTTATCCATTCTCCGGATTCGTCCCTAAGAGGAGCAATCGGCAAAGTATGGGGGTCGTTATATGGATATACTTCATTCTGCATTCCGTAGCTGTCAACAATTTGATGAAAATAACCTTTCTGGTATAGCAAACCAATGCCTATAACAGGAACGCCCATATCCTCAGCAGTTTTCAAAAAATCTCCGGCCAGAATTCCGAGTCCGCCCGCATAAAGAGGCAGAGATTCGTCTAATCCGAATTCCATGCTGAAATAAGCTATATTTTTTATTTTATTATTCGGATATTTTTTATCAAACCATTTGGGAGAATTATCTAATTTTTTCCATTCCTCTTTTATTCCGTTAAGACTTGACAAAAATTCCCGCCCTTCTTTAAGCCGGTTTAAATAGTCTATCGGAACGGTTTGAATCACAGGGTAAGGATTATGGGTTAAATCCCATAAATAAGGGTCTATCGCTTTAAAAATTTCATCGGCTTTATGGTTATACGTCCATCTGAGGTCAAAAAATAATTCGGATAAAAATTCAAAGTCTGAAGGCAAAACTCTTGAGGAAAAATTCTGCGTCATTGTTCTCTCCCGATTATTATTTATTATAAAGAGAAAATTTTTCTATAACCGTGCTTAAAAGCATTTTCGACTCGTTGTCGTTATTTTTTGCTTTATCTAAAATCTCGGTCAGATTATTTTTTAGTTCGACGTTGTTTATACCCGATATAAGTTTTTCGGCTTTTGCCAAATCTACCGAAAAAATGTTATCGGAATCTTTTTCTTCCATTAATTCCTGAAATAATTTTATTAACGGGTTTTCGTTCATTATCTCGTTGTTTTTTTCGATTAATTTTATTAAGGACGACGACATATAAGACGCTATTTCTTCGATATCTTTTTCTTTAAGCCCGCCCAAAGCCGTGCGCACCTCGGCAATCGCATGCTGCGGAATAGTTATCTTGCTTACATCTCTGCCTTCTCCCTCCATGCTCAAAAAAAATTGTATATAGGTTAAATCCAGAGCGAAAACCCTGAAAAAATATTTCGTTTTTTCCTGGTTAATATAAAAATAATAAGTCAGGCCGAAATACGTCGAAGATATCAAAAATCTGTTTAAAGTATCTTTAAGCGGCGAAAGATCTAAGCTTTTTATAATTTTCGCTTCGGAATTATAATTGGCTTTAATAATCGTAAAAATAGAAATCAAATTATTAAGCAGCCCGTTAATTTCAATTAAATCGGTTTTTATATCTTCCGTCGCTTTGTGCTCGCTCGACTGAACCCTTAAACCTATAAATATCGCTATAACTGCGGCAAGTACCGCAAGGGAAGAAGTTAGCGAAGCGCTGACTTCGCCGCGCGCCTCCCATAAATTAGGATGTTTATAATCCATGAACAAAAGAATTAAAGACAGTATTACCGAAAATAAACTTATTACTACGACGAATATTCCCAACTGCCACGCGTCTATTTTTTTTAAAAAATTAATTTTTTTCATTATCTTCATTATTTATTTTTTAATCGAATTTTGTATATTTATAATTGCTAAACAAGTTCTAATTTTATTATAATTATATCATATAAAAAAATTTTTATATTTGATTTTGTGTTATAATTTTAGTATAGATTTTAGTATAGAAAAATATTTGAATTATTTGAAATAATTAGCATTTATTTAATTTCCTAAAAACTGTAAAAAATAAAAAGGAGAGAGAATTATGCCTTATAAAGCCGATACCGTCGCTTTTTCGGGTCTTTTGCAGTGGGAGAACGTGGAAAAGCTAATCGAAGATGTAAAAAATTCCGGCTCGCAATGGCATTACGTCTATACGCAAGCCGACGACGAAAGGGGCAAAATGGACGCAGAAACTGCAGCCGGATTTTTAAAGGAAAGGGTGGACGAAATAAAAAATCTGGATAAGATTTGTGGATGGTTTTACGTCCACACCAAAGACGAGCCTTCTATAATAAAAATTTACCATCCGAGAATGTCCGGCGGCGGCTGTTCTTTAACTACGCCCCCGCCCTGGATTATCGTATCCAAGGAAAAGCCGGAAGATATAGCCGACCTTGAATCTTACAAACCGGTAATTAAACCGGCAAAAAAAGGCCTGTTTAAGCGCATCTTAGCTCCATAGGTAATTTATACCCTTTCATCGCATTTATCTACTTCATATAGGCAAAATATCACTTTTATTTACTCACGTCAACATAATATGAGTAAATAATAAGATAAATTTACCTAAATTGATTATAGATAAATATTTTTCATAAGCAGGAAAAATAGAATTCTGTATTTAATTTTTAAATCTAACTAAACCTGTTAAAGTTTTAAAATATTCTTTCGACCATGAATTTAAAATATCGGCGTTCTTTATGAACGGTTCAACTTCTTTTTTTGCGCTTTTAATATCTAAGGAATCTATTTTTGCCGTCATCAAATTTTTAAAAATATCAGCGTCGAAATTATCTTCTTTTTTCCAATCGCCGCTCATAATCATCCTTTCTTTTAGATGTTCGAGATTAAGAAGTGCTCCTTTTTTAACATACCATTCAAAATCGTACCAATCTCTACCCTTAACCCTGTTTCCCCAACTTCTGAACAATACGGCATGCATTTTACCGGCGTAAAGGTCAGGGAGCGTCATAGCTGTTATATGAAATGTTACGGGTAATATTAAGGTTTTAGATTCTGTTTCAAATTTAAGAGGCGGTTTCTTATCTACTTCTATTTTTATCTTTATTTTTTGCTTTGAATCTATTTTTTTTGCCAATTCTAAAAACTTGCGGTTTTTTAAAATTAAAACGAGCGATTCTGCATTGGCGGTCAGAAAGGCGGTTTCTATTCCCGAATCACTGAGCTTTATTTTTTTTAAAACCGCAACATTCGCGCCGAACGCAATAAATTCTTTTATGATTTTCGGGAAATATCTTTCTACATCGTATTTTTCGTCATTTTGCATAAGAGAAAAATCGAGATCTTCCGAAAATCTGTCGAGCCCGTATAATAACCTTAAGGCCGTCCCGCCGTAAAAACAGGCTTTTTCAAAAAAACCCGCTCTGTAAAGACTTAATAGCGCTATTTCTTGAAAGGTTTCTTTGACGGCGTTCATAAAATCGTCCCGCGTTTTTATTTCATGCCTTTCAAGCATCTGTTCTATTATGCTTATATCGTTCATTTTGTGTTCTTAGTATTCCAAAATACAGCAAATATAAATTTGCCAACTTATTAATTGTTTAATAAACATATTCTTTAAGCGATGAAATCAAATATTTTAATTTCTGCGATTTTGTTATATCTATACATTTTTGAATTATATTTATATTAAAATCTTTTAATTCGTCTAAATCTATCCTTAAATCGTATTCCAAGAAATCAAGCATTGCTTTTTTACCGGTTATCTTTAAATTTTTTACCGATAAAATTTTGTCGCATAAAGCTTTCTCTTTAGAAGCTATCATAAAATTTTCCTTATCTTTATAAATTATTACTACTCCTACAGGATATAAATGTTTATCCGTATGCCTATAGCTGAAAACTCCGAAATCGGTATTAAATTTTTTCGACCTTGAAACCGTAGCTGAGGTTACCTCATATACCGGTTCGGGTATCAGTCCGTAATAATAAAGCGCATAATCGAAAGATACGTAGGAAGGTCCATAAAGGTTATTTGCTATTATCTCTTTTAAAGGCGTATTTCCGTCATAAGGCGAAACGTAAATATAAACGCCCCTTTTTAAAGTTTTAAGGATTCCGCGTTTTACCATATATTCTATTTTATCGTTCGGTCTTTTATACCCAATATTTCTTAGGGCGGACGATAAAACGCCGTGATCTATAGGCGCCGGCGAAAGCTCTTTAATCTTTTGTTCCAATAATATATCGTTATCAGTCATATATTAAATATATCATAATAATATTAATGATGATGATGAATTTATTGTTGAATTTACTTAGTTAATCGGACTATATCCGATTAACTAAGTAAAACAACCAATATAATATATAATAATAGCATATTTTTATTTAAAAACAAGCATAAGAATTAAAGGAATTAAAGGGGTCGAATTAAAGGGGTCGAATTAAAGGGGTCAGATTTATTTATTTGCTTACTGCCGACTGGATTTGTAAGTAGGTTGCCTCTAAATTAATGAGGGCATATTTATTTACTATTTATGTCATTGGCTTATATTTTTCTCGTGCTAAAATATAAGTATGTATATAAAAAGGACTGCATACGATTACATATCGGATCATTTAGAAGCCAAAGAAATTACGCTTATTACGGGACCAAGACAAGAGGGCAAGACTACTATAATGGAAACCATAAAAAGCGAACTTGATAAAAAAGATGAGAAGAAGCTTTTTTATAAAATTTATGCCGGTGTTCGATTTAATATTATTCCTGGAGCATCTTTATAGGATATAAATACCGATAAAATAATAATAATTAGTGCATGTAAAATAAGCTTTACAAATATCTTTATTAAATGTAAAATTTATTTATCATGTATTTATCATGTATTTATCATATTCGATAAATAAAATTATACGCAATTAATTATATAATAATATTATAATATAGGCTGTATGGGCGGTAATATTAGCGAAAATATCGATTTAAACGCTTTTTTTTCTATTCAGCAAGAAAGGCTCTTTCGCCTGCCTTCTTACAGGCGCTATATCTATAGCACCATAGATGCGGCTTTACCCCAGAGGCTAATCGGAATACTCGGGTCAAGGGGGGTAGGGAAGACTACTCTAATGCTTCAAATTATTAAACAGAGGTTTGGGGTATCCGATAAGGCATTATACATCAGCATCGACCATCCATATTTTGAAGCTAATCCTTTATACGAATTTGCGGAATATTTTTACAAATACGGCGGGGAACTTTTATGCATCGACGAAGTCCACAAATACCACGACTGGTCAAGCCATATAAAAGCTATATACGACGATATCCCTAATCTTAAAATAATATTTTCGGGATCATCCATTCTTCAAATGTCTAAACAGAAAGGGGATTTAAGCCGCAGAGCAATTATTTATCAACTTGGCGGACTTTCTTTTCGTGAATATCTAAATATTGCGCATGGCTTTGCTTTTAAGGCATATAGTCTTGAAGAGATACTTAAAGACCATATTTCAGTAGCATCTAAAATAATCGGAGATATTGATATTAAAGAAACGAAAATTCTTCCCCTCTTTAAAGAATACTTAGATATCGGATACTACCCTTTTGTTTTTGAAGGAAAAGAGTTTTATAAGCAAAAACTGACAGAAATTCTTAACCATACTCTTGAAACCGATCTTCCTTTTACCGCCGCTATTGCAATTAGACAAATTTCAAAACTCAAAAAACTTCTGTATCTTTTGGCTAAAAGCGTTCCTTTTATTCCCGATATTACCGAACTTGCAAGAAGCACCGACATTTCAAGGCCGACGATTTATGATTACCTCGAAAAACTTAAAGATGCTAAGGTTCTGCTTTTACTGCAAAAGGTCGGAAGGGGTTATGAAAATCTTTCGAAACCCGATAAATTATATCTTGAAAATACTAATCTTATGGGCGCTTTGTCTTTAACTCCAGATAAAGGAACGGTGAGGGAAACATTTTTTGCAAATCAGATTATAAACGCGCATACAGCGCATGACGATAACCGCTTTTCGGCTAACGAACTTATTGCTATTCCGAAGAACGGCGATTTTCTCATTAAAGGCAGATGGACATTTGAAGTGGGCGGCAAAAACAAAAAAGAAAAGCAGATTTCCGGAATTCCCGATAGTTATATTCTTGCAGACGAAATAACAATAGGGTTCGGTAAAAGAATTCCGCTGTGGCTCATGGGATTTTTATATTAATTATAAATGTTTTAATTAAACATATAAGAAACCGGTTATAACGAGATCGCTTAAGAGTTTTATCGAAAAATATAATACTAAAGAAGCATGGATTATAAATCTTTCGCTAAATTTTGAAACAGTCTATAAAGATACGAAAATAAAATTTATGCCGGTGTTCGATTTAGTTAATATGATTGAGGATCAAAGCAGATAAAAACCTATGACAATAAATAAATCGGGCATTATTATTTCGTCTCTTTTTTTACCTTTTTATTTTTTATATAAATTATGTATATAAATTATGGTATAATTATAATAATTTAGAATAAATCATATAAATAATGAAAACATTTTCATATTTAACATTTCAAGAATTAAGAGCATATAATCCATTCAATTATAAGTTTCATGCTGATCCTAATAATAATATAAAAACTTTTGAAACTGAAGCTAAAAATCTTGCCAAAGAAATAGCAGACGGATTAAAAAAAGATTTTAACGCAAAAAAGGTAGTCTTATTTGGTTCTTTAGCAACATTCGAATTTATGGAAGGTTCAGATATTGATATAGCAGTATGGGGAATTCCATACGATAAATTTTTTAAGGCGGTAGTTTTTGCCTCAGTATTGAGTAAAAAATTCAAAGTGGATTTAGTAGATGCACAAGACGCTTCCGACAGTTTATTGGACAGCATAAGGCGGGACGGTATAGAGATATGAACAAAAAAGCCGCGGTTATAGCAGGACGTTTAAATTCCGAATTAACCGAATTAAACAGGGTGGCAGATAATTATCGATATACTTGCAAAACCTAAAAACCTCTGCAGATAATAACGGCGATTAATTTTATAATATAGTTAAAGATTTATTTATTTAACTACAAAATAACCAAAATTTATAAAACAAAAATCAAGTTTAAAAAGTAACGGAAGTTTAGAATTATATTACGGCAATAAACTCCGCAACTATTCTGTAATCGCTTTCGGAAGCGTTTTCCAATATTATGTCTTCAAAATCTTTATTATCCGGAGAAAGGATTATTCTTTTATGCGACCACTGCCCGTCTTCGCCCGAATATTCCTTTTCGCTGCGGTATCTTTTTACGGTAAACCTTTGATTAGTTTCCGGGTCTAAATGGTTCTTTAATTCAGCAAGCACTACTTTGCCGTTGCGGGAGCCTTGCGGTTCGTAGCGGAATATGCAATAACTGCCGTCCGGTATCGTCGGCTCCATCGATTTTCCGACAACTTTTGCAATAAACATATCAGGATATAATTTATGCTGGTAATTCAAATTTACATTCTTAACGTTTTTCCAACCGAGCCGCTCGACGTACTGCTCACCGCTAAACTTAGATGCGGCGGCTTCCAAAGAATACACCGGAAGATATTCGACGAATTTCTGCTCTTCGGGCACGTCATCATCGGGGATGATATCAAACTTTGCGGGGAAATCAATTATGTTATCGTTGTTTAGGATTTTTTCATTTTCTGAGCTTAACCGCTGAAACTGACCGTCGGCGTAACGCTGTTCGTTTGCCTCAAAATTTTCCGCCTTTTCCGACCACTCGGCACACATTTCCTTAGCCTGTTCCAATACGGTATTTGTTGCATTTTCCCTTTTATCAGGCGGGTAACCGTATTTATTCAGTATTCTTTTAACCATTAGCCTCATTTTTGCCTGAACGCTTTCTTTTTTCGTCCAGTCGATAGTTACATTGTTTCGTATAGCGTCGGCCAACTCCTTTGCAATGGTTTTAAGGGTTTCATCGCCTAAAACCTTTACGGCGCTGTCGGATACGCCGAGCGCATCGTAAAACGCAATTTCGTCTTCGGTAAGCCCCAAATCTTCATTTCGCTTATACGACTCCCTCATTTTTACCGCAAGTTCTAAAAGCTGCTCGATTACTTCGGCTGTTTCTATATTTTTGTTTGTATAAGCCTTAATCGCCCTGTTTAAAAGTTCCGAAAAAGACCTCGCCTGAATCAGATTTTTCTTCTGCCTGATTTTTATCTCATCGTTAAGAAGCTTCTTGAGAGCTTCAAAAGCAAGGTTTTTTCTCGGCATTTCTTTTATTTCTTTTAAAAAATCATCGGATAATATAGAAATATCGGGCTTTTTAAGTCCTGCCGCAGCAAATATATCTATAACCCTGTCGGAAACAATCGCTTTGGATAAAATCTGCTTAATAGCCGAATCATAATTCTTCTGTTCGTCTATAGCTCGGGATTCTGACAGCTTAAGTATAGCCGACCTGACCGATTGAAAAAACCCGACCTCGTCGCTTATCTTTGCCGTTTCTTCATGCGGAACGGCTAAAGCAAAAGCTTTGGACAATGCGGTAACATTTTTTAAAAATATCTCCTTTCCTTCTTTTTGAGACAGTATATGCTCTTCCGCATCTAAAATAATCTGCATTTTATCGGCGACTTTTACGTCCTTAAATTTTTTATAATCAAAGCCGTAAAATAAATCCGATATTATTTCATACTTTTCTTTCATTAAGGCAACCGCCGTTTCTTTGTCTATTCCAACCTGCTTTCTGTCGCCCGCCGTATAATCGGATAAAGCCTTTTCAAGTTCAAAATATAATCCTATATAATCAACTATCAAACCTCCGGGCTTGTCTTTAAAAACCCTGTTAACCCTGGAAATTGCCTGCATAAGATTATGTCCCGTCATAGGTTTGTCGATATACATAGTATTAAGAGACGGCACGTCGAAACCGGTAAGCCACATATCCCTCACAATAACTATATCCAAGCCGCTTGAATTATCTTTAAACCTGTATCCTAATTTCTGACGCCTCTGTTTGGTTCTGATATGTTCCTGCCATAAAGGGCTATCCGATGCGGAACCCGTCATTACAATCTTAATAGTTCCTTTGTCGTCGTCTTTATCGTACCAGTCCGGTCTTAATTTTATAATCTCGTTATGCAGTTCTATGCAAATTCTTCTGCTCATACAGACAATCATCGCTTTGCCTTCCGATGCTTTAAGACGCGATTCCCAGTGTCCGACTATATCTTTTGCTATTCTTTTGATTCTGTCTTCGCTGCCGACCAATTTTTCGATGCTTGCCCATTTGCTTTTAAGCCTTTCTTTGCTTTCAACCTCTTCCCCTTCGGTAATTTCTTCAAACTCTTTATCTATTTGCGGAATTTCTTCCGGCTTCAATTCAAGTTTTGCCAGCCTGTTTTCGTAAAAAATAGGAACGGTCGCGCCGTCTTTGATAGACTGCTCTATATCGTATATATCTACATATTTTCCGAAAACCGCAGGAGTGCTTCTGTCGGATTTTTCAATAGGCGTTCCGGTAAAACCTATAAAAGAAGCTTTCGGAAGAGCGTCCCGCAAATTTCTTGCGAACCCGTCGATAAAATCGTACTGGCTTCTGTGCGCCTCGTCAGCTATGACAATTACATTTTCTCTTTCCGAAAGCAAAGGATATTTTGTTCCGGTCTCGGCCGGCATAAATTTTTGTATCGTAGTAAATATCACGCCGCCGGAAGAAACCTTAAGAAGTTCTTTTAAATCCTCTCTCGAGTTTGCCTGTTTAGGAAACTGCCTTAAAAGTTCGTTACAATTACCGAACGTATCGAACAACTGTCCGTCTAAATCGTTCCTGTCCGTTAAAAGTATCAAAGTAGGATTGTTAAGTTTCGGCTCAAGAATTAATTTTCCCGCATAAAAAACCATAATAAGGCTTTTGCCCGAACCGGTCGTATGCCAGATAATACCGGCTCTTTTATCGTCGCCGTGCACGGCCGCTATTGTAGATGCTACCGCATTGTTCACGGCATAATACTGATGATAAGCCGCAATTTTTTTAGATATTCTAATGCCGTCGTCGGTTTGGCTCCTGTCCGGTTTTTTTGTTTTATCGTAATCTCTGCCGTTATTTATATGCGAATCCGATTCAAATACTATAAAATGCCTTATTAAATCAAGCAGAATCTCTTTTTTAAACATGCCTTCGATTAAAATTGCAAGTTGCGGATTATTAAGCTTAAAATCGGATGCGGAGATATCGCCTTGAGGCGAGGATATATGCGAGTTTTGTTTTTCAGGAGATATTGAATTTGTATTTTCAGAATCTTTAAAGTCTTTTAAACCTGTTGTCTTCCAAGGACTAAACCTGTTTTTAGGAGATGTTAGCGTTCCCGCTCTCGCTTCCATACCATCTGATATTATCAATATTTCGTTAAAGCGGAAAATGGAAGATATAAGGTTTTTGTATGTTTGAATCTGCGTATAAGCGCTCCATATAGAAGCATTCTCGTCGACGGGGTTTTTAAGCTCTATTAAAACTAAAGGAAGCCCGTTAATAAATAAAATTATATCCGGCCTCCTATTTTCCCTGCCTTCTTTAATAGTGAACTGATTTACCGCTAAAAATTCATTTTCGCCTGCATCTTCAAAATTAAACAGCCATACAATATCGTTTTTTATTCCGTTTTCAGTATTGTATTCCACCGGAACGCCGTCGGTCAGGAAGCGATGAAACGTTTTGTTGTTCGTAATTAAATCCTGGCTTTCGGAATAAATAATTTTCTTAACCGCTTCATTTATAACATCCTGCATGACGGCTTGCGGAATATGCTTGTTAATTCTTTGCAATGCCGCCGTTAATCTTGATTTTAATGCGACCTCGTCGTATTTTCTTTCCTCGTTTTCGCCGCCCTCCGAGATATCCGGCCCATAAATTACCGTATATCCCAAGCTCTCAAGATTCTCTAATGCTAACTGTTCTATGTCGGATTCGGATATTATATTGCGCATATTATTTATTAATTATTCCTCGCCTTTCTAACTCTCAGGGGTGACCGGCACCCTTATTTTGCCAGACATAAGTTTTGGGAGCAGGGAGTCTCGAAGGGCAGATAGGGTTTGGATTGACGTCTGATTCAAATTAACTTTTCCATATAATGGCTTAATGCGATTAGAAAATAATTCCAAAATTTCTTTAGCCGGAATTAATATTTTTATTTTTCGAATATTTTCATTGTTTATTGCTTCCATAGTCGTTCCATTGCAAAAATTATCTTTTATTAATTCAAATTTATCATCTGTAATAAAATTCCATAAATAATAAAAAGCATACTCCTTTACGTCTAAACCAGCAAAACCTGTAGAAAGGATACAATTATTTAATTCCCATTCTGAGTATTTATCAAAAAACAATGCTTTCTTGCTATTTTTCATTTTTGCAAACCAAATAGAATTTATTTTTGGCTGCATATTTGCTCTTGATGGGCGTTGTTGTAATGAAATTTTACTTGTTAAATCAATTACATTTGTACCTTGTACAGACGCGGTATCCAAATAAATTTTTTCTCCTTCAAAATTATCTATTCCTGTTTTAGATAAGTTCGTTAGTATATTGTCACCCAAATAACCAATCTTCCACCCTTCGGGAATTTCGCCAAGTTCGCTTTCAACCATTTTCCCGCCGCTCGATTTGTAGCCTTTTAACTCCCCTCCTTGAAAGGAGGGGAGTTTGGAGTTTTTTTCATCTTCTACCGGAAACTCGAAATCAACGAACCACCGCTTATATATTGTCTGCGCTATGGCTTCCAGCGTCTTATTCTGCTCCCGCAGAAGTTCTATTTTGTCGTCAAGCGAGGAAAGGATAGCAGCAATGGCTCGCTGTTCTTTTAAACTTTCTGGAATAACAATTAGCAATGAATAAATCCTGCCTCGATTCAATCCAGGCACTGCCGAATCAGAATTTAATTTATCAAGATTTAATGTTTTAAGTAAGTAATAAAAATAATGGAAATCTATTGCAATATCTTTACGCGTTAAATAATAAACTGTATCTATTGGATAAAATGGAATCTGCGAATAATTAATCGAACCTATAGTGCCTTTTCTTCCAATAATATAGCCTTCTCCATTAATTAATGCCTTATTATGAAAACCAGTAATTCCACTTGAACCATAAACCGGAATATTACCCTCTATCCTATTTTTTGTATTTAACCCTTTTCCGTAATTAAAAACTGCTACCTCTCCCAGCCTCGTCATCTTCCAGCCTTTTGGTATTTTAGTTTTTTTATTTTCGGTTTGCATTCCACTATTTCCCTTTATGAGTCCTTTGGGGTCGTTATAAAATACTCTTTTATTTGTTCTTTTATTCTTTTTCGCTGCCGCCTTCTTTTTGAACTGTTTCCAAAATGGAAACAGTTGATTCTTTTTCAAGTTCAGACGAGTCAAATATATTTTTCACATGATTTGAAATTGCAGCTTTCTTAACATTAAAAAGCTGGGCAACTTGCTGTTGGGTTAACAAAAGAGTTTCTTTTTTTGAATCAATTGCTATCTCGATTGCTGCGCTTTCCGACTGATATATAGCTATTTCATTTTTAATATTTTTCATAAATTCTTATTCCAAATTCAGCCCTATTTTAGCCAATTGTGTTTTTATTTCTTCGTCCAGCCTTTTTTCTTCTTGCATTTGCTTCGATAATTCCGCCGTCAGCCGTTTTATCTTTTCCTCAAATACTTCGTCGTCTTCTTCCGTTTCTTTAGTGCCGACGTATCTGCCGGGCGTTAAAATATAGCCCTGCTTTTTTATTTCTTCAATGGACGCTGTTTTGCAGAAACCTGCAATATCTTCATACTCGCCTCCTTCGCCTCTGAAAGCATGGTAAGTATCCGCGATTTTATTAATTTCTTCATCGGTAAGCTCTCTGTGTCTTCTGTCGAGCATAACGCCCATTTCACGGGCGTCTATAAACAAAACTTCTCCCCTTCTGTCCCTGAATTTATGGTTCTTTTTGTCGCGGGCTATAAACCAGAGACAAGCCGGAATCATAGTGTTGTAAAATAGCTGAGAGGGAAGGGCAACCATACAATCCACTAAATCGGCCTCTATTATATTTTTTCTTATTTCTCCTTCGTTAGAAGTATTGGAACTCATAGAACCGTTGGAAAGTACAAAGCCCGCTATGCCGGTCGGGGACAGATGAAAGATAAAATGCTGAATCCATGCAAAGTTTGCATTATTAACCGGAGGGACGCCATATTTCCAGCGGACGTCATCCTTTAAAAGTTCGCCTCTCCAATCTGAGTCGTTAAAAGGAGGATTGGCAAGAATAAAATCGGCTTTTAAGGTTTTATGTGCGTCGTTTAAAAAACTTCCTTCGTTATTCCACTGGATATCGGCTTCAATCCTGCGGATAGCAAGATTCATTTTACAAAGCCGCCAGGTAGTCTGGTTGCTCTCCTGCCCGTAAATGGAAATATCCCCTATCCTTCCGCCGTGTTCCTGCACAAACTTTTCGGACTGGACGAACATTCCGCCGGAGCCGCAGCATGGGTCATAAACTCTGCCTTTATAAGGCTCGAGCATCTGCGTAAGAAGTTTAACTATGCATCTTGGGGTGTAAAACTGCCCGCCTTTTTTGCCTTCCGCATCCGCAAACTGCCCTAAAAAATACTCGTAAACCCTGCCAAGAATATCTTTGCTTATATTGTCTTTTTCTCCTAAACCAATCGTCCCTATTAAATCTATAAGTTCGCCGAGGCGCTGTTTGTCTAATCCTTCCCTTGCATAATTTTTCGGAAGGACGCCTTTTAATACGGGATTAATATTTTCTATTTCGGTCATTGCATCGTCTATTAACTTACCGGATATGCGGCTGTTTAGCATTATTCTGCAGGTAATCCCATCTGGCTTTTTGCGGAACGTAAAATATGTTTTCGGATTTATATTCGTCCAATTCTTCGGCGTCTTTGCCTTCCTTTATTAATTTATCGTAAAGCTCGATAAACGAGTCTGAAATATATTTAAGGAATATAAGCCCAAGGACTACGTGTTTATATTCTGCGGCATCCATATTGTTGCGCATCTTATCCGCCGTCTGCCAGAGCTTGGAAGTGAAACCTATATCTCCCGTCTGATTTGAGCTATTATTGCCGTTAATTTTCGCCATTTATAAAATACCCCGTATTAACGAAATGTTTAATTATTTAATTATCGAACTAATATTATATTAACAGTTTTTTGAATTTTCGAAATAATAAAATGTCGGATTTAACTACATTATATTAGCAATGTGCAAAAAATGCACATTGCTAATTCATTTGAATAAAATATTTTTATACAATAATATAAGTTATATAAGATAAATACAATAAATGTATGTAATTGATTTGAAAATTTACTATCTGCTCAGTATGTGCAAATTTTGCACATATTTTTTGGCAATCAATTGCACCAATATTCAGTATATTTCTTAATTAATAGGCTGCACTATAAATTTATTTTAAAAATTGCTATAATTCAAGATAATTTTTTAAGCTGATAATTTTTATTTGCCCGTAATTTTTCAATGCGAGCATTTTCTTATCGCCGGTTATTATAAAATCTGCGTTTCCGCTTATTGCGCATTCGATAATCCTGTTATCCGGTTCATCGGATAAAACGTTAATTGATATTTGCGGATTAACAATACGGGCTATATCGGAAATATAAACCGCCAAACGGCTTATTTCTTCTTTTTCTCGGCTAAATTTTAAAGCAAGAACCGATAATATTTCGTCTATAATTTCTTTAGAGATAATTAATAAGTCTATATCGTTAATTATTTTAATGATTGCTTTTTCGGCTTGGCTATTCGGAAAAATAAATGCGGATATAAATATGTTTGTATCAAAAACAACTCTCATTTTTTGAGATATTTCTTAAGGTCGTTATCGGTTAAAATACCTTTTTCCTTGGCTTTTTTACTCCAATAGTCCTGAATAAGAAAAAATTCTTTTTTAAGTCTTTCTCTTCTTGTAACCCTTAAGGATTCTTGTATAACGGCACTTAAACTCTTACCTTCTTCCTTAGCTATCGATTCTATGTCTAAAGCAAGATCGCGTGGCAGCGATATTGTTTTTTTTATGTACGCTCTCATTTTATCGGTTATCTGTTCATTAAAAATTATATTTCCATAATACGGTATGAATTAATACTACCATGAAATAAAAATTTTTTCAATAAATAAATCAGACACCATTATTGCCATTATTGGAAAAAATAAAAGAAAGGCTATGACAAAATTTTGCCTCGATAGTAACTTTTTTATTACTGCAAAAAATAATTATTATCCTTTTAAAATATTCCCATGCTTTTGGGATTATTAAGAAAGCATTGTTGCTATGATATGAATAAATAAAGCTTTTCTATAAGCATGTTGCCGTTATTGGTCAAATTCGGGAGGCAATGACTCCCGAATTTGACCAATTCGTAAATAAATAGAACACCTTATGAGTCCTTAAAATATTCCGCGCCTTTACCTGCAATACCAGTCTTCTCTAATACTTTTGACTTGATTAATTCGCTTCGCAATAATCATTTGTTTTTTTATTTGCTTTTTTTAAAACATAAAAAGATTTTTCTATATTTTTTTGAAACTCCTTAGTTATACTATGCCAGTCCAAAATATCAACGGTGAAATTAAGAGAAGATTCTTCAAATGCCTCCCTTAGTTTTCCTATTCGGCGCATTTCTAATTTCTTGTCGCAAATTACAACCAGATCTAAATCCGAACTATCCTTATTCGTCCTTGTAACCCTTGAGCCGAAAGCTCTGACCTCGCACTCATTCACATGCTTATTTAATATATCAAGAATAGTTTTTAATTCGCGCCCGGCAACATTAATCATTTTTTTCTTCTAATATTAACAATAGTTGTTTTGCATCTTTTGAAAAGGTTTTTGCAACTTCAAATACATCTTTCGCTTTATCATCGCCATATGCATGAGATGTTTCGTTTCGCGCTTCGTGATACTCCATCCAATTCTCTATATCTTCAATAAGCCCGCTTTTATAAGCCTCGCGGAAAAGTTCTCTCCTGGTAGCCCCGTCTAAATTATCTAAGCCTGCATTTATTTTTAGCCATCTTTTCATGAATTTCCAGCAAAGCTCGTAAGTAAATTCAAAATTTTGGATAACCCCTGCGCGTATCACTTCTTCTTCATCTGTATTAACTTTATCTTTGATAATCCTATCGGAGACTTTAACAGCCCGTTCCAAAGAATTAACCGCTTTTTGCAGACTGCTTAAATCTAAAGGCATACATTACTCCTATAATCATAATTCATATTTATTTTGACAATTACTAATTTAATATTCGGATATGAAATCGTCTTTACTGAGCATGGGGTAGTGTTTTGTGTTTAATGTAAATAATTTAAAATTGTAATTTCTTGCCGTAGCTCCTATAATTGCATCTGCAAGCTCTATTTTATGGGACTTCCTATATTTATTTAAATATATACCTGCTAATTCGCCTATTCGTTTATTTATATCTAAAAAATAAAAACTTTCTATAAGTTCACGGGTTTTTCTTTCTTCTTTGTCCTTCATTCCCGAATAAACCTCCGCAACCTGAACGGGTGTTATATATATTTTGCCTGATGTTTCTTCGGCTAAGCGTTTTGCGCCTCTTACTATTGTTTCTTTGCCTCTTAATATCCAGATAATAATATCCGTATCAAAAATTATCAATTCTATTTCCCTTTCTTAATTTTCTAATAAAATCGTTAATTTTAAAATCCGGCCTGTCTTTCCACGCACCCTTAGAGTCGTCTATGGCATCTGATATTTTATTACTTTTATTCAACAAGTTTTTTTTGAGGTTTTCTCTTATTATTTGAGATGCGCTTTTACCTGCAATCAAACTTTCCTTTTTTAAAATTTCGTATATTTCGTCGTCTAAATATATTTGCGTTCTTCTCATTAAACCTACTCCTTGTATAAATTAAATAATGCAGAATTTATTTGCGTATTTACATAATGTATATTATAACTTATTATACATCATATTAATAGATAATAGAATGAAAATAATTATAGACGTCATTATAAATTAATATTTCCTAATAGACGTCTTAATATTTTTTATTGAAGGATTAAGAGTGCTTTATATAACTGCTTTATATAACTTGAAAGGTTGTAAGGTTTATTGTATATTGTATTATTATTTATAAATTATTATTATTAAATGCGGAAAATAACATTAAATAACAGCTAAAAATCTATGAAAATATATAATTTCACCATAAAAACCGGCAAAAGAACCGAACTAATAGACGTTACGCAAACGGTTGAAGATTTTATCGTCAAATACGGCAATGGAGAAGGGCTGTGTTTGGTTTATTCGCCTCACACTACGACTGCGGTTATTATAAACGAAGTATACGACCCCGATGTCGCATTCGATATCAACCGTTTTTTAGATAATCTTGCTCCTAAGAATAATAATTACAGGCATGCGGAGGGAAATTCGGATGCTCATATAAAAGCGGCTATAATAGGCAATTCAAGGATATTGCCCTATTCCGGCAATAAACTTATTCTCGGAAGATGGGAGGGTATTTTCCTTTGCGAATTCGACGGGCCTAGGCAGAGAAATATAAACATAATTTTAATATAACGTTTTATCATTTACGAATTCTCAAATTTCCTAATAAGTTCTTCGCTCATCCGCCATAATTTTACCCTGATATCTTTATCGTAAACTATACCGTGCGGTTCTGCTATTTTTAAATCGCTGAAATATTTTCCTGTAATGTTTTCTACGTCTTTAGAAGTTGCCAAATAAACCGAGGTCTTCGCCCCTTCCTGAATGCTTTTGCCGAAAAAACCTCCGACTGCGCCCCAGCCCGCTTTTAAAAGTTTCGTGTTTATGACTCCGGGGTGCAGACAGTTTACGGTAATATTTTTATCCTGTAATTTTTCGCTTAATTCAAAAGTAAAAAGAATATTGCATAATTTAGAAAGACTGTAAGCCCTGTGTCCGTCATATCTGAATGGTTTTGCAAGATTGTCGAAATCCATTTTGGAAGCATGCGCGGTCGAACTTACGTTTATTATGCGTGCATATTCTTTTGCCGGTTTAATAATCGGAAGAAGATTTAACGTAAGATAAAACATTGAAAGGTGGTTTATCTGAAAAGTCCCCTCTATTCCTTCCGGAGACGGTATGTAATCCTTTAAATAAACGCCGGCATTGTTAATTAAAATATCTAAATTTTCATATCTTTTTTTAACTTCTTCGGAAAAGCGGCGAACTTCTTTCAACGACAGCAAATCGCATGCGAAGTAATCTAAATTTTTAGAGCCTGCTGCAGGGGAGATTTCATTTACGGTTTGCCTGCACTTTTCTTCGTTTCTCCCGTGAATAAGCACAAAAAAACCTTTCTGCGCCAAATTAAAGGCTGTCTGCTTTCCTATGCCGTCGGTAGAACCGGTAATAAGAACTGTTTTCATAAATTTGACATCCTTTCCGCAACGATATTTCTAACGCTTTCGCTATCGTCGTCTTTCATTAAAGGCAGATACTCTTCCGGAATCCTTTTCGACACCGCTTTTCTTACGAGTGCTTCGGCATCATGCATCATATCTTTTAAATATTTCGGTTCTATTCTTTCGGCAACCTTAATCCTGACTATCGGCTCTTTATCGCGCATTAGCGAGGGCAGATAAGATTCGTCTATTCTTTCGGCGGCCGCATGCCTAACCCAGAAAGATTTATCGTTGAGCATTTTCGGAAGCTCTTTTGCGTCTATTCTTTTTGCAACTATTAAACGGACTTCTTTAAACGGGTCGTTTATTAGAGACGTTAAATTTTCGGCGGATATTCTCGAGGCGACTTTATATCTTACGTTTTCGTCTTTATCGTTTAATGCGTGAATTAAATAAGCGGGGTCTGCAGTGCTTACGGCATTAAACCGCTCTTTAAAATCTCCGTTTTTTAAAATGTTTATGAATTCGTTTTCGGTCATTTTATTCGTAAATTCAATAAATTAATAAATTTTTGTTCTTTTATTTAATTATACCTCAAAATTTTGAATTTTGGCACATTTTCACCGTTTTTTAAGATATAATTAATAAATATATAATATATCGGAGGAGAAAAATATGCTGAATATAAAAAGAATTTACGACGAGCCGTCCGATGACGACGGTATAAGAATATTAGTGGACAGATTATGGCCAAGAGGTATGAGCAAAGAAAAGGCGAAAATGAATTTCTGGTTTAAAGATATAGCCCCTTCTAACGAACTAAGAAAATCGTTTCATGAATCGGCAATAGATTTTAACGGATTTAAAACAAAATATTTAGAAGAGCTTTCGGAATACTACCGCACTCACGATTCGTTGACCAAGAAGGATAGTGATTCAGTCAATTCCATTGCGAAAATATTAAGACTGTTAAAAACCGGAAACAAAAACGTAACCTTATTGTACGGCCTTAAAGACGAAATAAATAATAATGCCGCTGTTTTGAAAGAATTTATATTACACAAATAAATCATATAATAAATCATATCCGATTTATTTTATCATTAATTTTTTTTATTTCTAACTTTTTCTAAAATTAGTTCTGCATATTCTTTAGCTTCTTGACCATTTTTATTCGGCATTAATATGACAAATTCATCTCCGTACTTTATATGCAAATTCTAAATCTTCTTCGTTTAGTAAATCATTTATGTATTTTAACTAACATTGCAATATCACTTTGATTAATATTTAAAAATTTAAGCCTTTCATTGATGTTTTTTTCATTAATGTTTAATAAATTTACAATCGAAGCATTCATACCGATTGTTCCTTATTTAATTTATAATTATTTTAACTCTTCAGGGATTTTACGTTCTTGATTATAAGTACAGAACAACCATACGGATTACCAGGTTAAACGGTTATGCATATCTTTCTTCTTTAAACGGGTCTGCGGTATTGGAATAGCCTCTTTGCTCCCAATATCCAAGCTCTTCTTTGTCCAAAAACGTAATTGCTTTGACCCATTTAGCGCTTTTATAGGCATATTTATCCGGAATGACGAGACGAAGCGGGAATCCATGTTCGCGCGTTAAAACTTTACCGGCATATTTTAAGGCAAATATGGAATTGTCTTTAAGGAGAAAATCGGCATCTACGTTTGTCGTATAGCCGTCGTAAGAGCCTATTAAAACATATTTTGCGTCTTTAAGGGGTTTAACTATATCGCAGAGCTTTTTTGATAAAACTCCCTCCCATTCAGCCGATTCTTTAGTCCAGCCCGTAACGCAGTGAAAATCGTCGATTACTTTTTCGTTTCCTATTTTTACAAGGTCTTCGTAACTAAAAACCGTAGGGTTTTCGACCGATCCGTTTATGGTAAGTCTATAGTCTTCATCGCTTACTTCAGGAATATATCCCAAGTCTAATTGAATAATATCCTCTACTTTTTTCTGGTTAGGCGGTATCATATAATTTTGTAAAAACTCTTTTTACTCAAAATAATTTATAACGTCTTCATTTCTGAAAGTTTTTATTTCGTTTACTTTGCTTGTTTTTTTGTAGTAGCCTATAGAAATGCCGAGGAGGAATTTTTTATTTTTAGGAAGTTTAAAGGCTTTCCGTAAAACATCAGGATATGCGACTAAATAAGCCTGAGGACATGCGCCCAAGCCTAAATCGTGCGCGGCAAGAAGAATGTTTTGCGCTAAAAAACCGCAGTCAAAAACCGACCATAGCCCCAAATTTTCATCCATATATATAAAAATTGCAGTCTGGGAATGAAAAAAAACATAGTTACGAAGCGAAAACTCGGTTCTTTTTTCTTTATCGTCCCTGTTAATGCCTACATATTCAAACCTGTGTTTGCCGGTTTCAAACATATTATTGCCCTGCTTTTCAGGCCAGGAATCCGGAAAAGGATAATCAGGATTAATAGGGGTGCAGTTTTTCGCAAGTTCGTAAAGATTTTTTTTAATAAATTCGGAGGTTTTACCCGTTGAAACCGCAATCTCCCACGGCTGAGAATTTGCCCATGAAGGAGCCCTCAGCGATAATTTAAGCATTTTGTCTATAATCTCTCTGGGAACGGGTTTGTCTTCAAAATCTCTTTTAGACGTCCTCGATCCTATGGCTTCAAATAATTCCATTATTACCCCTCCAAAGGATTTTTTAATATATAAATTTTACCGTTTTTATAGTTAAAAAGATAAAGCGACTTTTTGAATATATTATTTTTCAGGTTAACTATGCCGCATACGCCCTTAAACTTTTTAATTTTTAATATTGCATGGTAAAATTTTACGCCGCTAACATTTTTATTTTTTGACAAATTAACTTTACCGGCGGCTTTAATAATTATCCCTCCTATATCGTAACCTTCGGCGCTAAGAATATTCGGGGTTTTTCCATACGTTTGTTTATAATCCGACGAAAAATTTTTAACGATTTTATTATCCGCATGCTTAAAAAACCCGTCCGGAAAAATAGAATTTTCCATGTAAAAACCGTTTTTTTCTATAAACCTGCTTGAATCTAAAGAACTAAGCCCGAATATCGGAAACCCCGTAATATTATAATATACCAACTGCGTTAAAATCAGTTTTATTTTTGAATTTCCGCCTATTACGAAAAGGCCGTCAAACGGAATATTCGGCCTCGACTTAGTTATACCGTGCATAAGGTCGTATTTAGTTATACCAAGTTCGGCTTTTTCTGCCGCGGATACATGAAGATTGCCGATGCCGTTAAATGTAACTATATTGTTAAAATTATCGAAAAAATCGACGGTATTTTCCGCGTATGCAGTTTGATTTAATAAATTTATCCCGTATTTTTTTGCAAAATTATTGATATATTCTAAAATTTTCGAACCGTATCCGTAATCTGGATATATAACCGAAACAGACTTTATGCCCTGTTCTCCGGCATATTGAATTTCCGTTTTAATTTCCTGTTTTAACGTCATGCCGTAGCCGAAAACATAATGCGATAAATCTTTTTTAGCGGCTACCGGCGAGGGAGTAATTACCGGAATTTTAAATTCATCGGAATATTTTGCAAAATATTTCAACTGTCCGGCAAAAAGAGGCCCGATTATAGCCGAAACGCCTTTTTTGCTTAAGGATTTGAACAAACCGTATATGCTTGTTTTGCCAGCGCTTAACGGCAGGTTGACTATAATGAATTTTACCTCAGAGGCTCCGCTTCTTTTTAAACTCAAAAGCATTCCGTTTACAAACTGCTTTCCGAAAAAAGCATACCTGCCTTCCACTGGCATTACCAATGCTATTCTTATAACCGTTCCTTTATTTAATACATTGCCGTCTTTGGCGGCAGCACTTTTGCATCCGAATACCGAAACGAGAAAAATAGTAAAAAAAATTGCCGAAACGAGAAATAAAATTTTTATTCTATTCATATTGTATTTTGATAATAATTTAATTATTATTATATTTATAATTTTATATTTATAATTGCTCTTTTTATTATTTATACAACTTATCTTTACCGCAGTCAATCCAATTTATTGTAATTTAATTTTTTGAATTTTATTTTATTATTATTATGAACTCCGAAGATTTCGAATCGTATAAGAATTACAGGATATGCTTAAACGCGAAGCTGGAAGGGCTTATAAAAGAACCTGCCGTTAAAAAAACGGCTGCGCCCGATATCCTTGATTTAAAAAAGTACGATTTTTATGAAAGGCTGCAAAACGACGCCGAAAACGAAATAAATTTATTAAACGAATCAAAAATAAAACCGTTAAAAACTTCACGCATTATAAATTACGTCGGCAAACAAAATATTTCCCCTTCTTTGCCCGAATTTTTGCATATTTACGACCCGAACGGTTTATTTGAAGATTTTTATTCTAATACTGCATCTCAAAAATTGGACGAAGGATTATTTTTAACGTCGTCCAGATATCGAGGCGCGGATGTTTTTAAACCAGACTCTTCTTTAATAAACGAACTTTACTTTTACTGCAAAGATAAAGCGGGAAATCAAAAATTTTCTTTTTTATGCTTAGGAATGCACGAATATGCGGGTAACGATTTTATCGAAAAGTTTTCGGATAAATTAACCGAAGATATTTTTATTTTAATAATTCAGCCCTATTCTCTATTAAAATCGGCATATAAAAATAAACCGAAGCAATTAAATCTTAAATTTCCGCAAATTTCGGCTTTAGATCCTTTTGCAAAAAATTCAAAATACGGATTTGCCTTAAGAAACAGCCTCGCTTTTCATTTGTCGATAGAGATGGCTATACTTTATCTGTCGCATAACAGTTCCCTTTCAAGTTTAATAAAAAAATTTAAAGACGAGGACAAGAAAGTAAAAATTTTTCTCGGCGAAGAAAATTACAAAAAAAATATAACTGTAACCGCTAATGCCAAAAAAGACTGCACCGCTTACGAGACGGACGGACAAAATAAATACGAAGCAATCAATAGTTTTATAATAAATTCTTTAATAAATGAAAACATTACTATTGACAATTTATTGAAACTAAGCAATATTAGATTAAAAGCAAATGAAAATGAAATTATGAGGGCTCTTTCTATCCTTGAAATAAATTCGGAAATAGAAAGGCTGCCGGGAGGAATTATAAAAAAAATATGAAAAATTTAGTTCTCGTAGAATCTCCTTCTAAAGCAAATACTATAAATAAATATTTAGGACCCGATTTTATAGTCAAAGCGACGGTCGGACATATTAAAAATTTACCGAAAAGTTCTATAGGGGTTGATATAAAAAACGGCTTCGAACCTAAATACGAAATAATAAAAGGGAAGGAAAAAACCGTTGACGAAATTAAAAAACTTGCAAAAAAAGCCGACATTATTTATCTGGCGCCCGATCCCGACCGCGAAGGGGAAGCCATAGCATGGAACATAAAAGAGATTATAGACGAAATTAACGGCAAAAAGCCGGAAATAAAAAGGGTTCTTTTTCACGAAATTACTAAAGATAAAGTATTAGAAGCCATAAAAAATCCTGCCGTCTTAAACGAATCTATGTACGAATCACAAAAAGCGCGCAGAATTTTAGACCGTCTCGTCGGTTATAATCTCAGCCCTTTTTTATGGGACAAAGTAAGAAGGGGGCTTTCCGCCGGCAGAGTTCAATCCGTCGCCCTGTATCTTATCGTCGAAAGAGAGAAAGAGATAAACGCTTTCGTAAAGGTAGAATTCTGGACGGTAACGGCTTTATTTGAAATTCAAGGCGGAGGCAAGCAAAAATTCTCTACGGATATCGAAGGCGAACTCTTTAAAATAAACGGAAAAGACCCTGAAATTAAATCCGAAAAAGAGGCCGAAGAATTAAAAAACAGGCTCCTTTCGATAAAAAACGATTATTCTATCGAAGACATATCTAAAAAGCAGGCCTATAGAAAAGCGCCTCTGCCGTTAATAACCAGCACGCTCCAGCAGGAAGCGGCAAAAATACTTCGTTTTCCGGTAAAGAAAACGATGTCCGTAGCGCAAAAACTTTACGAAGGCATCGAAATAGGGGCGGTGGAAGACGTAAGCAAAAAATCTCTCGGACCGGTAGGTCTTATTACCTATATGAGAACCGATTCTACGAGAATATCCGACGAAGCGGTATCGTCCGCTAAAAAATTTATAAATGAAGTTTACGGTTTAGACTATATTGCCGACAAAAACTCCCCCAGAAAAAGCAAACCTGCCGCAAATGCCAAAAAAGTCCAGGATGCTCATGAAGCTATAAGGCCGACTAATATTTTACTAACGCCGAAAAAAATTAAAGCATACCTAAGCCTTGACGAGTACAAATTATATAATCTTATTTGGACTTATTTTACCGCATCTTTTATGAGCCAGAGCATATACGACCAGTACGCCCTGACATTGAAAGGAGCATATAAAGGCAAAAATAAAGAAAAAGACGAATATATTTTTAAGACTACCGAAAGCATATTAAAATTCGACGGCTTTCGGAAAGTTATAAACGAAAATCTAAAAAACAAGGAGACTTTAGAAGAAGAAAGCGACGTTCAAACGCAAAACGAAAAAAATCCTTCGTCTATAATTAAAATATTCGAACTGCTTTCAAAAGGCGACCCCGCTTCCATAAAAAAAGCCGACGTTTTTCAGCATTTTACTTCTCCTCCGCCGAGATACACCGAAGCAAGCTTGGTAAAGGCTTTAGACGAAAACGGCATAGGAAGGCCTTCTACTTACCAGAGCATAATAGCCAACATTAAGACTAAAGACTACGTCGCAATGACTACGGAATCGGCGGATACGGCAAAAAAAGGCAGCTCAACACAAAAATTTAAGCCTACCGAGCTGGGAATGACGGTGTCGGATATTTTAAAATCAGGTTTTTCCGATATAATAAATTTGAAATTTACAGCAAATATGGAAAAAAAATTAGACGACGTTGAAAACGGACTAATAAAAAGAAAAGAACTGCTTACCGATTTTTACGACAAATTTATGAAAAACTTTAAAGACGCCAAAGTTAATATAAAAAACATAAAGGGTTCGTCCGAACCTACCGACGTAATCTGCGAAAAATGCGGAAAACCTATGGTAATAAAAATGGGGCGGTTCGGTAAGTTTCTTGCATGCAGCGGATACCCCGAGTGCAAAAACACCAAAGAAATAAAAAAAGTAAGTCAAGACGGTGAAAATATAGAGCCTGAAAACGAAGAAACAGGAGAAATATGCGAAAAATGCGGAAAACCTATGATAATAAAAGCGGGCAGATACGGAAAATTTCTTTCATGCAGCGGATACCCCGAGTGCAAAAATATTAAGCCGATTCCTGTAAAAATTAATCAATCCAAAATACCTTGTCCTACGGGATGCGGCGGTTATCTTGTAGAAAAAAGAACGAAAAAGGGAAGAAAATTTTTCAGCTGCTCTAATTATCCCAAGTGCGAATATGCGTCATGGACGCTGCCCGAAAAACAATAATTTGATTTTAAAAAAAAATTAAATTATATTATTTTAATTATTTTTGAGGTGTCTTATGTCAAAAAACATTTTTCAATCCTTTAAAGACGTATCTATCAAAACGAAAATTATCGTTCCTTTGGTGCTTTTGGTTATTATACCGATAGCCTTAATTTCTTACAATACTTACAATCTTCAAAGAAACCTTACCGTATCGCTGACTAAGCACGATGCGATAGTAACGGCAAAAACTACGCTTTCAAGTTTAAATGCTATGATGCTTAACGGAACTATAATGAAAAAAAAGGATAGGAAACAGCTTTTTTCTATTTATAAAAAAATAAAAGGCATTACGGACTTTCAGGTCATAAGGGGCAGTCTCGTAAATAAAGAATTCGGAGCCGGCCTTAAGGAAGAAATGCCCAAATCCTCTTTCGATAAAGAAATATTAAATTCTACTAAAACGATAACTAAAATTATTTATAGAAAAGGGCTGCCGTATGAACTTAAAGTCGGTGTTCCTTTTGTAGCAAAAACAAATTCAAGAGGCATAGACTGTCTAAGCTGTCATACAAACGCATCGCAAGGTGATGTTCTTGGAGGAATTAAATTAGTTTATTCTTTAAGTCCGTTAAGAAATTCCCAAAAAATATTTACAAAAGAAACTTTAATAATCGGAGTAATTTTTATAATTCTTATAATTCTTTTCCTTTATTTTATTATAAAAAGCGCAATAATTAAGCCTATAGCAAAAATGTCGAAATTAGCCGACGAAATTTCTAAGGGGCAT
Organism: bacterium; assembly: GCA_021850985.1. Classification (GTDB taxonomy): domain Bacteria; phylum SZUA-79; class SZUA-79; order Acidulodesulfobacterales; family Acidulodesulfobacteraceae; genus Acidulodesulfobacterium_A. Next base: position 119,129 of record JAJZJX010000001.1, read on the forward strand.
TTCGAAGAAGAAATAGAACATCCCAGAAATGACGAGATAGGTTCGCTTGCAAAATCTTTTAACAGGATGCAGGTAAGCCTGAAAAAAGCAATGGAACTTCTGAAAAGAGGCAGATGATAAACATTCCGATATCGGACAATATAAATAGCATTAACGAAAAGATTAAAATTGCCGCCTTAAAAAGCGGCCGGAATTTTTCCGATATAACGCTTCTTGCGGCTTCAAAAACAAGAACTGCAGAGGAAATAATGGAAGCCGCAAGAAGCGGAATAAAAGTTTTCGGAGAAAATTACGTTCAGGAATTTCTGCCTAAATTTGAAGCGCTCAGCCAAAATAAAGATATTATCTGGCATATTATAGGACGCTTACAAAAAAATAAAGTAAAATATATTATAGGAAAGGTTGATTTAATACATTCGGCGGACGGCATGGAACTTGCGGAAGTTATAGAAAAACATTCGGCCGCAAAAAATATAACCTCTAATATTTTAATTGAAGTAAATCTTGCCGGAGAAAAAACAAAAGGCGGAATATTGCCCGAAAAATTAAACGGTTTAATATCCGAAATAAATAAATTTCAACATATTAAAGTCGCAGGACTTATGGCTATGCCGCCGCTTGAAAGCGAAAGCAGGAAATACTTTAAGCAGTTAAAAGAGCTTTTAGGCGAAATAAACTCAAAATCCGTTTATAAACAAAAACTTTCGGTTCTTTCCATGGGCACGTCCGGCGATTTTGAAGCCGCAATAGAAGAAGGAGCGACGATCATAAGATTAGGCACCGTAATATTCGGCATCAGGCCTCCGAAATTAAAAAAATAATAAAATATGGATCCGTTATACATTCTTGCTTCGTCTTCCCAAAGAAGAATATCGTTATTAAAAAAATTTGGATTTAATTTTATTGCCGTAAATCATAATATTGCCGTTGAACCTAATTTTGAAGATTTAAAATTAAAAGAAAATATCTCTATAGAAAATTTCGTCCGGCAATTAGCCTTAATGAAAGCGAAAAGCGTTGCCGTTAATTACAAAAACGGCTATATTATAGGTGCGGACACCGTTATTTTTTTTAACGGCAAAGCTTACGGAAAACCTCTTAATTTAGAAGATGCTTTTAATATGCTAAAAGAGCTTGCCGGAAAAACGCATGAAGTTTATTCCGGAATAAGCATAGTAAACAACGATAAAAATATAATTTTAACCGATCACGATAAAACTTTCGTTTCCATAAAACCGTTAAGCGATAAAGAAATAAATTCTTATATATCGGACAATCCGCCTTTCGACAGAGCCGGAAGTTATGGAATTCAAGACGAAAACGGGATAGTAGAATCGTATAGCGGTTCGTTTGAAAACGTGCTTGGTCTTCCGGCGCAGAAACTTTTGCAAATTTTAAAAGAATATAATCTGCCGCAACCTGATTAAAGACAGTCATTGCGACTATCTTTACCGGCATAAAAGCGTTGGCTTTTATAAACGCAGTCAAAGATATGCTCCAATGACTGACAATACCTAACACAATATTAGAATTTATAAATATCTCTAATTAGCGTTTTGTCCTACACCAATCCTTTTGCTCTTAAATATGCCGCATTGACGGCAGAATCCAGAACATATTTAATGCGTCCTTCTTCTAATTTTGCAAGTCCGTATGCCGTAGTTCCGCCCGGCGAAGTTACCATATCTTTTAAATCTTTCGTCGAAGTCTTAGAAAATTCGGGGCTGTTTAAGAGTTCGGCGGAGCCGAGTATAGTCTGCACGGTCAATTCTTTTGCCGTATCCTTAGGAAGTCCAAGTTTAACTCCCGCCTCTATAAGTCCTTCCGCAATCAAAAAAATGTAAGCAGGGCCGCTTCCGCTAAGAGCGGTTACGGCATCAAAATATTTTTCGTCCAAAAGAATAATTTTCGACGACAATTCAATTATTTTAGCAACTTCGGCTATATCCTCCTCGGATGTGCCGGCGTTATAACACATTGCGCCCATTCCTTTTCCTGCCAAAGAATTTATATTAGGCATAATTCTGAATATTTTTAAAGCAAGGTTGTTTTTAAGCGTCTTTTTAAATATGTTTTCTATAAAATCTATTTTTACCCCTCCGGCAATTGAAACAAAAACGGGAATATTATTCCTGTTTTTCAATTTATTTAAAGTCCCCGCCGCAACTTCGACGACGCTTTCCACCGAATACGGTTTTACGGCTATAAAAACGATATCGCAATTTTCGACTACTTCGCCTATGCTGTTTAAAGAATTTACTTCAAGGGCGTTTTTTACGAAGTCCGCTCTCGACGGATCGGTATCGTAAATAAAAATTTTTAGACCTATGGATTTCGACCTGGTTATTCCTTTTATTAGTCCGTAAGCCATATTACCGGCCCCTATAAAACCTATTGAAATTTTCTTTATAGGCATAACATCCTCCTTATTATATTTATTTATATTTTCCTTCCTTAATAGCCGAAGATACTCCGAAAGATATAAGAAGTATAACTCCATATAGGACAAAAATCCAGTGAAGCGCAAATTTTTGAGCTATTATTCCGCCTATGGGGGCTGCGACCGAACCTATGCCGAAACCGGAAAAGAAAAAAACGCCGTATGCCGTCGCCCTGAATTTTTCATCGGCGTTTTCGCTTATCATAAGGTTTGAAATAGGGTTTATAGAGAAATTAAAAGCGGAAAACGCAAGAATAGATATAAAAAGTAAAATATCGTGGGTAAAACCGGAAATTAAAAGAAAAATTCCGCTTATTAACACTAAAAAAGCAAAAACTCTGTTCGATTTATAGTTCTTCGTTATTCTGGTGCTGTTATACTGAAAAAAAACTCCTACCAGAAGAGCGATAGTTACAAAAAACCCTCCTGCCGCGGCGGCTTGATTATGAAAAAAGATATAGTTTTTAAGTTCGGTGCCGATATAAGCCGGCAAAAAAGAAAACACGCCCTGGAAAACAAATCCGTTCAAAAACTCGGCTATAAAAATCAGAATCAGGTTTAAATGAAAAAATTCTTTAAGAAAAGCTTTTATGTTTGACGAACCTTTTTTTATTTCGCTCCCTTCTTTTATTTCGGATGCTGCATTGCCGCCCGAAGCCTGCAGTTTCAGTATATAAGACCAAGCTAAGAGTATTAAAAAAAGTATGCCGAGTATCATATATGGAAAATTATATCCGAAAAAATACCCGAGTATTCCGGCAAAACCCGCGCTTAAAGCTACTCCTAGAGTGCCGGCTATGCCGTGTATCGCAAACGCCCTGAGCTTATCGCTTCCTATAAACGACATCATGCTTAAACCTACCGGATGATAAATACTCCCTATCAGCCCCATAAGTATTATAGACAGCGAGAAAATAAAAAAATTAGGCGCTAAAGCCGCCGTAAAAGAAAACAAAGCCATTCCGCCGAGATAAATCCGCAAAATATGTTTCTTTTTTATTTTATCCGCGATAAAACCTACGGGCAATGATCCTGCGCCGAATAAAAAAAGGTAAATGCCCGCAATAGCTCCAAGCGTTTCATAGTTTACGTCAAATTTAGTTTTAATAAGTATTAATATTGCCGGATACGTAAGTATTGCCACATGGCAAAAAAAATGGGAAAAACTTAAAAACGAAATAGTTTCTTTTTCTTCTTTCTTCATTGTGTTGTTATTTTACTAAATTTAGCCTGTCATTAGCAATTACTTATTGCGGTCCAAATCCCGATTTAGAATTTTTTATGCCGGTAAAGAATGAATCGACAAATATAAAGGCATCATTGCGAGCATATCTTTGACAGCGTTTATAAAAGCCAATGTATAAAAGCCAACGGCTTTTATGTTATGCAATAAAAGATATGCTCGCAATGACAGGATATTATAATTTATAAATATTTTTTAAATCGGTATTTTTTATAGCGTCTGCACTCAAATCGATTTTTAGCACTTCGTTTAAAAATATGCTATAATTTTTTAATTATGGATAATATCTGTTATTACGATGATAATGAAGACGGCGTACGCAAGGAGATTCATAATCATAGCGGCAGCCGCAACCATAATCACGACTATGGGCTTAATCACGACCATAATCACGACTATGGGCTTAATCACGACCATAGTCATTCCTTATACCTCTTTACCGAAACGTTTCAAACTGAAAAAAAACTGAAATTAGCTTTCTTGCTGACATTGTTAATACTGGCAATTGAATTTACGGGCGCCGTATTATCTAAAAGCATGGCTTTATATTCCGAATCGGGACATGTTTTGGTCGATGCATCGTCGCTTTTTTTGGCATGGTTTGCACAGATACAGGTAAGAAAAAGCCCTTCGGAAAAAAATACTTACGGCTACCACAGAATAGGAATACTTGCCGCTCTTTTAAATTCTCTTTTACTTCTTATGCTATCCGCAATATTAATATACGAAAGTTATTTAAGGCTGTTGCATCCCGAAAAAATAAATTCAAATATAATGATTATTTTTCCCCTTATAAGCTTAATTATTAACGGCTTCATAGGCTTTAAAATACACGGCGGAATGCATCATAATTTAAATCTTAAAAGCTCTTTTTTCCATATACTCGGTGATTCTTTGGTTTCTTTATCGATTATCGCCGGCGGAATAATTATTTATTTTACCGGATATTATTACATAGATGCCGTTATAAGTCTTTTAATATCTCCTCTTCTCGCTATAGGAGCATTTTCGGTGATTAACGAAACTATCAATATATTGCTCGAAGGAGTGCCGAAAGAGATTGATTTTACGCAAGTCAAAGAAGAAATATTAAAAACTCCGGGCGTAAAAAACGTTCACGACCTTCACATATGGAGCATGTCGAAATCTTTTAAGCTTATGAGCGCGCATATACTAGTCGAACCGACCGTAGTCAAATCTTCTGATATTTGCTGTATAATAAATAACATCCAAGACGTTATGGAGGAAAAATTTAACATAAATCACACGGTTATTCAGCCCGAATTATCTGCCTGCGATACGACTAACGGTTTCTGCATTCATAAAAATTTATAATAACGGTTTATTTTTTACTTGAATTAATTTTAAAAATATGTAAAATATTTATAACCAGAAAAAATAATTATAAAATATATCTGTCTATTATGAGGATTATCAAATCCGAAGAAATTTCAAACGCCGTTAAAAATTTGATTATTCACTCCAGCATAAACTTGCCCGAAGATACGCATAACGGACTTAAAGCCGCCTTTGAACGGGAAATATCGGAACAGGGGAAAACGGTTTTAAGCAAAATCTTATTAAATGCAGAAATTGCAAAAAACGAATCTAAACCCTTATGTCAGGATACAGGTCTTGCGGTTTTTTTCGTCGAAATAGGCAAAGAAGTATCCGTCGAGGGCAAAAACTTAACGGAAGCAATCAATGAAGGCACAAGATTAGGATATTCTGAAGGATATTTAAGAAAATCTACGTGCGATCCTATTTCCAGAAAAAACGTAGGCGATAACACTCCCGCGATAATTCATTACGAATTTAACGACGGCGAAAAGATTAAAATAATGTATGCCGCAAAAGGCGGCGGCAGCGAAAACATGAGCGCCCTTAAGATGATGCGCCCTTCCGACGGAAAAGAGGGAATAATCGACTTTGCGGTAGAAACAATGCGCTCGGCGGGACCTAATCCGTGCCCTCCTAATATTGTCGGCATCGGCATAGGGGGAAACTTTGAAAGGTCGGCTATTCTTGCTAAAAAATCGCTTTTTAGAAAACTAAACGAGCCTAACGTCGATACTGAATTAGCGGAAATGGAAAAAATTATATTTGAAAAAATTAATAATATAGGAACCGGACCTATGGGATTCGGCGGGATCTGCACCGTTTTAGGGGTTCATATAACCAAAGAACCTTGCCACATAGCCAGTATGCCGGTAGCGCTTAACGTCGAATGCCATTCTCACAGGCATTCGGAAATTATTTTATAGCATAGCATTATTGTATTATTTATAGTTTATTATTAAACAATTATATTTTACAAATTTTAAAAAATGAGCCCAATAAAAATAACTACTCCTTTAGACGACGAAATTATATTAAAGTTAAAAACCGGCGATGAAGTTCTTATAAGCGGGACAATCTATACGGCAAGAGACGCGGCTCACTCCAGGTTAGTCAAACTTATCGAAGAAAATAAACCGCTTCCGTTTGAACTTAAAGGACAAATAATCTACTACGTCGGACCGACGCCTGAAAAACCCGGCGAAGTTATCGGCTCTGCAGGACCGACCACGAGCTACAGAATGGATAAATATGCGCCGCTCTTATTAGAACACGGCTTGAAAGGCATGATAGGCAAAGGCAAAAGATCTGCGGAAGTAAAAGAATCAATTAAAAAACATAAAGCTGTTTATTTCGGGGCAATCGGCGGCGCGGGCGCTTTAATATCGAAAACAATAACGTCAAGCAAGGTTATAGCATATGAAGACCTCCTGTCGGAAGCCGTAAGAAAACTAACGGTAGTTGATTTTCCCGCAATTGTCGTAAACGACGTTTACGGCGGCGACCTTTATGAAGAGGGAAGAGAAAAGTATAAAAATAAATACAGCAAATAAATATCGTTATAATAAGTATAATCAAATTAACATACGGGAACAATTACTATGGATATTCATGAATATCAGGCAAAAGAATTATTAAACAGGCACGGGATTAAAACTCTTAAATCTATTTTATGCTTTAAACCGGACGAAGTTTACAACGCTTATAAAACTTTATCGTCTTCGGTAGCTGCGGTAAAAGCGCAGGTTCACGCAGGCGGAAGAGGCAAAGGCGGCGGCGTTAAAATAGTAAAATCTGCCGATGAAGCAAAGTCTATTGCCGAAAAAATGATAGGGATGACCCTTGTAACTGCTCAAACCGGCAAAGAAGGCAAATTAGTCAAAAAAGTTTTGGTAGAAGAAGGCGCCGCTATTATAAAAGAATTTTATTTATCTCTTACGGTCGATAGAAAAAATGCGGCAATAGCGTTCGTTCTTAGCGCCGAAGGCGGAATGGAAATAGAAGAAGTTTCAAAAAACCGGCCGGAAAAAATATTGACGGTTTCAATTAATCCATTGTATGGTTTAAAGTCCTATCATATTCTTGAAATGTCTTTATTTTTAGGCATAGATAGAAATTTATTCGGCGGATTTTCTAAGCTTATTAATCTTTTATATGGGGCATTTGTAGCCGAAGATATGTCGATGCTTGAAATTAACCCGCTGATTTTAACCGGCTCGGAAGAATTTATTCCGCTTGACGCTAAAGTAATATTGGACGACAATGCCGATTTCAGGCATCCTAATTTTAAAGATTTAATTGACGAAGACGAAGAAGAGCCGCTTGAAGTGAAAGCAAAAAGCGTAGGATTAAATTATATAAAGTTAGACGGAAACGTCGGATGTATGGTAAACGGAGCCGGCTTGGCTATGGCTACCATGGATACGATTAAAGAATTCGGAGCGGCTCCCGCAAACTTTTTAGACGTCGGCGGAACTGCCGACGCAAAGAGGGTCGAAACTGCATTTAACATTCTTTTGTCCGACAAAAACGTTAAAGGAATTTTTATAAATATTTTCGGCGGTATCGTAAAATGTGACATGGTTGCAGAAGGCGTAGTATCCGCGGCTAAAAATATCGGCTTAAAACTTCCGGTCGTAGTAAGGCTTGAAGGAACTAATGCAGATGAGGCGGCGAAAATTATTGAAAATTCAGGTATGAACTTCGTATCGGCAGAAAGTCTTGCCGATGGAGCAAAAAAGATTTCAAAAATTGTTAACGGTTGATAACATTTTTATTTTAATAATAAAATAATTTAATAATTTATTATAAGGATCAATTTTATGAGTATTCTCGTAAATAAAAACACAAATGTTTTAGTACAGGGTATAACCGGCAAAGAAGGTTCGTTTCATGCTCAAAAATGCATAGAATATGGAACTAAAGTCGTAGCGGGAGTAACTCCTTTTAAAGGCAAGACTTTATTCAACGATTCCGTTCCCGTTTACAACACTATCAAGGAAGCTAAAAAAGAGCATAAAATCGACGCTACTATGGTTTTTGTTCCTGCAGGTTTTGCGGCGGCGGGAGTCATAGAAGCCATTGAAGCCGAGATACCTTTAATAGTTTGCATTACGGAAGGAATACCCGTTGTTGACATGCTCAACGTTAAATCGGCTCTTAACTGTTCTAAGTCTTTTATGATTGGCCCAAACTGCCCGGGTATAATTACGGCGGACGAATGCAAAATAGGTATAATGCCCGGTTTTATTCATAAAAAAGGACGGGTCGGCGTATTGTCGAGAAGCGGAACGCTGACTTATGAAGCAGTTAATCAGCTTACCAAAGCAGGCTACGGCGAAACTACATGCGTAGGAATCGGCGGCGACCCTATAATAGGCTCCCCATTTATATCTTTTTTAAAAATGTTTGAACAGGATCCTGAAACCGATGCCGTGGTTATGATCGGAGAAATAGGCGGAACGGCTGAAGAAGAAGCTTCGGAATATGTTAAAAACCATATGAAAAAACCTGTAATAGGTTTTATAGCCGGCAAAACCGCTCCGGCAGGCAAAAGAATGGGCCATGCCGGCGCAATAATTTCAGGCGGAAAAGGAACCGCATCGGATAAACTTAAAACTATGGAAAAAAACGGAATTCATATCGCAGACAATCCTTCGGTTATTGCTGAAACCGTAAAAAAAGCTTTAAAGATTTAATTTCATAATTTTAATTAATTTTTTTATAGGAGGCTAAAGTGACCGGAAAAGAAAGTACTAAAACGAATAAAAACCAAAATAATACGGCTGCGTTAAGTCCTGCAAACTATGTTGTATGCGAAGGCATAGAGACCGAAGTCAAAACAAAAAATAATCTTACTATTAAGGAAGTTTCGGGAAAAGGGAAAAAGGAAGACGTAAAAATCGATATAGTCGTTAATTACTGCAAAGGGTGCGAAATCTGCGTTGCATTCTGTCCCGAAGGCGTACTCGTTATGAATAAAGAGGTAGCCGAAGTAGTAGATATTTCTAAATGCACAAAATGCAATATTTGCGAATATTTATGTCCCGATTTTTCTATTAGCGTAGAATAAACATAGTTAACAACGGAGGAAATAAAACTATGAGCAAGAATATAAAATTAATGCAGGGAAATGAAGCGGTCGCGGAAGGCGCCGTCATCGCCGGATGCGATTTTTTTGCGGGGTATCCCATAACTCCTTCTTCGGAAGTAGCTGAAATTTTATCAAGCAAACTTCCTAAAATAGGAAAAGTATTCCTTCAGATGGAAGATGAAATTGCGGCAATGGGTGCTATATTAGGGGCGGCTTTGGGCGGCGCAAAGGTTATTACTGCCACTTCTGGTCCAGGTATGTCTCTTAAGCAAGAAAATATAGGTTATGCTTCAATGTGCGAAATACCATGCGTAATTGTTAATGTTATGAGGGGTGGACCTTCCACCGGACTTCCCACGCTTCCGGCTCAAGGCGATGTTATGCAGGCTAAATGGGGGACGCACGGCGACCATGCGGTAATAGCGATTACCCCTTCAAGCGTTAACGAATCTCTTTATGAAACTATACGCGCATTTAATTTAGCTATAAAATACAGAACACCGGTCATTATTTTAACAGACGAAATAATAGGTCACATGAGGGAAAAGGTAGTAATTCCGGATAAAAGCGAAGTTGAAGTATTAGATATTAAGCTTCCCGACGTTCCCCCCGAAAAGTATAACCCCTATAATTATACTTCGGGAAAAGTGACGCCTCTTGCCCCGATGGGAGAAGGATACCGTTACCACGTTACGGGTCTTATACACGGAGAAACCGGTTTTCCGTCTCAAAAAACCGATGTTATTCAAAATGCTCAAAACTGGCTAATAGATAAAATTTATAAAAACATTAAAGATATAGAAAAATTTGAAGAATTTCAGACTGACGATGCGGATATTCTTATCGTAGCCTACGGTTCAACCTCCAGGTCGTCAAGGCAGGCAATTTCTGTGGCAAGAGCCGCAGGCATTAAAGTCGGAATGTTTAGGCCTATAACTATTTGGCCTTTTCCTGAAGAGCAGATTTCGAATCTTTCTAAAAAAATTAAAAAAGTATTGGTCGTAGAAATGAATATGGGGCAGATAATATTAGAAGTTCAAAGAGCCGCATGCGGAAGTAAAGTTTACGGACTGCACATAGTCAACGGAGAGCCTATTACTCCAGATCAGATATTTGCAAAAATTAAAGAAGTATCCGAAAATTAATAATTTTAAATCAGGGAGATTTAAAAATGATAAAAACAAAATTCAACTACGATTATTACTTGCGTAAAAATACTTTACCGCATATATGGTGTCCCGGATGCGGAGACGGAATTATTTTAAAAGCCCTTTTAAGAGCGATTCATAAATGCGGTTATTCTAAAGACGAGGTAGTCATAACTTCCGGTATCGGCTGCGCATCGAGGCTTCCCGGATATGTAGATTTTAATACGATTCATACTACTCACGGAAGAGCTTTAACATTTGCTATCGGCATGAAAATGTATAAACCGAAACTTAAAGTTATTACAATTTCCGGCGACGGAGATGCTCTTGCTATCGGCGGAAACCATTTTATTCATGCCGCAAGAAGAAATATAGATATGACTTTGATTGTTTTTAACAACTATACATACGGTATGACGGGCGGACAGTTTTCTCCGACTCAGCCGTTGGACAGCTTCGCTACTACGACGCCGTTCGGCAGCATCGAGCCTCCTTTCGACGTTTGCAACTTAGCTCAGGCAGCCGGAGCTACCTGGGTTGGAAGATCTACTTCTTACCATGCCGTCCAGCTTGAAAAATTTATGGTAGATGCATTAAACCATACCGGATTTTCGGTATTAGACGTTATAACTAACTGCCACATTTCCTACGGCAGAAGAAATAAAATGAAATCTCCAGTGGATATGATTAAATATCAGAAAGAAAAAGCAGTTCCTGCGCGTTCCGCTGAAAATATGTCTCCGGAAGAACTTGCCGGAAGATTTAAAACCGGAGTACTTTTTGAAGCAAAAGATCGTCCTGAATTTTGCGGGGAATATCATAAACAGTTAGAATTGGTAAAAACTAAATAAAAATTATAAAAGAGGGATAATAATATGAGCGAAAGAATAGAATTCAGGTTTTCCGGCTCCGGAGGACAGGGTCTGATATTAGCGGGTATTATTTTGGCGGACGCAGCTGCAATTTACGAAAACAAAAATGCGGTTCAAACACAGTCTTACGGTCCTGAAGCAAGGGGAGGCTCAAGCAAATCGGAAGTCATTATATCCGACGACCCCATAGAATATCCTAAGGCAACTAAAGTTAATTATATGGTATCTTTAACTCAGGAAGCTTTTAATAAGTACATAAACGATGTTAAAGACGACGGCATAGTTATAGTCGATAAGGAGCTTGTGACCGATTTTTCAAAAGCAAAAGGCAAATTATACGTGCTTGACATGGTTAAATCCGCAAGGGAAGAGCTAGGCAAGCTTTTAGGGCTCAATATTATATCGCTTGGTGTATTGGTAGAAATATCCGGCATAGTGTCGCACGATTCTATAGAAAAAGCTCTGCTTAAAAGAGTGCCTAAAGGATTTGAAGATTATAACAAAAAAGCCTTGGAAATAGGCTTCAGACTCGCAAAAGAAGTTAAGAAATAAGTTAAAATATATAATATAAAATAATAAATTATGAGGAGAATTAAAGTTAATGATTGAGCAAACGCTTTCTATAATTAAACCCGACGGCGTAAAAAAGGGTTTATCAGGCAAGATTATTTCGATATTCGAAGATAACGGTTTTGAAATTAAAGCCGTAAAAAAAGTTCACCTTACCAAAAAACAAGCTGAAGGTTTTTATTATATACATAAAGAAAGACCTTTTTTTGGCAGCCTGATAGATTTTATGACGGAAGGACCTATTATTCCTATGGTGCTGTCGTGCGAAAACGCTATATTAAAAAATAGGGAAATAATGGGAGCTACAAACCCTAAAGATGCGAAAGAAGGAACCATCAGGAAAATGTTTGCCGAAAGCATAGAAAGAAACATTGTACACGGTTCGGATTCCATAGAATCCGCAAAATTTGAAATTTCTTATTTTTTTAACGTTTTTGAAATATTATAAAATTTTAAATAATATTGAAATATCGATATACAGATAAGGTTATCAATCTTTTTGAAGAGAACTACGGCGAGTTAAAGCCTTTTTTAAACTTTAATAATGCCTTCCAGCTTTTAATAGCCGTAGTTCTTTCTGCGCAGTGCACGGATAAAAGAGTCAATATTATTACCGAAAAACTTTTTAAAGTTTACGTTAAACCTTCCGATTTAGCTAAAAAAAATCTTGAAGATTTTGAAGAAGAGATAAAAACCTGCGGCATGTTTCATAATAAAGCAAAAAATCTTATTGAAACTTCAAAAATTCTCTCCGAAAAATTTAACGACGATGTTCCTGCAAATTTCGATGCCTTAGTTTCCCTGCCCGGAGTCGGAAGAAAATCTGCAAATGTCATTCTCGGCACATATTTTAATGAAGAACGTTTCCCCGTGGACACCCATGTTTTCCGCGTTGCAAACCGCTTAGGGCTTGCAGATTCAGATACGCCGGAAAAAACGGAAAACGACCTTACCGGAATAATCCCTTCCAATTTATGGATGAAAATGCACAGATGGCTTATTTACCACGGCAGAACTTACTGCACGGCAAGAAATCCAAAGTGTTTCGACTGTTTTCTAAAAAACTACTGCCGGTATTATAAAAAAACTACTTTAATCCCAGAATCTTGTGCAGCTGAACCCCAAGCCGGACATTAAGTCCATCTTTTAATATTTTTTCGGCAATTTCTTTGTGCGAAACGGCGCCTTCAACGGGAGAAAATATCAGCTTATGCGAGCCAAGAGAATATTCCGTTATAAAATTTTTCGCATAATCATAATCGTCTTTGTTTCCTATAACGAATTTTATCTCGTCGTTTATGCTTATATATTTTAAATTTTCAAAAAAAAATTCTTTTGAATAACCGCTTGACGGACATTTTACGTCTATAATTTTAATAACGTTTCGATGCACTTTTTTAAGGCTTATAGTTCCGTTTGTTTCTAATAAAACCGTATAGTTTAAATCGATCAGCCTGTTCATAAGTTCAAGCGATTCGTTTTGCATCATGGGTTCGCCGCCGGTAATTTCAACAAGTTTAACGCCGGCAGAGCCTAAGCTGCATGTCGATTTAATTATATCTTCTATACCGATCGGCTTAGAATTTTTTATGTCCAGCGCTTCTTTGGTGTCGCAGTAACCGCATCTCAGGTTGCATCCGGCAAGCCTGATAAATTTACAGGGATAGCCCGAGTATGAAGATTCACCCTGAATACTATAAAAAATATCGTTTACGTATAGCATGATCGACAATTTGTGGCGGGGACAGAATTTAATTCTGCCCCTCTGTCCCCGTAGTTATAATCAATTTGAATATTTCTATTAATTGTTATATAATTAAAAAATAAAGCGAGGTATAAATATTATGTTTGGAATAGGCGCACCGGAATTAATCATTATAGCGGTAATAGCTTTGCTCGTATTCGGACCTTCTAAGCTGCCTGAACTCGGAAAAACCTTGGGCAAAGGCTTAAGGGAGTTCAAAAAAGCTTCGTCCGACTTAAAAGAGCAGATAAATCCGCTTAACGACATTAACGAAAACGACTCCGATAAACCTGAACATGAAGTAAATATAAAGAGTTCTAATCTTATCGAAAATAATACGCAAGAAACAAAAAAACCCGTTAAAAAAAGAACGGCGGTTAAAAATAAAAAATCGCCGGCAGCTGATTCAAGCAAATCTTCGCAAAGAAAACCTAAAGCTACGATAAAAACAAAATCTTCAAAAAGTTAAAAAATCGTTAAATATCTAAATTAACGACCTGAAGCGCATTGTCTTCGATAAATTTGCGTCTCGGCTCAACCCTGTCTCCCATAAGTATGTCAAATATTCCGTCGGCTTCTATGAGGTCGTTGATATTTACTTTTATTAGCGTCCTCGTTTCTTTGTTCATAGTCGTCTGCCACAGCTGTTCGGGGTTCATTTCTCCAAGTCCTTTATATCTTTGAATAGATATATTTTGGGGCGCTTTTGATTTAATAATACCGTAAAAATCGTCCATATTTTTTATTTCGTATTTATTCGATTCGGCTACGATAACTACGTTTGAAAATTTAAGAGATTTTATATCTTTTCCTAGACTATATACGGTTTTATAATCTACCGATTCTAAGAATTTTTTATCTAAATAAACATAAGGGATAAAATTTTTAAATTTTACGGCTATTTTATTATAATCTTCAAAATCATCATCGTTTTTTAGCTCGGCGGCGCATTCCTTATCTTTTAGGAAATTTAATACGGCGGATAAATTATCGTGCGGTCCTTCTTTGAGCAGGTCTTTTGAAGATATATCGTTGTCGATTAAATATTCGATTATATCGCCCGATATATGCGTTTTATTTAATTTGTCTAAAAGATTTCTGTAGTTTTTAATCTTATTTATAGAGTCTTTTATCCAGTTTTTGTCTAAAATAATATCTGCGGCATTTTCCTGCTTCTTATAAACGCTTATAGAATTTAAAGATTCGTTGATAATAAAAGTATCTAAACTATCGTCGTCTTTAAGATATACCTCGTTATTTCCCCTTTTTACCCTGTAAAGAGGCGGAAGGGCTATATAGAGGTATCCGTTTTCTATAATTTCTTTCATATACCTGTAAAAGAAAGTTAAAAGCAAAGCTCTTATATGCGAACCGTCCACGTCGGCATCGGTCATTATTATTATCTTGTGATAACGAAGTTTGGCGAGATTAAAAAAACTTTCTTCTTTTTTTGAAGTTCCGGAGGTAATGCCGCCGCCTAGAGCCGTAATTAATATTTTAATTTCTTCGGAGCCGAGCATTTTTTCGAGCCTTGCCTTTTCTACATTTAAAATTTTACCTTTAAGCGGCAAAATAGCTTGATATTTTCTGTCTCTTCCCTGTTTTGCGCTGCCCCCCGCGGAATCTCCTTCCACTATATAAATTTCGCACTGCGCCGGATCTTTTTCCTGGCAGTCGGCTAATTTTCCCGGCAAGGAAGAAAAATCAAGCAGGCTTTTTCTTCTTACGAGTTCTTTTGCTTTTCTTGCAGCTTCTCTTGCTCTTGCGGCATCTAAAGCTTTTTCTACTACAATTTTCGCTGTTTGAGGATTTTCGTCAAAGAATTCGGTTAATTTTTCGTTCAATAAAGATTCTACTATACCTTTTATATAACTGTTTCCAAGCTTAGTTTTAGTCTGTCCTTCAAATTGAGGATTAGGCATTTTAACGCTTACGACCGCCGTTAATCCTTCCCTTACGTCGTCGCCGGATATCTGAATAGTTTCGCTGCGTTTTCCGCCCCTGTCTTTAAAGTTATTTGCATTGGAGACGTAATAATTATTAATTACCCTTGTTAATGCGGATTTAAAACCTACTAAATGCGTTCCTCCTTCTCTCGTATTTATATTATTAACATATGAATACAATATTTCGGAATAACCGTCGTTATACTGCAAAGCTATATCGGTAATAACGTCGTCTTTTTTCGCCGTAATAAAAATAGGTTCTTTAACTAAAATATTTTTATTCTGATTAATATATTCTACGAAAGATTTAATACCTCCGTCATATTTAAAATCGTGCGATTTTTCGTTAACTTCGTCTATTATATTAATGCGTATCCCGGCGTTTAAAAAAGCAAGCTCCCTTAACCTGTTAGATAAAATATCGAAATCAAAACTATTCCGTTCCATAATTTCAAAATCAGGTATAAAAGTAACGGATGTTCCTCTTTTATTTGTTTTTTCGCATTTTTCAAGTCTGCCGAGCGGCTTTCCTTTGCTGTAGCTCTGCCTGTAAACATAACCGTCGCGGTAAATTTCTATATCTAATTTTTGAGAAAGGGCATTAACTACGGAAATACCGACTCCGTGAAGACCTCCTGAAACCTTATAAGACTTCTTATCAAACTTGCCGCCGGCATGCAGAACCGTAAGAACGACTTCTGCGGCTGAAACTCCTTGCGGTTCGTGAATATCGACGGGTATTCCTCTTCCGTCGTCTTCAATAGTAATAGAACCGTTTATATTAATCCTGACTAATATATTTTTACAATATCCGGCAAGAGCTTCATCTATACTGTTATCTACGACTTCATAAACCAAATGATGGAGTCCTTCTATTCCGGTAGAACCGATATACATTCCGGGCAGTTTCCTGACGGCTTCCAATCCTTCTAAAACTTGTATATCGGAACTTTTATACTCTTCTTCGGTGCCCATTAATAACCTCTTTTTTATTATTATCAGTATCTCATCGGCATAAATACGCCTATTACGTTTTGAATTGAATTTTCATTATTTTCGTCTTCTTTAGCAGTTTTTTCCGATGCTATATACGGCTCTATTACAAGAGGAGTATAGATAGTATTAAATCTTACTTTTAAATTTTCTTCGTTAATATTTGAAATAAAATCAAGTATATACCTTGAATTTAATTTAATGCTTATAGGCTCTCCTTTATAATTAATTTCTAATTCGTCGTTTCCTTCGCCTACGTTTGTATTAACGGTTTTAATAGCCAGATTATTTTCGTTGAAACTAAGTTCGATAGAATGGCTTTTTTCCTCTGCAAGAAGCGATACCATTTTTATAGAATTATAAAGTTTTTTTGTACTTATTATTGAAATTTTATAACCGTCTTTAGGAAGTACCGTATTATAATCGGGAAATTTCCCTTCTATAAGCCGGGATATAAATTTTGTATTTTTACCTGCGTTTTCCGCTTGATTTTCAAATTCAAAAATTACGTTATTTGAATTAATTATAATCTTAATAATACCGTCTTTATCTAATTTTATAATCTCTGATAATACTTTTTTCGGAATTATTATACCTGTTTTTAATAAATCATAAATTCCGCCGTTTTTACCGCCGTGATAATTTATTTCGTTTTGCGCTAAAGACAGCCTGTGTCCGTCGGTAGCAACCAGCCTGAGATAATCTTTACCTTCCGTTTCCGTTAAAACAAAATAAACGCCGGTAAGGTTTCTTTTTGTATCTTCCGGTGCGGCGGTCGAAAAAATTACTTTACTAATCAGATTTTTTAGAATTTTAAATTCAATACTAAAACTATCGTCGGATTTAAAATCTAAAATATTGGGAAAATCGCCGACGGGAACCGTAGTCAGCTTAAAAATAGATTTTTTATAATTTATTACTGCTATGCCGTTCTCATTCTCTTTAAAATTTATCGATAAGTTTTGACTGTCTTCTAAAAATTCTTTGATAATATTAAATAATTTTTTTGAATTTACGGTAGTTTTGCCTTCGGATATTATTTCTGCGTTACAGTAGGCGATGATAGAAATTTCTAAATCGGTTGCGCTAATTTTTATAAGATTATTATCTTCGCTTTCTATCAGGACGTTAGAAATAATCGGCATCGATCCTTTTTTTTCTGAAATTCCTTGTGTTAAAGCCAGACATTCAATAAAATTCTTTTTTTTAATATTAAAATTTAACATATTTTGGATGTTTATTATTATATTATAATTAATTTTAAAAACATTAATAGTAATAGGAGCGTTTAAAAAGTTTAAAAACAACTAATTAATTAAAATTATTAACAGTTTTTTGTTTAAAAGTATGTGTTATTTTCACCATCTTTTCTTTTAAAAATGTTTAATTCTTTTAATATGAAAAAATTAAACAGAAAATTAACATACTTTTAACCTGAACTATTTTTTAATTATTTTAATAATATTATTTAATGTTTTTTCTAATCCTTCATTATTTACAAGATTCTTTTTTACTTTATTAACCGCATAAATTATAGAAGAATGATCTTTGCCCCCGAATTTATCGCCTATTTCCGGAAAAGACAGTTCGGTATAAGTTCTTATTAAATACATGGCAATTTGGCGCGGTTCGACAAATTCTTTTAATTTTTTATTTGATTTAATATCGGCTATTTTAATATTAAAATAATTGCACACCGATTTTATGACGTTTTCAGCCGTTATAACTTTCTCGTTTTCTTTTAATAAATTAGAAGTGGCCTCGATTGCAAGATCTATATCTATAGGTCTTCCCGTAAAAGAAGAATATGCGGATATTTTAATCATTGCCCCTTCTAATTCCCTAATATTAGAATTAATTTTATTAGCTAAAAGATTTATAACTTCATCCGGAAAATTTATATTATTCAAAATAGCTTTCTTTTTAAGGATTGCTACTCTTGTTTCAAAATCAGGAGGCTGAATATCGGCTATCAACCCCCATTCAAATCTCGACCTTATTCTTTCTTCTAAGCTGACTATATCTTTAGGAATTTTATCGCTTGAAACCACGATTTGTTTTTGATTTTCATACAGCGCATTAAAAGTATAAAAAAATTCTTCCTGAGTTCTTTCTTTACCGGCGATAAACTGTATATCGTCAATAAGTAAAACATCTACGTTTCTGTATCTGTTTCTAAAATCTACCATTTTATCGTCCCTGATGGAAGTAATCATTTCATTTGTAAATTTTTCGGAAGATACAAGATAAACGTTTAAATTTTTTTCTTTTATTATTTTATTGGCTATGGCATTAAGCAGATGTGTTTTTCCAAGTCCCACGTCGCTGTATATAAACATAGGATTATAAGTCTGTCCCGGCAGATTAGCTACGGCGACGCTTGCCGCATGCGCAAACTGGTTTCCTGAACCTATTACGAAATTCTCAAAGGTATATTTTTCGTTTATATTAAGATATTCTTTTTTTAAACTTTTTTTATTTTCTGTATTTTTTTCTTTAACATCGGTTTTTAAATTTACCGGAGCTAAATTTATATTGCTTTCGATATTATTATTATTATTTTTACAGGCGAAATTATTTTCGGAAGTTTCGTTAATATTATATATCATATTAAGTCCTTCGTCGTTGTTTAAATTTTTCCATATATTTAAAATAATTTCACGGTAAGATTCATTAATTATATCCTTAAAGAATTTATTCGGTACGGAAAATATAAGCGTATTGTCGTTTAAAGATATATCGGCAGGATTAAACCATATATTAAAATTGCTGTCGCCGATCTCTTTTTTTAATTCGTTTAATAGAGGTTCGATTGTATCCATAATAAATTATACAATGTTATCAACAGTTGTTGATAACTCAAATATGTCTTTAATTACAATAAGTTATATTAAAAAATTAGTGCTAAATCAGGCTTTATTTTTTAAATTTTTATGGAAATATTTTCAGTATAAAATTTAACAAATCAACATTATCAAATTTTAAAATATATTTCAATTATATTTCAATAAATTTTTTCTTATAAAATCAATGCGTTAAATATTTTAATATTACATGCAGCCTTTTATTACCTCAAGTTAAGCAATAATCGAAAAATAAAAACCGCTTGACATTCGCAGTATTATTTGGTTTAATTAAAATTTATCTTATTAAAAATTATATTATTAATAAAACGGAGCAATCGTTATGAAAAGAACTTTTCAACCAAGTAAATTAAAAAGAAAAAGAACGCACGGTTTTTTAAGCAGGATGAGCACTAAAAACGGAAGATTGGTTTTATCGAGGCGCAGAAGAAAGGGAAGAAAAATACTTGTTCCGGTAATTAGTTCTAAATAGTTTTGAATAGTTTTGCGCATTTTAAGCTTTATTGAATATAATGTCTGAAAAAAATTTCAAATTAAAAAAAGACATTAAACTAAAAGACAAAAGCCGCATAGATTATATTTTTAAACAAGGGCTTAAAAAGCCGCAAAAAGTTTCTGTCATTTATTATGTTGAGTCCGATAGTTTTAAATTTTTAATTACTTTTAAAAGAAAACTTCTTAATTCCGTAAAAAGAAACAAATTTAAAAGAATAATAAAAGAATTTATAAGGCTAAACCGGCATTATCTTAAAAAAATAGATTGCGCCGTATTATTAGTTAAAATTCCTCCTTCTAAAATTCATCTGTTAAAAGAGCTTGAATTTTTAATACAAAATGAAAATTTTAAATAGATTTTTTATAATACTTATTAATTTTTACAGAAAGCTTATATCCCCAATATTGCCGCAAAGCTGCAGATTTTATCCGACTTGTTCCGAATACGCCGTAGAATGTTTTCAAACTTTCGGGTTTTTCAAAGCTTTTTTTTTATCTATATACAGGATTATCAGATGCAATCCTTTATCTAAGGGCGGGTATGATCCGGTCGATAAGCATGCGCATTAAAATTAGCCGTTATGCCGGCATTATTTAATTGATTTACTTATATATACAGTAAAAGGAGTTTTTTTGGAAAAGAGAATAATTATAGCTTCAATTTTATCGGTAGTCTTAATAATAGCTTGGGGCTATTTTATGCCTCACGGTAAAAATGCGCCGGCCATAAATAAACAAACTGCTGCAGTAAATAAAGTTTCCGGTTTAAAACAGAAAGCAAGCGTTAAAAATTTAAAAAAAATTATTACTCTTAAATCTAAAAAAATAAAAAAATTAATTTCTATATCAAATTCTTTGAGAAGCATTAAAACCGTATCGTATAAAGGAAATACGATGCATGTAAATTTTAATAAATATACCGGCGCAATAGACGGCTTAAAACTTTTAGACTATTCATACACTGAAAAAAATTCTAAAAATAAAGTTAATCTATCCAATTCTAAAAATATTCCCGAAGTAATTAACTTTATACCAAAAAATCAAAATGTTCCCATAAAACTGCTCAACATAATAAGTAAAAAAAATTCGGTAAAATTTATCTATAATATAAACGGCAAGGCTATACTTACAAAAGAATATAAGTTTTACGACGATAAGTATCTTTTAGATGCGTCGGTTTATATTAAAAATATCGGCAATAAACCGTATAAGCTTCGAGGCCGGTTTATTCTTTCGGCGGGCTTAAAACCGACTTCATCCAAAAGCCCTAATTTTCTTAATTTTACGCCCGCAGTTTATATTAACAAAAGTTTTCAAACCCCGACTATTACTAATAAAGAAAAATTTACGGGAAATATTTCTTTTGCAGGATTTAATTCCAAATATTTTTTACTTTCGGCTTTGTCGCCTGGAATTAACGTAACTGCAGAAAAAAAAGGCAATATAATTTCTTTTATTATTCCTAAAACGCTGTCGGCGGCTTCCGGTAAAACAGTAGAAACGTCTTTAAAATTTTACGGAGGGCCAAAAAAATTATCCCTGCTAAATCCTCTGGGGCATAATCTTAGTTCTACTTTAAACTTCGGCTTTTTCGGATTTTTTTCTATAATTTTACTGCATGTACTCGAATTTTTCTACGCCTATGTTCACAATTACGGAGTTGCGATTATACTTCTCGTTTTAGCCATAAGGATAGTATTTTATCCGCTTACCTATACCGGTTTTAAATCTATGAAGCAGATGCAGAAATTAACGCCGAAAATTAACGAAATGCGCGAAAAATACAAAGACAATAAAGCCGAATTAAATAAAAAAATTATGGAACTTTATAAGGAAAGCAGGGTTAATCCGTTCGGAGGCTGCCTCCCGATGCTTTTGCAGATTCCGGTTTTTTACGGTTTGTATGAAGCGCTTTTAATTTCTATTCAGCTCAGGAATGCTCCATTTATCTTATGGATACACAATCTTTCAGTCCAGGATCCTTATTATATCCTGCCTATATTAATGGGCATATCTATGCTGATTTCACAAAAAATGAACCCTATGGTAGGAGATCCGGCGCAGGCTAAAATAATGCTAATTCTTCCCGTCGTTTTTACGTTTATTTTTATTCATTTCCCGGCAGGTCTTCTTTTATACTGGACGGTCAACAATCTTTTAACCATCGCCCAGCAATATATTATAAACAGAAAATTTGCATAACATTCTTTTCACGGCGTTATGTCTTCTTTAACATACGAAATAGATACGATTTGCGCTATTTCTTCTCCTGCCGGCGAAGGAGCAATAAGCATTATCAGGGCATCAGGTAAAGACTGCCTGCATATACTGCAAAAAATTTTTAAGCCGTACCGCAAAGATTTTTCGGATATAAAACCCCGTTTTTTATATACCGGCCGCATTTTCGATTTACAAACCGAATCGTTCGTGGATGAAGCGGTATGTGTTTTCATCAAAGGTCCGAATTCTTATACCGGAGAAGATATGTTTGAAATATATCCTCACGGAGGAGTATTCAATACCAAATATATCCTCGAAATTATTTTAAAATCCGGCGCAAGGCTTGCATATAACGGCGAATTTACCAAAAGAGCCTATCTGAACAATAAAATCAGCCTTATCAAAGCCGAATCAATTCTGGAAATAATCAAGGCTAATTCTTTAAAAACCTTAGTTATCGCAAATAACGAATTGAGCGGCCTGTTAGAAAAAAAAATAGAAAAAATTAAAGAAGATTATATTTATATGCTTGCTTCGGTCGAAGCCTTGATAGATTTTCCGGAGGAGGAATTTGAAAATCTTAATGCCGATTTTATAAAAAAATCTGAAGAGACGGCAGGGTTAATCGGCGGACTTATAGAATCTTACGAGAATTACGAGCTGAACAAGCGCGGTTTCAGCGTAGTAATAGCAGGAGCGCCTAACGTAGGAAAGTCCAGCATATTAAACAGACTCTTAGATAAAAAAAGAGCCATAGTATCCGATACTCCCGGAACTACCAGAGATTATATCGAAGAAAATCTGTTTTTGTCTAACAAACCGGTTAAAATTATAGATACGGCCGGTTTAAGAGAAACCGATAATAAGATTGAGCATGAGGGTATAAAAAGCAGTCATGATCAGATTAAAAACGCAGATGCCGTTTTATATGTTTTTGACGTTAACGATTTATCGGAAAACGAAATTTTAACAGATATATTGGAAGAAAAAAAAGATAATTTAATTCCGGTTATAAATAAATTAGATACTTTTAACGGAAAAGACTTAAGCATAATAGAAAAAAAATTGATGCGGACTTTCGAATTTGCTAACGGTCCTATTTTTATAAGCGCCAAGACAGGAGACGGTTTTGATTTTATGAAAAAGGCTTTGCACGATATTATTTTAAAAATCGAGGGCAGCGTTATGGACGATGTCGGCATTACGACTGTAAGACAAAAAAATTTACTTGTAAAATCTTTAGAATTATTAAATAACGCAAAAGATAAATTTAAAGAAGGACGTCCTCTCGAATTAATATCGATAGATTTAAGAGACGGCATTAACGTCCTTGACGAGATTGTCGGCGGGGTAACAGGCGAAGACGTTCTTGATATGCTTTTCAAAGAATTCTGTATAGGCAAGTAGAACGCAGCGGTTAATATTAAAGTTTATCGTTTTTAGATTATAATAACATAGAAACGATAAATTAAAACTTTTAAAACAAATAATTTTGCAATATAATTTTTGCTATGGAAACTAAAAATAGTACGAATAGTTTTGACGTAATAGTTGTGGGCGCAGGACATGCAGGCATAGAAGCTTCTCTCGCCGCGGCGAGGATGGGCTTGAGCGCTGCCGTGATTACGATTAATTTGGATAATATCGGGCAGATGTCCTGCAATCCCGCGATAGGAGGGCTTGCCAAGGGGCATCTCGTGCGGGAAATCGATGCGCTCGGCGGCGAGATGGGAAAGGCCATAGACAAAACAGGCATTCAGTTTAGGACGCTTAATACTAAAAAAGGTCCGGCGGTCAGGTCGTCGCGCGCTCAGGCTGATATGTTTAAGTACAAAACCTATATGAAGTCGGCTTTAGAATCGGACCAAAACTTAACGATTATTCAGTCTATGGTCGATTCGCTGACGGTAAAAAACGGCAAAGTTTCCGGAGTAGTTTTATGGACTGGAGAAGAACTGTCTGCGGATGCAGTTATATTAACGACGGGAACTTTTTTAAGGGGTCTGGTTCACATCGGTCTTTTTAACTATAAAGCCGGAAGAGCCGGCGACTTTGCTTCTAATAAGCTTTCTTTAAGTCTCATTGAAAACGGCCTTGAATTAGGAAGGCTTAAAACCGGAACGACGCCGAGATTGGACGGAAGGACTATAGATTTTTCCGAACTTGAGGAGCAAAAAGGAGAAGACGATTTTATTCCTTTTTCTATAGCGGATAAAAAGATAAACAACGAAATCAGCTGTTATATTACATATACCAACAAAAACACCCACGACGCAATTTTAAAAGATTTGGATAAGTCTCCCTTATATTGCGGGGTTATTAAAGGAATAGGCCCGAGATACTGCCCTTCCATAGAAGATAAAGTCGTCAGGTTTAAAGATAAAGAAAGGCATCAGATATTTTTGGAAAGGGAAAGTTTAGACTCTGTAGAATACTATCCCAATGGGCTTTCGACCAGCCTCCCTTTAGATACTCAGCTTAATTTTTTAAGAAGCATTAAAGGGCTTGAGAACGTAAAGATAATGAGGCCCGGCTATGCCATAGAATATGATTATGTCTTGCCCACCCAGCTTAATCATTCATTAGAAACAAAAAAAATCGAAGGGCTTTTTTTGGCGGGGCAGATTAACGGAACATCGGGTTATGAAGAAGCTGCGGCACAAGGTATTATTGCCGGAATTAACGCCGCTTTAAAGATAAAAGGGGAAAAACCTTTAATTTTAAGAAGAGATGAGGCATATATAGGCGTTTTAATCGACGATTTAATAACCCTCGGCACTTCCGAACCTTACAGAATGTTTACGTCGCGTGCCGAATACAGGCTGCTGTTAAGGGAAGACAATGCAGATTTCAGGCTGTGCGAATTCGGTAAAAAAACCGGACTTTTAGACGACGAAAGATATGCTATATACAAAGAAAGATTAGACGGTTTTAACAAGTTAATTTCATTTTTAAAAACTTACGAAAAAGGAAAATATTACGACCTTTTGAAGCGTCCGGATGTCGATTTAGAAAGTATCGCCAATGAATTAAACGAAGAGCTAAATAAATTTGACAAAGATATAATAAGCAGAGTAGAGCTTTTTGTCAAATATGAGGGTTATATTTCAAGGCAGAATGAGGAAATTAACAGGTTAAAAAAGTATGACGATTTTAAGATTGAAGATGATATGGATTTTAATTTTATACCAGGATTGTCTATAGAAGTCGTAGAAAAACTTAATAAAATACGCCCTAAAACTATATCCGAAGCAAGCCGTATTTCAGGTATTACCCCTGCGGCGGTAAGTATTTTATTAATGAGATGCAGAAAGGAGTAAAAGGTGTCAGAAATACGGTGACAGGATTGAATTCTGTCACCGTCACAAATTGATATTGTTTCACGTGAAACATGCTTATTTTTTCCTTGACTTATTTTTTTTAAAATAGCATACTTATAATATGTAAAAATTAATATTAATTAAACGTATAGGAGGCTATTTATGCGAAGTGAACCTGACAGTAGCGATTATTGTTTGAATTCAAAAAAATCGAAAATAGCTTTAATGCTTCATTAGAAGATGAGCGTTTAATTAATATAAACTTTCCTTTATAAACTTTGTAATCTTTAATATTTCTCTCTTGCTAATGAACGGTTAAAGCTGTTTATTAAGTAAGGAGACGAAATATGAAAGACGAATACAAAGAAAAACTCGACAGCCTCCCCGTAGATATTAAGCTTAGAGCAGCAGACAGGCTTAAAATCCATCTTATGAGACAAAAATACGGGTATTTTTCCCGCCTTTGCCTATTAATGGCGCTTATAGGCCCCGGAATACTCGTAATGATTGCCGACAACGATGCCGGCGGAGTTATGACTTATGCGCAGACCGGCTCTATATTCGGAATAGGTTTTTTTATTCCCTTTATGATAATAATGCTGCCGGTGGCTTATATAGTGCAGGAGATGACCGTAAGGCTCGGCGCCGTAACTCACAGAGGACACGCCGAAATGATATGGAAAAGATACGGAAAGTTCTGGGGCGCTTTTTCATTAATCGACCTTGTAATAGCAAACGTATTGACGCTGATAACTGAATTTATCGGAATAACCATAGGCATGCGCGTTTTTGGCGTACCTCCGCTGATTTCTTCAATATCTGCCGTTATTATTATAGCTTCTATTCAGCTTTTTTTGCGTTACTGGGCTTGGGAGTGGATTAGTTTGAGCATAGCAGCGTTTAACTTGATATTTGTTCCATTAGTTTTTTTTGTTCCGCATTTACACTGGGGAGCGGTTGCAAGAAGTTTTGGGACTTGGCATATACCCGGAGGCGTAAGTTCTTTATTTATTTATGTTGTACTTGCAAACTTAGGTACTACAATTGCTCCATGGATGCTTTTTTTTCAGCAGTCGTCGGTAGTAGATAAAGGCCTTACCGTGAAAGATATCAGGGACGGCCAGTTCGATACATTTATAGGCTCGGTATTTATGGTAATAGTCGCAATAGCTATTATACTTATTACGGCAGGAACGGTTTACGGTTTTACTAAAACACCTAATCTTGACATACAGACTATTCTTTCCGCAATCTCTTTAAAAATGGGACCTCTTGCCATGAGACTTTTTGCTCTAGGATTAGTCGAAGCGGGCATTATAGCGGCTATAGCAATATCCGCAAGCACTTCTTGGGCAATGGGGGAAGCTTTCGGCTGGCCTAAAAGCATCAATATGCCGCCTATGCAAGGCTGGAAATTTTACCTTCCGGGCGTTATAAGCCTTTTAATAGCCGGAGGCATAGTTTTAATACCTAATGCGCCTTTAGGTTTTTTAAACTTAACAGTTCAGGTGGTAGCGACTATTTTTATGCCTGCGGCTATGATGTTTTTACTGCTTCTTTTAAACGATAAAGAGATAATGGGCGTACATGTAAATAAACCTTGGCAGAATATATCGGCTTTTACTATAGTAGGATTTTTGATAATTATGAACTTTATGTACGGTTTAACGGTGGTTTTTCCGCATTTATTAGGATGATACTTTAATAATAACGGCAAGAGGTGCAATATGAAAAATAATAAAAAAAATACAAAAGATATTAATCTTGACGAAGACTGGGAAGATTTTATAAAAGAAGAAGGGTTGATAGATTATAATAAAATACCGGTGCAAAAAGCAGAAATAAAAGGATGGGTTCAAATAGCCTTCTGGTTTCTTAGAATTTATATACTTATAATGATCGTAATGGTAATTATAGGGTTTTCGAGGATTAATTAATAGTGACGGGGACAGAATTAAATTCTGTCCCCGTATCAAATTATTATGGAAATAAAATATTCCGTGTGTCCTCACGACTGTCCTGATACATGCGCTTTAAAGGTCGAAGTCGAGGACGGTAAAATCGTTAAAGTCGCAGGCGATCCGTCGCATACTGTAACAAAAGGAGTTATCTGCGAAAAAGTAAGGGCTTATCCGGAACGAATTTACGGAAATAGGATATTACAGCCGATGCGCAGAGCTGGGAAAAAGGGCGGCGGCAAATTTGAGATAATAAGTTGGAACGATGCCGTTGATGAAATTGCTAAACATTGGAAAGAGCTTATTTCTAAATACGGTTCGGAAAGCATTTTGCCTTATTCATACGGCGGGACGGAAGGTATAATAAACAAAGCAAGTATGGATAGACGCCTTTTTAATAAAATAGGCGCTGCGGCTCTCGACCGCACTATCTGTTCGGCGGCCGGAAGTTTAGGCTATCAGCTTGCTTACGGAGAGTCCAAAGGGGTAAATCCTTTAGACTCGGTTAACGCAAAGCTGATAATATTCTGGGGAATAAACGCTTTAGAAACAAATATGCATCAGGCTCTTTTAGCCGAGGCGGCACGGAAAAACGGCGCTAAAATAATTGCCATAGACGTTCACCGGAATAAAACGGCAAAGTGGGCGGACGATTTTTATATGATTCTCCCGGGTTCCGACGGCGCGCTTGCTCTTGGCATTGCGCATATTATATTAAGAGATGACTTAGAAGATAAAGTTTTTTTAGAAAAATATTCTTTCGGATTTGACGAATTTTGCAAAAAAGCCGAGGAATATCCTCCCGATAAAGTTGCCGGCATTACAGGCCTTTCAAAAGAGCGCATAGAGTATTTAGCAAAACTTTACGCAGAAACTAAACCGTCGTTTTTAAGAATAGGAAACGGACTTCAGCATCATAAAAACGGAGGTATTAATACTTGGCTTATTTCATTGCTTCCCGCTTTAACCGGCGTATGGCAGGATAAAGGCGGAGGCGCGTTAAAATCTAATTCAGGATATTTTCCTTTAAACGAACAGGCTTTAAAAAGACCGGATTTATTAAAAAAAACTGTAAGAACGGTAAATATGGTTCAGCTTGGAAAAGCTTTGTGCGAACTTAAAAATCCTCCTATTATGTCGCTCTATGTTTACAACAGCAATCCCGCAGTCGTAGCTCCCAATCAAAACCTAGTGATTAAAGGGCTTGCAAGGGAAGACCTTTTTACCGTCGTTCACGAACAGACTGTGACCGATACGGCAAAATGGGCGGATATTATACTTCCTGCAACGACAAGTTTTGAACATTCAGATCTTTACGTAAGCTACTGGCATACTTTTATTCAGTGGGCAGACCCCGTTATACCGCCTTTGGGAGAGGCAAAGCCTAATATAGAAGTATTTAAACTTATTGCCGATGCTTTAGGTTTTAACGACGAATGTTTTTTAGAAACGGAAGAAAATATAGCTTATCAAGCCATTGACCTTCCATATTGGAAAGAAAAAGGGATAACTTTTGAAAAGTTAAAAAAAGAAAGGTTTATTAAGATAGAAACGGAAGACTACCCTTTTAAATTTGATAAACTTAATACTTCCTCAGGTAAAATAGATTTTAAAAGCAAAAAAGCCGCGGCTTGCGGAATTTCGGAAGTGCCGCAATATAATCCTATTAATTACTATTATGATATACAAAAAAGTGTATTTAATAAGGGCAATACTGCATCAAATCCTAATTACCCCTTAACATTCGTAAGTCCGCCCAATCACTTTTTTTTAAATTCGTCTTTTGCCGGCGTATCTTCTTTAAAAGAAAAGGCTGTCGAGCCTTTTTTGGAAATTAATCCTCATGACGCCGAAGTCAGGGGAATTAAAGACGGAGATTTAGTCAAGGTCGAAAACGAGCGGGGCGGTTTATCCATTAAAGCCAAAGTTTTAAATTCCGTTCTGCCGGGTGTCGTCGTTTCCGCAGGTTTGTGGTGGAAAGACGATTACGTAAACGGTTCCGGAGTAAACGCTTTGACTCCCGACGATTTATCGGATATCGGCGGCGGCGCTACTTTTTTTTCCTCGCAGGTCGAAGTTAAAAAAATTTAAAAATTTTCCTTGCTATTTTTTAAGCATTTGCTATAATTAAAAAGTTTTGACTTTAAATTATACAATACGGAGGATTAAGTTTTGATATTAAATGGATAACCTTAAACATAAAGGGATATTCAGATATTTTTTTAATTGTCTGACTATTTTATCCGCCGTGTTTTTTACGGTTTTAAGCATATACTGTTTTAAAAGCGAATTTACCATTCAATCCTCTTTTATAAATTTTTCTTTCAAATTTGACGCTCTTTCCCTATTTTTCGTAATATTCATATCTTCTCTTTCCCTGTTTATTTCTATTTTTTCGATAAAATACGGGGATAAATACGACGATAAACCTTCCCTTTTTATCTATTCTTTTTTATTTATAATATCTATGCTTATTCTCGTTATAAGCAACGATATGCTGACTTTTTTGATTTTTTGGGAATTGATGTCCATTTTTTCTTTTCTGTTAGTTATTTACGAAGGAAGCGAAGAATCAAGGAAAGCGGGTTTTTTATACTTTTTAATGACGCACATAGGCACTATTCTAATAACCGCCGCTTTTATAATGCTTTATTTAAAAACATCTTCTTTTTCCTTCGATTACTATAAAGGTGCGGCTGGAATTATAATACTGGCGGCGGCAATAACGGGATTTTCTATTAAAGCGGGAATTATGCCGTTTCATACATGGCTGCCTTACGCTCATCCGGTTGCGCCCGCCAATATTTCGGCAGTTATGTCGGGCGTAATGGTAAATATGGCTATCTACGGTATTTTAAAATTTTTATTCGTTTTCAGTTCGGGGTCGAACTCGTTTCTCGGGATTATACTTCTCGTCATAGGGGCTTTATCGGCTCTTATGGGAATAATGTATGCCATGGCGCAGAAAGATATTAAAAAACTGCTTGCGTTTTCCACCATTGAAAATATGGGAATAATTTTTATGGGAATAGGCGTATCGTACTGGGCGCGCATAGAAAATTTTAAATCGCTTGAATATCTTGCAATGCTTGCCGTGCTTTTGCATATAATAAATCACGGTTTAAGCAAAAGTTCGCTTTTTATGGGTTCAGGTCTAATAGACAAATATACGCATACGAGAAATATGGAAAAACTAGGCGGTCTTTCAAAAAAAATGGGACAGTTGTCGGTGCTGTTTCTTATAGGCGTAATGTCTATTTCGGCTATGCCACCTTTAAACGGGTTTTTAAGCGAGTGGTATTTGTATATTTCTTTAATAGGTTCGGTTTTTACCGGAAACTTGTATATGGTTTATTTTTCGATAATAGCCATAGCTCTTCTGTCTCTTGCGGGAGCCGCAGCAGGCGCGGCTTTTACAAAATTATTCGGAATAACTTTTCTTGGAAAACCTAGGACGTCTAATGCCGAAAATGCAAAAAAATCTCACATTATCGAAAGAATAGGAATTGCGCTGCCCGTTCTTTTGTGTATTTATATCGGCGTTTATCCGTATCAGATAATTTCGGGTTTAAATTCCGTTATTTTTTATTTGACCGGAGGAACGGTAAACCCAAATCCGTTTTCGGCAGTCGGCGCAGTAAAAATTCATTCGTTTTCTTTATACGCTCCGGCTATAATAGCCGCTATGTTTTCCGTTTTATTATTAATAATTTTTTTCTATTTTAAGATATTTGCTTCGGATAAAAAAAGAGTGTTCGAAACATGGGCATGCGGACTTGACGAAAAAAATCCTAAAGCACAGTATTCCGGCAGCGGATTTTCCTCAAGTATAATGAAAGTCTTTTCCTCTTTTTATTCGTCTGTTTCGGAAATCGACTTTGAAAGGGACGTAAAAAAATATTTCAGGTCTAAATCGGTTTATACGGAAGAAGTTAACGATATCGTGGAAAAATATATATATATTCCTGCGGGCAAATTATATTTTAAAATTTCCGATTTTTTTAACAGAGCCGCTAATTCGGCAAATATAAACGTTTCGCTCGGATATTTATTTTTAACTTTAATCGTATGCTTTATTATTTATATATTTATAATAAGATAAAAACAAAAAATTATGAATTTTAACGGACAGCATTTAATAATAGGCGCAGTTCAATTTTTTATAATTGTTCTGCTTGCGCCTTTTTTTGCAGGTTTTATTCATAAATTAAAGCAGCGCGCAAGAGGGCAGAAGGGAATAAATATATTTCAATTTTATATAAATTTTAATAAATTATTAAAAAAAGAGATAGTTTTATCCAAAGATGCGACGTTTATATCTAATGTAGCCCCTTATATAGTCTTTGTAACGTATTTAATTATACTATTAATGCTGCCGGCATTTTACAGATATTCTCTGCTCGGCATGTCTTCGGACGTAATTTTAATCGCTTACTCTCTTGCCCTTGCGACTTTTTTTATGACTCTTTACGCTATGGATCAGGGCAGCGCTTTCGGCGGTCTCGGCGCCGCCAGGGAATGGTTTTTAACTGTCCTTTCGGAGCCTTCTTTAATATTCATTTTTATATCGCTTGCTATCTATACAAAACAGGGCAGAATTACCGATATTTTTTATGTTATCCAGAAAGGAGCCGAAAACGCTTTTTTGACGGGAAGCGGTTCAAGCGCAGTATCCGTCGCCATACCTTTTTTGCTTTTTATTTCGCTTTTTATAGTAAGCATATCGGAAAATGCAAGGATTCCCATAGACAATCCTGAAACGCACCTTGAACTTACTATGTTTCATGAAGCAAATATATTAGAGGCAAGCGGAAAGCATCTCGGACTTTTTGAATATGGAAGTTATTTGAAAATTACTGTATTTTTAACGGTAATGTCCCTTATCCTGTTTCCGTATATGGCGGTAAATTTATATCAAATACCTTTAGCTTTTATGGTTTATTTTTTAAAGATGATAATCTTATGCGCTCTAATTGCCGGCGTCGAAATAGTTAACCCTAAAATGCGAGTTTTCAGGGTGCCGAACATTCTTTCGGTCTCGTTCATACTGTCTTTGATAGCGATGATATTGTCTATTAGGAGATTTTAAAAATGATAATGGAAAAAATAGCCGAACTTTTTATAATTTTAATACTTGTTTCGGTCGTGCTAAACGTAAGTTCGCCTTTTATAAAATTTGCCATAAAGCTTTACTCTTTTCAGTCCCTTATGCTGGCATTTTATATTTTAATGGGCGCAGTTCATTTTAATTCTGTAAATTTATACGGTTCTTTTGTCATTACTATAATTTTTAAGGTTATTTTAATTCCCTATTTTTTATTCAAAACGCTTAAAAAAGTTAAAATGGATAAAGAAATAGATATGTATATAGGCATACCCGAAGCTCTCGTTTTTGCGGGTTCTTTAACGTTGCTTTCCAATTTGATAGCCCAAAAAATCGTTAAAACAGGCATTACTTTCGGTTCTTTCGTGTTTACGATATCTCTTGCTACGTTTTTAATAGGGGCGATGCTTATGATAACAAGAAAAACCTTGTTTTCGCAGATTATAGGATTTTTAACTATAGATAACGCAATTTTTTTGGCGGCAAACAGCATTACTCACGGAATGCCTCTTTTAGTAGAACTGGGCGTTCTTTTCGATCTTTTCGTCAGCATACTTATATTGTCGCTTCTGATATTAAACTTAAGGAGAAACGTTGCATCATAAACTTTTAGACTTAATATTAATACTTCCGGCGGCGGCTTTGATATTTTCAATTTTTACCGACGTGCTATGGATGTCTTATCTTCAGTTGGCGGTGTCCGTTCTTGTTTTTTTAACGGTCGGCGCAGTAGCCCTTTCTTTTAATTCTATATCCGTTTTTCTCGGGGGTTTTTTCTTCTTGGATTATATTAATTTAGTGATACTTATAACAGTTTCGACGCTCGAACTTTTCGTGGCATTTTATTCTTTCGGATACGTCAGGAGCGAAATAGCCGGCGGCGTATCGAAAAGAAAATTTAAATTTTATTATTTCTGGAAAAATTTATTTATTTTCAGCATGATGGTTTCGATACTGTCTAATAATCTAGGCATTTACTGGACGGGACTGGAAGCAACGACGCTTGCGACTGCTTTATTAGTTTCTTTTAACAGGACTAAAGAATCTTTCGAAGCTACATGGAAATACGTCATAATGTGTTCGGTAGGCATTGCCATAGGGCTTTTTGCTATAGTTATATTATATTTTACCACTTTTCAGGTTTACGGCGAAAGCATGCGTTCTTTATCTTTTATAAATATTATGCAGGCAGGCGCAAAATTAGACAAAAATTTTCTTATGCTGTCTTTTATTCTTGCGCTTGTCGGATTTGGGACGAAAGTAGGATTTGCTCCTATGCACAACTGGCTTCCAGATGCGCATTCGCAGGGTCCAAGCCCCGTCAGCGCATTATTGTCTGGTGTTTTGCTTAATACCGCACTTTTGGGTATTTTGAGATTTTATCAGATAAACAGCGCCGCCGGCATATATTATCCGCGGTATTTTCTAATCGGTTTCGGTTTTTTAACTATTATGGTATCGGCTTTTTCGATAATAAAGCAGACAGACTACAAGCGGCTTTTCGCATTCTCTTCCATGGAAAATATGGGCATTATAGCGCTTGGTTTCGGCATAGGCGGAATTGCGGTTATAGGAAGCCTGCTTCAGATTTTTTTTCACGCTTTGAATAAAGGGCTGCTTTTTTTATCTTCGGGAAACGTTCTTGCGGCTACCCATGAAAGAAGAATAGATAAGATAAGAAATTTATCCAAAAATTTTCCGATTACGGGTATAGTTCTCCTTTTCGGGGCAATGGGAATCAGCGGTATGCCGCCGTTTGCTATGTTTCTTGGAGAAATATATATTATGACGGGCGTTTTTAGAACCGATATATGGCTGGGATTTTTAGTTTTTATCCTTCTTATTTTAGTTTTTGTAGGACTTTTCGGAAAAGTTCTTAAAATGTACGTCGGAAAGGAAAATGAAGACAGAGAAGAAGAAGGCGAAGAAAGCGAATTTAAAAGCGGCGTTACAGGCGGGGCGCATAAAGCGGTTAACGAGGCTGCGCTTCATACTTTCATTGTCTATGTTCCGTTAATAATTCTTTTGTTTTCATCGTTTCTTTTATTTTATATTCCGTATCCTTTTTTACATATAGTGAAATCTGCGGCGGCAGAATTTGGAGGAAAGTTGATTTTTAAATGAATAAGATTATGTTTAATAAACACTATACAGAAATAGAATCGGACTATTTTGCGAATTCGGCGGAAATTCTTAAAGCTTCGGGAAAATACCTGCTCGGCATCGTTGCGGCTGACGAAAGAAGCATAAATTCTAAATTCAGCATTAGATATTTTTTCGGAGGAACGGATGGCGGCGGCATAGAGGAATATTGCGTAAAAACCGATGAAAGTTTTCGCTCTATTTCTAAAATATGTCCTTCGGCAAAAATGTACGAGCGCGAAATATACGATTTATTCGGACTTTTACCGGAAGGTCACCCGGACTTAAGGCCTTTAATGCTTTATCCCGAAAACTGGGATTCCTCCGTTCATCCTTTGAGAAAAGATTATAACGGTGTAATTCACGAAATGAAAAAATACGGCGGGTATAAATTTAAAGAAGTTTTGGGGGAAGGCATTTTTAACGTATTAGTGGGACCTGTCCATGCGGGAATAATCGAACCAGGGCATTTCAGGTTTTCTTTAGCGGGAGAGCCGGTTTTACAGCTTGAAATAAGGCATTTTTGGAAACACAGGGGCATTGAAAAACTCTGCGAAGGCAAAGATTTTAACGAAGCGTTAGGTATTATTTCAAAGATTTCGGGAGATAACAGCGTCAATATATCAATAAGCTATCTTGAAGCCGCAGAAAGTATCTTAAATATCGAAATAACCGAAAGAGCTAAATATATAAGGGTAATTCTTGCTGAACTTGAAAGAATTTGGAACTATGTGCGTGACGTTGCGTGGATTTTTATGGATATAGGATTTGCCTTGCCGGCGCAGAATCTGTTTGCGCTTCAGGAAGAGTTGATGAGACTCAATAAAAATTTAAGCGGCCACAGATTTTTGTTTAATTCTTTGACTTTGGGCGGCGTTAATTTCGATATGGATTCACGGAAATTAAAAGAAATAGAAGATATGGTAAATAAGGTCGAAAATATTATAAAAGATTCGGAAGAATTTATCTTAAGTTCTTCTTCGGTTTTAGACAGGCTTGAGTTTACCGGAAAAATTAACAAGAAAACTGCGGAAGAGCTTTCTCTTTGCGGCATAAGCGCAAGAGCGTCGGAACTAAAGCGCGATACCAGAGCGGAATTTCCTTATCTTATATACGGCAGGTTAAATTTAAAGCCGGTTATTCTTGACGGCGGCGATGTTTTTGCAAGAACGGCGCTAAGAATTAAAGAAATTTATCTTTCTAAAAAAATAATTTCCGATTTATCGTCTAACATGCCCGAAGGAAATATTGCCGTTTCATGCGAAAGTAAGCCCGAAGCTTTCGGCTATGCCGTAGGCAATTCGGAAACTTCGAGAGGCAACGCTTTTTTCTATATAATGGCGGACGACAAGGGGAAGATTTTCAGGCTTAAATATATCGATCCGTCGTTCAGAATTTGGCCTTCAATTCAGTACGGGGTGCTGGGGAATATAATTGCAGATTTTCCTTTAATAAACAAAAGCCTTAATCTTTCATATGCAGGGAACGATATGTGATTTATGGCAGTTAACAGTGTTATTGATGTCATTGCGAGCGAAGCGAAGCAATCTTTTGATAGTTTGCAAAATAACAGGAAAAGTAGGAAAAGGTATATTAATAAGATAGGCGGTGAGATAATATTATGTTTTTAAAAAAACTGTTATTTAAAAATAAGACACAGGATATAGCTCCGGAAAGCGGAGAGGGGTCGGTTTTAATTAAAGGGGATGAATTAAAACTTTTGGTTGACAAGGTATTTGGAAGAAGTTTATTCGTCAGGCTCGTGGACAGCGGCTCCTGCAACGCTTGCGAAACCGAACTGGCTGCTCTTTCTAACCCTTATTACGATTTGGAAAGATTCGGCATAAAGTTTGTCGCATCGCCGAAGCATGCCGACATTCTTATGGTAACCGGATGCTTAACCAGAAATATGCTTAATCCGCTTTTAAAGACATACGAGAACATTCCTTCGCCTAAGTTTGTTATTACCGTAGGCGACTGCGCAGAAACCGGCGGACCTTTTAAAGATTCGTATTCGGTATGCGGACCGGTTTCAAAATATTTAAATGCCGCAGTTCACGTCAAAGGATGCCCGCCTGAACCCAAAGCGGTAATATCTGCATTTTTAAAATTAATGGATATTCTAAAATCAGGCAAGCAGGAAAAGCTGCCGGATTAATTTTCCATAATAAATAAATTTGTATATTAATTGACT
This sequence comes from bacterium, assembly GCA_021850985.1. Classification (GTDB taxonomy): domain Bacteria; phylum SZUA-79; class SZUA-79; order Acidulodesulfobacterales; family Acidulodesulfobacteraceae; genus Acidulodesulfobacterium_A. The sequence goes on from JAJZJX010000001.1 coordinate 155,813, forward strand.
TTACCGTATACGAAAAATAAAATCTGACACCCTTTTCCTTTCCCAATTTGTGACGGTGACAGAATTCAATTTTGTCACCGTATCTAAAAAAGAAACCCTTGACATTATACATAAGTATAAGGTGTACAATATAAGTATTGAGTATAATTAAACTGCATCTTAACTTTAACTAATGGAGAAAAAACATGAAAAAGATTAAAATTAACGTGGAAGGTATGACCTGCGAACACTGCGTTACGTCTTTAAATAAAGCGGTCAATAAAGTAAAGGGGGTTGTTAAAGTAGATACGTCTTTGGCTAAAAAAGAAAGTTTAATTTTAGCTGCAGACGACATAAAAGTTGAAGATATTACAAAAAGCATTGAAAATGCGGGATATAAACCTTTATCGCATGAAACCGTTAATGTTTCGGAATCCGAATTAGAAAAAAGCGGAACGGAAACCGGCAATACTGAAGAAAAAAAACATAATTATCAATACGATTTAATAGTAGTCGGCGGAGGTTCTGCAGCTTTTTCCGCCGCTATAAAATTTGCCGACGAAGGGAAAAAAGTTTGCGTAGTAGAAAACTGGATTATTGGAGGCACCTGTCTTAATAGAGGATGCGTTCCGTCGAAACATCTTTTGGAAGCCGCAAGAATATATTATGAGCCGCTTAATAATAAATTTAAAGGCATAGAAACAAAACAGGCGCGTATTGACGTTAAAGAGCTTATAAAAGTTAAAACCGAACTCCTTGACAGTCTTAGAGAAATGAAATATTATAACGTATTAAGGGGTTACAGCAATATTACTTTTATAGAAGGCAGAGGGAGTTTCGAATCGAAAAATTCGGTAAAAGTTATTCCCAATGATAAAAGTAAAGAATCTTTTAATATTACTGCCGAAAAATTTATTATAGCAACGGGTTCGAAAAATCAGATAATAAATATTGAAGGATTGGAAACTGTCGGCTATATTACTAATGAAGAGATATTGAAGCTCGATTATCTGCCGGAAACTCTTTTAATACTTGGAACGAGGGCTGTATCGTTAGAATTTGCCCAGATGTTTAGAAGGTTCGGTTCAAATGTTATAGTTGTAGGGCGTTCGGGAAGAATTTTGCTTAACGAAGAACCTGAGATTTCAGATACGCTCATTGAAATATTAAAAAAAGAAGGAATTGAGTTTTTGATGAATTCCGGCATAAACAAACTTTATAAAAAAGACGGCAAAAAATTTGCTGAAATTAAAACGAAAGAAGGGCTTAAGGCGGTTAAGTTTGACGAATTTTTAATGGCTACCGGCGTTGTAGGAAATACTGACGGATTAAATCTTAGCATTGTCGGCGTGAAAACAGACAAATACGGTTTCGTAAAAGTCGACGGCGAGCTTAAGACCGATAATCCTGATATTTACGCCTGCGGGGACGTTACCGGTTTAACTAGGCTTGTTACGACTGCGGCTTACGACGGCAAAATTGCTGCAGAAAATATGTTGCACGTGAAACATTTAAAAGTCGATTATTCTGCAGTTGCGCATACCATATTTACCGATCCAGAAGTTTCGTCCGTCGGGTTGACCGAAGAAGCTGCAATTAAAGAAGGTTACGACGTAATAAAAACAGTTTTTCCTGTAGAATACGTTCCTAAGGCAAGATCTATTTTTAAAACCGAAGGCGTTATAAAGATGATAGCCGATAAAAAAACGGGCAGGGTTCTTGGCGTCCATATGGTTGCGCACAACTCGTCGGAAACGATTCAGCAGGCAAGCGTCTATCTTCAAAATAGCTATACGATTCAGCAGATAGGCGAAGAGATAGGGGTCTATCCGACTATGGCTGAAGGACTTAAGCTTGCGGCGCAGACTTTTACTAAAGACGTAAGCAAGCTTAGCTGCTGCGCCTAATAACATTTCGATTTGTATAATTTTGTGACGGTGCCGGAATTGAATTCCGGCTGTAATTTGTGACGGGGACAGAATTAAATTCTGTCCCCGTATCAATAGAATTATGGAAGATAAAAATATAAATCTGACGATTTCGAGTATAATCAAAGAGGCTGATGGCAGGCAAGGAGCTTTATTTTATATATTAAACGGTATAAACGAAAAGCTCGGCTATATACCTGACGATGCTATTTTGCTGATTTCTGAAAGCCTTAATATTTCAAAGGCGGAAGCGTACGGATTTCTTAGCTTTTTTAAGAATTACAATAAAGAATCAGATACAGCCGCTGATCCTTATCGTAAAATCGTAGTCTGCAGATCGGAAAGCTGCGAAGCGGCAGGTTCAAAAAGACTGCTCGAACATATAAAAACAAGTTTAAATATAGATTTCGGTAAATTTAGTCCTGACGGAAAGTATTTTTTAGATTATGTTTACTGTTTCGGACACTGCGCAGCTTCGCCTGCAGTTGAAGTTGACGGTATTTTATACGAAAAAGTTACCTCAGAAACTTTCGACGAAATTATTAAAGCCCCAGAATCTAATAAATTAGGAAGTCCTGCAGAAGTTAAATCTGTTTTCCTCGTTAAAAATTTTGATCCGGTTAAATCTTTAATATTTGATTTAACCGGAAGTTTAAATCCTTTATCCGTCAGTGATTATGTAAATTCAGGCGGATTTGCCGCTTTAAAAAAGGTTATAGAAGGCGTAAAATCGGGCGATGAATCAGGAAAACAGTTTTTTATAGATGAATTAAAGCGTTCCAAGCTTAGAGGCAGGGGAGGGGCAGGATTTCCTGCAGGGATTAAATGGGAAACGGTTTTTAAAGAAAAATCGGACATTAAGTATATAATATGCAATGCCGATGAAGGAGATTCCGGCGCTTATGCCGACAGGATTATTCTTGAAAACCGCCCTCTTTCCGTTATCGAAGGAATGATTATTGCCGGTTTACTAACCGGAGCGGAATACGGCTGCATATATTTAAGAGCCGAGTATAAGGCGGTCAAAAGTATAATCGAAGGAGCTCTTGAGGTTTTGAAAGACGGCGGTTATTTGGGTGGCGATATTTTAGGTTCAGGCTTTAAATTCGATATTGATTTAATTATAGGAGCTGGCAGCTATTTATGCGGAGAAGAAACCGCTCTTATGGAGAGCGTCGAAAATAAAAGGGGAACGGTAAGACAGAGGCCGCCGGTGCCTGCCGTAAAGGGGTTATACGGAAAACCTACAGTTATTAATAACGTGCTTACTTTTGCCTATGCGGCATATATTCTAAAAGACGAATCTAATTTAGAAAATTTTTTGTCTTTAGGTACGGAAAATTCAAAAGGCACGCTGCCTTTTCAAGTTTCGGGAGCCGTTAAAAACCCTGGAATTTTTGAACTTCCTTTCGGCGTAACGTTAAAAGAACTGTTAAGTTTTGCGGAAGCGCAGAGCAATGCTAAAGCGGTTCAGATAGGCGGACCTCTCGGAGCTTACTTTCCTTTAAGCGAAGAATTTTTAAGTTTAAATCTTTCTTATGAAAGCGTTTTAGAGAAAGGCGGTTTGCTTGGACACGGAGGGATAGTAGTTTTTGGGGAAGAAACCGATTTTAAATACAGGCTGTTAAATGCGCTGGATTTTTTTATAGACGAATCATGCGGAAAGTGTGCTCCCTGCAGGATAGGGACGGTAAGGCTTAAGGAATTGTTTGAAAGAGTTTTAAAGAAGCAGAATGTAGAAGAAAATTTAAAAATAATTGACGAAATTCTTAAGTCTATGAAATATCTGTCTTTATGCGCTTTCGGAGCGGGCGTTCATATGCCTGTAAGAAGTCTTTTGACTTATTTTAAGAGCGAAATTTTAGAAAAATAAAATCTATATAACATTATTCAAATATTTAAAATATATAAAGAAATGAACGGCGAAAAAGAAAACAACTCGGAAATAATCACGATAGAAATTGACGGCAAAATCGTTAAAGCGGAAAAAGGAATTACCGTACTTCGGGCGGCAAAACAAAACGGCATATATATTCCAGCGCTTTGCGATTATAAAGATTTATTGCCTTACGGTTCATGCAGGCTTTGCGGAGTTATAGTAGAAGGCAGGAAAGGATATTTTGCTTCATGCTCTTTATATGCAGAAGAAGGCATGAAAATAAAGACCGTTTCTGATGAGCTTTTTTCTTTAAAAAAGACTTTAATGGAACTTTATCTTTCCGATCATCCTAACGACTGTCTCACATGCTTTAAAAACGGTCTTTGCGAACTTCAAACTGCGGCGTCTTATTTTGACTTAAACGGAATAAGATTCAGGGGAAAAAGCCATCTAAACCTTTCAATAGATAATTCAAATCCTTATTTTTTATTTGACCCTAAAAGATGTGTAGTTTGCGCAAGATGCGTAAGGGCTTGTGCGGAAATACAGGGAAATTTTGCGCTTACGGTTGCAGGAAGAGGTTTTAATTCGGTTGTAAAAGCCGGATGGAACAGAGAAGGCAATTTTTTTAATTCCGAATGCGTTTCTTGCGGCGCTTGTGTAAAAGCTTGTCCGACCGGCGCGCTTATTGAAAAAAGCTTAGCCGATTACGGCAAACCTTTTAAAAGCACAACAACGACTTGCGGCTACTGCGGAGTCGGATGCTCTTTTAACATTGAAACGAAAGGAGATAATATTATAAGGGCTGTTCCTGTTGACGACAGCCTTTCGAATTACGGACGCTCCTGCATTAAAGGAAGGTTTTCTTTCGGCTACGCCAAAAGCCCAGAGAGACTTAAAAAGCCGCTAATAAGAGAAAATATAGATTTGCCTTTCAGGGAGGTTTCGTGGGAAGAAGCCTTCGGTTTTATCGCCGAAAGATTTAAGAATATTCAGCATAAATATGGAATTAACGCCTTAGGCGCAATCAGTTCGTCAAGATGTACCAACGAAGAAAATTACTTGATGCAAAAACTAGTCAGGGCTGCTTTTCATAATAATAATATCGATACATGCGCAAGAGTTTGTCATCAGCCTACGGGTTATGGTCTCGGCGTCGCTTTCGGAGCCGGTGCGGGAACGCAGGATTTAAGTTCCGTTTTTTACTCTGACGTTATAATGATTATCGGCTCAAATCCTACGGAAGCGCATCCTGTCGCAGGCTCTTTTATAAGGCAGGCTGCCCGTAAGGGAGCAAAACTGATAGTAATAGACCCTAGGAAAACCGAGGTTGCAAGGTCGCCTCACGTTGCCGCAAGTTATCACTTAAGGCCGCTTCCTGGAACCAACGTCATACTTCTTAATTCAATGGCTTATTATATTTTAAAAGAAAATTTAATTAAAAAAGATTTTATAGCAACAAGATGCGACGAAGAGTCTTTTAAGTTATGGGCTGATTTTATACTTAACGAATCTAATTCGCCTGAAGCCGCATCGAAAATCAGCGGCGTTCCGGCAGAATTTATCGAAGGGGCGGCACGACTTTATGCGGAAGCTCAAGCCGCGTCTATTTTTTACGGTCTCGGAGTAACCGAACATCTTCAGGGTTCTACAGGAGTTCTTGCGATAGCTAATTTAGCAATGGCGACGGGAAATATAGGCAGAAAAGGTACGGGCGTTTCTCCTCTAAGAGGACAGAACAACGTTCAGGGAGCGGCGGACATGGGGGCAGAGCCTTCGACGCTCCCGGGCTACAGGCATATTTCCGACGAAAAGACGAGAACTTTATATGAAAAAATTTGGAACGTAAAATTGGACGACTTACCGGGCATGAGGCTTCCGGATATGTTAAGGGGCGGATTGGACGGCAGATTTAAAGGTATATATATAATGGGAGAAGACATAGTTCAAACCGATCCCGATTCAAACAGAATAATTGAATCTTTAAGAAATATGGATACCGTAGTCGTCCACGATTTGTTCAAAACCGTTACCTCGGAGCATGCTCACGTCATACTCCCTGGTTCATCTTTTTTAGAAAAAGACGGCACTTTTACGAATTGGGAAAGAAGGGTACAGAGGGTAAGAAAAGTTATAGAGCCGGTAGCGGGTTTGCAGGACTGGCAGGTAATCGCAAGACTTTCAAAATCGTTAGGCTATAATATGTATTATTATAATCCTTCCGAAATAATGGATGAAATTGCAATTACTACGCCTCAGTTTTCGGGACTCAGCTATGAATTGCTTGATAAAAAAGGTTCAATTCAGTGGCCGGTTAATTCCGAAAATCCCGAAGGTACGCCTATTTTGCATAAAGAGAAGTTCGCAAGAGGCAAAGGCAGGTTTGCTATTACGAAACACATAGGTTCCAAAGATTTTATATCGGAAGAATATCCTTTTATTTTAACCACCGTAAGAAATCTTTTCCAGTATAACTGTTCAAATAATACCAGAAGGAGTTTTAACAGTTTATGGTACGGACAAGACGTTTTGGAAATCTGCGAAGAAGATGCCGAAGCTTTATCGATAAAAGACGGCAGTTTAGTTACCGTAAAAAGCAAAAAGGGTTCGGTTACCCTTAACGCTAAAATCAGCAAAAGAGTTATGAAAGGGGTAGTCGCTACCACCTTTCACTTTCCCGAACTTAAAACCAACGTTTTAACCAGCGAATACGCCGACTGGTCAACCGAAACCCCCGAATATAAAGTAACGGCGGTTGCTATAAGCAAAGTCTACAAGCCTTTTGCTTCAAGAAATTATAATCCTTTATTTAAAGGAGACGAAGAAATTAAATCTATGTTTTTAGACATCTGCAGGATTTTTGCTCCGTATCCTATTGAAATTGCGGCGGAAGAAATTCAAAACCACGTCAACAAATACTGGGAACCGTTTTTACGCAAAAAACTCTTTGAGATATACGCCTGCGACGAAAACAGTTTTAAAACGGCTATAATAAAAGCGATAGTATGAAATTAACAAAGATTATGATTTTTATTTAATAATAACGCCTGTTCTTTTTGCGACTTCGTAAATATTTTTATTATCGGTAAAATTATTTACAACAATATCTATAGCCTGTTCGCCAATTTTTTTATCGAGCGCTACTGCATAAGAAATTTTTTTTTTGTATAGCTCTCTAGGGCTTAGGGGTAGTTTTGTTTCTATATATATATCTATGTCCCCGCCTCTTTTATCATCATCGGTTCTTGAGCCGAAAATATAAATTTCGGCGTTTTCTCCGAAATAAACTTTAGCCGTTTTCTTTATAAAATCCAATTCTTCTTTTTTTAATCTCATAATAAAAGTTCGTCAATATAATCCTGCTTTATTTGGAAATCTTTAATATCTACATTATATGGTTTTAAAATATTTTCTATTACGTAGGCGTTAGTTTTACAATATATAGTTAAAATATTTTTCGCTTTAAAAAACGATTCGTTTAATTGCTCAACATTTTCTTTGTCGTCTTCCGGATATTCATGGGTAAAATTATTTCTTATTTTTCTTATCTCGTGCCATTCGTCAACGTTGTCGATTATATGATATTTTTCCATATAATTTACAATATTAATGAAAGACATAGTTTCCGTGTCAATATTGTTTTCCTGCAATATCTGTTGAAAAAGTTTGCCAATTCTATCTTGCAATTTTGTAAATCTAAGGATATAAGAATCGATGAGGGTAGTTTCTTCGCTTGATAAATTATTATATTTTTCAATAGACAACGGCATAAAGCGGCGCATTTCGTTTATGTCGTAAACAATTTTATAAATATGTTTATTGCATTCTATTAAAGAGCTTTTTAATCTCAATATTGTAATTTCTTCTTCCATCTTGTAAGCAACATTGCACCGTACATGTTTATATAAATTATATCATATTTTATTTATGCGAAAAAGTGTTCAAAAAACCTCTGATTCATAAAAAATTAGTTAAATAAATTATGAATCTTTTATCTTCTGCCATAGGCAGTGTTTTTAAATTTTTCTCTAATATAAACCAAAATTTCCGATATAAATCCAAAAATATAATTTTCTATTGGAAATTTTGGGAATAAATACATATATTAATTGATAATAAGTATATTATGTTATGCAAGATATTTTGATAAAAGCTTTTATGACATTTCAAATGTTATTATAATTTATATAATAGAAACCGTCAACAGTAAGACCTGGACCGCAATTAATAATAGTTTTTATTTTTTTAGATAATAATAAAATTTCTATTGCAGAATCAAGGATTAAAATTTTACTTGATTTTAAAACGATGTTTTATTATAATTAAAATAACTTTTAAAAATATAATTTTTCTGAAAACATCATTCCTGTCACATTGGAGCTTGGCGGTAAATCGCCGAATATTTTTTTGACAGTGTTATGGAAAAAGATGATAATTTTTTAAATAAAGCACAGGTAAACAAATTTACAAAAGGTATTCAGGCAGGACGCGTATGGGTAAATTGTTATCATTTATATCCTGCGCATGCTTCATTCGGCGGCTATAAAAAATCAGGTATTGGGCGAGAAACCCACATGATGATGTTAAATCAGTATCGTCATACTAAAGCAGAGATTTATTTATTGGTGAAATTCATGAATGTAAATTTTATATGTCTGCTGACCAATTTGAATATTATAAAAATATGCATTTAACAATAGATGTTATTAAAGGCAAGGGTTCTAGTTTTTCATTAGAAATTCCTTTAGGAGTAAGATTTATAGCTAAATCAAGACTGCTTACCGATGAAGAATTAGAAAATATTAGGTATCCTGAAACATCAGATTGAATAATTTTGATAAAAATTTTCGATAATAATCATATGTTAATTGTAAACAAATAAGTTGAAAATATAAAATATAAAGGTACTATTATGAGCTATATATTGTCATTAAGCATGTTCCCAGTAGATAAGGGAGAATCTTTAAGTGGATATGTTTCAAAGGTATCTAAGATAATTGACGACTCCGGGCTAAATTATGTTATAACACCAATGGCTACCATAATAGAAAGCGAAAATATCGACAGTCTTTTAAGTATTGTTAGAAAAGGCTTTGAAGTTCTTGAAGAAAATTCAAACCGCGTATATGCTAATATCGCTATTGATTACAGGAAATCAGGGCTCGGAAGACTGGAGCAAAAAGTTAAATCTTTGAAATCTAAAATCTAAAATTGGATTAATAGCAATCTTATATTAATTATGTTTATATTAATTATGCTTGGTTATGCCGCAAATCTTATGCTGTTAAACAATTAAGACTGTAAGCATTAAAATTCCGAGTAAAATTATAAAAGAGCCCTGATAAATTCTTAATGTTTTAGCTGCGGAATTTTTGGAAATATAAGCTCCTGCTTTAGAGCCAATTAATGCGCCTACTCCTAAGGGTATAATATAAACAGCTAAATTAAAGGGGTTCTTAACGTAGTAAAAATGAATCAGTCCACCGATTAAAGAAATAATTGCCATAATCGATATAATGGTCGAAAATGCAATTCTTGGAGGTATTTGCTCGACGGCGGTCAAAAAAGTTCCCGTTATTCCTCCTATGCCGATTCCCATAAAGCCTGAAATGAAACCTGCTATTAAAGAAAAGATGTTTATGGCAACAGGGCTTTTTATTTCGTAGTCGTATGCAGTTCCGTTTGTTTCTTTAAGCTTTTTTCTTATATGTCCTCTAAAATAACTCCGGCTATCGATTTCGTTATTTTTTAGTGCTTCTTCGCCCTGCTTATCGCAATAATTAATTTTAACCGCCGCCTGTTTTTTTATCGCAATAAGCGAAAATATTCCTATGCCTATTACTATTATCGAAAAAATCCATTTAAATTGATTTGCAGGAATATAATTGCTTAAAACCGAACCTGCTATAATGCCAAGTAGCGCAGGAATAGAAACCATTATAAAAAGATGCCTGTCAATAGCTCTGTCTTTGTAAAAAATGTATGAGCCGCCTGCAGTGCTTATCATTATGGTAAAAAGCGACAAACCGCTCGATTCTAACGGAGACAAATGCATATAGAATATAAAAAACGGAACTAATAATATTCCGCCGCCGATCCCTATAGCGTTTCCTACTATACCTACTAAAATAGCGGTTATAAAAAGCGTGAAATATATTAAAATCAGATTTAAAAAATGCATATTTATATTTTTGGATAGCGGTTAATATCCCAATTATTTCATTATTTGCATTGTTTAATTACGATGCCAAATTTTAGTAATATGTGTGCGGTTAAAATCGAAATAGGTGTCCAGTTGCGACAGAAACTTACAAGCTATTTTTTTAGAGCCGCAAACTTTTATTAAAAGGGCGGTTATTTTGCCGCATTTAACTTCTTTGATTGTTTTTTAATGATATCGAATTGCCAGGCAAGTTCTGAGATTATTTGGTTATTAGACGTTATAGTAATCTTTCCCAATAAATCTTCCCTATGTGAAATTATCCCTATAGATAATTCTTCGGATATCGCAAAACTGGCGTACGGCAACATTTTATCTAATTCGTTTTGAAAAACGTAAAATACATCGATATTATTTTTTGCCTGTTCATTCATAATTTCTTTCATTTTGGTAAAATCATCCTCGTTCTTTAAAATAAATATTCGTTCGATATGAACGCCTCTTTTTGCCTGCCTGTAATTTTGCTGCGTGTGTTCTGTCACATCCTTGCCGTATCCCCAATAAAACGGTTCTATAAGATTGCTTACAACCTTAAACGACTGCCCCGGTTTTAATTCTTTCAATACAATTAATTTAGCGGCGTAAATATCATGAAAAATAAAATCTCCGCCTTTTTCCGCCTGCTTTAATAGGGTATGAATTTTTTCAAAATCTTCTATTGCTATTTTCGTCGAAATATCCGATTTTTTCTTTTTAAGCTTGTTATACAGCATTATAGTTTCATTAATAGAGATTTGTTCCCTGAGAGGCAGTTCCAGCGACGGAAAAGCAGCCTTTAATCTTTTTTCAAGATTATCGATGGCTATTACAATTTCCGCAAGAATAGCGGCTAATGCAAAAGCCAATACGATTACTATTTTCGTGGAAACGCTTAAATGGAAATATGCTCCTAACCAAAATGTGAAAACTATAAATAAAATGCCGAATATTCCTATTAGCAGGCGCAAAAATATAACCCTCGACATTACATTTCCCCTTAATAATAAAATTAATATATTAATCGATGATATTTGTATTATACAAGATTTTATTATATCGGGCAATATTGCGTCGCTTCATTAGCAGCTATTTTTACCTGTTTTGGGTTCAGGCGGCATTTAACCGCCTTTCAAGGCAAATACTTTAAGGATCGAGAAAGCTTTTTTAATAGAAATAACAATTCAATATTAAATTAAAATAAATTATATTTTTTTATCAATATTTATTTCAATAATGTCTAAAATAATTCTTTAAATTATTTAATTAGTATAAAGTAAAATAAAGGCAGGCAAAGCAGTTCGTTTAGCAAAAACAGTTTTACCGACCATTTATGCAGGCTGTTAAACTTTTTTCTTTTCGGGTCGTTCTGCGGAGTATCGTCGATTGAACCCATTTGCTCTTTAAGTGCGTTCATTTTTTTAGAAATGAAATTTTCGGAAAACAGCAATACAATAAGTATTATTATAGGAAGAACGAAAATGCTTAATACTGCGGCTTTTTTTGCATATAATATATAACCTGCAGCTATCATCAAAATCTGGGTAATATATCCGATTATGGAAAATTTGCCGAGAAGCGCGCCGACCATGCTGCCTGCTTCATGTCTAGACTTTAATGTTTTAAAGATATAAGGTGCGGCTATATAGCCTATAAATATACTTGAACCGAAAAAAATCGATAAACAGAATGTATAAGCATATAATAAAACATTAATAAACATTTGCTGCCCCCAAAATTTATTATAATAATTTTAAATTTATTTATATTTATGCTACTTTAAAGATTTTATCTTTGAAATTTTAAAACGTTAAGCATTGGGCAATCGCCTTTATCCGTTTTTTTTGCTTCGCATTGGGATATAAGGTCAAGAAGCTCTTTTCGTATAATGCTTAATGAATTAATTTTTTTGTCGATTTCCGTAACCTTTTCCTGTGCCAGTTTTTTAACTCTGGAGCATGTGTTATTTTTTTCGTTGTCTATAGAAAAAATTTCCGCTATCTGTTTTAACGAAAACCCTATTTCTTTAGCATGTTTTATAAAACGCAAAACTTCGACGGCTTTTACGGGATATATTCTGTAGCCGGCTTCATTAGTAGCCGGTTTGTCTATTAATCCTATGCGTTCGTAGTATCTTACCGTCTGCACGTTTACCCCAGCCTCTTTGGCTAACTGTCCTATAGTCATTTATTATTTACTTATAGATTATTTTAAATTTTGCTATCAGCCTGAAATTACCTTTTTTACCATCGTTATAATCTGTTTTATAGAACAATATTTGTTCTAAAGCGATTTTTTTCGATTTATATTTAAAAGATTCGATATTTTTAACTTCTTCGATTTTCGATAGAAATAAATATATATCAGTATCGTTTTTCAAATTCAAATTTTCTATTAAACGGATAATTTCTGCGGCGTTAAAAGCCGCACGCGTAACTACGGCTGTTATTTGGTCATAATCTTTATAATTAAAAATATTAATATTTAAACATTTAAAATTGTTGAGACCCAATTTTCTTGCTACGGCTTTTTGAAAATTGCATTTTTTTAATACAGATTCTACGGAAATAATTTTTAAATCGGGCATTAATATATTTATAATCACTCCTGGAAAACCTGCTCCAGAGCCTATGTCTAATATATAACCGCCGGTATTTGACGACAGCGTCCCCAGCGGGCTTAAAATTTTTATTAAATATGCGCTGTCAATAACATGCTTTTTAATAAATTCATCAATATCGGTAACGGTTGTTAAATTTATCTTTTTATTCCATTCTAAAAGCTCTTCGTAATATAAATAAATTTTATCGATTTTTTCTTTTAAATTTTCAACATTGTTTTTATTGCCCGAAGGCAAAATACCGTAAGCTAATAAATAATTGTAAATGTTATCGGTAAATATATTCTTTGAAGAGGTATTGTCCATAATTTCATGATTTAAGCGTATATTTTAAGCATAATATGTGAAAAATCTTTATTTTTATGTTTCACGTGAAACAGATGAAATACTGAGAAATTTTTGCATTATTTCATGTTTTTCTTCTTGCGATAATTGCATATCCGCCATGTTGAACAATATCTGCTCTTCTTTATCAATATGTTCGGATAAAAGTTTAAAAAAAGCAAACCCGTCGTTTAAAATCGAATTAAATTCTTTAGTGGTTTGATAACTTTTAATTTTAGATTTAAATTCAGAGGAAATTTCTCTGCTCTGTTTATGTTCTAACAGCATTACATGAATAGGACCTGTTTCCGTTCCTATATATTTGCCGAGAACGGGGAACAGTCCGTCCTCTTCTTTTTTAAAATGGACTTCTAAGTCTTTGTCTATAAAAGCCGTTATTTCGTTAAGCTGGTTGATTAAGTTGTTTCTTAAGCCTTCAGAAGACACCCTGCCTATTTTTTTTAAATATTCTTCAAGGTTATTCAAGACGCTTCTAACGATTTCATGGTCGCTTTTTAAGGCGATAATAGGGTCTATTGATGAAGTTTCCATTATAATATCTCCGCGCTATAAGTTTTTAACCATAAATAATTCCTATAAATAATAATACATCAAAGATTATATTCTATCAATACTAATTTCAAGGTAATTAAATTAATTTTATTTATTTAAATTTTAATTCATTTTTGACGACAGGTTAAATTGTGGTATAATAAAAAATAATTTGTTAAAATTAATATTAACAGGGGTTAAAAAAAATGGCTGAAGTACAGGGCTGCGAACTTCCCGAAGATTTATATTACGACGTAGAAAAAGATACGTGGGCAAAACCTTTAGGCGATAATATAGTTATGCTTGGCATGACGGATGTTGCGCAAACGCAGGCAGGAAAGATACTGCACGTTACTTTTAAAAAACTCGGCAGCATAGTTCAAAAAAGAGGAAATACCGCTACTATAGAAAGCGGAAAATGGGTAGGCCCTATTCCTTCTCCAGTATCAGGCGAAATAATTGAAGTAAACGAAGCGCTGCTGAAAGATCCTCTATTATTAAATTTATCTCCTTATACCGATGCCTGGGTTTGCAAAGTTAAGGCTTCAGATATAAATGAATTAAAAACTCTGTTGACAGGGAAAGAAGCTGTAGAAAAATACAGGGAAAAAATAATTAAAGAGCAGATTCAATGTATGAGATGTTCCAGCCAGTAATCACTTAAATATTACAAATTTTTTTTTATGGAAAATAAAAAACACGACGTAATACTTCTTGTTTCTAAATGGTGCGAGGAATGTGTTCCTGCGGATAACGCTTGGAAAAGATTGGCAGAAGAAAGAAAGGATTTTAACTATAGGTCTTTAGATGTTTCGGAACCTGAAGGCAGAAGGTTTTCTATCGAATTATATATAAGAAGCGTTCCTTCCACGCTAATTGACGGAAAACTTGCATTTGTAGGTATCCCTACTAAAGAGGAAGCTTCTGAATTATTAGATTTGTCTTAAAGCCGGAATTACTTGGAATAGGTGTTAAATAATTGATTTAATAAGAAAATATCTGCAAAAAAATTAATCTGACACCTTTTCCGAAGGTATTTATTTTAAGATTATTTGAAATTTTTGGAGGTTAAAATGGCTAAAATAGCTATTATAGTTTTAGAAGGACCGGCACTTGAGGAGTCAGTTGCAAAAATAAGGCATGCTATGATTTATTCCAAAGAAATTAAATTATCCGGAAATGAAATAACGCTCATTTTTGACGGCAACGGTACAAAGTGGCTCGATATTATTTCAAACGAAACTTCTAAATTCGATTTTCTGAATAAACTCTTTAAAGAAATAACGGAAATGGGTATAGTGTATAAAGCATGCGGTTTTTGCTCCGCCAGGAAGGAAGTTAAAGAAAGCTTATCTGCAAAAAATATCCAGTTTTTATCTGAGTTTGAGGGACATCCGGACGTTGGAAAGCTGATAAACGAGGGCTGGCAAATTATCGTTATTTAACTCAAAAAGGTGATTAAAAATGAAAAAAATAAAAATAGAAGTAGGCGGTATGACTTGCGAGCATTGCGTAGCAAGGGTTAACAAATTTGTAAAAAACGTAAACGGCGTAAAAGACGTTAAAACTTCATTGAAGGAAAATAAATCTTATATCGAGACAAACGACGATGTTTCCGTTGATTCTATAAAATCGGCTATAGAAGATGCAGGGTATAAGCCAGGTAAATACGAAATTGGATAAAGCTTATTAACTAACATTGTCTATAAATTCAGTAAGTAATTTTTAAGATTATGAAAACAGTCTTTAAGTAATTCTTCGCTTTGAGATGACTTAGAAAGCATAATGCAGCCTTCGAACGAGCCTATTATGAAACTTGCAACGCTTTTTACGTCGGTCTTTTTATCTATTATTTTTTTTGTTACGGCGTTTTCTAAAGCTTTCTCTATATAACCATGCCATAAATTTATTACTTCGTTTATATATTTAGCCAAAATCTCATCTTTTGCAGACAGTTCAAGCATTAAATTGCCGACCGGACAGCCGTTTTTTGCTAATCTTTTGCCGTTTTTACGATAAATTTCGTCGATAACTTTAATTATTGCGGAAATCGGGTTTTCGGCATTGCTTATGCCGCTCCAATTATCAGAATAAGCGGGTTTAATGACTTCTTCTATTACTGCGGCGGCAATATCTCTTTTTGATTTAAAGTGATAATAAACACACCCTTTGGTAGCATTAATTTTATCCAGTATATCTTGAATGCCCATGCCTTCATAGCCTTTTTCTAAAAGAAGGCTGTATGCGGCATCTATTATTTCTTCTCTTTTAAGCAATTTTAATTTCCTAAAAACGGCTAATCCGTTTTAAATTTTAATTATAAATTTTTATATTAAACGCATATTGCTATTGTTATAATTCCTTAATTTTATAATTATATGCGGATTAGCCGTTAAAATAAACTAAAAAGTTATGGGCTGATATCCGTCTGCCATAAATCCGGCTATTGCCTGTCCTACGTGAACGAGTTCCATTTTCTTGCTTGTTAAAATAGGGGCTATCCCGTATCCTTCGGCTATGGCAACGCAAGCCTGAGGAACGATATTATTTGCGAGAACCTGATCGTAGGCTTCAAGTATTTCTTTGTCATCCGTTTTTGCGATAAATTCTTCTCCTGGACCAAAAAATACGAGTTTCACGTCTTCAAAAGCCCCGCCGTTTTTTGTTCTCCATGCAAAATTAAGTCCTACTTTAACTTTTGCCGAATCGTTGCCGCCCGATAAAATAATTACTAAAGCTTTTGCTTTCGACATAATAAATCCTCCTTTAATGAATGATAATAATTTTATTTTAAGGCGGTAATACAAACATACCGACCAGTTTGTATTTTATAACAGTAATATAAAAATGTCAAATTAATTTCCTTAATCCTGCAATAGAAAATATTTATTAATTTCTTTATCAGGTTAAGCAAAGTATGAGAGGAAAAGGTGTCAGATTTTATTTTTTTGCATGCGAAATAGTTCGAATAACAAAAAAATATCTGCAAAAAAATAAAATCTGACACCTTTTCCGAAAATAGGTTAACAAATATAAAATATGGAGTTCAAAATAATTCCCTAACCGCTTTATTGAAATAAATAGAAAAACGGTTAGGGAGTTTTTAATCAAACGCAAACTGCGCTTATTTGCACTCCTTTCAGGAATAGCAAGAATCCTTTAAGCCGTAATCTTTGTTAATTAATGAATAAAATTCTTCTGCCTGAATTTCTGCAAACATTGGCGCATCATACACTTTTTTCATAAAAGTCACCTCCTTTTGTTATTCGTTATCATAAATGTATTTTTTGCTTAAAAGCTTTTGAATCAAGGCTTCGAAGTCTTTTTTCGCTTCCTGCTCCGTTACGTTAAATTCCTGCATTATCGTTGACAATATGTTTTCGTTCGTTGTGCGTCCGTCGCATAAGGATAAGATTTTATAAGATATTTCGTTAAGCTTATAAATATCGCCGGTTGCGTTATCAAAAAAAATATAGTACGTTTCGTCTTGTTTGATAGACACTGTATCCGAAAGTTTTAGCATTTCATCATTCCTTTTAAAAATTATATTTTTATATCCAGCACTGAGGATCTTTTGAATTTAAATCGTGATTATAATAATAGCTTATGGCTTTGCATCCGCCGCATCTATCGGAATGAGAACAGCCTGCACATTCGTTTTTTCCGCTCCTTTTCCTTAAATTCCATAAAATATCGGAATTATACCATATCTTAAATAATCCGTCCGTTAAAATATTTCCAAGCGGAAGAAAAAGCCTTCTGCAAGGAAGCAGAGTTCCATCATGCATTATACATAGGGAAGATAAACCGATAGGGCAATATCCGCCGGCATTTTCGTCTATCAGGTTCCATAACGGGCGCGACGTCGAAAGTTTAGTATTTCTATTTTTAAATTCTATTTTTGATTTTTCGTAAACATCAAAATATATTTTTTTTAAATCTTTAGCTTCAATAAAAAATTCTTCTTTTTCCTTATCGTTCATTGTGGTCATTCTTTCTACCGTCAGTGCGTCTATATCAAGCGAAGCTGCCAATTCCGGCATTTTAGAGGCTGATGCGGCATTTTTTTTATGAAGCGTAAACATCAAAACGGTTTTTATTCCCGAATTTTTTAACATTGCAACCGCGCTTACCGTTTTTAAAAACGCCCCATCCCCTCTTATTGCATCATGCGTTTTTTCATCGTGTCCGTCAAGCGATACTTGAATTTCGGATAATTTTTTATAAGTTTTCAGTTTTTCGATTAACTCATCATTAATTAAAGTTCCGTTTGTCAGAACGGCGATATTTTTAAAATTATCCGAATTTTCGATTAAATCTATTAAATAAAAAAGTCCTTCCGGTTTTAAAAAAGGCTCCCCTCCGGTCAGAGAAACGTAGCATTTCATATTCCATTTAGCCATTGCTTCGTCTAATTTTTTAAATATAGCGTTAAGAATATCGAAATCGATGTTTTTATTGTTGTATCCGTTTTGATAGCAATGTTTGCATCTTAAATTGCAGGAATCTATAAAATGCCATTGCACATAAAATTCATTGTCCGTTTTTTTATTATTATAAGCATCCATAATTAAATTATACAATAGATTTTAAAATTTTCTATTCTTTTTGCCAAAGTAAAATTTAGTATGCCACCGCATAAATATAAAATCAACGCCTTTAAATAAGACGTTGATTTTATGGAAATTTAAATTTTTAAATTTAAAAACAAGCTCTGCAGGTGCGGCATGAATTTGCGTCTCTATAACTTTTCATAATAATGCGATTAAATTCTTCCGCTGAAATTTCTTTAAATAACGGTATTTCATATATGCTTTTCAATTCGATTCACCCCCTTTTCTTTTATTATTTTATATTTTATGGATAAGTAGGGTATGACACATTGACAACAGGCCAATTAATTAACATTTTGCGTAAACGGTTTTTTTGCTGCGCTGTCAGTATCCGCATAGCATCAATGTGTGCGCTAATAATTTTTTCTCCCACTATTTTTTCTGTATTTTCAAATATCTTTTCGTATTTTATTAATTTGCTTTTACTTGGATTGTTTTTCAAGACCTCCATATAAAACATTTTTCTTGATTTGTTTAAAGTATTTATTAAAGGGACACTTTCCCTTAGCACTTTTTTTACTATCATAGCTTCCTGTTTTATCTGATTAGAGTTTAGTTTTAAAATTTTACTATTCATAAACATCAAATGTGCACCTGGATATGTCTTATAAAAGAAGGGCATAATCAATATCGCATGGATGTAAGGCTGCCAAAACGGTATCAACCTGTGTATCTTCATTAAAGTAGATCTATTTATAAGCTTATTCATTAAAGTGCTTTTTTTTCCGGCCATTGCCGCGTTATGACCTGTTGGCATATTGTTTCCGCATGGATTTTTCATCATTGCAAAACTTGATTGTGTAATGCCGAAACTTATAAAAATTAGTAAAAGCAGCAATAAGAAGGGATAATTTTTTTTAATCATAATCAACATCTCCTATTATTAATCATTAACATTAATTAATTCATTCAGCCTACTTATAATCCTGCATATTGAAAAAATGAAGGCTGAATGAATTAATTGAAGCTAATCTGTTTACTTGCAAGATTTACAAGAACAGCAAGAATTTTTTATTTCATGACATTCCATAATTAAACCGGTAAATTCTTCCGCTGAAATTTCATAAAATAATGGAATTTTGTAGGTTTTTTTCATAAATTTCACCTCCTTATTTTTAAATTTACATTGCAATTAAAAATGTATAACCTTCTTTAATTTTTTTTAAAATTTGTAAAGTTCCGCTGGGAATTATTTTTATAAAATGCGGTATATTTTTGGGATTCACGCCGTTTAGCATTAAGGCGTTGCCGCTGATCCTGAAACTTACGCCTTTGCTTCTAAGAAAATTAAGTAAACGATTGTGTTCCGTATGTGAAACGGTTAAAAACTTTACGACGGGTCCATAAAAAACTATCTGTATTGAATATTTTTTGCCTTCCGATTTAAGGTACCTTATTGCATGTTCCGCATTTAACATGGAAATTCCTAACTGTTGTCCTGGCATATTGACGCCGGCGACTATCTTTACGGGTTTATTATAGTTTCTATAAAACCCGCCGTAGTTAGAATTTTGTCCGGCGAACGCGGAAACAGAGCTAAAACCTAAAATAAGAATCGAAGCGGCTATTATAAAAAAATTAATCTTAAACATAAGCATAATCTCCTTTATTATTTTTTATTTTTAAACATTGCAATATAATGATATATTATTATTCATATTATAAATTATTTAAAAAAAATCCTGTCACGCAAGAGACATTTTTTTAAATTTATTATAGTTATAATATAAATTATTATAAATCAATTTCAGCAAGGAGGTTTAAAATGCCTATTTATCAGTATAAATGCCAAAAATGCGGCAATAATTTTGAAATTTATCAAAGCAAGATTTCTGAATTTTATCTAAAATTGTTTAAGACAAAAAAAGAAATAAAATGCCCATCCTGCAATGCCAATGATATTGTTCTTGCGAAGAAAGTAGAACTTAACGAAGCGATTGCTTGCGGTAAAACATCCGGCAAGTTTGGGTGAGGTTCATAAAGCAGGCAGGCTGCCTTCATTTTTGTATGTTTCTAAAATATCTTAATATATAAAATAAATAAAACTTATATGTATGCAAAAAATAACAATTAATTAACTAAACTGGAGGTATTTATGAAAAGATTAATTATCCTGGCTGCGGCCGTATTTATGACGTTCGGATTAACAGCGATTGGAAACGCTCATGCGAGCAGCGCCGGCATGTCAAATGCCTGCGGCAAGAAAAAAAGCTCAATGAAAAATGCCTGCGGCAAAATGAAAAACCCCTGCGGGAACGGCAGCGGAATGAAGTAAAAGAAAGTCGATTATTACCGGCGCAGATTATTAATTGTTATTTTTTTTAATCCGCGCCGGTTTGTTTATTTTAACGGGGGTTCGGTTTGTGAAGCATAAAAAATATAAATCGCTGCAAGTTCTTCATAGTATTACAGATATTTTTAGATTTAAGCGTTCAAAAAAGATACCGCTTTATACGCCGATAATTTTAATTCCGTTACTTTTTGCATTTATTATTTTTTTAACGGTTTCTGCTTTTTATGTTTCTGCAAAAGTTTATTCAAGAAATCAAAATTTTTATAAAAAATATTTATATCTAAAAAAACTAGCCGGCAATAAAAATATTCGCAAATTCTTAAACATTTACTGGGAAACCCCTATTGATGAGGGAATGCCACCTCATCAATGGCCAAAGATTCAACAATCCCTTTCACCTAAATCTTGCATGGCATGTCATTACGATCAATACGAACAATGGAAGAATTCGAGAATGTCCCATTCAATGGATGCCGGTGTAGTTGCACAGCTTTTATTAAAAGAAATGACGTCAAAACACTGGAAACCATGGGTAGAAAGCTGTTTAAGCTGCCATTCTCCAATAGCCGAATATTATGTAAAATACGGAAAATATAAAGGGCTAAATAATGAGGAAAAAAACATTTTAAAAGGGGAGCCGAAAGAGCAAAAAGCGATGACCTCAGCTTTAAACATGCTAAAAATACCCATCGGCAAAGGTGCTTTAAGCGTAAGCTGCGCAGCCTGCCATGTAAGGTATTATCATAGATTTGGACCAGGCATTAAAAGATATATAAAAGAAGGAAACATTGCGCATGGAGGTTTTGTTCCGTCTAATGCGTTCAATCATTCATATTTTTGTATAAAATGCCATCAATTTGGACCTGATCAAAGAAGGCTTGACGGAAAATTGTTTGAAAATACCTACAACGAATGGAAACGAAGTATTTATGCAAAAAAAGGAATTTCTTGCGAGGTTTGCCATAATCCGCAAGGGTCAATGGCATTTAAAAGCATTTATAATAAAAATTTTGTATTGAAAGCCGTAACTATTCGCTTTAAAATTAAAAAGATTAATATTATTTCCGGCAGTGTTCAGGCAATTCTCAGTTTAAAAAATTCAGGAGTCGGACATGATTTTCCTACTTATACGACGCCTAAGGTTATTTTGCACATAGGTCAAGAAAATTTAGAAAAAAAAGTTTTTCAAAAAACGGTTGAAAGTTATATAATAGGCTGGAGCGTTAGTTTAAATTTAAAAAAGCAGTATTTTGACACGCGCCTAAAACCGTTTCAAACCGCTAAACTAATTTATGACCGCCCGTTAGTTAAGAAAGCTAAATATCTAAAGGCATGGGTAGTTGTTGAACCGGAATCTCATTATGTTAGATTTTTTAAGGCATTTCTAAAGATTAAGCGGCTGCCTAAAATTATTAAAACTTTAATTTCTGAAGCGCTAAAACAAGATTTAGATAGTAAATATATTTTATGGAAAGAACAAACAAAATTAAATTAATAATTTATCAAAAATGGCCGGCTATTTCTTTTAATTTATTTAAATCTTTGATAATAAGCCTTTTTTTATAAAAATCTATAATTCCAAGATATTTTAATTTATCCAGTATAATCGTCGTTCTCTGCCTTGATGCTCCCGCCAAATTTGAAATTTCTTCGTGAGTTAATTTAAATTTAATTTGTAAGGATTGTTTGGTTTCAAGCGGTGATTTTTCGGTCATTTCTTTAATCCCAAAATTATTTGCAAGGTATATTAAGACCTCGGCAATTCTGATGTCTAAACTTTTATATGCCAAAGATATAATTTTTGTTGAAACATATTTGAATCGCAAACCTATTAATTTTAAAATTTTATTGCTAATATCCGGATAATTGGCCAGTATTTTATCGAAATCATCTTTTTTGAATTTACAAACCAAAGAATCCGTCATAGCGTATGCGTTTTCTGCTTCTAAAAAATCGAGTCTTGCCGGACTGCTGAAGATATAGTCGCCGAAATTGCCAAAAATTTCACCGGGTTTAAGAATTTCAACTATATATTCTTTTCCGTCTTCGTTAGATAAAGTTATTTTAACGTTCCCTTCTTTTAAAACATAAATAGAACTAAATGAAGGTTCATCTAAATATATGTTGTCGTTTTTCTTATAATATTCCATTTTAGATAGTTTATCTATATTCTCAATATCTTTTGATGGAATACTTTCGAATATTCTTAGTTTTTGCAAAAGCCATATTTTATTCATATATTATAAATTGTGTTTGCATAAAAAAATAACAAAGTTAATTTATATATTATATATTATCAAAAATAAAAATAATAAACAAAATTTCTTAATCCGTCAAAAAATTTATTTTTAATACTTATTTAATGAACTTAAGCTTAAGGTTTTCTGTTGACAGCTTTTATTTTTAGTTTTATAATTATTATATGAATATAAATTCATATAATAAATTTATATCCTCAATTCAACTTTTAACTCTATAAAAACATATGACAAATAACGAGTTAACGCTTAACAAATTTTTTAAACTGCTAGGCGACGAAAGCAAATTTAAAATAATTTCCGAACTAAAAAACGGGGAGAAATGCGTATGCGTTATCTATAAAGCGCTTAGTCTCGACCAGACATTAGTTTCGCATCATTTGTCGGCTTTAAAAAAAGCCGGATTAATAGAGGGAAGGAAATCTGGCAAGTGGGTTTATTATTCGCTTAACAGGGAAGCATTTAAAGAAATAGAAAATATTTATAAAGATTTATTTGGTATAGATAAATTAAAAGAAATTAAAAGCGTCGAATGCGGCGACGATAAAATTTGTGCTGTATAAATATGTATTTAATTAATTTATTAATTTTAAAAAAGGAGGTACGAATTAATCATGGATAAAATAATCTTTGAGATTTACGATCCGGCTTTATGCTGCTCCACCGGAGTTTGCGGTCCAAATTCAGACGAAAAACTTATAAAAGTTAGGAATTTAATCGACAAATTAAAATCGGATTTCGGCGAGTATATAGAAATAAAAAGGCAGACTATATCGCAGGAACCGAAGAAATTTCTTGAAAACCCTTCAGTTCAGCTACTAATGAAAAATGAAGGGAAAGCCGCCCTGCCGGTCTGTATTTTAAACGGAAAGGTCATAACATACGGGAGATACCCAGAAGAAAAAGAGGTTTACAGCTTTATTTCATCTTTATCATCTTAAATTTAACCGTTCTTAAGATATATCGGAGGATAAAATGCATTATTACTTTTTTCACGGCAAAGGAGGCGTCGGCAAGACCACCGTATCGTCGGCATTTGCCGTGAGATTTGCGCTCGAAGGAAAAAAAACGTTAATCGTTTCGACAGACCCTGCATCCAACCTGAGCGACATTTTTGAGCAAAACATAGGAAGCATAGAAAAAAAGATTGAAGGATTTGAAAATCTTTACGCGTTAGAAATGGATACGGATGCCGAGGTTATAAAGTATAGGCAGAAGGTTCTCGGCGACAGCGCAGAGTTTTTGCCGGAAGAAGTTTTAAATTCTATCGAGGAAGAGTTTAAATCTCCATGCACCTCGGAAATAGCTTTCTTTAACGGTTTTACCGAGCTTTTTCTTAAGAAAGATTACGATGTCATTATATTCGATACGGCTCCTTCCGCGCACACTTTAAGACTACTTGAGCTTCCTATGGAATGGACTGCTTATATCGATGAAGTCAAAAAAGGCGCAGGACAGACATGTATGGGGCCCGTAGTAAATTTAGACGGATA
Source organism: bacterium (assembly GCA_021850985.1). Classification (GTDB taxonomy): domain Bacteria; phylum SZUA-79; class SZUA-79; order Acidulodesulfobacterales; family Acidulodesulfobacteraceae; genus Acidulodesulfobacterium_A. Next base: position 179,948 of record JAJZJX010000001.1, read on the forward strand.
TTACGAACAGTATAAAACCGCCCTAAATGGAATAAAAGACCCTGAACTTACGACGTTTGTATTTGTGATGCGTCCTAAAGAACTGGATTTGCTGGAAATTGAAAATTCAACGGAAGAAGTCAAAAAATTCGGCATAAAAAATATAGAAATAATAGTTAACGGTATCTTACCGGACAAGCTATTCCGCAAAAATGAGTTTAAAGAAATTATCGCTGACCAGAGAAAGGTACTAAAACAGATATATTCAATGGGTTTTAAAACTCTAGAAATAAATTTAAAGAAAAATGAGGTAAAGGGATTAAGGCCGCTGATCGTCTTTTTTTCAAGTTTAATTGAAGATTCCGACGAAGATAAAATTGCTTTTACGGATGAAATCGATATTAAACAAAAAAACGATGAACTTATCCGGGATATAATGCCTCAAAAGACGCCGTTTTACCTGTTTTTCACCGGCAAGGGCGGGACGGGCAAAACTGTGTCTTCCCTTTTGTTCGGGAAATATTTTGCCGGCGGAGGAATGAAAACTTTAGTGGTTTCTGCAGATTATTCCGGACATATAACAAAAATAACCGGATTAAAAAATATAGGCGAAGCTCCGATAAAGTCCGAAGTTGACGATAATTTATATTTTGCAAAAATTTCTCCGGATTCGGCTTTAGACGAATATAAGAAAAACACAGTCGAATATTTTAAATCGTATTCCGGCAACGTAAAATCGCTTAAGGTTTTAGAAGAGGAATTGAACTCCCCCTGCACCGAAGAGGTTGCCGTTTTTAAAAAATTCTGCAGTTTCTTTTTTGAATATAAAGATTACGACGTTATAATTTTCGATGCCGCACCCACCGGTCATGCTTTGCGTCTTTTATATATAAGTTTGGAATATGCCAAAATGGACAGGAAAGATGCAAGTCTCGAAGAATTCGTTAAAATACTTAAAGATACGAATAAAACCATATTTTCGCTCTGCCTTTATCCCGAATACAGCCCTATAGAGGAAGCCAAAAGGGCATACGACGATTTAAAAGCGGCCGGAATTAATACATCCTTTCTGGTCGTTAATTATATCCTCGGCGGAAATTTTAACGACGCTTTTTTTAACGGCAGGAAGAAAATGCAGGAAACTTATATTGAATCGATAAAGCAAAAATTTGATATTCCTTTTTTTACGATACCGCAGTATATAAGCGAGATTAATAATCAAAAAACTTTGGACGCGCTTTATTCCGGCGTATTTTAACTAATAGATTTTTACGATAAAGGTGTATATATTATGGGTTTACAATTGTCTCACGATTATAAAGTTATTTTTGCCGTAGCTATTTTTCTTTTTACGCTCTTTCTTGTTATAAAAAAACCATACAATATAGGAATAGGCTATAGCGCAGTAATAGGCGCGGTTTTAGCCTTTATTTTCGGAATAATACAATATATCGACATTTTTAAAGTAGTCGATATCGTTTGGGATGCTACATTTACTTTTGTGGCTACGATAATTATTTCTTTAATACTTGACGAAATAGGTTTTTTTGAATGGGCGGCGCTGCATATCGCAAGATTTGCGGGAGGAAGTGGCAGAAAATTATTTATCTACGTTATACTTCTTGGAGCATTAGTTGCCGCTTTGTTTGCAAACGACGGAGCCGCGCTTATTATCACGCCTATAGTGTATGAAAAAATGAAGGCGCTTAAATTTGAAAAAAAACATATGATCCCATTTATAATGGCAGCGGGCTTTATTGCCGATACTGCGTCTCTTCCCCTTAAAACATCCAACTTAGTTAATATAGTATCGACAGATTACTTTAACATAGGTTTTTTTACATATTTTATAAATATGTTGACGCCGGATATCTTTTCTATTGTAGTTTCGACTTGTGCGCTTTATCTTTTTTTCAGGAAAGATATTCCCGCCCGTTACGATGTCGGTTCATTGAAAATACCTAAAGATGCAATAAAAGACGAAAAGCTTTTTAAATATTCTTTTTTAATTTTGGTTCTGCTTTTAGGCGGTTATTTTGCAAGCGAATTTTTAAATTTACCCGTTTCGATTTTTGCAATTACTTTTGCAGCGCTGTTTTCTTATATGGGTTTCAAGAGCCCTGCCGTTAATTTAAAAAGCGTGTTTAAAGACGCCCCGTGGAGCATAGTGATATTTTCAATAGGAATGTATCTTGTTGTTTTTGGCTTAAAGAATGTAGGTTTAACCGAGTTGCTGGGGAGGTCTATTTCTTATTTTTCCCATTCAGGCGTTTTTATTTTAACTGTTTATACGGGGTATTTGGCGGCTTTTATATCTTCTATTATGAATAATATGCCGACGGTAATGATAAATTCCCTTGCAATTCATTCGGCAAATCTTAAAAGCATAATGCTGAAACCTGCCGTATATGCTAATGTTATAGGATGCGATTTAGGACCTAAAATTACCCCTATCGGTTCTTTGGCGACTTTATTATGGCTCAACGTATTGGAAAGAAAAGGAATAAAAATAAGCTGGGGTTATTACTTTAAGGTAGGAATAATTTTAACGGTGCCGGTTTTATTTTTTACGCTTTTAGGCCTTTACTTTATTATGTCGGCAAGGATTTAAATATTTAAATAAAAAGGAGGGAAGACAATGAAAATAATTTTTCTATGCACGGGAAATTCTGCAAGGAGTCAAATGGCAGAAGGGTTTGCTATAGATTTAAAGGAAAAGGTTTATAAGGATAAAAATTTGATAATTTTGAGTGCAGGAGTATCTCCTAAGCCTGTAAATCCTTTATCTATAAAGGTTATGGCCGAAAAAGGCATCGACTTGACCGGACATAAATCAAAATCTTTAGACGATATAGATTTAACAAATGCCGATTATATAATTACCTTGTGCGGAGACGCTAAAGATAACTGTCCGTATGTCGGGGCAAAAACTAAAAATCTTCACTGGGATTTATTAGACCCTGCGAATGCCGAGGGAAACGAAGAAGAAAAACTTGATTTTTTTAGAAAAATCAGGGATGAAATTGAAATCAGAGTAAAAGATTTTATGTTTCACGTGAAACATAAAAATAAAATTTAAAAGGAATAATTTTATAAATATAATGGATGAAAATATAAATATTTTAGAGCTTTGTAAAAAACCGGAGCAAATCGAAAAGGCGAAGAGGGTTTCTTCGGAATGGTCGCGGTCGGATTACTCAGGCTCCATAAAATGCAGGATAAGCAATTCGTTCAGGATGAAATATAAGATTAAACCTGGGTTGTATGCGGTAGGCGAACCGGACGCGAATTCCGAGGTATTTGCAAGCGCAAATTATAAATTAAGCTTCGATGTTCTTAGAAAAGCTCTAAGCGGTTTAAGCGCATGGATATTGGTATTGGATACTAAAGGCATAAACGTATGGTGCGCCGCCGCAAAAGGAACATTCGGCACCAAAGAGCTTGTAAGGCGTATAGACGGAGTTAAACTCGGAAATTTTTTAAATCACCGGAGGATAATACTTCCTCAGCTTGGAGCTGTCGGCGTTAACGCCGATTCCGTTTTTAAACGGACGGGGTTCAAAGTCTATTTCGGTCCCGTGTATGCAAAAGACATTAAGGCTTATTTAAATGCGGGAAGAAGAAAAACTGCAGAAATGAGGAAAATTAAATTTTCTATGCTTGACAGGCTTATTTTGACGCCGAGGGAAGTTATTCCGGCAATGAATAAATTTATTATTTTTGCGGTAATTATACTTTTATTTTTCGGTATCCAGCCGACGGGCATTTTATTTAAAAGCGCATGGGTTTACGGAGAGCCTTTCCTGCTGCTGGGGCTTGCAAGTATTACAGCAGGTTCGTTTATAACGCCCGTATTTCTTCCTTTTATACCTTTTCGCTCGTTTGCATTAAAAGGCTGGATAACGGGAATATTATTAACCGTCCCTGTTATTTTCCTTTTTAACTCACCCGAGTTAAAAAATATTTTAATTTTTAGCGCAACAATTCTTTTCTTTCCCATGGCAAGCTCGTATTTAGCATTGCAATTTACAGGTTCTACTACATTTACAAATATGAGCGGCGTAAAAAAAGAATTGAAAACAGCCCTGCCGGTTTATCTAATATCTGCCGTTATATCTATTGTTTTATTGATAATTTATAAACTTCATAAATTGGCGGTTATATGAAATATCTCAAGAATGTATCGAGCCTTAAATTTTTTGCCGAAAAATGCACTAACTGCTTAGTATGCATAGACGTATGCCCGCACGAAGTATTTAAGCTTAAAAACAAAAAAGTCGTCGTTGCCGATAAAGATTTATGCATGGAATGCGGCGCCTGCGCTCTTAACTGCAAATACGGGGCTATAGCCGTAAATTCTGGCGTCGGATGTGCAACAGGCATTATAAACGGGATGCTAACCGGAGGCGAGCCTTCCTGCGATTGCGGCGGCTCAGCGTCTTCCGAATGCTGTTGACAGTATTAAAATCTTGTCTTTATTATTAAATTAACTGAATAGCTCTTAAACTGTTACCACACTGTTTTTACGTTATATTTACTTATATAATCGTCAGACGTAATTATCTTCATTTTTTCTATGGATGCCTGAGCTATTAAAATTCTATCAAAAGGGTCTTTATGAATTTCGGGAAGCTTAGTAATTGCAAGTGCATGAGGGATAGTGACGGAAAGAGGAATATATCCGTATTCGGCGATGTTTTCAGCGATAAATTTATTAAGATCTTTTTTTAATTTTAATTTGCCTATAGCTATTTTTATACTTAATTCCCACACCGAGGCGGAGCTTAAATATATATTGTTTTTACCGTCTTCTATGGTTTTTTTTGCAGATGGCGACAGTTTTATGTCATCGGATGCAAACCATAAAAATACATGAGTATCAAGAAGATAATCCATAATTATTTGTAAAATTGATTTATAATTTTACTTGGTAACGGTTTGTCTATATCTTCGGAAAATTCTATATATTTTTTGAATAAGCCGGATAATCTGTTTTTTTTCTTATTTTCTATAGGTATTATTTTAACTAAAGGCAGTCCCGCTCTGCCTATTATTATTTCTTCTCCTTCCAAAACATCGTTTATGATTTTTGAAAGGTTAGTCTTTGCTTCGTATATATTAATTTCTTTCATTTATTATTAAACTCCGTTTCAAAGTTTTTATTCCTATACTAATTATTATAGACTAGGTCGTTGGTTAAGTCAATTAAATCTTAACAATAAAAGTTAAAAATATTATAATTTGAACCTATAAGCATGGATATAAATTTGCTAATTAAATACCTGTATAAACATCCCATATAAATTTTTATCGAAAAAAAATTCCAACCGGCTGCAAAAAAAACTTGACATTATACCTAAGTATAAGGTGTAAAATATAAATATTCGGCAATGAAAAAAATTATAAAATTTAATAAATTAAAAATGGAGGTTTTTATGAAAAACTATTTAAATGCGAAAAAA
>JAJZJX010000069.1 GCA_021850985.1 bacterium
GAAAATCAAGAAGAGTTACAAACGCAAGCGCCGGAAACGGCAGAAGTTCAAAAGGAAGAAACCAAAGAAGAAAATCAAAATCAGGAAACGCCGGAAACCTCTCAGGAAAATCAAAATCAGGAAACACAGCAGGAAGAGCAGGTATCCGAAAAAATCAAATCACTTAATACTGTTTTAGGTTTTATAGCGGTTAATAAACCTATAATATTTGATAAATGTATTAAAACTGGATTAATAGCTATGAGTATATTCGATTTACTAAAAATGGAATTTGATTTAATTAAAAGCGGAAATAACAAAGACGTAAGATTAGACAGAGAGGATTTAATCGTAGCTTCCTATATGGCTAACAGCGGTTTTATCGGCATACCTGAATATATCTTATATAAGCAGGGAGAATTAACCGAAGGAGAGTATGATACGGTTAAACAGCATACCAAGTTATCTGCTAATTCCGCGTCCGCAATATCTCCAGTTTCGACGCTGTCTATTTTGGATCACCACGAATTGCCTTTGGCTAAAGGCTATAACAAGAAAATGACGGGGGTTCCGAGAAGCGCATATGTTATAGGCATAGCCGATAGGTTTGTCGGTTCTATTCATATGATGGGTTCGTTATATCGTCCGGCTAATTCAAGATACGACGCCGTAAATAACGCTATAAGTATGTTCGATAACACGTCCCAAGTTTTTTCGGTCGATGAAATCAACACTATTGCGGATTTATTGTTATCTGCCAATATTTAGGGGGGGGTAAAAATTGAAAAAAATTATTTTTTCGGCTTTAGTTTTTTCTTTCGTTTTGTCGGCTTCTTTTGCTCACGCCGACGTATATTCTAATTTGCAGAAATTAGACGAAGCGGCTTACATAGCGGGGCAGTCCATTTATAAAAAGAAATCCGATTTAACGACTACGCAGAGTTATCATGTTTGCAAGATTTTTATGCTTAAATACAATAAAAAACTTGCAGAAGGGAACGGAAATCCGAATTTTAAAGAATTTTTGCATTATATGTCCCCAGCTGAAGTTACTTATTGTTGGGCTGGGTATGTTAAAACTAAAAGCCTGTTTAAAATAGACGAAATAGCTTATTTGTTAGGAAAACGTCTTTATAACCGGAATCCTAATTTAAGTACGAGACAGAGCTATATTGGATGTGAAAACGAAAGTGTAGCATACAATAAATCGTTAGAAACTAAAGTAGGAAATTCTAACTATAAGGTTTTTTTAGATTTTATAACGCCCGCTGAATATACCTATTGCTGGGTTGGTTACTTGGATGCAGCGGGAGATAGGAAATAGAAATACAAAACGACAACTTCGCTATATAAATATAAATATTTAAAAGTAATCATTAATTTAAGGAGTTTGCATTATGGATAAAAATTTCACCGATTTACAAAACAAAGGTTTAGACGAGATGAGTAAGATTGATTTATTTAGCGGGTCTAATGGTAATAACGGATTTATAGTCGCCGGCGTTGGAAGACATCCTATCATCAGTTTATTAGCGGGGAATCATATAGCAACAGGTGGCAGAGTAATTATTTTCGACACAGGATCGAATTTTAGTCATCTTACAAAATCTGTAAACGGACAATATATAGAAATTGATACTAAAAAACCTATATCTATCGATTTGGCTTCTGAATTATCCGACGGTTCTTTTAATATTAAAGAAAGCTTTATTTTAGATGCGTTAGTTGACTTTATATATTCTATCGGGTCTGTCCGTATGAAATATTCCAATGAAGAAGAAAGGATAATTAAGCTTAAAATTGATGAAGTGTTAAATGAGTTCATTCCAATATACGGCAAACATTTCATTAGACCTTTGGTAGAATTTATGAGCGGAGAAGACAATCCGCCTTCATTAATAACATTTGCAAAAAACCTTAAAATTTCTATGGATAGATTTAATTTTAAAAAATTTGTTTCTAACGATGATGGTATAGATATATCTGCCGTAGATTTTAACAAGTTGTTTACGGTTGTAGATTTCAGCAGAATAGTTAATTCTGATTTAAGAAATGCTGTTGCAGGCGCTTTAATCGTAAGTATTCTTAAAGATTTATATTTTAACAAAAGAGAAAAAACTGTTGTATTTATTGATAATATTAATTATTTTTTGACCGACGATGCCGCCGTTCCCGACATAAAACCGCTTATTGAGTGTTTGTTGAGGCGTTCGAGAACTCTTAATACTTCCATTGTCATCGGGGCGGAATCGTTTGATATAATTCTGGATAGATCGGATTTAAATAAATCTGATTTAAGCAGATTAATTTTGAATAATACGCAGTATAAATTTTCTTCTAAAGAACAAAATTATTAAGAGGTAAAACGATGCAGAAAAATATAACCGCCGATTATGTTTTAAAAAACAGCGAATACAGAGCGGTAGCAGAAATCAAGAAACCTGCGGATAAGGATATTTTAATTAATATCGTAGGTAATCTTTTATCTATTTTTAAGTCTGTCGATATTCAGCTTATTTCTTATATTAATCCGCAAAAGAGCGAGCAAAAATATCTTATTACTTTTAGGTCTCAAGAAAAAGGACATATAGACGATTTTAAAAATATTATAACCGCCTTTTTTAAAGACGCCTTATTTTTAGACACTTTAGCATTAGATAATTTTTTATCCGGAAGCATTTATCCTTTAGGACAGTGGAACGGTTATACCGAATCGATTTTTTTAGCGCGGCATATTAAAGATTATATGCTTTCTAAAAGCGCGCTTGATTTGTTTAAGCCTAATGATTTAAATTACTCTGATTATCCTAAAATTCAGGCGTTAAATATCAGTAATAGAAAACCCGTAAGTAAAATGCAATATTTTTTAAATAAGCCCTATTATAGACTTTTTGGCAATATTGATAATTTGCTATGGGATAAAATTAACTTTTCGGCAGGCTTTTTCTGGTCTAATTCGCAGGATTTATCTTTGCCTTTATTTAAAAAAGTCCCTATTCACAGGTTTTTACCTTTTAAATCGAATAGAAAAAACGAATCGACGATAGCTGATAGTTTAAGCGAAATAAGTAAAAGTTTCTACCCTGTTTTAGATTGGCAAGGGACAGATAACAAAACCGTTCCTATAAAGTTAAAAAACGGCATAGTTTCAGGTTTTGACGTATTTGATAGCACCGATTTGCATTATAACGGCGCAATTATAGGTCAAACGGGCAAAACGACGCTTATTAAGCATATAGCTTATTCTCATTACGTTAAAGGCGACAGAGTTTTTATTTTTCCGTTAAACGACCAAGATAGCTATTTTGAGATTATAGAAAAAGTTAAAGCGCAAGAAATAATATTAGATGTCGATAGTCCTATTTGTATAAATCCGTTTTCTATTTTTAAAGATAAAAATCATTTTGATTTTTATAGAATGCCTCTTGTCGAGTGGATTTATATTTCATCAATAAAGCAAAACGATTTATTATCTCGGGAAGATAAAGATTATATTAAATTCAACATCGATAAAGCTATATGCGAACTATGGGAAGAATACAAGGACGCTTTAACTCTTAAAATAGTCTTTGAATATCTCAAAGAACAAAACGACGATAGATTATCGGCATTTTTGGATAGTTTAAGTCAGTTTATCGACGCTTACGGTATTTTTTTTAACGGCAATTCTTGCATTGATTTTAATAATCATTTCGTGGTTGTTAATACGTCTAAAATATGCAATTTTACTCATCCTGTTTTATTAGGTTCTTTGATAACCGCTATGGCTATTCATATAAAATCTTTTCAGGAAAAAACATCATTTCCAGGTAATTATAAGCGTTCTTTGGTATTTATAGACAGGTTGCAAGAACTTGCAAGTCCGCAGATAGTAGATTCTTTATATTTCTTTTACAGAGGAGCGTCAAAAAGCGGTATCGGCTTGTTTTTTGCCTCTGATACATCAGATTTAGACGCAAAAAGCGAACACCCTATAAAAACATTGCTTTCGTATTCAAGCTGGGTATTTGTTACGTCCGGTTTGTCTAATGCGGTATGTTTTTATTCAGGACAATTTCTTTCTGATTTTCTAAGACAGGAAAATACTTTAAAAGCACTTACTTTAAATAGCGATGAAAATTTGTTGATATTAAGAAACGAAAGAATTAGCGAGGCTTTTAAATATGCGTAAGTTGTTTATTTTAATTTCATTAATTTTATTATTGCCGAAAGCCGCATATGCTCAAAGCTATTGCTTTAACCGCGCCGCTTATAAATACGGCTTGCCGGTATCGTTAATTAAAGCGGTAGCAGATACGGAAAGCGGGTTTAATCCGTCCGCCGTCGATTATGACAAAAACGGAACGTATGACTACGGCGTAATGCAAATAAATACGGTCTGGTATAAGCAGTTAAAACCGTATTGGAATAACTTGGCGGATCCTTGCTATAACGT
>JAJZJX010000070.1 GCA_021850985.1 bacterium
CCGGTTACTTTATAGCTGTCGCACCAGTCATTTAAACTTTCTTTTATAGGAATAAGCCCCGCTCTTTTAATTGCGTCTTCCAAAACTGTCCTATTTGGATTTTGCAAAGATACGCCAAAGAGTTTTAAGCGATTGGATATATTATTTTTAGTTTTTATTGCAGTTTTGCCGGAATTTATTGCAGTTTTGCCGGAATTTGGGGTTTTATGCGCATTAGAGCCATTAGAACACGAAGGAAGGAAAATGGGAATAGAAATAACAAAAGTGGATAGAATAAAAAATAATTTATAATTTTTCATTAAACAATCCTCCGATTTAAATTATTTTAAAAATCATTAAATAATATTTTTTACGGGCTTATAAACAATAAAGCTGTCCATAATTCCTGCAATGCTTTTTATTTTATAAAAAAACAAGCTCGTCTGGGCGGTATCGGTATCGGGCGCCAAACCGCTTAAGCTGAACGATAATTTTTCCGCCGTAAAAAGCGGCGCGGGCTCGTCGAAATGACCTTTAGGCGGGGGCAACCCCGCCTTTTTATTCCTTTTTAAAAACCGCCGTATTTGACCGCTTAAATCTTCTGATGTATTCCTCTTGCAAAATAAAGAAAAATGCCTATAAGCGGGGCAAAAATAATCGCAACTACCCAAGCCGTTTTATCACCGTTTTCAAACTTGCCGCTTAAAGCGCTTGCCAAAGCCCAGACGAAAAAGATAACGTAAATAATAAAAACTATAAGCGATCCTCTATACATTTAATTACCCCCTCTTTTTAAAATACCTAATTTATTTTTATTAAGCGAAAGCCGTATTTGCCCTGTCTACCGCTTCCGCCATATCCTTATTGGAATATTTAAGATAGATAAGCGTATTACTTATATTACTATGACCTAAGAAGTTTTTCAACAGCATTATATTTTGATAGTGTAAAATATCTTGTGTAAATTCTAAGTGGCAAAAAAGGCGTACCTCCTATAAAATAGTTATTAACCAAAATAACTTTTAAATTAAAGGAGATGTAAAAGCATGCCTTTTACGGCCAATGAAGTTAATTCTAAGTGTATCAGAAATTACGACTTTATTCAAAGGAAACGAAGTTCAGCGAAGCTCAATTCAACAGATATAAACGCATGTCGTTTATGGTCTAAAATGTTCGATTTAATTAGAAAAGACGTAAAGGAAACAATCGATGCGGAGGCAGACGTTTATAAAGGCGAAGCCTTTATGTCTGTCGCAGTGTACATCTCCGGTCTTTTAGACCTCGAACTTAAAGACCATCTCAAAGGAGATAGATACATATCTTTTTCCACGTTTATAAAAGCCAAGGGCTTTTATGTGGAAAAGATGGCTCTGCCGAAGACGACCCCGACTACCGCAACGCATCTCCGCCTGCGTTAACGGCATGCGCTAACAAGCTTGCAGGCGGAGATATCCTTCTTTAATAAGATTAAAGAAAATATTTAAACCGCTTTTTTAGATTAAAAAAGCTAAAATGGGGGTTTGGGGGATAACCCCCAAGGTTTTAGGTTGGCATCAAACTATTAATTGGGTCGTTAAAGCGCCTGATTTGGGCTAATATTAAGTTCTTTTTTATATATTTTAATTTAAAATATATAATTTATGGGGTTAATGACGATATAAAAATAGAAATTATAAATTATAGAGAGGTTTTAAAAACTGCTGATTTGCCATTTTTTAAAAACAAATAAATTTACACAAAAAACTTGACAGTATCATTTTCATTGACATAAAACTAACAATATTATATAAAAAATATAAAGGGTATAATGTACCCATAAATTTAGACAACCCACATAGGTGGATTTCGAATGACCAAAAATATGTCTCGTATATAATAATAAATAAATTTGGAGGAGGGAATTATGAAAAAAGTTACTTTATTCTTTGTTTTGTTTTTAATTATTTTATTTTTACCCCCAAGGATTGCTTATTCTAAGGTCTTTTATGGAACTCGATTTCAATTATCGGGAGGGGTAACTAAAAAATACTTGTCAAAAACTATATATTTTGGCATATATAACTATAAAAAATTTAATAATATACAGAAAGCCAATAAAAGTTTAAAAAATTATATGTTTTTTATATCTCTCGTAATGGCAAAACCGATAAAAAACAGTCACATTCGCTGTGAAACCGACACAATATTTGTTACTAATAAATATAATACGGATACATTCTGGAGCGGCAGTAATAGTACATGCAATACCGATAATTATCTCATAAAACACAAAGGCGGCATAAATAAAGGCTTAAAAAGCGAAGATATTCTTATAATTGCACGTCTTTTATCGGGTGCCAATAAATACTATCATTTGTGGAAATAATAGGCAACATACCTTTTGCACTTTTGCGATAAAAATTTTCAATTTATGTATTTTAAAAAACTTATAAATTATATCGCGATGAATCATGTCTAATTCTATTATTCCGGCAGAACTAATTGAAAACAAAATATATTTTATACGCAATAGGAAGGTTATGATAGATAAAGACCTTGCGGAACTTTACAAGATAGAGACATTCAATTTAAATAAGGCCGTCAAACGTAATATTAATCGGTTTCCTGAAGATTTTATGTTTCAGCTTACAAAAGAAGAAGCTGATTCTTTGACATTCCAATCTGGAATCTCAAAAGGTGGGGGCGGACGCCGTTATCTTACTTATGCATTTACCGAACAGGGCGTGGCAATGCTTTCGAGCGTATTAATTGAGACTGTTCAATTTTTCTGTGTTAGTTTGATTATATCAAACTAACACAGAAAAATTACCGGCTGACGCAGAATTTTGAACACTCCCCTCCTTTATTATTCCTTTTGCCGTCATAACTATCCCCGCATAATATACTATCCTGCCCTTTTCCCGATTCTCCTTGCCGTTTAGCTTATGCAGCCGTCTCAACGCCGTGTTTATAAGTCGTTCTGTCGCGGTTATTTCTTCCTGAGGGCATAAGGTAGTATTTCCGGCAAAGAACCCGTCTATCTGCTTTTTAGCTATGCCGGAGATTTTTATAGCTATTTCCGAAAGGTCGAACCCTATGAGCGGGTATTTGACCGCCTCCTTTATATAGCCTTTGATTTCGTTCTAAGAATAATAAATAATTTACTTCTTCCCCCACACGTCGTCAACCGCTTTCTTCAGCGTATCCGGTGCCAAGTGGCTATACCGCTTCGTCATCTGCGTCGTCCTGTGTCCCAGAAGCTCCCCCGTAATATAAAGGCTCGTTCCGTTCATGACCATTTTGGAAGCAAAGACGTGCCTTAAATCGTGTATCCTTAAATCCTTAAGTCCAGCGTTGCGGCAGGCGGTATGGAATGAACGCTTAAAATCGCCGATTTTAGCCCCGTTATTGTTAAATACGTATAAAACGTCTTGGCTCTTTTCAATGCCATCCAGAATCGCTTTTAAGGGCTTGCTGATAGGAATGTATCTATCATACTTAGTTTTAGTCCCCTTAACCGCTATTACGTCGTTTTTTAGGTCAACGTCGTCCCATTTAAGGTTTAAAGCTTCGCCTTTCCGGCAGCCGGTATAAATAAGAAAAGTAATTAAATCCCTCGTCAGCTTGTTCGTGGAACCGGAAATAAGCTTATTAATATCCTCGTCGGATAAGGTTTTTAGGCGGGAAAGTTCGTTAAGTTTTTTAATGCCAGTGCAGGGGTTTTTGTCGAGATAGCCTTTTTTAATGCAGAAATTAAAGAAATGCGATAATGTGGTTAGCTCTAAATTTACTGCCCTGAAAGAAATATCTTTTTCTCGCTTGCCCGCATTTTTCGGCAACTCCACCGTTTCGAGCTTGCGCTGAAGTCGGTAATTTTCAATATCCATTTGCGATATGCTTATTATGCTTTTATTCTCAAATATGGGCAGAAAATGTTTAGCGGCACCGCCCTTTGACCTTAAAGTGGCGGATTCGTTTGAAAGACTACTATAATATTCCTGCCATACGGTAGGAAAATTTACTACCGTCTTTTTTAAAGCCGGTAAGTCGTTCTTCTCCCGTGCTATGTCAGTTTGTTTCGCCTCTGCTATGAGTCTTGCGGATTGCTTGTCGGTGGTTTTAGTGCAGCCCTGATATTTTTTGCCGCGGTAGGTTATACAGTAATACCAGACATCGTTACCTTTTTTCCTGTATATCGAAGCCATTTTTAACCCCGTTATGGTAGTAAATAGGTAGTAAATTTTTTACATTTTGCCTCATTCACATTCTTAATTTTACATTTTAATTCATAACGGTGTCAAGATGAAAATCAGAATAACTGCTTGTTTACTGCGGTTTTAAATGGAGCCGGCGATAGGAATCGAACCTACGACCCGCTGATTACGAATCAGCTGCTCTACCCCTGAGCCACGCCGGCGTTATTTATCACAAAGAAGAGACTATTATAT
>JAJZJX010000071.1 GCA_021850985.1 bacterium
AGTTATAGTATATCAGCAGATTAGTCGGCTTGTTAATTTAAATAATCGTTAAATAATTAAAAAATTAAATGACGAAAAAAATAAAAAATAAAATTGCATTTTACGTAGATTATGAAAGCTTTAATTCCAAAGAAGCGCCGCCTATCCTTTTTTTTATTGCTTTTTTGAGAAATAAAGGCTATGAAGTAGATTTTTTTGCGTCGGAAAAAACGCTTCTCGAAGCATTTGAAAATACCGCAGGCAAATATAATCCACAAACCGCAAAATCAGTAACGCATTACGATGTATGCCTTCTTTCTTTAATGAGTTCCGATAAATTAAGAAAAATACTCCAGACGGCTATTAAGGTTAAAGAATATAGTCCATTTACGGTTAACGTTCTCGGAGGAACCGGAGTTTACGGCTATTATAAAGATCTTATAGAAGCAGAAGGTATAGATGTTACAATAGAAGGCGACGCCGAAAAAATTCTCCCCGCAGTGTTAGAAAGTATAGTCAATGTATTGAACCAAAATAACGTTTCGGATTTAAATAATAACGGAGATTATAAGACGGGAGACCTTAATTCGTTAATTTTCCAAAATTATCCGGAAAAATTAACATCCGGAATAACAAAGCAGGAAGCATATTATTGCACGCCTGAACATATGAGCTTATTGTTTAAAAGAAAAGGACGTTATCTCTCTCCTATTTCAAAAATACCGGAAAACATTTTTTTTGAAAGAAAATTTTTAGAATCTACGATAAAATGTCCGATTTCAAATACGGCAATAAAATTAAACGATAGAAAAATTAGATTTTTTGAAAAAATGAATACCTCGCATAAAGATTTTAACCTATTTTATTCAAGTTATAAAAATATAATGACCGAAGATGAATTTGCCGAGACGATACTCCCTTTTCCGACGGAAAGCGAGATAAATGCCGAATATACGGATTATCCTTGGGATATATACGACGAATTCAAGTTTGAATCCGTCGGTTTATATGCTCAAAGAGGCTGCAACTGGGGGAAATGCACATACTGTTCTATAGTAAATTATAAATACAGAAAATTAAGCGTAAAACATCTTTTAAAAGTTTTAAAAGAAGCGGCCAGCCATAATGTTTACGGTTTTAGTTTCGACGACGATCTTTTTGTCCAGAATAAAATATGGCTTAATGAATTTTTGGACGCTATTATCGCCGGAAAATTCAATGAAAAATTCAGTTTTACGGCTATGTTTAAAGTAGAGCATATTACGGACGAAGGCATTTTAAATAAGCTAAAGCAGGCTAATTTTACCAAAATTCAAATAGGCGTAGAAAGTTTTCTGCCCAAAAAGATTTCATATTTTTCAAAAACAAAAAAAGACAAAGAGCGCTCATATATAGATAAAGCAAAAAAAATTATAGATTATTGCGCATCCATAAAAATCGTTCCTTCGTCTTTTATTATTTTGACGATACCCGATAAAAATTTCGGCTTATTCGATATAGTCTCCGAAATGGGAGAAATTATAGACGTCATAATAGACGTTTACGACAGGCATAAGGTTGTTCCTATTTTCTTGTTTAACGATTTTATAAACGCATATCCTAATGCCCCTTTATTAAATCGCCAGGCTTACTCTAAATTTATAGTTCCGCTATGTGGCGAAATAAAAAAAGTTGAAAACGAAGAAGGCGTTAATGCAGATACGTTAAATTTAAAAACTATAGAAGTGCCTTATCTTTATAAATTTGAAAACTTAAAAATTGCTCATTTTATTGATTTGCTTATAAAAAATAAAAATGTAGATAGCATATCAAGCAAAATAAAAACGGCGGACGAAACCGACGAGAAAGAGATGTTTGCAAATATAAGCAATATTATTAATTCTCTTAACGCCGCTTTCGATTTATACGGAACCCCCGAATTTTTGCTATACGATATTATAGAGGGTTTAATTTCGGCATACGGCGGAAAAGACGATACCGTTAAAAAAATTATAACTGAATATTTTAACGTAAGCGATATAAATAAATTTAAAAACTATATAGCTTCTGGCAAAATAGACCGAAATAAGGCTGTAGAAATTTTCAGTTCAATAATAGCCGGTTTTGACGAACTAAAAGCGCGGCAGGAAGAAAAAAAGCTTAAAGGCAAATCTATAACCGGCGTTTTAAATGAAAGAATAAGCGCATTTATAAAGCAATATGATAATAATTTGCAATGATAAATATAATTTTTAATTAACGCCGACAGTTTGCCTTTTGATTAACGCGCTTTATTTATCCTTATCCTTATTTTTTTCAGCAAGCATTTGCAGAGCCTTAAGATAGCTTGCTTTAAGCCTGTTGAACGATTTAGCCAGCAAACCTATTTCGTCGTTCCCTTTTATTTTAAAATTTTCGTTTGATTTTCCCATAGAAACGTCCTCGGCTAATTTAGTCATTTCGTGGATGGGTTTAATTATAGCTTTATTGATAAAAAACAAGGCTACGATGAATGCCAAGAACGGAAGGATGAATATTGCCAATACTATTATCAAAGAACTTTTTAAGGCTACTTTATCCATATATTTTGTAGGGACTAAAACGCTTAATGAACCGACGACTTGTCCGACCTTCCAATGCCAGCCGTGCGTACTGCCGTATTTTTTGACTATAGCCTGCGTAATAGGGGACATGTTTTCTGGATTGCCGTGACAAATCATGCATCCATTTTTTGCGACTACAGGTTTCATAACGTAAAAGTAGGAACGTCCGTTAAAAACATGATAGCCGCTTAATGATTTAATATCTGGATTGTTTATGAATTTTTGTATAATTCTTTGTTGAAACGGATTTGCTTTATTGTTTAAATTTAACGGGTTTAAAGTAGGTTCGGAATATATGTAATGGGGGAGAAATTTTTTAATAAGTTTGGCAACGCCGAGAGCTACAAATGTAGCAGATTCCGCCTGCATAACAAATTTAGGGGTTGCTTTCATGACTGCAGGCCTTAATTCGTTAGAAGTATAATCTCTCGCCGATTTTTCGGCATATAAAACCATTGCAGCTTCGTGCGTCAGTTCGTTTTTTTTAAATTCTTGAATATAATAAAAAGAAACGGCGGCAACTAAAAGATTAGCGCCGAAACCGATAATTATCATAATTACCGCAAACTTCATCTTTAAAGACGCATTTTTGAACATATCCACTCCTCCTTTTCAAGCAATATTCTATTTATATTTTAATTTAGTTGAAATTTATATATTGTAATATGCATTTTATCATAAAAATATATTAACAAAATTAATTTGATTTTACATTATATTAAATTTTATTTCAATAAAAAAATATAATTAATTTGTTTAAATTTTTATACAATAACTTTAATATAAAAATATTTATTAAATTTTTTAAAAAAATATTATAATTATAATCGGCGGTTATTATATATAACGTTATGTCGAATAAATTCTTAAAAGAAACTAATGAAACAATATTTAAAAATAAATCATAAACAATATTAACGGGAGATATATTAATGGAAACAGCAAAGTTGTTTTTTGAGTGCGAAAAATGCGGGCAGCCGTTTGATTTAGCAATAAATGGAGGGGATTTTAAACGGATAATAACGGAAAACAAGGAATCGCCTAAGGTATATGTATATGAATTTAAAAGAGAATTTTATTGCTGCGGTAAAAGCATAGAGATAAAAATAAGCATAAGTAGTAATAATTTAAACGAATATGAAAAGCACGACGTATATTATAAGGGGTTGAGAAATTTTAGAACCGGCGATAATTTTGACTTGCTTATTAAAGAGGTGTTTTCCAACTAAATCCGCATTGCAATATATATTAAAATATAATTTAAAAAAGGACGGTCCACAAATGGAAACTGATATGATTAAAGAAAAAATTGAATTAGAAAAAGAAAAAAACGATTTAGAAAAACAAGTCGCAGCAATTATAAATAAAAAAGGAAACGGATTTTTCGATAGATACAAGAAAGAAATCGAGCTTGATATCGAGCTTGCAATTAAAAAATTTGCTTACGAAAAAATAGAAAAAAAAGAAAAAGAAAACGATTTAGACAACATTAAAACCGATATTTTATCATTAAAAATATTATTGGAATATGCCGGAAGAAACGACCGCGAGCAAATTTGAAGCAAAATAATTTATTGACAAAATAAAAGGATTAATAGTAATATATATTAGTTTTACTTCCAAATTTTTAGGCGCGTAGCTCAGGGGTTAGAGCACTACCTTGACACGGTAGGGGTCGGCGGTTCGAGACCGCCCGTGCCTACCAGATAAATAAAGGCTTTTAAAGATTTAAATATTTCCTATATTATCCTGCGGTAAAGAATCGGTAAAGTTTTTTTCAAA
>JAJZJX010000005.1:0-70449 GCA_021850985.1 bacterium
CTTGGTCGCAAATGCGAGTTGGAAAGGTAAAGCCTAATTTACCTTTCTTTAATAAGATTAAAGAAAAGATTTAAACGTTTTAAGTATCGTTTATGTATAGATAGTAATTTTAGGCCAATATAAATCTTGGCATGCCATTAATGCGTCTAATTTAGGCTAATAGAGTGGCATATTTTACATATTTTAATATAAAATAAGATTAATAAAGGTAAATATTATTTATAAGAGGTTTTTTAAAACGGCTAATTTGCCATTTTTTAAAAAATAAAAAATTTACACAAAAAACTTGACAGTATCATCGTCTCCGCATAAATAAAATTATTTTCTCTCTTTTAATTTTAATCGCCGTTCTTATTTTTATTTATACCGCTATTGGAGTGCGCTGTCAAATATTTTTTACTTTAGCATTATCTTTATAATCTTTAGGCAATTTCAACCCTTTTTCTTCACTAAGTTTTTCCGCAAAAAGGCTTCAATATGGTTTTTGTGCCGGTATTGTTTTTTGACGGCGGCAATAATATTTATCGCTTTAAATATAGCAATGATTTAACTTATCCCTGTACGTATTCTTCCAATATTTATTTTTCCCTTTCCACGTCGGAGCGTAGCACTAGCTTCTATATTTTCGATAGTCCATGTTTTTAATAGAATAGGATAGTTTTGTCTAAAATGGACAACTTTCCGATACGGACAAAATTAATTCCTCTTTTATGCAGGACTTTGAACCGCCCTATTATTTGTCATTATAACCATTTTTAATTTTCTCTTCCGGAATAAAACTTACCTTTCTTTCTTTATATAAATATAAAAAATTTAATATTTTTTTATTTATTTTTTCAGTATCTCAAAAAAACACGTATAGATATGTTAGAAGTTTTAAAAATAAATAAAAAAATATTAAAGGGAGGATAATAGTTATGGAAACAACAAAAGAACTTCTGACAACCAGAGAAACGGCAAAACTGTTAGGTTTATCGGAACTGACGGTTTATAAGCTGACTTATCGCAAACAGATACCGTTTATCAGGATAGGCAGAACCAAAAGGTTCGACAGGGCTAAACTTTTAGCTTGGATAGACGCCAATGCCTATGATACAATTAGCATAAGAAAGTAAGCCGTAAATGCCGAATAGGAGGTGAATATATGGGCATTTACAGGCAAGGTAAAACGTTCTGGGTTGATAAATGCATCAACGGCATTAGATTTTGCAAAAGCGCGGAAACTACAAGCAAAATGGAGGCAAAAGCCTTTTACGATAATTTGAAAAAAACTTTACCGATTCTTTACCGCAGGAACAAAAGCAAAAATCCGAATATCTTGAAAGCCTCTAAATATCTGGTGGGCTGTCCGGGTCTCGAACCCAGAACCTACTGATTAAGAGTCAGTTGCTCTACCGATTGAGCTAACAGCCCGAAAAAGATTTATTAAAAAAAATCCGGCAAAATATTCGTGACTATCAATTATATACTATTTTTATTTTGTTAGTCAATTTTTTAAAATTTTTTTTAAAAATTTTTCTGTTTTTTTCATTCTTATTTTTCTAATTTTAATTTTTAACTAACAATATTTTTATTAATGATATACTTATAATTAGATATTATGAAAATATGCAGGGTATTTGGTAAGGTGTAAATATAGAATAAGCGCAGTATAAGTATATAGATAATAGGCATATAGAACGTCACAAGCCAAAGAAGTTTTGCAGTTCTACTTTATGGCTTATTGGCTTATTTAACATATAATTTATAATGAGGCGGGTAAAAAGATTACCGGGAGAAATTATATGATATTTAAAAACAGGATGGAAGCGGGGAAACTGCTTGGAAAAAAGTTGGCGGCGGAGAAATTAGGCGGCGGGAATACAGTAGTCAAAGGTTTGCTGAGAGGCGGAATTCCGGTCGCTTATGAAATAGCGGCAATATTAAAATCTCCGTTAGACGTGGCATTAGTGAGAAAAATAGGAGCGCCTAACCATGAAGAGTTAGCCATAGGGGCGGTAGTAGACGGAAAATCGCCGAAAGTTTATCTTAACGAATCGCTTATATCGCGCATTAATATTCCTCAAGGATATTTAGAGCGCATGGAGCAGATTAAACTTAAAGAAATAAGGGAAAGGGAAAAAATATACAGGAAGGGCGCCGAAAAGATTGACGTAACCGGCAGGACGACGATAATAGTGGATGACGGTATCGCTACAGGCGCGTCGGTAATGGTAGTCATAGAAGCCGTTAAAGATGAAAAACCTGCAGAAGTAATCGTAGCGGTGCCGGTTATAGCTGCCGATACTATGAGAGAATTAAGAAAAATCGTCGATAAAGTGGTAGTTTTAAGCGCTCCGGAAGAGTTCTACGCTGTAGGGGAGTTCTACGAAGATTTTCGCCAGACTTCGGATGAAGAGGTGTTGTATCTTCTTCAAAAATCAAAAGAAATAGCATAAATTTTATAAACATAAAAAATTTATATAAAAAAATTATATAAATAGATTAAAAGAGATAACTGAATTTTAATTTTATTTTTAAATTGTGACTTAAATCAATTTAATCTTTTTTCTAATTTGATAAACTTTATATTAAAAGGAAACAAAAAAGTAAAACCGAATAAATTTAAAATCTTAATATAATTTTTAATATAGGAGTTTATCATGGCTGAATTTAACGAAAAGGACGTATTGGAAAAATTAAAGGGCGTTATAGACCCCGAACTTGAAGTGAATATCGTAGATCTTGGGCTTGTATATAAAATAAATTTGAGTAAAAACGGCGGTGTCGGTTTGGATATGACTTTAACGGCAAAGGGCTGTCCAATAAGCGGCGTTATAAAATATGAGGTGGAGGAGGCAATTAAGAGCATTCCCGGCGTTAGCGGCGTGAAAGTAAATTTCGTCTGGGAACCTGAATGGAATCCTTCGATGATTAAGTCCGATGCTTTAAAAAGACTTAAAACGCATTAATTATTTAGTAATACTATTTAGTAATACCGGAAGCAAAAATGTCTGCATAAAACTATAAAACGAAAGCATATCAGAGGACGGTAAATAAAATATATGAATACCACGGATAGTTCTATAGAAATAGCATTAAAACATATTAAAACTGCGCTAATTTTTTTGCCGGTTTTTTTCGTAGTAATGTTTTTTGATTATAAGAGTTTTAACGGATATTTTTTTATGAATTATAAAATAATAGCCCTTACCCATATATTTACGCTAGGTTTTTTGCTTATGGTAATTATGGGGGCTTCTTATATGCTTTTGCCAGTGGCGCTCGGCGTGAAAATTGCTTACGAAAAGCTTTTTATTCCGGTTTATTACGGATACGTAATTTCTTTACTGCTTTTCGTTATAGGAATGCATTATTCATTGGGCGTTATGATAGCAGCGGGCGGCATTCTGCTTTTTGTTTCCGTTTTAACCTATAACTTGAATATATTTGCAAGCTTGAAAAAAGTAAAAAAATGGGATTATTCTTCCTTGGGGATAGCATTTGCCTATTTTTATTTATTTATAGGAATATCGGTGGGATTGTATTTGGCTTTATCTTTTAAATATAAAATAGGGCTGAATATATATTATATATTGCAAGACCATATTTATCTTATGTTTGTAGGTTTTGTAATGATGCTTTTTATAGGAGTTTCTTATAGACTGCTCCCGATGTTTTATATGACTAAAGCGCCTGATAATTTATATTGGAAAACGGATTTAACGGTTATTAACGCAGGAATTATAGCGATGCTTGCGTCTTCTTTTTTCGGAAACGGGTCTGCCGTCCATATTTATTTGAATGAAGCGGGAGGATGGCTTTTGGGCGCGGGCATTCTTTTATACTGCTATATATTTTTTGCTCTTATGTTGAAAAGGATTAAGAAAAAGTTCGATATTACGACGTTTTATCTTTACGCCGGCATTATATTTTTAGTTGCGGCGGTATTTTTAGGTCTGATAATAAATGCCGTTCCGCAGGAAAAATTATTCGTATTAATCGGCGTAAACGGCGCTTATTACCTTTATTATATATTCGCTTTTTTGGGACTGTTCGGTTTTGCAGGAATGGTAATTATAGGCTTTCTGCATAAAATATTTCCGTTTCTTATAAGCCTCAAAACTTTTGAAAAGGCAAAAAAAGGAGCATACGGAAAACTGTTTTCGGATTTGAAAACTAAATATTTTGAATACGTAATATTTGCAATGTTCCTGGCAGGTTCCGTTCTTTGGATATTTTATTTGATACAACTTGCCTCCGCAGTTCTTTTTGCGGCATCTTTACTGCTTTTGCTGCATATATTTTCTATGGGACGGTAAAAAGAAAGCGGAAAAACTTAAAAAGCAAACCGCCCCGTCAGGCAAAGCCTGACACCCCTCCTTAAAAAGGAGGGGAATTTAGGGGAATTTATAAGTTTATTTCCAAATTTTTATCGTATAAAGATCGTCTGCAGTTTCTTCCGTTAAGAATTTATATCCGGCGTCTTTTAGCCTTGGGTATAGGTGTATAGGCTTTCTTTCGTGTATTATATGAATCGTCTCGTCGTTCTTTAAGTTTTCCAGCGACGCAAATATTTTTAAAAGCGGCTCGGGCGGTTCAAGTCCTCTGACGTCGAGTTCTATAATATGCTGTTTGTGCGCAAGGTTTTTTAAATCTTCGTCGTCGAATTGATTTTCTTCAGCCCCTTCGGAGACTTTTACCGGTTTTATTTCGCCGCCGCTCCTGAAAAAAATTATTTCAAATCCTTCGGAAGTATTATTGGTTATATGTTCAAATCCTTTATTTTTTAAAACCGAATACAGCGGAAAAGGTTCGAAACTGTTAATTAAAACAAGAGATTCCTCTTCATTTAAATTATTAATAGCTTCCATTATTTTTTTAAACGGATCGTTTCCGTTTTTAATGTCTTCCCTGACGTCAAGCATTATTTTTTTTAAATCCATTACGTCTTTCATGGTATTATTCTCCTTTTTTTTGCAAAAAATTATAAATTATAAAATTATATTTAACTTTCGATATTAACTAAATTTAAAAAGTATTAATTAATCGTAACCATTTTTTTCATAATATCTTGTTTTTCGTCATTGCCCAGCTGCATTTCGGCAATCTGAAACAATATGACGTCTTCTTTGTCTTCATGTTCGGATAAAAGCTCTATTAATGCTTTTCCCGCAGATGCGGCAGATTTATAATCCTTGACTTCTATTCTTTTCCTTAAATCGCCGGTTAATTCCCTGCAGCTGTTATGTTCTATGAGCATAACATTTATAGGGCCGGTTTCAATGCCTATATAATTGCCTAAAACCGGAAATAAAGCATCTTCCTCCCTTTTAAAATGCACTTCAACGTCTTTATTTAAATATTCGGATATTTCATTAAGCTCCGAATCCGAAACGCCGGCAGGTATTTTTTTTAAAATATTTTCAAATTTACTTAAAGCGGTTCGCATTTCGGTATGCTCCTCCCTTAAAGCTTCGAGCGGATTAAGTTTAATATCGTTTTCGGTATAAGTTTTCATCGGTTCTCCTTATTTAATTTGTTATTTATTTAGTTATTTATATAACGTATATATCAATAGGCCTAATATTTTGCAATACAATATCTGAATATATTTCGGTTTCTATTCTATATAGCTTATTTTATCATAAAACTAATTTATAACATTGACTAAAGTCACAAATTATAAATAATGATTTATTTTTTAATATGATGCGGAAAAAAGGAAATGAGAATTCCCCGCGTATTTTAAATACTATGCGCGGGGAATTTATATTTGGATTGTTTTTTTGCCTATACTTCTTTTTTTAATATATGCAATTTTGCATCAGCCGCAATCGGAATAACCGCAGTCTAAGCACACGGTACAGCCTTCCGCATGTTTAAGATTAGAGCCGCCGCAGGAAGGGCATGCGCCTCTTCCCTGAACCGTATGGTTTTTAGAATGAGTACCGGAGTCGGTGTTTACAGATGCTGCCGTTGCCGGCTTTTTTGCCTCGGACGTCAAGTTTTCATTTGAAGTTATTTTTTCGTTCAGGCTTTTTTCTAAAGCTTTGCCTATAGCGTCGGCGCAGGAATATATAATATTGCCGCCGAAACCATAGGGAATATTGCATCTTATACCTTTTAACTGATTTATAATCTCTTCCGCCCCGATTCCCGACCTTAACGCCAAGCTTACCATTCTTCCTGTGGATTCGGTTTGCGACTGGGCGCATCCGCCTGATTTGCCTATCGAGTTAAATATCTCGAAAGGATTTCCGTTTTCGTCGTAGTTTATGGTAACGTACATAGGTCCGCATCCGGTAACGGTTTTAACGGTTACGCCCTTTATTATATCAGGGCGTTTTCTGGGTTCTATCTGCCCGCCGCATTTTTGGTTCGATGTTTCGTTTGCTCCTTTTTCTTTTGTATTTTCGGAAGAACCTGCCGTCAATACTTGTTCTCTTGAACCGTCCCTATATACGGTTATGCCTTTTAGGTTAAGATTAAAAGCAAGGGTATAAACCTCTTCTATATCGTCTTTTGTTGCTGAATTAGGAAAATTAACGGTTTTACTGACGGCGTTATCGGTAAATTTTTGAAAAGCAGCCTGCGTCATAACGTGCCATTTCGGCGTAATATCATGCGACGTTATAAATATTCTGCTTAAGTATTCATATTCTTTTTCAGTTAATAAATCCGCTATATCTTTTTTGTAAGTTTTTCCGAGACTTCCGTTTTTCGCTATATAATCGATCAATTTATCGGAATAAACCCCCATTGTTTCTAAAATGCTTTTAAGATTTTTATCCGTTTCTATTAGTCTTTGCTTGTCAAGCACGCGTCTTTCGTAAGCCAATGCAAAAAGAGGTTCTATGCCGCTTGAAGCCCCGCCTATCATGCTTATTGTGCCTGTTGGCGCTATAGTAGTTGTTGTACCGTTCCTCATTGCTTTAAACCCTTTTTCTTCCCATAAAGAGCCTTTAAAATTCGGAAAACTGCCGCGTTCTATTCCAAGCTCTTCGGATTTTACTTTCGACTCCTTATCTATGAAACCCATTATATTTTCCGCTATTTTAAGCGCAAGTTCGCTGTCGTAGGGCACGCCCAATTTTATCAGCGTATCTGCATAACCCATTATTCCAAGGCCTATTTTTCTGTTTGAAAGCGTCATTTCCTTAATTTTTTCTAACGGATAACGGTTTTTTTCTATTACGTTATCTAAAAAATGAACGGCCGTATGAACAGTTTTTTTGAGTTTATCGAAGTCGATGCAGCTAAGATAGTCTTCGATAAGGTCATCAGGATTATTATCGAGTTCTTTAAGATACGCTTCGAGGTCAGCCATATCTTTTTTAATTTTATTTTCTTTTACGAACTTTCCTATATTAATAGATCCTAAGTTGCATGATTCGTATGCAACCAAAGGCTGTTCTCCGCAGGGGTTGGTAGCTTCTATCTTCCCTGCTTTAGGCACCGGATTCAGTTTGTTTATTCTGTCGATAAAGACGATACCAGGCTCTCCGCTCTGCCATGCGGTTTCTACTATTAAATCGAATACCTCTTTTGCGTTTAAATATTTTACTGTCTCGTTGTTTCTCGGGTTTATTAAAGGATAGTCTTCATTTTTTAATGCATGGTTCATAAAATCTTCGGTTATAGCTACGGAAATATTAAAATTGTTTAATTTTGAAGTATCTTTTTTCGAGGTAATAAAATCAATTATATCGGGATGGTCTATCCTTAAAATGCCCATATTGGCGCCCCGTCTCGTTCCTCCCTGCTTAATAGCCTCGGTGGCGCTGTTGAATACCTGCATAAATGAAACCGGACCGCTTGAAACGCCTTTAGTAGAGTGAACAGTATCGTTTTTAGGCCTTAAAGACGAAAAAGAAAAACCGGTTCCGCCGCCGCTCTGATGTATAAGCGCAGTATTTTTGATAGTTTCGAAAATCGATTCCATAGAATCTTCTATGGGTAGCACGAAACAAGCCGAAAGCTGCTGCAGAGGCCTGCCGGCATTCATTAAAGTAGGTGAATTTGGAAGGAACCTAAGCGAGGACATTTCTTCAAAGAAATTGTCAGCCGCAGCTTTTACTTCCTTATCGGATCTTCCGTAATTTAAATCAGCCGACGATATGTTTTCGGCGACTCTTTTAAACAGCCCTGTTATGGTTTCGATAATTTCGCCTTTCTCGTTTTTAGCCAGATATCTTTTTTTCAGGACGGTAACCGCATTTTCCGAAAATTTTTCAGCAAGCGGGTCTTTGTTTAAAATGTCCGAATTTTGTTTTTTCATAATCGCTCCTCAATATGTAGATAATATTTTTTATTTCTATACAATATATTGTAATTATTTTTTTGTCAATAGATTTTTTTAAAAAAAAGATTTATAATCTAAAAATATATAAAATTCATATAAATAAACTAAAATTTTGATAAACCGAGAAAAACTGAAAAATAAAATCGGAGGATATTAGGCTTATAATGCTGGATAAAATTGCGGGGGGAACCATCGGAGGTATTGCGGCCGGAAGTGCGGGTACTATGAATATATTGTCGCATATTCTTACGACGAATATCGTAGTAAAATTAGTTTTGCTGTTACTTTTTATTTTTTCGTTAATATCCTGGGCTATTATATTTTACAAGCTTCGTTATCTTGGAAAAGCAAGAAAAGAGGACAAAGAATTTCTTGATCTTTTCTGGGAGTCTAAAAGGCTCGATTATGTTTATACCGCCGCAAGAAATTTGGATTACAGCCCTATAGCCTTTATGTTTAATATAACTTATAAAGAACTGCTTAATATTAAGAAAAAAACGGCGGACGACCAGCAGAAAAGCGACAAGGAAAGAAATGAAGAAAATTTAGCTTATGTAGAAAGGGCATTAAAAAAATCACAGCTTTCGTCTATAGCAAAACTTGAAGTCTCCCTGCCTTTTCTTGCTACGGTCGGCTCTACCGCGCCTTTTATCGGACTTTTCGGAACGGTATGGGGTATAATGACCTCGTTTGAAAGCATACAGAGGGCGGGAACCGCCGGACTTGCGGTAGTTGCGCCCGGAATAGCCGATTCTTTAATAGCTACCGCCGCCGGACTTTTTGCCGCCATACCTGCGGTTATAGCTTATAATTACTATTCCAATAAAGTAAGAGTCATAGTCAACGAAATGGTAGATTTTGCTTATGAATTTATGACGATTATCGAAAGACAGATTTTATAGGAAACTCTATTTATGTTTACTCCTTTTGACGATAAAGACGATAAAAAAAGCGGGATGTCAAGTTACAGGCTTATGTCGGAAATAAATATAACTCCTTTCGTGGACGTAATGCTTGTATTGCTTGTGATTTTTATGGTTACCGCTCCTATATTGGTGCACGGCATAAGAGTTCATCTGCCGACAGCCGCCGCTCATGCGTTAAAGGCTCCGGAAAAAACTATAGTGGTGGCGGTAACTTCCGACAGGTCCGTTTATATTAATAAATTCAGGGTCGCTCTGCCCGTTTTAACGCAGAAACTTTCGGCTATTTACAGGCGCAGGACGGATAAGCAGATATTTCTCAAGGCAAGTTCTTCACTGCCTTACGGATACGTTATAAAAGTTATGGCGGCTATAAAAGAAGCGGGTATTACTAAAATCGGAATGGTTACCGCAAACCCTAAATTGGCGGGCGCGGTAGGCAGATAATAAGTATTATGTTTAATGAAAATCATAAAGGTATCGGCTTATATATTTTTTATTCGGCAATTTTTCATATATTACTGATAGGTCTTATATTATACCTTTCTATAAAATATAGGCCGCAGATTCAATCTATAGGATCAAAAGTAGTCGTAAGCGTAGTAAGCAGGGTTCCCGGACCTCTTGCCTCGGTAAAATCCATACTTTATCCGCCCAAACCCAAGTTGACTGAACATGCCCCGAGCAGACCTTCTCCGGCAAAAACGGCTAAACCGGTTCCGGTTCCGCTCGTTAAAACGCCTTCTTCTATGGTTTATCCAAAAAAAACTGTGCAAAAAAAGACGCCCGTTAGAAGATATGCGCCTCCGCATCCTTATGTTCCGGCTTTGTCGTCCAGCGTTTACGCTAATCTGCAAAACAGGGTAAGCCTTAATAATGCATACGGAAAGCTTAATCAGTCGCTCATAAAGGGAAACGTCCACAGGTTTCAGGGCTACGTAAATAAAATTATTTCCGCTATAATTCCTAATTTCGGCATATCGCTTAACCATTATCTGAATTATAAATCTATAGTGGCTTTTCAGATTTCCAAATCGGGCAGAATTTATAACGTAAGGTTGGTTAAATCTTCCGGCAACGGTTATTACGATTCGCAGTCCGTAGCGGCAGTAAAGCTGTCCAGTCCGCTTCCGCCGCCGCCTTCCGGTTTTATGAGTTTTGAAAACGGCGAAAACGATGGCGAAGGAGTACTAATGATTTTTAACCCGAGGCAGATATTAAAAGACAGATAAATAGATACGGCGATTAGCGCTTGATATTTATAAGATATTTCTGTATATTTTAATTTTATGCAATTTTATTAAATTTGACTTATTAACTTATTAATTTATTAAAGGATGGCTGAATGAAAAAAACAATATTCTTTTTGCCCGTATTTGCTTTATTTTTTTTGGGCGCTTTTATATTATTTCCTATTAGTTCATATGCAAAAGTTTATATAAACATCAACGCCGCAAGAATTGAAAAAATAAGGGTCGCCGTTCCGGATTTCAAAAACATTTCCGCATACGGACAGCATAAAAAAATAGAAAAAAACGCCGCAAGGGTTATAAGGCACGATCTTTCCGTAATAGGATATTTTCACATAGTAAATCCGCTTTCATACCTCGAAAATCCGCAGTATGCCCATATAAGCCCCGAGCGCATTGACTATTCTAACTGGGGCGTCCTTAATACGCAGTATCTTATAAACGGAGAATATGCTACGTCAAACGGCATTATCAAGATGAAAATCAATCTTATAAGCATATTTACCAAAAAACTGCTTTTTTCTGAAAAGCTCGAAGGAATGGACGGCCAGTACAGGTTTCTCGCAAATAAATTTGCCGACGACGTGCTTAAATTTTTAACCGGAATTAAAGGGCCTTTTACGACTAGAGTCTTTTTCGTGGGAGAACACGACGGTTCTAAAAATATTTTCGTTATGGATTTTGGAGGTCATAGAGTTAAAAGAGTTACAAATAACGATTCAATAAATATATTTCCGTATCCTTCCCCGCACGGCAGTAAAGTTGCTTATATTTCTTTTAAGGACGGTGATCCGGCAGTTTTTATAAAAAACTTAAAAACCGGAGTAACCGTGAAACTTAATCTCCCCGGTCCTGCCGATTACGTAGC
Organism: bacterium; assembly: GCA_021850985.1. Lineage (GTDB taxonomy): Bacteria > SZUA-79 > SZUA-79 > Acidulodesulfobacterales > Acidulodesulfobacteraceae > Acidulodesulfobacterium_A. Next base: position 11,326 of record JAJZJX010000005.1, read on the forward strand.
ATGGTCGCCGGACGGAAATAAATTAGCGGTTTCTTTAACCCCAGACCGCATTAATACCGAAATATATACGGTAAACGTTAACGGCAGCGGCTTAAAACAGTTGACTTATACCGACGGTATCAATACTTCGCCGTCGTTTTCTCCGCACGGAAATAGAATTGCTTTTGTATCGGACAGGGGAGGGAGTCCTCAAATTTACGTAATGAACGCAAACGGCAGCGGCGTCCGGAGATTAACCTACGACGAAGGAAGCTATAATACAAGCCCGGCATGGTCGCCTGACGGAAAAAAAATAGCGTTTTCCACTTTTGTTAACGGAGCTCTTGAAATATGCATTATGAATGCCGACGGTTCCGACGAAAGACAGGTTACGGATACTCCATACAGCGCACAGCATGCCGCATGGACGAGAGATTCCAGAATTATTACCTTTGATACGGAAATTGCCGGAAGACAGGAACTTTATATGATAGACGTAAATGAAAGCGGAATGATGAGACTGACGCCTAAGCTGTTTCCGGAAATGAACAATTATTACGATGCGCAGTGGACTATGAAATCGTCTTATTGAAAAAAAATCTTTTTTGTGATTAAATTAAATAAACGCAAACGGGAGAAAAATTATGAATAAATACAAATACGAATATGAAGACGATGGATATTTAAAAGGTAAAAATAAAAGTAAATTGAAAGTTTTTATTCTTTTCTCTCTCTCATTGATTTTCGTAACGTCGATTCTTGCCGGATGCGCTCCTATGGAACCAGCTTCTTTTCACCGTTTAAAAGTTCAGGTTAGAAAACTGAACAAAAAAACGGCCGAATTATCTCAAAATCAACAATACGTGGAAAAGAAACTCGGACAAATGCAGTTGAATACGGCAAATAACGGAGTAGCTATTTCTTCGTTAAACGCTAAAATTAGAGATATTTACGGTAAATACGAAGTAGAACACCATAAGCTGAACGTTTTAAATAAAAAATTCAGGGAATATCGTTTAATAGTAAATAAACAGCTTATTAAACTATTAAAACTTGTAAAAACCGGCGCGGCGGTTTCTTCCTCAAGCTCGGTTAAAAAACAAAGCGTAAGATCGTCGTTAGTCAAAAAAGAAAGTTCTATGGAATACGGCTTTAATGAAGCCATGTCGCAGTTCAAAAAAAAGAAATACAATTCCGCCTTAACTTCTTTGCGCAGTTTTTTGAATAAATATCCTCAGTCTAAATATTCTGCCGATGCTATGTTTTACAAGGCTTACGCCAATTTTAAACTAAAAAAATACCCCGTTTCAATACTTGAATTTCATAAATTTTCTCAATTATATCCTAAAAGTCCAGACGTGCCTATGTCTATATATTTGCAGGGCATGGGTTTCCTGAAAGTTTCCGACCCGTCGGACGCTTCTATTCTTTTCAGGCAGGCAATAGCGAAATATCCCGGCACTAAAGCGGCAGAACTATCGCAAAAGGCTATAAACGGACTTTCAAAATAAAAATGCCGGATGATTAATTTAGCATTTGAATCAAGCTGCGACGATTTTTCCTGCGCCGTTCTTTTAAAGGAAAATTCTGAAAAAGACAGCGTAAAAATTAAAATTTTATCGAATATTATCTATTCCCAGGATTACGTTCACGGAATATACGGCGGCGTAGTCCCGGAGCTTGCGTCCAGAAACCATATAAAAGCTTTTCTTCCTGCTTTTAGAATCGCTCTGTCGGAAGCTAAAATATCTATGGAAGATGTAGGCATCGTGTCGGCTACCGCCGGACCGGGACTTGTAGGCTCGCTTCTTATAGGTCTTATGTGCGCAAAAACTATATCTTATGCTTTAAATATACCCATAGCGCCAGTAAACCACATAGAAGGACATATTTTCAGCCCGTTTTTAGAAATTCAGGAAACTAAAGAAATATTTCCTTTTACGGCATTAGTCATTTCGGGAGGGCACACCCATATTTATTTGGTTAATTCCCATAGCGATATAAAACTTATAGGCAAAACAAGGGACGATGCATGCGGCGAACTTTTCGACAAGATTTCAAATTATCTTGGATTTGGATATCCAGGAGGAAGAATTGTGGATGAACTTGCGGAAAAAGGCGATAAGCGGGCATTTAAATTTCCTCTTCCTATGATACGCAGCAACGACCTTAATATGAGTTTCAGCGGGCTTAAAACTGCGGTAATAAATATGATAGACGAGAACGGCGGCCCAAAAAATATAAAAAAAAATGTCGTGAACGATATTTTAGCTTCGTTAAGAGAAGCGGTTTCCGAAATTCTTTTTAAAAAAACTTTGTCGGCTTGCGAGGCTTTTAAAGTTAAAAACATTGCAATTTCCGGCGGAGTTTCGGCAAATTCAAGAATAAGGAGTATGTTTAAGGAAAGAGGTGAGGATTCCGGTTTTAAAATATTATTGCCGTCCGTTAAATATACTACGGATAATGCGGCTATGATAGGCTATGCAGGATTTTTTAAAAATGCGATAGACCCTTCTGTTCAGCGAAGCGAATTTTTAGATATTAATGCGGATCCGTCATGGGAGTTGTGAACTGCTATTATGGGCAAAGAACCAAAAAAAAATAAGGTGGTTTTCGGCCAAAATTTTTTGACCGATAAAGAAATTGCTAAAAACATTGTAGATTCATGCAATTTTTCGGAGTCGGACGACGTTATTGAAATAGGCCCAGGCGAGGGTATTTTAACGGAATTAATCGCCGGCAGGGTTAAAAGTTTTACTGTTATAGAAATAGATTCTTTCTATTACAATTTTATTAAAGGGAAGTCTATCGGTTTCGATAAGATTAAAGGCGGCATCGGCGGTAATAATGCCGACGGTTTTTTTAGAATCGTCAACGAGGATGCATTAAAATTCGATTATAATTCTTTAAGTAAAACCCTTAACTCAAAATTAAGGGCGATATCGAATCTTCCGTACGAAATTTCGAGTCCGATAATAGATAAATTCATAAAATATAAAGACGTTTTTTGCGATTTCACGTTAATGTTTCAGAAAGAATTTGCCGAAAGGCTTTATGCGCCGGAAAACGATGCGCAAAGAGGGGCATTGAGCGTTATTGCCGGATTAAATTTTAACATAATAAGGCTTTTTGAAGTCGGCAAGGCAAATTTTAATCCCGTTCCGAAGGTGGATTCGACGGTTTTAAGGCTGATCCCCCGATATTTTAACGACGAAGATTATAATTGGGCGGCAAGCTCTCAATTTTTTAACTATTTCGTTCACCAGATATTTAAACTGAGAAGAAAAAAATTAAAAAATTCGATATATGCTTCATTTTTCGGAATTCCGCCGGACGTGAAAGAAAAAATTTTTTCCGGTTTCAACATAGACTTAAATAAAAGGCCGCAGGAATTAACGACGGAAGAGCTTGTAAAAACAGGAAAATCTTACGATTTATATTTAAAAGAGGCTGAAAAAGCTTCCAATTTGTAACGGGGACAGAATTGAATTCCGGCACCGTATTTGAATGGTAAAAGGTGTCAGATTTTATTTTCCGCGAACCACCCCGTCGGCCTTTGGGCGACGCCCCTCCTTTAAAAAGGAGCGGAATATAAAAGAATAAAGGGGGTTTTATTTTGGAAAAAGCGGTTATTGCGCTGGATTTGGGAACGACGGGCAACAGGGCGATAGCTTTCGATAAAAACGGAGAAATTATATATTCCGCTTATAAGGAATTTCCGCAGCTGCATCCAAAACCGGCATGGGTTGAACAGAACCCCTGCGACATATTAAATACCGCGGTTAAAGTATTAAACGAAACCCTTGAATATTGCGGTTCTTATAATATAATTTCCATAGGCATTACAAATCAGAGAGAAACTTCGGTTGTTTGGAATAAAAAAACGGGGAAACCCGTTTATAACGCAATCGTATGGCAGTGCAGAAGAACCGCGCCGATTTGCGAAAATTTGTCTGAGTACCGTAAAACGATAAAAGAAAAAACCGGCTTATTTTTAGACCCCTATTTCTCTGCTACCAAGATTAGATGGATACTCGAAAACGTCGGCGGAGCAAAAAAACTTGAGGAAAAAGGAGAACTGGCTTTCGGGACGGTGGACAGCTGGGTTTTGTGGAATTTGACCGGCGGCTCCGTTCATGCAACCGATGCTTCTAATGCTTCAAGGACGCTTTTGTATAACATAAACACATTAAAATACGACGAAGAACTTCTTGAAATATTCGGAGTAAATGAGCCGATACTTCCTTTAGTTTTTGCAAGCGATTATAATTTCGGCTCTACGCAAAAAAAAATTACCGGTAAGTCTATACCGGTAATAGGAATTCTTGGCGACCAGCAGGCATCTCTTTTTGCACATTCGGGTTTTGAAAAGGGAATAATAAAAAATACATACGGAACAGGACTTTTTGCAATGATAGAAACTGGAAGCAAAATTTACCCTTCCGATAAATTAGTCGCTACCGTTGCATGGAAATTAGGCAAAGATGCTTATTATGCTTTAGAAGGCAGTATTTTTACCGGAGGCGAAGTTATAAGATTTATCAGGGATAACCTAAAAATATTAAAATCTGCAGATGAATCGTCAGATGCGGCAAAAAGCCTTATTTCAAATGAAGGCGTATATTTCGTTCCGGCATTGTCCGGACTCGGTGCGCCGTATTGGGATCCGGACGCAAGAGGGCTTATAATAGGGTTAACCGGAGCGGCGAACAAAAACCATATAATAAGAGCGGCATTGGAATCTTTGGCATATCAGACAAAAGACGTAGTAATCGAATTTGAAAATATTTTAAAAATAAAATTCGATTTGTCTAAATTTAAATTAAGGGTGGACGGCAAGGCAAGCGAAAACGATTTTTTAATGCAGTTTCAATCCGATATTTTAAATATACCGCTTGAAAAAGCCGCTTTCACGGAAATGACCGCTTTCGGAATAGCGGGTTTAAGCGCCGTCAGTGCCGGTTTCTGGACGGACGATATGTTCCGCGGATTTAAAAAAACCGAAAAAATATATAACCCTCGAATAGACGACGATTCAAGAAATGCTTTATACGCTAAATGGCGCGAAGCCGTTTTAAAATCCTTGAAGTGGTCGCAAAACTGATTTGCCTTGTAAACAGCCGAATTGACTTAAGTAGATTTATAGTGCATAATAAATATTAAAAAAAGTAAAAAAATGGAGGCAAAAAATGAAAAAAATTATTGTTTTAGGATTAATTTTAATGCTGTCTTTGATAGCATTTTCAAAAAACTCTTTTGCGGCTAAAATGAAGGCGGTGAATGTCCACAGCGCTAAGTTTCAGTATGATAAAGCTTTAGGCGCTATGAAGGGTAAATATTATATTGATGCAATACAGCATTTTCAAAAAGCAATTCTCATTAAACCGCATTTTGCCCTCGCATGGGCGCATATGGGGGTGGCATTGCACAGGCTCGGTTTTCCTTCGCTCGGCATAGTCAGCCTTCAGAAAGCCCTGCAATACGATCCGAATATCAAATGGGCAAAAATTAAATTAAAAAAATATATTGCAAGCCCGAGAAGGTAAATAAAATAGATGAGTTTTGACGGTTTTTACGCATTTGCGGAATCGCCCGTTTTTAAGAATATTATAAAAAAAGAAGCCTTAAAATTAAATATCGCTTTTGTCTGTTTTTACGGTTCGAGAAACTACAACCTTGAAACGGACAAAAGCGATTACGATTTTTTTATAGTCTATTATCCGGTTTTCGAAAATTTTTTTACGCATAATTTCACGCGTTTTTCCGTTATTGAAAAAGATTACGATTATTTCATAACGCCTTTTCATGAATACTTCCGCCATGCAATGAACGGAAATATAAAATTCATCGAACCCTTGATTTGCGGTACTTTTAAATCCTGCATAAAAGATTCCGAAAGATTTTCGGAAGCATTAAGATTGATAGAGAAAATTAAAAAATTTATTTTAATTAATTTTAAAAAAAATTTCGACGCCGTTTCGGGAATAATAAAAAATAAAAAAATCAACATAGAAAAAGAACAGTACACTTCTAATACCTTAAAATATAAGGATTCATACGGCTACGACATTAAGGAGGCGATTAATTCCCTGAGACTGTATTATTTATTGGAAAATTATATAAAAACGGGAGAGTTTTCTTTTATAGTTAAACTCAATCCCGTTTACGAAGAGTTTGAAAATTATATGAAAGAAATTAATGCCGGTAATATATCGAAAAAACATTATTTAGAAATAATAAATAAAAAGATTAATGATTTGGAAGACTTGCGGCAAATATTAATCTATAAAGACGAATCCGTCAGGCAGCAATCGGCTGCCGCAAAAAAAGAAATAGAAAGCGATATTATGAATATATGTAAGACCGAAGCCTGTTTTGAAATTGACCAAAATTGCCGGCAGTAATTTTTGAATAACGAAGGAAAAGGTGTCAGATTTTTTTTCCTATACGGAAAAGTCCAATTTGCTATAGGGACGGAATTGAATTCTGTCGCTATAATAATAGAAAAGTTTTTGCGGAAAATTAATCTGACACCTTTTCCTGTTCCGTCGGTAATTTTGGGAAATTGAAAAAACCTTTTAAATATCTTATAATATAAATATGCAAAAAATTTTACTTAAATCTAAAATACACAGGGTTAAAATAACGGATGCGAACCTTGAATACGAAGGTTCTATTTCCATAGACGAAGATCTTATGGAAAAAGCCGGTATTTTACCGTATGAAAAGGTTAACGTCTGGAATATAAATAACGGCGGCAGGTTTGAAACGTATGCTATCAAAGCGGGCAGAAATTCCGGAGACATAATCGTAAACGGCGCCGCTTCGCGCTTAGTTCAGATAGGCGATACTATAATTATCGCAACTTTCGGGATTTACGACGAAAACGAACTTAAAGATTTCAAACCGGTTTTGGTTTACGTTGACGAAAAGAACCGCGCAGCCGATATAGTAAAATAAAAGAAGAATTATGTTGCAATGATAAAATATTATGCCGATTATATATTAATTTCGGCTCATCCGCTTCGTTCTTATCCTGTTTTTTTAAAGAACGGGGAATTGACCGCGGATGAAACATCCGGCAGGGTTATCGGCATAAAGAGCATAAAAAATTATAAAAATAAACAAAAAAGTAAAACTCTTATCGCACCGGGGTTTATTAACGCCCATGTCCACACCGACCTTACTTTTAAGCCTGATATTCTAACCCCCCGCATCTTTTCAAAATGGGTTTTATCGCTCATAGATAAACGCAAAAATTTTACGGCGGAAGAAAAAATAAGCTTAAGGATTAAAGCCTTTGCCGATTTTATTAAAAGCGGCACTACTTCGGTATCAGATATTATAGACCCTGCATCTTTTTACGATGTAAAAGATATAAAGGAGCGAACCGGTTTAGTACCGCGGGTTAAAGCATTGATTGAACTAAGAGGACTTGACCCTGAAGCGGCTTCCAAAAAAATAGAAGAATTCAAATATCTGTTTAAAAAAAACGGTTTCGAATCTATAGGCATATCGCCTCACGCCGTATATTCCGTATCTGAGGAATTATTTAAAGAAATATTAAAATTAAATAAAGAATTAAAGCTTAAAATAGCAATACATGCTTCGGAACATGCTTCGGAAAAAGATTTTATAAGCGGAAAAGGAGGAGATATAGCGGAAAATCTGCTGCCGGCGCTTACGCTTTCAAGATATTCGTTGCCGAAGAAGCTTTTCAGGTCGCCCGTTTTTTATCTTGATTATTTAAAAATATTAAGTCCGGATGTTTCTTTAATACATGCTAACGAAATAGACGGCGAAGATATAGATTTAATCAAAAAATCGGGCGCCGATATCATTCATTGTCCAAGAAGCAACGCTTTTTTTAATTCAAAAAAACTTCCCTTAAAAAAGATATTAGAAAAAGGAATTTCCGTTTCTATCGGAACCGACGGTCTTTATTCAAACGAATCGCTTAATATTTTAGACGAATTGAAATACGCAAGGGAAATTCATCCCGAAGTTGCCGCTAAAGATTTAATAGAAGCCGCAACCGCCGGCGGAGCAAGAGCTTTAGCCGTAAACGGCGTTACCGGAACGCTTGAACCTGATTCATCGGCGGATTTTACAGTCTTCAATTTAAGCGAAAATATAGTTCTGAATGAAGAAAATGTTTACGATTCGTTAATTTCTTTCCGCATCGACGATATATCGACGGTAGCTGTTGGGGGCAGTGCAGTTTATAAAAATAATTTATACAATTAATATATTATTACCATATAAAATTATAATAAAGTATAATAAAAGGAAGTTATGAAAATTATTACCGGAATAGCCGAGATGAAAGAATTCTCGCATAATTTAAAAAAAGCCGAAAAAAAAATTTCTTTCGTGCCTACTATGGGAAAACTTCACGGCGGACACGTTAAACTTATAGAATCGGCTAAACGTTACGGGGAAACAGTAGTTTCTATATTCGTAAACCCGCTGCAGTTCGGACATGGCGAAGATTTCGATAAATATCCGAGAGACATCGAAAACGATGAAAAAATCTTATCGGACTTGTCTGTTCCGGTTCTTTTTTATCCTGAATCCGATATAGTAAAAAATACCGGTACTTTTATCGTTAATCCCGAATATTCAAAAAAATTGGAGGGGCTTTTCAGGCCTTCGCATTTTCAGGGCGTACTTACTATAGTTATGAAACTTTTCTGCATAGTCGAACCCGATTTTGCTTTTTTCGGCTTAAAAGATTATCAGCAGTTCGCGTTAATAAAGAAAATGGCGGAAGATTTTTTTTTAAACGTAAAAATTATTCCCGTGGAAACCGTCAGGGAAGAATCCGGCATTGCAATGAGTTCGAGAAATACATATTTAGACGGCTCCGGAAAAGATGCGGCAAGCGCATTTTATAAAATTCTTTCTCATACGGCATATTTATTTAAAAAAGGAGAAAAGTCGGCGGAAAGATTAACCGGATTTGCCATAAAAGAGCTTATAAAAAACGGATTTAAAGTAGACTACGTCGAAATAACGGATTATGCGCTTAATAAAAAATATAGCGATGCCGAGAAAGGCGATATTCTTCTTGCTGCAATCAGGTATAAAGGGGTCAGGCTCATAGACAATATTTTTTTGAGTTGAAAAATGAAATTTTTATGATATTATTTAAGTGTAATTAAATCCGTAATACAATTAATTAAAATAAATAAATACCAAGAAAAATCCTAAGAGGCGCATATGAAAGAAGATATATTTCTCACCGTAATATTTAATGCAGAAGAGATAGCAAAAACAACTTCTAAAAAAGATAAAGTTATTTATTGCAAATATCCCAAAATAGAGCAGAAAATTAAAATTATTGAAAAATTAGAAAAAAAAGCCGCCGAAGACTGTATAAAATTCAATCAAAGACGATTATCAAGCATATTTAAACCTGTTTTTGAAGGCAGAATATTGTTTTATAACAATAAATCGGATATTTTACCGGAATTTAACGATGTCGACGACTTTATTAATTTTGCCGGCGGTTTTCTTGAACGGCTAAAAAATCATTACGGTATAGACGTTATAGATTATTCCGCAATAACTCTAAGCAGTAAATCAATACTTAAAGAATATGCGCCGCACGCATTCGATTTCGAAATTTTTAATTACAATTTTGCGACCCATAAAGCCGTAAAAACAGATTTTATCAAATCGTCCAATATTAAAAAAATTAATGAAATAGCCATGCATGTAATAGACGAAAAGAAATCTGTTTCTGCCGCCGGACGAAAACTTACAAAAACCAAAGAAGAAGCCGAAGTAAAACCTAAAACTGCAGGAAAATCAAAAAACGCAATATCTAAACAGCCGCTTTCTAAAAAAACAGTCGAAATTAAAAGCGGTTTAACGGATATAATTCCGGAAATTTGCGAAGTGGAATACGTCGAAAACGAAAAAAATATAGGCGAACAGATAGATATTATCTCTTTAAGCTGGAGCCGTTTAAGCCCGTCGGAAAATATTCCCGTTTTAGAATATGGACAGCCCGTGGAAATTTCCGGCGAAAGCATGGTCAGGATATATTTTCAAAAACCGAACGTCAGGCTGGTGGTATGGAGATTTAGGCAAAAACCAGAATCTTCTGCGTATAAACCAATACTTAGGATTTATAAAGACGACGATATGCTGTGGTATGAAGTTTTAGACGGATATTACGGCAGCAGATACGTTATCTTTCCTGAAGACCTCGAACTTTCGCAGACATGGGTGGATATTGGATACTTAACGGACGAAGGGAATTTTATTTTTATAGCGAGAAGCCCTATATGGCCGCCCTCCTGTCTTTATAAAAAGCTGCCTAAATTAAAACTCGAAAGAAAAATTAACGGTATGGGCGGCAGGATTTTCATTGGAGCCACCGAATCTATCCCCGGCGGTAAAAATCTGCCCGTTAATATTAATATTACAACTTCCGGAGCCGGTTTTTCCGCCTCGGGAGAAGGATTTACGCAGTCGGGAGAAGGCGTAAGGTAAATATTATTTGATTAAATTAATAAATTATAAAATAAATCGGAGATAATATAATGTTTGAGGCGAATAAAAAAAATACGGGCAAGTGGCTGCCCGTATTGCATTTTCATCTTCCTTACGTCAGGCATCCCGAGAGTTCTAAATATTTAGAAGAAGAGTGGTATTTCGAAGCCGTTACGGAAACATATCTGCCTTTGCTCGAATGTTTTGACGACCTTGAAAACGACGGCGTAGATTTTAATCTGACTATGTCGTTAACGCCTACGCTTTTAAGTATGATGAACGACGACCTTCTTTCGGAACGGCTTAAAGATTATATAGCAGTCAGGCTTAAAGTTCTTGACGAAGAGGCTTTTCGAACGGAAGGCGATCCCGAATTTCATCCGGTAACTCTGTTTTACAGAAAAAGATACAGAAACTGGTATGAAAAAATTAAAGATAACGGAGGAAAATATCTTATAGACGGCTTTTTGAAACATTTCAGAAACGGACATTTAGATATTATAACTTCTTCCGCTACCCATGCTTTTTTAATCGCTATGGTCGGCGAACCTGAAGCTATTGCCGCACAAATAGAAGTCGGCATAGAAACGCATAAAAATATACTCGGCGTTATTCCTAAAGGTATATGGCTGCCGGAATGCGGTTATACGGAAGGTTTTGACGGTATTCTTAATAAATACGGACTTTATTATACTTTTTTAGACAGGCACGGCATAGATTTTGCCAAACCTAATCCGATTAACGGTTGTTTTTCCCCAATAATAACCCCTTTTAACGTAGTAATGTTCGGCAGGGACCCTGAAAGTTCCAGACAGGTCTGGTCGTCTAAGGAAGGGTATCCAGGTACTCCGGTTTACAGGGAGTTTTATAGAGACGTAGGCTTTGATTTGGACTTGCCGCATTTGACTCCTTTAAGGCACGGAAGCCTTAAAACTTTTACCGGTCTTAAATATTACGCAATTACCGGACAGGGTAATTATAAAGAAGCTTACAGACCTTCGGCGGCTAAGCGCAAAGCGTATGAACACGGCGCTCAGTTCGTCTTTCACAGGGAACTGCAGACTAAGTATTTAAAAAATTATATAGACGAACCCGTAGTAACTTCTATGTATGATGCGGAACTTTTCGGACACTGGTGGTTTGAAGGCCCTTGGTGGCTTGAAGCCGTTTTTAGAAGAATTAGCGAGAACAGTTTAGTAAAATCGGCAAAAGCAATAGATATAGCCGATGAAACAATTTTAAAACTAAACGGTCTTTTAAAAAAATACGACGACGAAAAGTCTTATCTTAAATTAGTCGAAAATATCAATATAAATAATGCAAAAAACGGCGTTTTTATTGCACAGCCCGCAACTTCGTCCTGGGGAGGCGGCGGTTATGCCGAGGTTTGGCTTAACGGAAAAAACGACGTTATACAGCCTTTTTTGTCCGACATCGCATCTGTTCTTATAGATATTTGCAAAAACGGTATTAATCGTGTAAAATATCCCGAAGTATTAAACCAGGGCGCAAGGGAGCTGATACTTGCACAATCCAGCGACTGGCCTTTCATGCTGACTACCGGACAGGCCGTCAGTTATGCCGAAAGGAGAGTTAAAGCCCATTTAGTCAGGGCAAAACGATGTATTTTAATGGCGATAGGCGAAGAGCCGATGGATAAAGTCTGGTTTGACGATATTTCAGGCAAGGACAACATCTTTCCTAAACTTGATGCGTTAAGTTTATACGGAAAGGATATATGTTGATACGCAAATCGAATATTAATTAATTTTACGCGAAATATGAATCTTATATTATGGTGGCATATGCATCAGCCGGAATACAGAAATTCCGACGGCGAATTTGCGTTGCCTTGGGTTTATCTTCACGCCATAAAAGATTACATCGACATGCCGCTTACGATAGTTTCTAATTCCGGCATGAAAGCTAACATAAATATTACCCCCGTATTAATTGACCAGTGGCAGGATTATAACTCTCGTATAGAAAAAGCTCTCGCAGAAAAGAATACAAAAAAAGCGCTCGATATTTTACCCGATAAATTTTTAAAACCGCTTTTATTTAAAAGCGTTGACGACGGCGGAGAAGACATAAGAAAATGGATGTGCGATCACTATATATGGTCTAATTATGAACAGATGGTTTGCAGATTTGACGATTATAAGGCTTTATACGACCTTGCTTTGTCAGGTTCCCGCCAAAGATACTTAAACGACGTTTTTTATTTCGATTTGTGCGTATGGTTTCATCTGTCCTGGTGCGGCGAGTGCATGAAAAGATATGATCCGGTAATAAATTATTTAATAAGGAAAGGTTCAGGCTATACGGAAGAAGATAGAAGAGTATTACTAAAAAGACTTTTAGAATGGATGAAATACGGCATTACTTTATATGGATTTCCTGCGGTAAAAGGCGGAGAGCCGCCGGAAACGTTCCCTGAATATCCGCATATGATAGAAAAAAGCAAACTTGATGGATTAAATTCCCGAAAAAAAGGCGAATACGAAATCAGTCTGTCGCCCCATTATCACCCCATAATACCTTTAATGTTAGATATTCACTGCGGAGGAATTTCGGCTCAGATGACAGGCATATATTACGAGCCGGTCGGATTCGAAAGATACGGCGGAGGATTGGAAAGCGCAAAAAGACATATAGATTCTTTAAACGGATATTATAAATATACCGCAAAAAAAAATAGTATAAAAGCTATGTGGCCTTCCGAGGGAGCGCTTTCGCAAGAAACGCTTCAACTCTTTAACGAATACGGTATAGACATATGCGCAAGCGGCGAAGAGCTTTTATCTTCCTCGCTGGGCATCGATGCCCATAAACCCGTTTTTTCGCAAGGGAAAAATATTATACCCTTATACAGGGCTTATAGATGGAAAGATACCGGCGTCAAGATGTTATTTAGGGATTCGGGACTTTCCGACCTTATAGGCTTTACATATTCTAAATGGAGGGGAGACGATGCGGCAAATAATCTTGTCGATAAACTTAACTCCATAGACGATTTTGATAAAGATGCGATAGTTTCTATTATATTGGACGGCGAAAATCCTTGGGAATACTATTACGAAAACGGTTTTTATTTTTTGAACGACTTGTATTCTTTGGTATCTTCGTCCGTTAAAATTACGCCTCTTCTGTTAAGCGAAGCCGCCGCCTTATGCAATGAAAACGACGGAGCATGTATGAAGCTCGATTATATCGTGCCGGGTTCGTGGGTAAACGGAAATTTAAGAATGTGGGTCGGGGAAGAACAGAAAAATAAAGCTTGGTCTATGCTCAACGACGCAAAAAATGTCCTGATAGATTCGATTCAAGAGGGAAAGATTAATAAAACCGATTTAGAAATGGCTTTAAAGTATCTAATGGCTGCAGAAGGCTCAGACTGGTTCTGGTGGCTCGGACCAGAAAGCCCTTTATTTTCCCAGTCTTCTATGGAAAAAATTTTCAGGGATTTTTTAAAAAATATTTATTTGAAAACCGGCAAAAAAGTGCCGGATTTGCTTTACGAATCTTTATCTTCCACTAAAAATCTTATAGCCGAACATGGCGGAATAATGAAAAGAGGCGGAGATATATAGATTGAAACCATATGACTAAATTTATATTAGGATTTCATTGTCACCAGCCGGTAGGCAATTTTGATTTCGTTTTTAAAGAAGTTCATCAAAAATCATATTCGCCGCTTATCAGAACCCTTTTCGGGCTTAACGTAAAATTCTGCCTGCATGCATCCGGAGTACTTTTGGAATGGTGGAAAGAGAACGATCCTGAATTAATAGACATAATAGCCGAAGGCGTAAATTCAGGGACTATAGAAATTATAGGCGGAGGATATTACGAACCTATTCTTGCCATGATTCCTCCTAAAGACAGATTAAAACAGCTTGAAATGCTTAATGAAGCATTAAAAAGTCTTTTCGGCGTATATCCTTCAGGTGCTTGGATAACGGAAAGAATATGGCAGCCGGATATAATTAAAGATTTAAAGTCGGCTGGTTTAAATTATGCTTTTTTGGATGATTTTCAATTTTTTCAAGCAGGTATTTCTCCGGACTGTATAGATTCGGTTTTTAGAACCGAATACGGCGGCGAATATTTCGATATTTTTCCTATACACGAAAGATTAAGATACAAGATACCTTTTGCGGAACCGTCCGAGTCTTTAAACGAGATATTATATATAAACGGAAGGCGTTCCGATTTGTCGGTTATGTTCGACGACGGCGAAAAAATGGGCGGCTGGCCGGATACTTTTGACTGGGTTTACGGAAAAGAGGGAAGCAAAGGCTGGCTGGAAAATTTTATCAATAAAGCCAATTCAAAAGACGAAAACAATCCTTATTCGGACATAATTTTTGAACTTCCTTCTAATTTATTGTGCAATACCGAAAAAAGAAATAATGTATATCTGCCTATTTCAAGTTACAGGGAAATGGGAGAATGGACGCTGCCGCCAAAAACAAGAGACGCCTGCGAAAAAATAAAATTACACTATCCTTCCGCTCCTTTAAGTTCCGGCATATGGCATAATTTTTTAACAAGATATCCTGAATCTAATCTCCAGCATAAAAGGATGCTTAATTTAAGCATAAAAATAGATTATATACAAAACACATACGGTAAAAATCTTAACGAAGCCGCCTTAGAGCTTCTTAAATCTCAGGCTAACGACGCATACTGGCACGGAGTATTCGGCGGCATTTATCTGCCTCATTTAAGAAGGGCGGTACATAATGCGCTTCTATCCTCCTACGTTTTTTATAAAGATGCTTTCAACGAAAAAATAGAGATAGAATGTTTTGATTTTGATTCGGACGGAGAAAAAGAGTTTTTGCTTTCAAACGATTTTTGGTGCATAATTTATAAGCCTTCGTCGGCTTCTTTTTCTGCGTTAGACTATATAGGAAAGGACTTAATTCATTCTCTCGGCGACGTATTCTGCCTTCATGAAGAATACGACATTTTAAAAATAAAAGAAAAAAACTCAAAAGAAGAAAGTGCGGATAAAAATATAAAAAATAAAAGCGGTTCGGATGACGAGCCGCCAAAAACTATACATGACGAAACTAAATACCCTACCGATTTATCTGAAGACGATCTTTTAACATATAAAGATATTCTTTCTCCTTTTGAAATTTTATTTAATAATAAACCTCTTTTCTTTTCCGGTACGGACATAAAAAATATATGCGGAAATAACGGTAAAAATTATATCATCATAGAAACCAAAGCATATCCCGCCGTTAACGGCGGCGGTGAAACAGGCCGCAATAATAACTTAAATAATTTAACGGATATAAAACCTGAAAGCATAGCCGATGAAATTTTAGAACTAAACATAAAAATAGACGAAAGTATATCTTTTCTTATAAGTTCAAGACCAAAGATATCGGGAAATTTAGAAGTAATTTTCAGATTTGCATTTCCTGGCGGCGACGGTCCTGCAGTCAGCGCAGATATTGAAGGGGATATAAGAGGAATTAATGATAACTTTAAAAAAACCAATGCGGCGGGATGCGATAATTTTATATATTTAAAAGATACTTTCTGGGGCGGAAAAATAACGCTGCAAGAGCGGACGGACTCTAATTTTTTAAAAAATTACGATACCGTATTTAAACCTTTGACGACTATTTCGCTTTCCGAAAGCGGATACGAAAGGATTTTTCAGGGTATAGAGTTAAGATATAATTTTAATTTAAATACGGAAGAAGATTTTCGTAGTATAATATCTATAGGCGCAGAAAAAATAAATTAATAAAAGCCTTGCAAGTTTTCCTGTAAGGTCATTGCGGGTTGCGAAGCGACGAAGCAATCTCGTAAATAAAAGCGGGTTAAAAAATGAGAGAATTTAATAACGAAATATGGTTTGTCGGGGCGGAAATGTCTCCTTTGGTAAAAGCGGGAGGTCTCGGCGACGTAATGGGCAGCCTTCCTAAATTTTTGCTTAGGGCGGGCATTAACGTGCGGGTGGTAATTCCTTATTATAAAAACATAATTCCCAAAAATTTATTAGATATAAGGGAAACTTATCCCGCAGGCAGAGTAAATTTCGGGGAAATTCCTTTTGAGTTTGGAATTAAAACTGGTTTTGCCATGGGCGATATTCCCATAGTACTGATAGAGCAGAATCATTTTTTTAACAGGGAGGAAGTTTACGGTACTCATGGAGGGGTTTGCGCTTATAAAGACAATTTGTGGCGGTATGCAATGCTTGCACACGGTACGGCATACGCAATGAAAATTCTTGGAATGCCTTTAGTCATCCATACCCATGACTGGTCCGGCGGCTTTGTTCCCGCCGTCATAAGGCAGACTTTCGGAGATAAAAAAGTTTCGGTAAACGTAAGCGGTTCTATCGAAGGCATTTTAAGCGGCAAATTGAGCAGGCGCGTAAATGCAAACGGATTAAGACCGGCCATAGCGTTTACTATACATAACTTAGGATATCAAGGGGTTTACGGTTTGGACGATTTTTACGACATAGGTCTAGATTTTAAATATAATTCTTCCGGCGCCTACGAACATTTCGGCACTATAAACAGCCTAAAAGGCGGGATTAAGCTTTCTGACATAGTTACTACGGTAAGTCCTACCTACGCCGAAGAAATAACGGACAGCAGATTCGGCTTCGGACTTGACGGCGAGCTGAAAAATCTCCGTAATACGGGACGGCTGAAAGGGATACTTAACGGCATAGATTTAGACTACTGGAACCCGAAAACCGACAGATTTATAAGCTATAATTTAAATATCAAAAACGACGGATACGGAATTAAAGATTACGGCGAATGGAAAAAATTTAAATTAAATAATAAAAAGGCGCTATTTTCGGAAATTTCACTGCCTTTAAAAACAGATAAAGACGGTAAAATGCTTCCTCTTATAGGCGTCGTAAGCAGGCTTACCGAGGAAAAAGGCATAAACGAATTTTTAGACGCGCTTTTTAACTGGAAAGATTTTCCGTTTCAAGCGGTAATACTCGGCAGCGGCAAGGATTATATAGAGGGGAAGGCAAATTATCTTGCAGAAGTTTTCAAAGACAAGGTATTTGCGCAAACAGGAAAATACGACGAAGCTCTTTCCCATAAAATATATGCGGCGTCGGATATTTTCGTAATGCCTTCAAAGTTCGAGCCTTGCGGATTGTCGCAGATGATTGCCATGAGATACGGATGTGTTATTGCTGCCGGTGATACGGGCGGTCTTCATGATACCGTTTCGGATATTGCAAATCCTGCCGTTAAAAATCCGTCGGGAATATTAGTTAAATATGCAGATGCCAACGGAATTGCATGGGCGCTTAATTCTTTGTATAATATTTATGCATCCGAAATAGCAGTTGAAGAAAGCCGGAAAACCGCCGGCAGACAAAAAGGCGGAGATCCGGAATGGAGAGATATCGTTATTAATTCCGCCAATAAACATTTTGGATGGGAAGATTCCGCAAAAGTTTATGAAGGACTTTATTATGATATTATTAAATAATTCGGGCGGCTTGCCGGTCAGATGGTATTTAAAGACTTGAATTTATTTACGTATTTAAAAATAGCAACTATACTTCTTTCCGCCTTTGTATTAATTTTGCTGGCGGTAAAAAGACCTAAGTTAAGCCGTTTTTTTGAAAAAGCCGGAGTTTTTGGAATATTTTTATTTGCGCTGTTTATTCCCGTTAAAGACGGTTTTGCCGTTTTCGGAATGGTAGTTGCAATAGCTTTTTATATCGCTTATAAAATATCAAAAAGAGATTTTTCGATTCCTAAAACCGCTTTTAATAAGCCTCTTCTTATTTATGCCGCAATTATAGCAGCCTCTTTTTTTTGGACTTTCAGCATTGCCGCCAGTTTTAATGAAGGCGGCGAAATAATCTATTTTATTTTATTCTTTTTTGCCGCCGTAGAACTGTTAAATTCAAAAAAAAGAATAAAAATAATGGTTTATACTTTTACGTTTTCTATCTGTATTGCAATAGTTTACGGATTTTTTCAGGGAATTTTTATAGATGCGCTCAGCTCTCATAGCAGACTTACCGGATTAATAGGGAACTGGGTCGGCTTTCCAGTGCAGGTATCTTACGGTTTAGTAGTAATTATAGCTTATTATCTGATTGATTTTAAAAAAAAAGATTGGACGGAAAAAATATCGCTCGTCGGAATAATACCAAAAACGCCGTATTATATATTTTTTGGCTTAATTTCACTTCTCGGCGTTTTTGATATAGTATTTGCAAAGGCGAGATCGGCTTGGATAGGAATTATACCTGCAGTTTTTATTTTAATGTATTTAAAGTCTAAAAAGCTTTTTATTGCGGCACTTATTCTGCTCATATTACTCAATGCAGGAATTTTTTCCTTGTCTAAAACATTTAAAAGCCGTATTTTTTCAATGTTTAATCCTAAAATATATAAACTGGAGCTTAAAAACCACAGCGACATAGAAAGCCATATTGCTTTGATAGAATCCGCATGGGCGGTTTTTAAAAGATATCCTCTTACCGGCGTGGGCGTAGGGGCATTTTCTAAATATTTTGACGAACATAAAGGCGTCAGATTTCCTTGGTATTATAATCCTAAAACGGGCAAAAAAATATACGACCTCTATGATAACTGGCCGGAAAACGGCTATATGCAGACGCTTGCAGAAACCGGCATATTTAGTTTTATTGCGCTTATGTGGCTTTTTTTTCTGGCTTTAAAAAATCCGTTTAAATTATTTATTAATTCAAACGATAATTTTAAACGAAAAACAGCCGCAATATCGATAGGAACGTCTATAGTTTTTTACGGTTCTTTTGCCGGCGTCTCCAATATGTCTAACGACCAGCTGACTAACTTATGGCTTTTCTTTCTGGCGTTGTTTGCGGCGGCAACTTTAATTTAATATAATATTTTCATGTTATCTCAAAGAAGCAAAATTCTTGCGCAATATTTTTACTTACTTTCTGTTGTTTTCGTATGCGGCGCTTTCTTTCTGTCTTTTATCACTTATAACCTGATAACCCCTCTCATAATAGGATACAAGCTTTATTCCATAGATTTTTATTTATGGCTTTTAGCCCCTATAGCCGTCGTTTTTTATTTTCTGCTATTTTTATTTAGAATGTATTTAAATTTAAATACGGAAACTTTAAAATCCGATATTTTAAAGCTTTTTGAAATAACAGCAATATCTGTTTTTTTAATTTATGCGCTTCTTTTTATGTTTAAGGTTACTTACGTATCGAGGCTTTTTATAGGGTATTTTTCCGTATATGCGTTTTTTTCGCTAATCCTTGCGGATTATTCAGGCAGAAAACTTTCCTTGAAACTTAAAAGACGCGGTTATTCAATAAGAAATATAGTTCTGGTAAAAGGAAATAAAAATTCTGCGGATCAAGGACAAGAATGCGGGGGCATGACCGACGCTCAAGGCGTCCGGAGCATAAGGGATATAATCTTATCAAGCGAATATCTGGGCGTAAAATTGGTTGAGGAGATAAATAAAAACGATTTAAACGGACTTATAGATTTCGTTTTAAATAATCCCGTCGACGAAGTTATATTCGATATAGAAGGCGGTGAAATAAGCGACATAAAAGAAGCCGCCGTACTGCTTGAGGAAAAAGGCATCGCCGTTAAAATACCGACTAATTTTATACCGTTTAAATATTCAAAAGTCGCTTTCGAAAAGGTAGGGAATTATCCCGTTATTTCATTTTACACTTCGCCCGAAGACGATATAAGACTTTTTGTAAAAAGGCTGATAGATATAACCGGCGCAGTTTTTGCGATTTTAATATTTTTAGTCCCGTCGTTAATAATAGCGGTTTTAATTAAACTGGATTCTAAGGGAAGCGTTTTATATAAAAGCAAAAGAATAGGCAAAAACGGAAGACTTTTTACTTTTTATAAGTTTAGAACTATGTATTCGGGGAGCGACGAACTAAGGGAAGAACTTATAAAAGATTTCAGCAGGGACGGAATAGAAATAAAGCTGAAGAACGATCCGAGGATTACTAAAATAGGCAAAGTTTTAAGAAAGACTAGTTTAGACGAAATACCTCAATTCTACAATGTTTTAAGGGGCGATATGAGCTTAGTCGGACCGCGTCCTCCTATGCCGGACGAAGTGAAAAAATATTCCATAAAACAAAGGCGCAGGATTTCTATGAAACCTGGAATTACGTGTCTGTGGCAGATTAGCGGGAGAAGCATGCTTAGTTTTGAAGACAGGGTTGAATTAGATCTTAAATATATAGACGAATGGACTTTAAAATTAGATTTGATAATTATGTTAAAAACAATACCCGCCGTTTTATTTGCGAAAGGAGCGCTATAAATACGGGGACAGAATTCAATTCTGTCCCCGTCACAAATTGGAAATTTACTTTATTAAAAAAATATATTAAAATTATTCAATTAAAAATTAATATAAATAATATAAATCGGGAGAAATTTAATTTATGGGACAGAGTTTAACGTACAAAATTTTAAGCTCGCATCTTGCCGGCGGAAATTTAAAACAGGGAGAAGAAATTGCGTTAAAAATTGACAGGACGCTTACTCAGGACGCTACCGGAACTATGGCATATCTTCAGTTTGAAGCAATAGGCGTATCTAAGGTTAAAACCGATTTGTCGGTCAGCTATATAGACCACAATACTCTTCAAACAGGTTTTGAAAATGCCGACGACCACAGATTTCTGCAGACTATAGCTGCAAAATACGGAATATTTTATTCTAAAGCCGGAAACGGAATATGCCATCAGATTAATTTAGAAAGATTCGGCATTCCGGGGAAGACGCTTCTGGGCTCCGACAGCCATACGCCGACTGCCGGCGGAGTAGGAATGATAGCTATAGGCGCAGGCGGCTTAGACGTTGCTGTTGCAATGGGCGGCGGAGCATTTTATATGAACGTTCCAAAAGTCGTTTTGGTTAAGCTTACCGGAAAACTGCAGGATTGGGTTTCGGCAAAAGACGTAATTTTAGAGCTTTTAAGAAGGCTGACCGTTAAAGGCGGCGTAGGCAGAATTTTTGAATACGGCGGCGAAGGAGTAAAAACGTTGAGCGTCCCTGAAAGAGCCGTTATTACCAATATGGGCGCCGAACTTGGAGCGACTACATCCGTTTTTCCAAGCGACGATAGAACTATGGAATTTTTAAAAGCGGAAGGAAGAATTCAGGATTATACGCCACTTTCCGCAGATGAAGATGCCTTTTACGACGAGGTAATAGAAATAGATTTAAGTTCTCTTGAACCGCTTGCCGCAAAACCGCATATGCCGGATCAGGTAGTAAAAGTAAGCGAATTAAAAGATATAAAAGTAGATCAATCAGCCATAGGAAGCTGCACCAATTCTTCTTATGCCGACTTAATGACCGTAGCCGCCATATTGAAAGGAAAAAAAGTGCACCCAGACGTAAGTTTAATTATTTCACCAGGTTCCAAGCAGGTCTTTGAAATGATTGCAAAAAACGGAGCTCTTGCGGATTTAATAGCTTCGGGAGCAAGAATACTGGAATCGACTTGCGGACCATGCATAGGAATGGGACAGGCTCCGCGTTCCGGCGCTGTTTCTTTAAGAACTTTTAACCGTAATTTTGAGGGAAGAAGCGGAACTAAGGATGCTAAAATTTATCTTGTTTCGCCGCAGACTGCGGCGGCTTCGGCGCTTACAGGATATATTACTGATCCAAGAACGCTTGGAAAAGCTCCTGCTATTAAAATGCCGGAAAAATTCGATATAGACGATTCAATGATACTTCCGCCTTCTACTAAACCGGAAGAAGTCGAGGTTTACAGGGGGCCGAACATTCAGCCGCTTCCTGTTCAGCAGAAACTTCCCGAATCCATATCGGGAAAGGTTCTTCTCAAAGTAGGCGACAATATTACTACCGACCATATAATGCCGGCAGGCTCTAAAATTCTTCCGCTTCGCTCAAATATACCGGCTATATCTAAATATGTATTTGAAACGGTGGACCCGGCTTTTTCGGAAAGAGCTTTGAAGGAGAAAGGCGGTTTCGTAATAGGCGGCGAAAACTACGGACAGGGTTCCAGCAGGGAGCATGCTGCGCTTGCGCCTATGTATCTTGGAGTAAAATCCGTAATAGCAAAATCTTTTGCAAGAATACATTTTGCAAATCTGATAAATTTCGGGATATTGCCTCTTATATTTGAAAACCCTGCCGATTATGATAAAATAAATCAGGGCGACGAACTTGCCGCGCCTAATATTTTAAAAGAATTAAACGAACGCAAACCGGTTATTTTTATAAATAAAAGCCAGGGAAACGCCGAATATAAGTTTAAGTATAATTTAACCGACAGGCAGGTTAAAATAATAAAAGAAGGCGGATTACTCAATGAAACAAAAGCTCTTCATAAGCAGTAGTATTACACTAATTTAATGTTTTCGTCAGATTTCAATAAAAATATCAAGAGGGTTCTGGTTTCCTACAAAAAAGACGCAGAGGCCGCGTTTAAATCCGCAGAATACGTATGCGGACTTTTGAAAAAGAACGGCATAGAAGCGACAGTTACGCCCAGTATGGATATTAAAAGTTCCGACACTAAAAATGTCGGACTTGTAGTAGTCTGTGGAGGAGACGGAACTCTTTTAATTACGCTTGGAAAGATTTTTCCTAAACTTTCCGAAGTACCGGTTATAGGAATAGATTTCGGAACGCTTGGTTTCTTGGTAGAAGTTCCGGAGAGAAAAAAGAAAGACGCTATAGAAAGATTTTTAGACGGTACATTAGAATTTATACCGAGAATGGCTATAGACATCGAAGTATTCAGGAAAGGCAAATCTATAGAAAAATTAGTCGCATTAAACGAAGCTGCCATAGCAAGAGAAAAAAGCATTCATGCCAGGGTCATCAATTTAACGGTTTTCGTAAACGGTTTGAGGTTGAACGATTACAGGGCAGACGGACTTATTATAGCTACACCTACCGGTTCGACCGCTTATTCTTTGTCCGCCGGAGGCCCTATAGTTCAGCCGGACATGAGCGCTTTTATCATAACTCCTATATGTCCTCATACGCTCTCTAACAGGCCTATAATAATAAATCCCTGCGAACTTAAAATAATAATTATGCCGCAGGAAAGAAATATTTTTATTTCCGCCGACGGAAGAGAAGGCATAAAACTTGATAACGGCGACGAAATAATAATTAAAAAACATCATTCTAAGGTTTACCTGTCTTCGTCTTTAGATAACGATTACTGGAATATATTAAGGACTAAATTAAACTGGTAGAACCACCCCGTCAGGCTTTGCCCGACTCCACTCCTTAAAAAGGAGGGGACATGAAAGAATTTGTAGAATAATCTTATTAAACTTATAAAAGTTTAGGATTGATAAAATTGTTAAAAATCATAAAGATAAAAAATTTTGCCACTATTGATTTTTTGGAAATAGATTTTTGCGGCGGGCTTAACGTTCTGAGCGGAGAAACCGGAGCCGGAAAAAGCATAATAATAGAATCGCTTAATTTTTTGTTCGGTAAAACTAAAGGATTGGACGTTATAAGGACTGGAGAAAAAGAAGGTTACGTTACGGCGGCATTCGATTTAAACGAGTCGGTAAAGGACGGTTTAATCGGGATATTTGCGGAATCAGACGTTGAAGGATTAATAGACTTAGAAAGTTCCGACGGTTTGAATCTTAAAAGAGCGCTTACGGAAGGCGGTAAAAGCAGATATTTTATTAACGGCGAGCCGGTAAACAAAAACTTGGCAGAAAAACTCGGCGAAAATTTGCTAAAAATATTCGGGCAGAACGACAGGAGATTTTTAATAGACCCTGTAAGCCAGCTTGCTTTTTTGGACGATTTCTCCGGCAGCGAAACTTTGCTGAAAGAAACTAAAAAGATTTATAGCGAAATCAAAAAAATATTATCGGAAAAAGAAGAAATAACAAAAAAAATAGACGGCATATCGCGCATAAAAACTTTAAATTCTTACATAGTAAACGACGTCGAAAATTTAAATATTAAATCCGCAGACGAAGAAGAAATTTTAAAACAAGAACTAAAAAAGTTAGAAAACGCAAACGTTATAAAAGAACTTATTTTAAACTCCATAGATTTAATAGACGGCGATGAATACGGGATTTTAAAGCATCTTGCTTTATTGATATCCAACCTTTCAAAACTGTCCGAATTAGATTCGGCTTTTAAAAAAACGGAAGGCTTAAAAAACGCCGAAACTGCAAAAATAGAGGTTGAAGATATCCTTTTATTTTTGGAAAAGTATTCCGCTTCAGAATTCGACGAAGAAAGGTTTAACGAAATACGTCTTAAAATCGATGCCGTTATAGGTATAGAAAATAAATATAACGTTTCCGGTTTAGAAGAACTTCTTAAACTGTACGACGAAGCAAAACAAGAATTAGGCGGTATTGCGGAACTTGAAAGAAGAGTTGCCGAAATAGACGGCGAATATGAAACGCTTAAAGAAAATTTTTTGCGGATATCCGAAGAACTGCATGAAAGAAGAATAAAATCTGCCTCTATTCTTGAAAAACAGATAGAAAAAGAGCTGTTGTTTTTGAAAATTAAACCTATTTTTAAAATAAATATAGATAAAACCGATTTTGAGAAAAGTTTTTCGGAAACCGGATTGGACGGATGCATTTTTATGTTTTCCGCAAATCCGGGAGAAGAACCGAGGGCGCTTTCAAAAGTTGCTTCGGGAGGCGAACTTTCCCGCATAAGTTTATGTATTTTAAAAATTTTAAATAAAAGAAAAGATACGGCAACCTTTATTTTCGACGAAATAGATGCCGGAATCGGCGGCGACGTGGCTAATTTTGTAGGCTCGGCGCTTAAATCTATATCCGAATCAAATCAGGTAATACTTATAACGCACCTGGCTCAGGTATCTTCTTTCGCCGACAGGCATTTTTTTGTTTATAAAGAAGTAATAAACGGAAAAACATATACAAGAATCAAAGAGCTTAACGAAGAAGAGAGAATAACCGAAACGGCAAGAATGTTGTCGGGCGATTCAAAAGGAGAAGCGGCTTTAATGCATGCCAAGGAAATCTTAAAAAACAGGGGGCGGTTTTAAATAAAAAGATATGTATAAAACAGGCAGACAAAGATATGAAAAAGGCGGAGGGGCTATTTTTTATCCTACCGAAATAGAAATAGAGATGGAGACGGAAGCGGAAGAAGTTTTAGCCGTTAAAGGCAAAGGCGGGCGCGGTAAAAACAAAAAAATCGACAAAGAAGGCGTTGCCGGCAAAGGCGTTAAGACCGTAAAAGTAGTCCTGAGAAAAGCGCTTATGTGCGACGTTAAATCGCTTTATAAACTTTTTTCGGAATATTCGAAGGCGGGAGAGATGCTTCCGCGTTCAATGAGCGATATATATACGCATCTCAGGGATTTTTATATTGCCGAGATAGAATGCGAAACGGAAACCGGCAATGAAAACTTAAGCGGAAATTATAGCGAAAAAGACTCCTCCGGCTGCGAACCTGAAGTTATAGGGGCATGCGCGCTTGCCATCGTATGGGAAAATCTGGCGGAAATCAGGTCGTTGGCAGTAAAAAGGCCTTATACAAGGAAGCTTATCGGGACGGAACTCATAAAAAAATGCATCGAAGAGGCTAAATTTTTTAAAATAACCAATATATTTGCCTTAACTTACAAACCGCAATTTTTTCAAAAATCCGGTTTTAACGTTATAGACAAATCTGAACTGCCCCATAAGATATGGAGCGACTGCATAAACTGCGTAAAATTTCCGGATTGCGACGAAACAGCCGTAATGTTGAAAATATAGACAAACCGTAAACTATATATTATAATAATGGGGACGGAATTCAATTCCGTCCCCATAACAAAACGGAAGGAAAAAATTGATAATAAAGGGGGAATAAAAAAAAAGAAATGTTTAATATTTTCAAAAGAGAAGGTTTGTTCGGCGACGTCAGCCAGATAACTCCCGATGAAGCATTTAAAAAATTATCGGAAGATAAAGAAGGCAAAAATACGCTGGTAATAGACGTAAGGGAACCGAACGAATATAGCGGAAATTTAGGGCATATAGAAAATTCGCATTTAATCCCTATAAGACTTTTGCCGTTAAAAATTCAAGAATTAGAGAAGCATAAAGATAAGGATATAATTGCGGTATGCCACAGCGGCGCCAGGAGCTATTCCGCATGCACTATGCTCAAAAGGCACGGGTTTAATAAGGTTCACAACCTTAAGGGCGGAATGCTTTTATGGAAAAAAATGGGATTAAAAACCCATATGTAAATTAAATTATAATATTTTTATTAGGCGGAACAATGAGCGATAACAATTTTCATGTCTTCGTAGTATCCGATTCTACCGGCGAAACCGCGGAAAAAGTTGCAAGGGCGGCTATATCGCAGTTTTCTATTCCTGAGGTTCGCCTTAAACGTTTCTTATTGATAGATTCGGAATTGAAATTAAGGGAAATAATAACGGAAGCCGCAGAAAAAAAAGCATTGGTTATTTTTACTTTAGTTAAAGACGGGTTGAGAAATATAATGCTTCAGGAATCTGCGGAAAAAGGCATTGTCAGTATCGATATAATAGGTCCGGTACTTAATTCTATAGCGAATATCCTTAATCTTTCTCCCGAAAGAAAGCCCGGTTTAATTCACAGAGTTAACGACGAGTATTTTAAAAGAATTGATGCCTTGGAATATGCCGTTAAGCACGACGACGGACAAAGGATAGACGAAGTTTTGGAAGCCGATGCCCTTATACTGGGTATTTCAAGAACGTCCAAAACGCCGCTTTGTCTTTTTCTTGCCCAAAGAGGATTTAAAGCGGCTAATATTCCCATAATAGATTCTCAGGTTATAGACGATACGGCGTTTAAGGTTCCAAGATGTAAAATATTCGGTTTGATTTCAGATGCAGGAAGAATTTCAAATTTAAGAAAAGAAAGATTGAAAAGGATGGGACTTGGTCTTTCACAGGATTACGTATCGAAAGAATCTATAGAAAAAGAACTTGCCCATTCAATGTCTATATACGCTAAATTAAACGCATACGTTATAGATATTACCGATAAATCTATAGAAGAAGTCGCAGCGGATATAATATCCCGTATAAATAACAAATAGTATAGTATCCGGTGAAATAATAATCACGCATATTAAATAAAATAAACTAACGGAAGACGGGCAGATAAAACATAATTTCAAATTAACCGTTAAAAAAGGATAAGGGAAAAAATAAATATATGGCTGACGTAAATAAAAAAATCACGGACGGAGAATTGCAGAGCGGCGCCGAAGGCGGAAGCGCGCTTTTTGATTCCGCCGTTTCGATTGCCGCCGATTATTGTAAAAATAAAGGCGTAGAGTTCGAGCTTTATATGTTTAATTCAAAGGTTCTCAAAATGGAATCGGAGGACGGCGGCATTTCTAACTACGTAAATGCGGAAACGGACGGCTTAAACATAAGGCTTTTAGACAGAAAGAAGATGAGTTTTTCTTATTGCCTCGGATTAGAAGGCGATAAAATTTTAAATGCCTTAGACGGCGCTTACTCGCTTTTAAAATATATGGAGACGGACGAATTTGCCGACTTTGCAGAAAAAGAAGACTATTACGACGGCGGTAAAGATATATATACTACTAAAAAATTAGGAATTTATTCCGAAGACGGCAAAGATATTGATATCGATAAAAAAAAGTCTTTACTGCTTGAAATGGAGGAAACTGCTTATTCATACGACAAAAAAATATATAAAGTAGATAAACCGTCGTATTCCGAGACGCTGATAAATAAAAGATTTTGTAATTCAAAAGGGATAGACGTTTCTTCCGTAAAAACTTTTTACGAGATATTTTTGTCCGTTGCTTCGCGGGACGGCGAAGATACCGGTTCCGGCTTCGATTTTGATTTTTCGCACGGTTTCAGCGCCCTGAAGTTTAAAAAGGCCGCTATGAATGCCGCTAAAAAAGGCGTGGATCAGCTTGGCGCAAAAACGGTATCAAGCGGAAATTATCCCGTCGTTTTCGATAACTATACGTCATCCGAAATTCTCGGAATACTTAAACAGTCATTTTATGCGGACAGCGTTTATAAAAAGAAATCATTATTGGAAGGCAAAATAGGCAAAAAAATATTTTCCGAAAAATTAGACATAATAGACGACGGTCTTCTGTACGGTGGAGCGCTAACCGATATGTTCGACAGAGAGGGCGTAAAGATGAAGACAAAAGTTTTATGTTCCTCCGGCACTATAAATTCATATCTTTACGATGTCAGATATGCAAAATTATATGGAGTAAAGTCTTCCGGAAATTCAGTCGGGCGTTCGTTTACCCTTCCGCCCGACATAGGCTCTGCTAATTTTTTTATAAAAAACGGCGAAACTAATATTTTAGATGTTATAGGCTCAATAAAAGAAGGGCTTTATATAACCGAGCTTATGGGTCTTCATATGGCAAAACCATATACGGGGGAGTTTTCGCTGGGAGCCGCAGGATTTTTCGTTAAAAACGGGAAAATAGATTTTCCGGTAAAAGGAATAGCGGTAAGCGGAAATATTATGCAGCTATTTAACGAAGCAGCGGAAATAGCAAACGACTTAAGATTTTTTGGTTCGGTAGGTTCGCCTTCAATATTGTTCAAAAACATTCAGATTTCCGGAAAATAAAAAATGGGGGAACATTTACTTTGGTAATGAAAATATTAAAAAGCATTTTTGGAACGAGCAACCAGAGGGAGATTGCCAGATTAAAGCCTCTAGTAGAAAAGATTAATTCTTTGGAATCACAATATTCAGGTATCGGCGATGACGAAATTAAAAGCATTACGCTTAAGTTCAAAGATGAATTAAAAGACTTGACTCCTTCGGAACAGGATAAAAAGCTTGCAGAAATTTTGCCGTCGGCTTTTGCCGTCGCAAGAGAAGGAATAAGGCGCGCGCTCGGACTTAGGGCATTCGACGTTCAGCTGATAGGCGCCGCGGTTTTGCATTCCGGGAAAATAGCCGAAATGGCGACGGGCGAAGGAAAAACCCTCGTCGCGGTTATGCCCGCATATTTAAACAGTTTGACGGGAAGAGGCGTGCATATTATAACCGTTAACGACTATCTTGCCAAAAGGGACGCCGAATGGATGGGCAAGGCATATAATCTGCTGGGTCTTTCTGTCGGGGTTATCACCAACGATATGGACGACGAAGCAAGAAAAAAAGCCTATAATTGCGACGTAACATACGGTACCAATAACGAATTCGGTTTCGACTACCTCAGGGACAATATGAAATACTCTTTAGACGATTATGTTCAAAGAGATCTTAATTACGCCATAATAGACGAAGTCGATTCGGTTCTTATAGACGAAGCCAGAACGCCGCTCATTATTTCCGGCGAATCCGAAGAAACGACCGAATTATACTATAAAGCCGATAATGCCGTACGTAAATTAGTTAAAGACGAAGATTTTACGGTTGACGAGAAATTAAAAACGGCTATAATGACGGAAGAAGGCATAGAAAAAGTAGAAAATGCTTTAAAAATAAAAAACATTTACGATCCGAGGCACTTAGATTTACTGCATGCCGTAAATCAGTCCCTCAGGGCTCACGCCTGCTATTTCAACGACGTAGATTATATGATTCAGGACAATCAGGTGGTCATAGTCGATGAATTTACCGGACGCGTTATGAACGGAAGACGTTACGGAGAAGGACTGCATCAGGCGTTAGAGGCAAAAGAGCATCTTAAAGTAGAAGGCGAAAATCAGACGCTTGCCACCGTTACTTTTCAAAATTTTTTCAGGATGTATAATAAATTAGCCGGTATGACCGGAACTGCCGATACCGAAGCCGAAGAGTTTAAAAAAATATACAACTTAGACGTCGTCGTTATTCCTACCAATAAACCTATGGCGAGAAAAGACAGCGCCGATTTGGTGTATGCCACCGAAGCGGAAAAATTTGATGCCGTAGCCGACGAGATTGCCGAAAAATATAATACCGGACAGCCCGTTCTAGTAGGAACCGTTTCGGTAGAAAAATCCGAAAGGCTGAGCGGTATTCTAAAGAAAAAAGGAATTCCCCATTCCGTCCTCAACGCAAAAAATAATGCTAAAGAAGCACAGATTATCGCAAATGCGGGGCAGAAAAAATCCGTTACTATCTCTACAAATATGGCGGGAAGAGGAACCGATATCGTTCTTGGGGAAGGCGTTAAAGATTTAGGCGGACTTCACGTAATAGGAACGGAAAGGCATGAATCCAGACGTATAGACAATCAATTGAGAGGAAGGTCGGGCAGGCAGGGCGACGTAGGATCTTCAAGGTTTTACGTGTCTTTAGAAGACGATCTTATGAGAATATTCGGCTCCGAAAGGCTTGCACCTTTTTTGGAAAGACTTGGTCTTAAAGACGGACAGGCTATCGAGCACGGCATGATTTCCAAGGCGATAGAAAATGCGCAGAAAAAAGTAGAAGGCCATAATTTTGACATCAGAAAAAATCTTATAGATTACGACAACGTTATGAATAAACAGAGAGAGCTTATATATTCGTACAGAAAAAGAATACTTCAGATATGCGATATATCCGAAATAAAAGAAGACATAGCGTTTGACGTCGAAGCTCTGCTTGAGTCATATTTTGAAACCTACGTTCCTGAAAAAACGCACAGCGAAAATTGGGATATAGAAGGGCTTTTCGAAATATTAAAAGCCAGCTTATCTATCGATATATACGATGTTAAAAATTTAAGTTTATATACCGGACTTATTAATGAAAATACCGGAAATTTATCGGAAGAAGATAAGAAAACCGCGCTTATTAATTTATTTAAGAAAATGCCGAGAAGCGGGTTTTTTAATTCAATCAAAGATTTAATTAAAAAAAATATAGAAGCAAAAATCGAATCTTTTCCGGAAGACCAAAAATTAGATATATTGAAAGCTCTTTATCTTCAGGCGGTCGACAGTTTATGGAAAGACGCATTGACTTCTTTAGACGCTCTCAAAGAAGGCATAGGGTTAAGAGGCTACGCTCAGGTGAATCCTCTAATCGAATATCAAAAAGAAGCATACTCTTTGTTTATAAATATGCAGTTCAGAATGAAAGAAGAAGCCCTGAATTCGATAATAGCGGTTCAGTTTGAAGACGGTATTAACGCTGAAGATATTATAGAAGGCGCGGGACTGCTTTCCGAAAACATAGTATTGACGCATAACGAAATGAATCAAGCGTCGGAAGAAAAACAAAAACCGATAGTAAAACCTAAAAAAATAGGAAGAAACGAACCCTGTCCCTGCGGCAGCGGTAAAAAATATAAAAATTGCCATGGAAAAAATGAATAATTTTTTATTTGCCGGCAAAGCCTGCGGACTTAAAAAAAATAAAGATTTAGATTTGGGATTAATGATTTCTAAATTTCCGCTTATGGTCAGCGCCGTTTTTACAAAAAATAAAGTTAAGGCGGCACCCGTAGTAATATCTAAAAAAAATTCTAAAAATATTATAAATGCATTAATAGTAAATTCCGGAAACGCCAATGCGTGCAACGGCAAGCAAGGCATGGAAGATGCGGTGAAGGTCGTTAAATCGCTGGCGAAAGAAGCGGGGATAGATGAAAGTTCTATTTTTACGTGTTCTACCGGCGTAATCGGCGAAAGGCTTAACGTTTCTCTTATCGAACGGACAATTCCGGACTTGTTAAATTCCGTAGATAAAGAAGGCTTCGATAATTTTACCAAAGCTATTATGACTACCGATACGTTTCCTAAAACGGCCGTTAAAAGTTTTTCTATAGACGGCAGGAAATATCAAATTAAAGGCGCGGCTAAGGGGTCGGGAATGATTATGCCCGATATGGCTACTATGCTGGCTTTTATATTTACGGATATTCCGATAAAAAAAGAAACCGCAGACAAAATGCTTAAAGAATGCGTCGAAACATCTTTTAATTCTATAACCGTTGACGGAGATACCTCCACTAACGATACGGCGGCGTTTTTTTATCCGGCATCGGACGATCCTGTTATAGATTTAACGGAAGATAAGGTTAAAATAAAACAAAATCAGGAAAATTACAGAATTGTAAAGGATGCTTTATCAGAGGTATGTTACGAACTTGCAAAGATGATAGTTATCGACGGAGAAGGAGCGACAAAGTTAATTAAAGTCACGGCAGCCAATGCCTCTACGGAAGCAGCCGCAAAGAAAGCAGCATTAACCGTGGCAAATTCGCCGCTTTTCAAAACCATGATAACCGGCGAAGATTTAAACTGGGGCAGAATAATGGCGGCTGTCGGAAGAGCCAGAGTGCCTCTTAAAGCCGAAAACATAGATATTTACATAAACGGCAAAATTATAGTTGAAAATTCTACCGCTTCCAAGAAATTAACTAAAGATATAGAAAAAACCGTACTATCCCCCAAAGAAATAGACGTAGAAATAGACTTAAAATCCGGAAACAAAAAACATTCAGTTTTGACCTGCAATCTTACTCACGGATATATAGATATAAACGCGTCCTACAGAAGTTAGCGGGTTTATCTCATGAAAATCCCCGTTTTATATTATCATAAAATAGACTATCCAAAAAAAGACGCGGTATTTAAAGGTTTATACGTAACGCCGAAGCAGTTTAAAAGACAAATATCGCTTTTAAAATTTTTAGGTTATCAAACCGTTAATCCCAAAGAAATCTTATCTTTTATAAAAGGGCACAAACCTTCCGTAAAAAAACCTATTCTTATAACTTTTGACGACGGATACGAAAATAATTATACCAACGCCTATCCTATATTAAAATCGGCAGGTTTTACTTCTATGATATTTATAAGCAGCGGTTTTATAGGAAAAAAGAATGCCGCTTCCGACGAAAGGGAAAAGGTTAAGGAAAATTTTTTAAATAAAAAGGAAATAAAAGAGATGTTTAATGACGGTTTTTTCATAGGCTCACACGGCATTAACCATTATTATTTGGACAGGCTTGAAGAAGGCGTCATGATAGGCGAGCTTATCGCTTCCAAAGCTTATCTTGAAAATATAACAGACTCTCAGGTTGAATTTTTCTCCTATCCTTTCGGCGCCTATAACGCTAACGTCATGAGAGCCGTTAAAAATGCAGGTTACGCTGCCGCTTTTACTACAGTTAACGGCAAAATTGAGGTCGGCGACAACTCATTTGAACTTAAACGCATTTCGGTTAACGGATATAATAGCATATTTAATTTTATATTTAAAATAATGCTATAAACACTTCTTTAACCCAAAATTGCTGATAGAAAGTTGTAAAATTAGATAAAATAAGCAATAATGAAGTAAAATTTGGTTAGAAAAGGTGTCTAGAAAACAGAAAAGGTGTCAGATTTATTTTTTTGCATGCGAAATAGTTCGAATAACAAAAAAATATCTGCAAAAAAATTAATCTGACACCTTTTCCGAATAAATAACTTCTATTGCAGGATTAAGGGTATAGATTTTCCTTGACATTTATTTCGTAAAGTAATTTAATTATAAAAAGTTTAAACTATAAAATAAACTTTCTCCTTTATAAATCAAGCGGCTAATTAATAAATTTATAATGCGTAAAAATGCTTGAATACAACAAATATTCCTTTAGTCTTGCTTTTGAGAAAAAGGTGGCGTTTCGTTCCTTGCCGTCTTTTATATTCCGCAATAATATAGGATTCCAGTTAAGAAAAATTACCTGCGTTCTTAAAAATCAAGAATGTCAGAACTGCATCCTTAGAGTTTCCTGTATTTATTCCTCCGTGTTTGAAACGCCTATAGAAAAAAACAACGCTGTTTTGGGCGGCAGAAATAAAGCACCGCACCCGTATGCAGTATATGCGGACGCCGCCGTTGCCGGAACTGCCGTTGACGGACTTAATCTCGACATAGTATTAATAGGAACGGGAGTAAAGTATTTTCCTTACATGCTACTTGCCATGTTTAATATGAGCAAATCTGGGATACTAAAAGAGCGCATCAAGTTTAACATAGATGATATAATCTGCGGAGGCGTATCCATTATGGACAAGTCGGATTATTCCTGCAAGAACGTCAAGCCGGAAATCTGGAACATAAATAAGGATGATATAGACTGTCAGCTTGATGTTTATAATAATAGTTTGAACAGTTCAGGAGAAAATGGCATAAAAACCGTCAGGATTAATTTTTTAACGCCAGTCAGGCTCCAACACAAAGGCAGATATCTGTCTAATATAACGTATAAAGACCTATTATATGCTGCTGTTAGGAGAGTCGGCTTACTTAACGATTTTTTCGGCGACGGAGATATAGACGCTGCCGGCGGCGATTTTGTCGATTCGGCAACAGAGGGTAAAGAATTTGACGCAGATTTAAAATGGGTAGATTATTCGAGGTATTCCGCGAGGCAGAAACAGAGCATGAAAATGGGCGGCTTAGTCGGAACGGCAACGGTCAAGGGGCGGTTTTCCGAGGCGGAATTGTCCCTGCTTAATGCGGCGGAACTTTTCGGCATAGGTAAAAACGTCAGCTTCGGTCTGGGACGGATAGGGGTGGAAGTAACAGAGGATTGAAAATAAAAAGAATTTGAAAATCAACGCCTTCCGTTCTGACGAAGTCGAGGGGTGGAAGTAACAGAGGATTGAAAATAAAAAGGGGGACAAATGGCTTTTTACATAAATAGATTTTCAGGGATTGAACGGAAAACTTATGAAGTAGAAATCATTACGCCGATGTTTTTAGGAGGCGCCGATACTAAAAAAATGGGATAAAAAAGATAAATTATCTTGCAAACAAGAAGAAAAAGTTAAAAAAATTAAATCAATATTAAACGAATAAAATGTGAAAAATTAAGGTTTGTGTAAATGTCTAAGATAATAGTGTCTTTAGTTTCTAAGCAGACCATTCCTAATGTAACGTTTATTGAAGCCAATAGCGATTCTGCCTTGATACCTTGTCACCCCGCTTGGCATCACGCTATTGACATCTTGAAATCATAATATTATAATATTGTCAAGTTAAGAATTTACGGAGGTTTTAAAAATGAATTCGGCTACTACACTTCGGCTTCCCGAAGATAAATTGAAATTAATAAGGGCAATAGCAGGATATGAAAATAGACATCTTTCCGACATATTTTTAGAGCTTGCAGACGAATATATAGAAAGGAGCAGAGAAACGCTTGAGCTTTTAAATATTCCAGGTTTTGCAAAGGAATGCAAAAAAGGGCTTGCCGAAATAAAAAAGGGCAAAGGAAAGACGTTAAGTGAACTGGACGATTAAATTCTCCTCTATAGCAGAAAAGCATTATACCAAATTAGATAAGAAGCTAAAAAAAAGAATAAAAGAAAAGCTTATCGAAATAGCATTATTGGAAAATCCTCCGGAACATTCTCAAGTCAAACCGCTTACCGGAGAATTAAGAGATTTTTACAGGCTGAGGGTTGGTGATTACAGATTAATATTTTCTTTGATTAAAGAAGAAAAAATTATAGCCGTGGTAAACATTACTTCGAGAAGTGGCATTTATAAATAAAAAGCCATTGTTTTTTCTGATGTTCAACCTCCGCTGCATAATCTTTATGCATTGATAATTTATGGTTTTTTAAAATTGGTAGCCAGTTATGTCAATAATCTATATAGTTTCTGATTATGGAAAGCTTGTAAAGAACGGTGACGTTTTACAGTTAAAAAAAGGCGACGATATTTTTAAAACCGTTTTTCCTTTTAAAACTGAACAGTTAGTCATAATAGGCAATATAGAAATTACGTCTCCTGCCCTGAGAATGCTGATGCATCATAACATAGATGCCATTTTTCTTGGTACCAACGGCAAATTTAACGGTAAAATTACATTTCAGGACGGAAAGAGCAAAAACGTATTTTTAAGGCAAAAACAGTATAAGCTATTAGATGATGAAGATTTTTGCTTAAAAATAGCAAAGTCCATTGTTTCTGCAAAACTTCAAAATCAGTATAGTTTTATGCAGAGAATTAAAAGAAAAAGAGACGGCGACCCTTCCATAACTAAAAATATAGATAATATGAAAAATATTACCGATGCCGTATATGAATCAAAAGATATAGAGCAATTGCGCGGCTATGAAGGACTTGGCGCAAAATATTATTTTGAAGTATTTAAATACGCTATAGATTCCGAATGGGCAAAATTTAACGGCAGAAACAGACGTCCGCCGAAAGATAGCGTGAATGCAATTTTAAGTTTGCTATACACGCTTGTACTTTTCAGGGTAGATGCCGCATTAGAATCGGCAGGTCTCGATAGTTATGTAGGATACTTCCACAGCATAGACTACAGTCGCAAAGCCCTTGCCTTAGATTTACTGGAAGAGTATAGAACGCCGATAGCCGATACGCTGACCGCCGCCTTGTTTAATTTGGGAGTTTTAGAAAAAGAAGATTTCATAGAAACGGTGTTTTCAAAAAATGACGAAGAATTTCCGCTCGAGATAGAAGCGGACGATAACGATGAAAAAGACGATAATAAGTTTATTTCTTCGGAAACGAAAGGAGTTTTGCTGACAAAACAAGGAATGAGAAAAGTATTGGCACAGTTTGAACGAAAATTGGACACAGAAGCTTATTATCAACCGTTAGGAAGAAATATAACGTACAAAGATCTATTTTTCGAACAGGCAAAACATTTCAGAATGGTAATTAACGGAGAAGAAAGTAATTATAAGCCTTTAACGCAGAGATAATATGCAAAAATGATATATATGATATGCTATGACATAACAAATGCTAAAAGACTGGGAAAAACGGCGAAGATTTTGAAAAATTACGGCATAAGAATACAGAAATCGTTTTTTCAGTGTGAAATATCGAAAGATATGCTTGATAAATTATCAAAAGATATTCTTAGTGTTATTGATGTATCAAAAGATAAACTTTATATCTATCCTCTTTGCAACTCCTGCTTAAAAAATGTTAAGTTTGACGGAACTGGAGAAATGGCAAAAATTGAAACATTCGAAATTTTATGATATTATCATAAATATAAAATGTTTCGCTATGAAAAAATGGCTTATAATATACGATATAAAAAACGAAAAAAGGCTTGGCAAGGTTGCTAAGATTATTAACGAATACGGAGAAAGGGTTCAAAAATCGGTTTTTGAATGCGAATTCAATGATAAAGTTTTGCAGCGTATTAGAATCAGGATTAATAAAATATTGGAAAAAGAAGATTATATAGTTTACTTCAATATATGCCAAACCGATTGGCAGAAAAGAATTAAATATGGTCCAAAAGTTAATGCAGATATAGAGGAAAAGAGTTTTTATATAATTTAATTTGTATTTTCGCCGACCTTATTTTAATTTTTTATATAGCAAATTAAATATTATCTCAAATTATTGTTATATAAGGATAAATCGGGATTTTGGCATTTTGCTATTATTAAGAGGTTTGCGAATCAGTTAAAACTTGAATTTCAAAGATATTTTAATGAAAAAAAGTTCAGTTATTATTAATTGTTATTTAGGTTCGCGAAATCGGTCTTTGACATTAACGAAATATGTATTGTTAAACAAGTCGCTATTGAAATTTCTGACCTGTTTGAAGGGATTGCGACAAATGTTATTTTTTTTATTGACATATAACATTAATTATTGAAATTTCTGACCTGTTTGAAGGGATTGCGACCTGGTCGTGAAGATTCTATCGCTTCCAATAATATTTATTGAAATTTCTGACCTGTTTGAAGGGATTGCGACGTCAATCTGCTCTTTTTTTAATAGTAATTCTTTATAGGATTGAAATTTCTGACCTGTTTGAAGGGATTGCGACCGATCCCGTTTTTTATAAAACGGATACTGCAAATAAATTATTGAAATTTCTGACCTGTTTGAAGGGATTGCGACCTTCGTCCATAATAATATTATGTAATTCTTTTACTGCTATTGAAATTTCTGACCTGTTTGAAGGGATTGCGACCCGCAAAGCGAAAATAGCTAAGCGGCTTTTTGGATATTATTGAAATTTCTGACCTGTTTGAAGGGATTGCGACTGCTTTTTCAAGTGTTATAGATGGAAAAAAGTCTCTATTGAAATTTCTGACCTGTTTGAAGGGATTGCGACTCAATTTCTTCAATGATGTTATTCGTGATAATTTGATTGAAATTTCTGACCTGTTTGAAGGGATTGCGACTTGAATTCTCATTTTTAAATCCTCGCTTAAGATTTATTATTGAAATTTCTGACCTGTTTGAAGGGATTGCGACATTTTACGCCTCCTTGAAATTAAAAATTTATTATTTTCTATTGAAATTTCTGACCTGTTTGAAGGGATTGCGACGAAAAAATTTTTTTAATTTGAGAAAAAAAATCCTATTGAAATTTCTGACCTGTTTGAAGGGATTGCGACTTTTAAATTTAATTTTATGTTATTTTCTATCTTTAATTATTGAAATTTCTGACCTGTTTGAAGGGATTGCGACCCACCCGCAAAACTCGCATTTAGCGTCGATATATTTTATTGAAATTTCTGACCTGTTTGAAGGGATTGCGACAATAAACTAATTTTTTATTTACGTGAGGTTTAGCATATTGAAATTTCTGACCTGTTTGAAGGGATTGCGACCCATCCGCTTCATTCAAATCTCTAATGAGACTTGAATATATTGAAATTTCTGACCTGTTTGAAGGGATTGCGACTTTACGTGAGGTTTAGCATTGCTAACAATGCTTTTTTATTGAAATTTCTGACCTGTTTGAAGGGATTGCGACCGAATATGCCCCTGTCGCAAACGATAATACCGTCGTTTATATTGAAATTTCTGACCTGTTTGAAGGGATTGCGACAAGGTTAAATAAATACCTGCTTTAGCTTACAGTAATGATTTAAATTGAAATTTCTGACCTGTTTGAAGGGATTGCGACCTAAAAAATTATCTTTTGGTTTCTGCATTAATTGGTTTATTGAAATTTCTGACCTGTTTGAAGGGATTGCGACTTATTTATCGCTTTCGGAATTAGAAGAACATTTATTTGCCGCAATTAAATTTAAAGATTATAAACATATGCCTTATGTTAGAAATACTATTAATCGTCGCACGAGATTAGATGAAGTAAAAAGTAAAGAGGTAAATAATACCAGTCGATAATTTTTTATTAATTATGGTAAAATTATTTTTAAAAATAATCCAGGAGGTCATTATGAAAAAAAGAAAATCTATTTACTGCTTTTATTCGCTTTAGTTCTTGCCGCTATGCCGGCAATGTCCGGCTGCGCTCCGGACAGAGTTCTTGAAATTATCCCCGCGTGAGTCTTTTATCCTGTTAAAATACTTTCGGTAAGTCCGGCGAACGGCGCTGCGGACGTCAGCAAAAATGTCGTCGTGAAAGCTGCTTTTAATGAAGCGCTTAATCCTCTTTCTTTTAACCGCGGCACGTTTTTATTAATCGGTCCGGACGGTCATAAAGTGCCCGGCAAGGTTTACTACAACCCAAATTCTTTGACTAGTTATATAGCAACCTTTACTCCGCTCGTTCCTCTTAGGCCGAATACCGAATACACGGCGGAGCTCACTACCGGAATTATGGGAAATTTAAAGCAGCACCTCGCAAAGAACTATATTTGGAAATTTACGACAGGGAATGAGCTTCGCTGAACTTCGTTTGAATATCAAGAGCTAAAGACCAAAGACCGAAAAGCCCGCACGAAGCGGGCTTTTTTATTGATGAAACCGGAAGACCGACTACCTGTCCCAACCTCTTCCGTTATCCTGGCCTTTCTTTGAAAGCCGGTCGGAAAAGGCGTCGGGTGTAGATTGTGTATTAGATTTAATACTTGATTTATTAGTCATTTCTTTATTCTCTTTGACAGTTGATTTTTGCATTTGCAGCGACTCAACTATTTCTTCTATGCCGTATAAAACCTTTGGTTGAATTAAATTATCCGGATAAAATTTTTCAACTAAAGAAATAACCTGATTTTTGGTATTAAGACCTGTTATTTGAATTAAATTTTTTATATCTTCAACGTCTGAAGAATTTTCTAATCCACCTATTCTCATAGCCATGCATTTCATAGCTAAAAGATACTCTGCCGTGGGAGTGAATATACGCAATCCTTTAGTTTCGGAATTTTCAGGAAGTTCCAAAAATAATTGTCTTTCCTCATTATTAGATAAAAAACCCTTTACGCCATCGTTTAGCCAATCTTCAGGGAGATCTCTTTCCTGAGCAATTTGTTGCGCAATATTTTTTAAATAACTTGCATCATTATATATTGCAACGTCAACATCTCTCGTAGATTTTCTGAATTCCCAAGATAACACTATAGCGGAGCCTCCGTATATTCCAATCTCGACCGTTTTATTCTGTTTTAAAACAGTTTCGGCTATATCGTTAAGTGCTTCTAATATTTCTTGTTTTGAAAGCATAAAAGTCTCCTTATGCCCTATTTAATGCGTTTTCAGAAATAAATAGTAATCTTTTCCTAAACGGAACGGGGCTTTCTTTTAATAATAAAGGTTTTATTTTTTGAAGTCCGCCCGCAAAAAACGGTTCTTTCAAAAATCTTTTTTTATCATATACCCATAAAGGCACATCAAGATGATATTTAACTGCTAAATATTCCGCTACTGCGGCTAAATAAGCATTTTTAACATTTCCATTATCAACCGTCTCAAGGCTTAGCGGTTCTTCTTGAATATGTAGAAAATCGTGGTTAAGGTAAAATTCGTCTAAAAATTCTCTGACGAGAAAATCAAAAGATTCACCCTTTAAGTGTCTTTCCGACACTTCCATAAGCGAATACGGACGGCCTATTTTTTTATCTATTATCTTTTCCATATTATTATATTATATCATACCCTACTTTCAGTTCTTTAACCTTTTTCAGTTCTTCCTGACTTACCTCTTTTTCCAGCCCTTGCGGTCATGAGCCCATGCTAATCCCATTTTTTTAACCGCGTCTTTCACGGCGTAAGTCTTTACGTCGCCTTTGTCGTTTAAGACTATCGTGACTTTTTCTGTCGGCTCTTTAACGTCTTTTTTTGACTCCGGGTGCTGCCGGTTTAGTTTCCGTTAGCGAGTCCAAAAAAGTTCTATACGTTTTATACGTAATTTTTATTCCGATAGAATTTAGGGCTATTGAAATTTCTGACCTGTTTGAAGGGATTGCGACAATAGCCTGCTGCGGTTCTATAAAAGAGGCTTTGGCGGGATTGAAATTTCTGACCTGCATGTAGGGATTGCGACATTTATATTGCTTGTCGAAACAAGATTTATCGATTCTTATACTCCTGACTGCGTTTGTCGGTAAACTAAATTTTTACCAACTTTCTTCTTGCAAAAAAAACCTAAAAATGATAAAAGAATATGTTGATTTAAAACTAATTTAATTTTTTAACTTTAACCAAAATCGTATCCGGTTATTAATTTGTGCTTGAAGCGTTTTACGTAACCGGAGAGAAAAAAGCGCAAAAGGAGACTAAAAATGCCGTTCAATTTATCGATTAAGCAGTTGCTGGAAGCCGGCGTCCATTTCGGACACCAGACAAAAAGATGGAATCCCAAGATGAAGCCTTATATTTACGGGGCAAGAAACGGAGTTCACATAGTTGACCTTCAAAAAGCCCTGCCGTATATCGCTGCAGCCTATGAAAAACTTTACGATATCGCAAAAGAAGGCGGAACTATTCTTATAGTCGGGACTAAAAAACAGGCAAATCCCATCGTTGTAGAAGAATCTAAAAGATGCGGTATGCCGTATGTCAACGAAAGATGGCTCGGCGGTATGCTCACAAACTTTTCCACTATAAAACTTTCCATACAAAGATTGAAAGAGCTTGAATCTCTCAAAGAATCGGAAGAATTTTCAAGGTTTACAAAAAAAGAAATGGCGAAGATGGAAAAAGAAATAGTAAAACTCCAGAAAGTTCTTAACGGTCTCAGGGATATGCATAAAATACCCGATGCCGTTTTTATAGTCGACGTGCACCATGAAATAATAGCGGCAAAAGAAGCAAAAAGGCTTGAAATACCCGTTATAGGAATTGCCGATACCAATGCCGATCCTGAACTGGTAGATTATATGATACCAGGCAACGACGATGCCATCAGGGCAATAAAGCTCATTCTTAATACTATGTCCGAAGCTATTATAGAAGGTAGAAAAGTTTATGAAGAAAAAACCGGAAAAGGGAAAGGACAGCCTCTGCCTGAAGGAGTTATAACGG
Source organism: bacterium (assembly GCA_021850985.1). Lineage (GTDB taxonomy): Bacteria > SZUA-79 > SZUA-79 > Acidulodesulfobacterales > Acidulodesulfobacteraceae > Acidulodesulfobacterium_A. Next base: position 53,987 of record JAJZJX010000005.1, read on the forward strand.
AAGAAACTTTCGCCGCAGCCGTTTCGCCGCAGCCCGAAAATGCCGGACAGGCCGCGGAAGAAGATATTTCTATATAAATAAAAGCAAAAAAAACTAAATAAAGGCTGCAATATTAAGCATAATAATCAACTAAAATAAGTCAAAATTATATTAAAATTATATTATTTAGTATATATATTATATATCAGGGAGGAAAAATTAATTGGATAATACGCAGAATATAAGCGCAGAACTTGTTAAAAGTCTGCGCCAGATGACCGGGGCAGGTTTCGTAGATTGTAAAAACGTTTTAGTCGAAACCGGAGGCGATCTTGAAAAGGCGGTAGACGTGCTTAGAAAAAAAGGTTTGGCAAAAGCCCAGAAAAAAGCCGGCAGAGAAGCTAAGGAAGGTTTAGTATTTTCTTATATACATGCAGGCGGAAGAATAGGCGTTCTTTTAGAAATAAACTGCGAAACCGATTTTGTTGCGAGAACTAACGAATTTCAGGAGCTTGCCAAAAACATCGCAATGCATATTGCGGCTTCAAACCCTCTTTATATAAAAAGAGACGCAGTTCAGCCCGAAGTTATAGCTAAGGAAAAAGAGATATACAGAGAACAGCTTGCTAATATGGATAAACCTCAGGCTGTAAAAGAAAAAATAATAGAAGGCAAACTTGAAAAATACTTTCAGGAAGTTTGTCTGCTTGAGCAGGCTTTTATAAAAGATCCGTCTAAAAATATAGCCGCCGTTATTGACAACGAGATAGCTAAATTAGGCGAAAATATCATTTTAAAAAGGTTTGTTCGTTATCAGCTTGGTGAATAATGGGTCTTAACTATAAAAGGATACTTTTAAAAGTCAGCGGCGAAGCTCTTGCCGGAGAAAGCAAGTGCGGAATAGATCCCGAGATAATCAATTTCGTATCGCAGGAGATAAAATCCGTAGTTTCCGAGGGCGCCGAGATTGCCGTAGTTATAGGCGGCGGCAATATTTTCAGGGGATTCGGAAGCTCTTCCAAAGATTTAGGGATAGAACGGACTCAAGGCGATTATATGGGCATGCTTGCAACCGTCATAAACGCCTTAGCCCTTCAGGCCAGCCTTGAAGATAACGGCGTAATTTCCAGAGTTCAGACGGCTATCGCTATGCAGCAGGTTGCTGAACCTTATATACGCCGAAGGGCATTGCGCCATTTAGAAAAAAAAAGAGTGGTTATTTTTGCGGCCGGAACGGGCAATCCTTATTTTACTACCGATACCGCAGCATCGCTGAGGGCAATGGAAATTCATGCAGACGTTATATTGAAAGCCACGAAAATAGACGGCGTATATACGGAAGATCCTTTAATTAACAGGGAAGCGGTTAAGTTCGAGAGGCTTTCATATATTGACGTTTTAAATAAAAATCTAAAAGTTATGGATTCTACTTCAATATCTTTATGTATGGACAATGCTCTGCCTATAGTCGTTTTTAATTTGCTCGGCAAAGGAAATCTTTTAAAAGTGGTTAAAGGAGAATCCATAGGAACGATAATATCAAAGGCAAATATTTAATTCAGGAGCTTATGTTATGGACGAAAATGCATTTGTCAATGAAACAAAAACAAAAATGAGCCATGCTATAGAGGCTTATAAGGCGGAACTTGCAAAAATAAGGACTGGCAGGGCATCTACCGGATTAATAGAAGCGGTAAACGTAGAATATTACGGTTCTGTTTCTCCTATAATAAGGCTTGCTACGATATCTATTCCCGACAGCAGGATAATAACTATAAATCCGTGGGACGCAGGTTCTCTTCCTGCCATTGAAAAAGCAATACAAAAATACGACCCTTCATTAAATCCGTCAAACGACGGGAAAAGCATAAGTATAATAATACCGGCCTTAACTCAGGAAAGAAGGAAAGAAATAACAAAACAGGTCGGTAAGCTATCCGAATCTATAAAACAGGAAATCAGAAATTTCAGGAGACTTGCTAACGAAAAGATAAAATCTTCCGAAAAATCTAAGGATATATCGGAAGACCAGTCTTTTAAAATTCAAAAAAAAGTGCAGGATTTGACGGATAATTTTATTAAAGAAATAGACGAAATTACAAAGCGTAAAGAAAAAGAAATATCAGAGGTATGATTTTTAAAAATCTTCCCGGACATATCGCTATTATTATGGACGGAAACGGCAGATGGGCTAAAAAAAGAAATTTAGACAGAATTTACGGTCATGCCGAAGGAATAAAATCTTTAAAATCAGTCGTAAAAGGCGTAATGTATTATAAAATTAAATATCTTACGGCTTATGCTTTTTCGTCTGAAAACTGGCAGAGACCCGAAGAAGAAGTAGATTATTTAATGGATCTTCTTGAGCAATATATAGAAATAGAACTTCCTTATCTTATAAAAAATAAAATCAGGCTTAATTTTATCGGAAATTTAGAAAAACTGCCGGAAAAATCAAAAACGGCTGTGTTAAGGGCGGTAGATAAAACAAAAAACGGTTCTGAACTGACTTTGACGCTTGCGATAAGTTACGGCTCCAAGGAAGAAATATTAAATGCCGTTAGAAAAATATCTGAAGACGTTAAAAAAAAATCAATAGATTTAAACGATATAAACAGTCAACTTTTTTCTAATTATCTTTATACGGCAGGCATTCCCGATCCGGACCTTATAATAAGAACGAGCGGCGAAGAAAGGATGTCTAATTTTATGCTTTATCAGGCAGCTTATGCAGAGCTTTATTTCACAAAAACATTATGGCCTGATTTTAGAAGGAAAAATTTAATAATTGCATTAAAAAATTACGAAAAAAGGTCAAGGCGTTTTGGAAAAACCTAATTTCGACCCTAAAAGATTTATATTCGGCATAATATTCGGCATAATTATAATTTTATCTATCTTTCTGCTGAATATATATGAATTTTTCATAGTATCCGCCGTTATGACTGCGCTTTCGGTTTACGAAATATATTCTATTTTTGATCTGCCGGAATATAAATACTTTATACTCCCCGAATTGCTTGCTATTTTAACCTCATTCTCTTTTGCTTTTTTAAAAAGCGGCGCTTTCATATTTATTTTATTTTTTTCCGTTTTTTTAATTTTTTTAAAAAACGTGCTTACTTTTAAGAAAGATTTTGGGAAAACCTTATTTATAGATCTGTTTTCTATAATTTATACGGGCTTTCTAATATCTTTCCTCGTTAAAATTTTTGAAATTCCGGGCGGCAGACTCCTAATATTGCTTTTGTTTATTCTGGTATGGGCATCAGATATTTTTGCTTATTACGGCGGCAGGCATTTCGGGAAGCACAAGCTTATCCCGTCTCTAAGCCCTAAAAAAACCGTAGAAGGGGCGGTCATAGGTTTTTTAGCCGCCGTCTTTACCGCACTCATATTTAGAATATTTATAAAAGAGTATCAGCAGTTTACCGTGATTTCATTTATAATTTTGTCTTCCATCGCCGTAATAGCTGGAATGTATGGCGATTTAACCGAGTCTTTAATTAAAAGGATGGGCGGGAAAAAGGATTCAGGGACTTTAATTCCGGGTCACGGCGGTATTTTAGACAGAATAGACAGCCTGATTCTTGCCGCCCCGTTTTTTTACTATATTTCGGTTTTTTGTTTAAAATAAAATAAAAATAAATATATATTATATATATTATGCGAAATATATTTCTTGCCGGTTCTACCGGTTCTATAGGCAGAAATGCAGTAAACGTAGCAGCGTCATATCCGGATTTCCTTGCCGTAAAAGGTATTGCGGCGGGGCATTTTACGCAGGAATTAAAAGAACAGGTTGTAAAGTTAAAACCGGCATACTGCGTTCTTTCTTCAAAAACGGAATGCGCTAAGGCTAAAGAAGGTTTAAAAAACGTCAAAGGCGTTAAGACGAAATTGATTTTCGGCGAAGAAGGACTGCATGAAGCGGTTTCCGACGGCTTATTCGACGTTGTATTGAACGCTATAAGCGGTTCCGCGGGGCTTTTGCTTTCTTATAGGAGCCTTGCGTCGGGCAAAGACCTTGCGCTTGCGAATAAAGAATCCATGGTTATGGCAGGCAATATTCTGAATAAAACGGCTAAAAAGCATAAAGCCAAAATAATTCCGGTAGATTCAGAACATTCTGCTCTGTTTCAGTGCCTTAAAAGCGGAGTTAAGCAGGACGTCAAAAAATTAATCCTTACGGCGTCGGGAGGACCTTTTTACGACAAGGGCAAAAATTATTTCAATAAAATAACCGTCGATATGGCATTAAATCATCCTAAATGGAAGATGGGGAAAAAAATAACGATAGATTCCTCCACGCTCGCCAATAAAGGTCTTGAAATAATAGAAGCTTCTTTTTTATTCGGTTTTAAGGAGGATAAAATAGATGTCGTTATACATCCTCAGGCGGTAGTTCATTCGATGGTTGAATTTATGGACGGCTCCGTTATAGCGCAGATGGGAGATGCCGATATGAAAGGTCCAATAGGTTATGCCCTGTCTTATCCTCGCCGTTTTCATAACCTCATGAAACCGATAGATTTAACCGAAATTGCAAAACTGGAGTTTTTTGCGCCTGATGACGAAAAGTTTCCTTTTTTAAATATTGCAAGAAGTTCTTTGCGGGAAGGAAAGAGCATGCCGGCGGTTTTTTGCGAATCTAACGAGATTTTCGTTAATTCCTTTCTTAATCGAAAAATATCTTTTAATGAAATTGCCCAAAACGTAGAATCGGTAATGCAAAAACACAAACCTTTCGAATTAGAAACAATAGAAGACGTCATAGAAGCGAAAAAGCAAGCCGAATATCTTTCAAAAAACCTCATTTCCGGTATTTAGCGTCCAAGTTGCGAAAAAAATCTGCAAAAAAAATCCCGACTTTTCTGCAAAATTGTTATATAATATACTACTAAACAATCAAACTAAAAAATAAATTTAAAAATTAAATATGAACCGGCTGGAGGATTTATGATAATAGAATCTTATATGGGTAAATATCCCAAGATAGACGAAACGGTCTATATGTCTCAAAACGTCGTAATAGTCGGCGACGTGGAAATAGAAAGGGGCTGTAGCATATGGTACGGTTCGGTTATCAGGGGCGACGTGCATTACATTAAAATAGGCGAAAATACAAACGTTCAGGATAACAGCGTTCTACACGTCCAGCATGATACCGGTCCGTTGATAATAGGCAGAGGCGTTACGATAGGGCACAACGTCAATCTTCACGGGTGCGAAATAGGCGATAACTGTCTTATAGGAATAGGAGCCATAGTTTTAACCGGAGCAAAAATCGGAAAAAACTGCATAATCGCCGCCGGCGCTCTTATTAAAGAAAATGCGGTGATACCCGAAGGTTCTTTGGTAGCGGGACTGCCGGGCGTAATCAAAAAAAATCTGAGCGAAAAAGAGATAGATTCGATAAGGGAGTCTGCGAATAATTACGTTAAATACGTTAAAAATTATAGGGGAGAATAGATTGGTTTTAAACTCCGTCTCAGACGACAAATTTAAAGCTTCAATAGATATCGGCACTAATACTATAAGATGTCTTGTAATAGGGCCGAATAGCAATTTTTTAAGCCCCGATTGCGTGGATATGAAAATTATCAGGCTGGGCGAAAATTTTAAAAAAGAAGGAGTAATTACCCAAAATTCGATAAACAGGCTTAAAGATGCTTTAAAGGTTTATTTGGAAAAAATTAAAAATTACGGAATAAAGCCGGAGAATGTAGTCATAACCGGCACAAGCGTATTAAGGGATGCTCCCAATGCTAAAGACATAAAGGATGCAATTTTTAACGAATTCGGATTTAAACTTGAAATTATTAGCGGCGAAAAAGAGGCTTTAATAACTTTAAAAGGAATTTCCAATTGTTTTAACGGTATTAACGAATTTTATTCCATAGACATAGGGGGCGGCTCTACCGAATACGTCTGCGTTAAAAACGGGTCGCCTTTGTGGAAATACAGTCTGAATATGGGAGTAGTGCATCTTACGGAAGAAATTATTAAAACCGACCCAGTGTCTGAAGAAAATTTAAAGGAATTAGAAAGCCGAATAGAGCAAAAATTAAATTTTTTAAAAACCAAAATTAAAGAAACCGGCTACATTTTTAAAACTGAATCGGCAACAACGCAAACTGGCTCAGCAAAGTCAACTATGTCAGCAACGCAAACTATGTCAACAATGCCAAAACTTTTTGGAACTGCCGGAACATCGACTACCATTGCGATGGTCGATTTAAATATGAAAAGCTATGACAGGCTTAAAGTGCACGGTTATTTCGTTAGCAGAGAAAAAACCGCCGAAATTTACAAAAGATTTGCCGCTTCAAAAATATCCGACAGGCTGAAAATTGCCGGCGTTGAAGCCGGAAGGGAAGACCTTGTTCTTGCCGGAGCGGCAATAATGTTAAAGAGTATGGATTTTTTTGAAGTTTCCGGTTTTACCGTTTCGGAATGCGGACTGCTGGAAGGACTTATAAGTTAAATAATAAAGAGGGAAATTTAAAATGAAAGAGATTATTGCGGAATCGCTCAGTTTCGACGATGTTTTGATAGTACCCGATTATTCGGAAATACTTCCGAAAGACGTGGATTTAAAGACTAAATTTTCAAGAAATATAGATCTTAATATCCCTTTGGTAAGCGCGGCTATGGATACGGTTACCGAAGCCGAAACGGCAATTTCGCTTGCACGCGAAGGCGGCATAGGCGTAATTCATAAAAATCTGACCGTTCAGCAGCAGAAAGCCGAAGTCGAAAGGGTTAAGAAATCCGAAAGCGGTATGATAACTAATCCGGTTAAAGTAAATCCAGACGATAAAATATCCGAAGCTTTGGATATTATGAAAAAATTTATGATTTCCGGCGTGCCGGTAGTAAAAGGGGATAAATTAGTAGGAATACTTACGAACAGGGACTTAAGGTTTTCGGTCAACCTTGACGAAAAAGTCGCCGACGTCATGACTAAAGAGCATCTCGTTACCGTTCCGGTCGGGACTACTCTTGAAGAAGCCAAAAAAACGCTTCACGAAAAAAAAATAGAAAAACTTTTGGTCGTTGACGACGATTATAATTTAAAAGGGCTTATAACTATAAAGGATATAGAAAAAATTAGAAAATATCCTAATTCCTGCAAAGATTCTCTCGGAAGGCTCAGGGTAGCGGCAGCCGTCGGCATTGCCAAGGATACGGAGGAAAGAGTTGCGGCGCTCGCCGAATCCGAAGTTGATGCCGTAGTAATCGATACGGCGCACGGATATTCAAAAGGCGTCATAGATATGGTAAAATATCTTAAAAAACGTTATAAAATGGATATAATAGCAGGCAATATCGCTACTAAAGATGCCGCAAAAGCTCTGGTAGATGCCGGAGTTGACGCCGTAAAAGTCGGCATAGGTCCCGGCTCCATATGCACTACCAGAGTCGTTGCAGGCGTCGGCGTTCCGCAATTATCCGCCATAATCGAATGTTCGGAAGTTTTCGATAAAAACGGCGTTCCCGTAATAGCGGACGGAGGCATAAAATTTTCGGGGGATATTTCTAAAGCGATAGCCGGAGGGGCAAACTCCGTTATGATAGGAAACCTTTTTGCCGGTACGGAAGAAAGCCCCGGAGAAACCATAATTTATCAGGGACGAAGCTATAAGGTTTACAGGGGTATGGGGTCGCTCGGCGCAATGGTCAGCGGTTCAAAAGACAGATATTTTCAATCGCATATAAAGGACGAATCCAAATTCGTACCGGAAGGCATCGAAGGCAGGGTTCCTTATAAAGGCAGTCTGTCCGATTCAGTCAATCAGCTTATGGGGGGTTTAAGAGCCGGAATGGGATATTGCGGAGCCCGTTCTATTCAGGAGCTTAGAACTAAAACAAGATTTATCAAGATAACTTCTTCGGGACTTAAGGAAAGCCATGTTCACGACGTCATTATAACAAGGGAGGCGCCTAATTACAGGTTAGATTAATATATAATGGGAATAAATTCTAATTTTAATTCAAATTCTAAAATACTGATTATAGACTTCGGATCTCAATATACGCAGCTTATTGCAAGAAAAATAAGAGAAAGCAATGTTTATTGCGAGATATATCCTTATAATTCGCCGTTAAGCAAAATTAAAGAATACGGCGCAGACGCAATTATACTTTCAGGCGGACCGTCTTCGGTTTACGATAAAAACGCTCCCGTAATTTCTAAAGATTTATTTAAATTAAACGTTCCTTTTTTAGGCATATGCTACGGTATGCAGATTATGGCGCATCTTCTCGGCGGAGAAGTCAAGCCGGCTAAAAACCGCGAATACGGTCATTCTAAACTTGAAATACTTAATAAGAGCAACCTTTTAAACGGATGCGGCAAATCTAGCTTGGTATGGATGAGCCACGGCGACGTCATAGTGAAAATTCCCAAAGGCTTTAAAATAACGGCTCAGACGGAAACATGCGATACGGCGGCATTTGAAAATTTGGAAAAAAAATTTTACGGACTGCAGTTTCATCCGGAAGTAGTCCATACCGAATGCGGAACCGATATATTAAATAATTTTTTGTTTAAAATAGCGGGCGTTAAAGGCGACTGGAAACTTGAAGATTTTATATCCGATAAAGTTGCGGAAATTAAGGAAAAAACCGGCGGAGCAAAAGCTATATGCGCTCTTTCCGGAGGGGTCGATTCTACGGTAGCGGCGGTTATAACTAACAGGGCTATCGGCGGCAATCTTAAATGCATATTCGTCGATAACGGACTTTTAAGGGAATCGGAAGCGAAATCGGTTATGAAGTATTATAAGGGAAATCTTAATCTTAACGTAAAATTAGTCAACGCTTCGGCTTTATTTTTAAAAGAGCTTAAAAGCGTTACCGATCCTGAAAAAAAACGTAAAATTATAGGCAGGCTTTTTATAGAAATATTCGAAAAAGAAGCGAAAAAGATTAAAGACGTGAATTTTTTGGTGCAGGGAACGCTTTATCCGGACGTAATTGAATCCGTTAAAGTGTTCGGAGCTTCAAGCGTAATAAAAAGCCATCACAACGTCGGCGGTCTTCCAAAAAAATTAAATCTAAAATTAATAGAACCTTTAAGAGAATTATTTAAAGACGAAGTCCGCGTTATCGGCAAAAAATTAGGAATTCCTGAAGAAATAATTAACAGGCAGCCGTTCCCGGGTCCGGGGTTAGCTATAAGAATAATAGGGGCGGTTGACAAAAAAAATCTCGATATTTTAAAGAAAGCCGACGCTATAGTTACTCAGGAAATAAAAGCGGCGGGATTATACGAAAAAATTTGGCAGTCTTTTCCGGTACTCGTGCCGGTAAAAACGGTAGGCGTAATGGGGGATAAAAGAAGTTACGAATCTGTAGTGGCTCTTCGCGCGGTAACTTCCGTGGACGGAATGACCGCCGACTTCGCAAAGTTGGATTACGATATATTAAGAGCTTGTTCTTCAAGGATAATTTCCGAAATTAAAGGCGTTAACAGGGTGGTTTACGATATCACTTCAAAACCGCCTTCGACTATAGAATGGGAATAAAGTAAAGTAAAGTAAACAAAAACATAATATATAACAATAATATAAGGAAAAGGTATCAGATTTTATTTTTTTGCATACAAATAACGTCAATTAACAAAAAAAATATTTGCAAAAAATTAATCTGACACCTTTTCCGAATGGGAATAAAAATAGTAATAAAAACGGAGTAAGTTTATAATGAGCGATTTTGTTCATCTACATCTTCATTCGCATTACAGTCTTTTAGACGGCGCAATTAAAATAGACGATATAGTAAATAAAGCTATAGAATTCAATATGCCTGCCGTTGCGGTAACCGATCACGGAAATATGTTCGGGGCGATAGAATTTTACGAAAAAGCCGTTAAAAAAGGCGTAAAACCTATAATAGGATGCGAAATGTATATTTCTAAATCCGATATGAAGCTTAAAAACGCAAACGAAAAATTTTATAATCACCTTATTCTTCTTGCAAAAAACGATACCGGTTATCAAAATCTTTCCAAATTAGTTTCTATGTCCTACATAGACGGATTTTATTACAAGCCGAGAATCGACAAAAATATATTAAAAGATCACGGCGAAGGCTTGGTAGCTATGTCCGCCTGCATTAAAGGCGAAATTCCTTATGAAATAGTAAAAGGAAGATTTGATTCCGCAGAAGAAAGCCTTAAGTTTTATTTGGATATTTTTAAAGACGATTTTTATTTAGAAATGCAGGTTCAAGGCATGGAAGAACAGCTTACCGCCAATGACGGATTGATAGAGCTTTCTAAAAAATACGGCGTGCCTTTAACGGCTACCAACGACTGCCATTATCTCCTTAAAGAAGACTATGAAGCTCACGACGTGCTTCTTTGCATACAGACGGGAAAGACCGTCGAGGACAAAGACAGATTAAAATTTTCTACTAAAGACTTATATTTCAGATCGCAGGAAGAGATGAAAGAAATCTTTGCCCGCTATCCTTCGGAAACTATATCTAACACTCTTTTGGTCGCCGATAAGTGCAATTTTTCTTTTAAATTAAAGGGCGGACACTATTTTCCGCAGTTTAAGCCCGGAAACGAAGCCGAAAAACTAAAAAATGCAAAAGCAGCTTTAGACGCAGAAATAGCAGTAAATAAATCTGATGCCAATAATCAAACTAATCTATCGATTCAGGAGACGGAAACAGCAGACGCCGCAGATTTTGACGCCGCCGATTACTTCGAGAAAAAAACAAGGGAAGGTTTCGAGGAAATTTTTATAAAAAATCCCGCTAAAACAGCCGCTGAATCATATGCTCAAAGAGAAGACGAATACAAAGCAAGATTGGACATGGAAATAGAAGTTATTAAAAAATCTAATTTTGCGGGATATTTTTTGATAGTTTCCGACTTTATAAAATATGCTAAAGAGCATGGCATACCGGTAGGTCCGGGAAGAGGTTCCGCCGCCGGAAGCTTAGCCGCTTACTGTCTTAAAATTACGGAAATAGACCCCATAAAATACGACTTAATGTTTGAAAGATTTCTTAATCCGGAAAGAATAAGCATGCCTGATATAGACTCCGATTTCTGCATAAACGGCAGAGACGAAGTTATTAAATACGTGGCGCATAAATACGGCGAGGAAAAGGTATCGCAGATAATAACTTTCGGTACCATGCTTGCAAAAGCCGTTATCAGGGATACCGGCAGAGCTTTGAATATGCCTTATGCCGAGGTCGATAAGATCGCAAAATTAGTTCCGAATACTCTGGGAATTACTTTAGAAAACGCAATAAAAGAAGAACCAAAGCTCCGCAATTTAATAGAAACAAACCCCAAGGTAAAGAAACTGATAGAAATAGCAAAAAGATTGGAAGGACTTGCCAGACATGCAAGCACGCATGCCGCCGGAGTCGTCATATCGAACGAACCTATAAACAGTTATATGCCTTTATATAAAGGCACCAAAGAAACGGACGTTATTACTACTCAATATACCGGAACCGATTTAGAGAAACTCGGATTTATAAAGTTCGACTTTTTGGGATTAAAAACGCTTACCGTAATGAACGAGGCTATAAAGCTTATTAACGAAACAAAATCGCTTAAAAGACTGCAAAGGGAACGGGAAGGGGAAATCGGCGGATTTAAAGAAGATAAAGATTTTAATATATACGACATAGACTTAAACGATAAAGCGACGTTTAAACTGCTGGCGGCGGGAGACACGACAGGGGTCTTTCAGTTAGAAAGTTCCGGCATGAAAGAATTGATAAAGAAATTGATTCCAAATTCTTTCGACGACTTAATTCCACTCGTAGCACTTTACAGGCCTGGACCTCTCGGAAGCGGCATGGTTGACGATTTTATTAAGGCTAAGCACGGCAAAGCTAAAATACATTATATTCATCCGTCGCTTAAGGATATTCTGCATGAAACTTACGGCGTAATGCTCTATCAGGAGCAGATAATGAGGGTGGCTACCAATCTTGCCGGATTTTCGATGGGAGAAGCCGACGTTTTAAGAAAGGGCGTCGGAAAAAAACAGACCGATCTTATCAACCAGATGAAAGATAAGTTTATAAGCGGATGCAAAGCAAACGGCATAGAAGAAACGAAATCAGAAAAGATTTTTTCGCTTATAGTAAAATTCGGCGAATACGGTTTCAATAAATCACATTCCACCGCCTACGCATACATTGCATATATGACTGCATATTTAAAGGCTAACTATAAAGAGCATTTTACCGCAGCGCTTTTATCCAGCGAAATGAATAATACCGATAAACTGACCAAAATAATAAACGAAGCAAAATCGGGAATAAACGCTTGCGAAATATTGCCTCCGTCGGTGAACGAATCGTCAGAAAGGTTTGCTATAGTAGAAAAAAAATGCGGCTGCGATACCGTCGAAAACTGTTCCGAAAATAAAAACGGCGAAATTGCGTCAAATAAAGTAAAATTGGCTATCAGAACCGGTTTGGGCGGCGTAAAAAACGTAGGTAAAGCCGCAATAGATTCTATTTTGCAGGCGCGCTCCGATAAGCCGTTTAAAGACTTGTTGGATTTTTGTTCAAGAGTCGATACGAGAAAGGTTAATAAAAGGACGATAGAAAACTTGATTAAAAGCGGCGCTTTAGATATAGGCGGAGAATCGAGGAAATGGATGCTCGATAATCTTGAATCCGTAATGGAAGAATCTATCCGCAAAAGAGAAAAAGAGGATTCGGGTCAGGCCGATTTATTCGGTTCGCCATCGGAAAGCATAGATTTCGATGCCGGAAAAAACGATTCCTATTTAACGGCGTCAGGAGAAAAAGACGATATAAAATCCATTCTTGCATTTGAAAAAGAGTCGCTCGGTTTTTACCTGTCGGGACATCCTTTAGACGGCTATGAAGAAAAATTAAAACTTCTCAAAATAAAACCGGTAGCAGATATAGTAAGGGAATATATAGAAGCAAAAGGAAAAATACCGCAGGATGCCGCATATAAAGTCGTCGGAGTAATAAATCAGCTTAAAGTCCGTAAGACTAAAAACAACGATAAAATGGCTTCTTTTATATTAAACGACAATAATTCGAATATAGAAACCGTATTTTTTCCAAAAAGTTTTTTAAAATACGAAGACGTTTTATCTACCAATCAACCTGTAATTATTACTGGGAGGATAGATTTTTCCGGTTTAGACCTGTCCGTTTTAAACGGCAAAGGAATACAGGCGGCGGATGACGAAAATTTATCCGAAGTAGATGCATCCGACGAAAGCGGTATGTATAAACAGGAAGATAACGCATTAACTGAAAATGCTGGGCAAGACACTGCTTTAATTAACGGAGATGCCGATATGGGCATTAAAATTGTCGGCGAAAGCATAGAACTGCTGGATGCCGTAAAAGTTAAGCCTCCGGTAAAACCCGCAGGAGAGGCATGTATTATAGAAATCAAAGACAATGTTGTTATGCTTGACGGCGACGAATTTAAAAAAATGCTTTTGGAAATTAAAAAAAGTTTTTCCGAAGCTAAAGGAAACGATAAGGTAATATTCAGAATTTCCGGATACAGCATAACCCTTGGAGAAAACATTGCGGTAAACAAATCTTTATTGAAATCCAATCCGTTATCTAATTACTTGAATATTATTTAATAGATGGTATAATAAAAAGCAAAAATAAAAGAGTTACATTTAGCAAGCAAATAAAATAATAATAATAAGTAAAAAAATATAAAATATTATCATGGCTTTACAGTATTTGGATTTTGAAAAACCGGTTATAGAACTCGAACAGAAGATAGAGGAGCTTAAAACTTTTAATCTTGGAGGATTCGCCGACGTAGAAGACGAGATTAAAAACCTTGAAACTAAAAAAGAAAAACTTATAAAAGATATTTTTAAAAATATAAACAACTGGCAGATTACTCAGCTTTCAAGGCATCCGCTGAGACCTTACGCTATGGATTATATAGAAACGGCGGCGGAAAATTTTATGGAACTTCACGGCGACAGGCGGTTTATGGACGACAAAGCGGTGGTAGGCGGATTCTGCTTTATGAATAATGAACGGGTGCTCATAGTCGGTCATCAGAAAGGGCGGAATACTAAAGATAAAATGTGCAGAAATTTCGGTATGCCGCATCCGGAAGGATACAGAAAGGCGCAAAGACTTTTTAAGCTTGCCGACAGGTATAAAATTCCTATCGTCACCCTGATAGATACTCCGGGAGCATATCCAGGATTAGGCGCGGAAGAAAGAGGACAGTCGGAGGCAATAGCGGAAACGATATATGAATTATTAAACGTTAACGTTCCCGTGGTGTCGGTAATTATAGGAGAAGGCGGAAGCGGAGGCGCTCTTGCTTTTGGAACGGGCAACCGGGTTTTAATGATGGAATATTCCGTTTATTCCGTTATATCGCCTGAAGGATGCGCTTCTATTTTATACAAAGATACTTCTAAAACGGAAGAAGCGGCGAATTCTTTGAAATTAACCGCAAAAGACCTGCTTAACGATTCCAAAGTCATAGACGGCATTATAGCGGAACCTCTCGGCGGCGCGCACAGGGACCATAAACTTGCCGCCGAAAATTTAAAAAAAGCAGTCTTAGAAAATATAAACGAATTAAAAAAATACAAAGGGGAAGATTTAAGAAACCAAAGAATCGAAAAGTTTTCTAAATTTTAAATTCATTAATATTCAATAATAACGTTTTATTACTTTATGGTAGAATATCCGGATATTGCTTATTTTCTTTCAAAAGACCTTATTTCTAAAAATTCAAGAGAAGAGATATATGAAAAAATTTCGATAACAGCCTCTAAATTCATAAAGAGCGATATAGTCACGATTTTCATGCTCAACGAGGATACCGAAAAAATAAACTGCGTAAATTACTATCAGGACGGAAAATTTATAAAGAAAGATTTAGAAATATTGCTCGGCGAAGGATTGATAGGCTCGGTTATAGAGAACGGCGAATCTTTGGTCAGTTCGAATTTAAAAACAGATTTATCGGATATATACTATGAGCTTGAAAAACAGTTTACCGGAATGTCGTCTATGCTCAGCGTTCCTATTTATGCGGGATCGTTAGTTTTAGGCGCTTTAAATATATACGGTAAGGAAATATATGAATTTTCGGAAGAAGAAGTAAAAATAGCCAAGTTTATCGCAATGCTGGGCGGTATTTTCATATACAGCCTGACGCTTTACGAAAATGCAAATCTTTTATACTTAAGACAAAAAGAAGAAAGCCGCAAAATATCGGATCTGTTAGAAATTTCAAAATTAGTATCTTCGTCTTTAGACCTTACCAGTATTATCGATTACTCTATAAAAAGGCTTATAAGCTATACAAAAACTGATTCCGTCCTTGTATATCTTAAAGACAATAATAAAGATGCAAATAAATTCTGTTATGAATTTTTTAACTGCAATATGACCGGATGTTCTATTTACGGCGGAAGTATTAACTGTTATAATATCACGGAATTCAGCTGCCCTTTCGTAAAATGTCCTCCGGAAAATAAAATACTTCAAAAATGCAACGATTGCGATTTCTTTAAAAACATTTCATTAAAATTATTTAACTCTTACGGCATTGATGCTACGTTTTCCGGTCACGATACATTGAAATTAAACGATTGCAAATGTTTAAAAACCGTAAGTTCGGATTATCCGACCATAAATTATTATGAAGAAGATTCGGTTTCCGGAAGCGATAAAAATCCGCCTTGCGACTGTTTTTTAAAAGATATTTCTAAAAAGACTTTTATTGCTATTCCCCTTAAAACCGATAAAGATTTCCTCGGTCTTATTTTTCTTTTAGGAAAAACAAAAATGGAATATTCAATGGAAACTATCGATTTTATAGCAAATATTTCAAGCATAATTTCCGTTGCGGTTTATAACGCCCAAACGCTCAACTATATTGAAGAAGAACATTTTGAAACTATAAGCTCTATTTCCGAAGCTATAGAAGCGAGGGATACATATACGAGAACCCACGGCGACAGGCTTATAGACTACGGCGTTATGGTAGCCAAAGAGCTTGGGCTAAGTCCTAACGAAATTAAAAATATAAGATATGCGGCGGCAATGCACGATGTCGGGAAAATAGGGATAAAAGATTCAATACTAAATAAGCAGGGCAAACTTACGGACGAAGAATACGAAGAAATTAAAAAACACCCTGAAATAGGCTATAATATGCTAAAAAAAATAAAGTTTTTAAGCCATATTGCTAACGACGTTCTTCACCATCAGGAAAGATACGACGGCAAAGGCTATCCCTTCGGCCTTTCCGGCGAAGATATACCTATAGCCTCAAGAATTATAGCGGTAGTCGATACTTTCGACGCAATGACTACCGACAGGCCATACAGAAAAGCTCTTTCGGTTGAAACGGCGCTGGAAGAAATCAAGAAAAATTCCGGAACACAGTTCGATCCTAAAGTAGTCGAAGCATTTTTAAAAGCCGTAAAGTCGGGGGGGGGGGGGGG
>JAJZJX010000005.1:70459-80599 GCA_021850985.1 bacterium
CGCCTTTTTCTCATGCTGAAAATTAAGTGCGTGCATTAAAAAAAGATTAAAAAGGCTGCTAATAGAAAAATGAAATCTAAATATATTATGATACAGGGAACGTCTAGCTCCGCCGGCAAGAGCGTTTTGACCGCCGGATTTTTAAGGTATTTTGCAAACAGAGGGGTAAACTGCTCGCCTTTTAAATCCCAGAATATGTCGCTTAACAGTTTTATTACGGAAGACGGTTCCGAAATTGCAGTTTCTCAAGCGGTACAGTCCGAAGCCGCTTTTAAAAAACCGCTGAAGCAGATTAATCCTATTTTAATAAAGCCTTCTTCCGATACGGAGATGCATCTTATTCTGGACGGAAAACATTTCGGCAATATGAATTTTCAAGAATACAACGGCAAAAAAAGTTTTTTTTTAAAAAAAGCCGCCGAATCTTTCGATTTTTTAACGGAACGCAACGAACTCGTTATAGCGGAAGGCGCAGGAAGTCCAGCTGAAATAAATCTCTATAAGTATGATATCGCCAATATGGGTTTTGCCGAAATTTATAATATACCGGTAATTTTAATCGCAGATATCGAAAGAGGGGGTGTTTTTGCTTCTTTATACGGAACCGTAAAACTCCTGAAACCTAAATGGAAAAAATTGGTCAAAGGCTTTATAATAAATAAATTCAGGGGCGATATTTCTATTCTGAAACCCGGCATAGAAGAGATAGAAAAACGTTTAAAGATACCCTGTATAGGCGTAATTCCCTATATTAAAAATCTTCACATAGAAGCCGAAGATAGTTTAAATCTTAAAAATAATGCAAACAGGTCGAATATATACAATGAAAATATAGAAAAAATTAAAATAGGGATAATTCGTTTAGAACATATTTCAAATTTTAACGAATTTGATCCTCTTTTTTTTGATGAAAGATTTAGTGTCGTTTTTTTTGATACAGTTCCTAAAAGTGAAGACGCTAATTTTGATATTATAATAATTCCTGGAACCAAATCTACAGTTTCAGATATGATACAAATAAAAAAATCCAGTATTTTTGATTATATAAAAAGATTCGAAAAGCTTAATAAAGGTATCATATTAGGAATTTGCGGCGGCTTTCAGATAATGGGAAGCATAATAAAAGACCCTCATAAACTTGAGTCTTTTGAAAGTTCTGAGAATTTAGAATCTGTCGGCGGTTTCGGTTTTTTTGACCTTGAAACGATATTGCTGCAAAAAAAAATAACGGTTAAACGAAATTATGATTTTCAAGGCAATATTATTGAGGGATATGAGATACATAACGGAAGAAGTTTTTTAAAGGATGATGTAATTGATAGTTTTGATTCTTGCAAGAACTTCAAAAGTTTTTTACATTTATTGTTTAAACCGGTAAATTTTGATAATTATGGCGATAAAAGCGATTTGGAATTTTCGCATAAATCAAAAAATGAAGTTTTATCTCTTATTTCGTCAGACGGAAGAAAAATAGGAACATACGTTCATGGATTGTTTTCAAATAAAATATTTAGGGATTTTTTAGAAGACGCCGCAAACAAACTTAATAAAAACAAAAATTGCGGTCAAGCCTTAAATAGCAACAGTTTTGATTATGCCGACGTTAAAAACGAAAGTTTTAACATTTTATCCGATAATATAGAAAAATACGTAGATATTAAGTTATTAAAAGAAATAACCGGCATATAGCCTCTCCAATTTAAACCAAATAATCAGAAGAATTTCCGAGAAGATAAATAAGTCCCTGCAATACCGGATATTAATGCAATTAAAAATACGACAGCAATCTGGGTTGCGTTTAAAAAAATTATTCGTATATGAAAAAATTTTAGAA
This sequence comes from bacterium, assembly GCA_021850985.1. Taxonomy (GTDB): domain Bacteria; phylum SZUA-79; class SZUA-79; order Acidulodesulfobacterales; family Acidulodesulfobacteraceae; genus Acidulodesulfobacterium_A. Next base: position 72,294 of record JAJZJX010000005.1, read on the forward strand.
AGCCGTCGAACCCGTAAAATATAAATATTTTATAAATTAAATAAAGCAGCGAGATAGAAACTAAAAAAGCTAAAACGGTACCTATCTCGCCTTCTATAAACATAGGTATTCTTATATAGCGGTCGGTAGCCCCTATAAGCCTGAGTATTTCTATTTCGTTTTGTTTGCGCAATATAATAAGTTTTATTGCACTGTATGATATAAAAACCGACAGAATTAACAGGAATAAAAATAGGATAAAACCTATGACTTTAGTAAAAAACATAAACTGTATTATTTTGTTTTCAAGCATTTTGTTATAGTAAACTAATTTAATTCCTTTAAGCGAAGTCAGTCTAAGATAAATATTGCTTAAAAAAATAGAGCTTACCGCGCTTTTTTTAAAATGAATTTTGATAAATGAAGGCATTACCTTGGGATTTATGTTTTTTAAAACAGATTTAAGATTTTTTAATCTTTTAGATAAAAATTTCATTGAAGATTTATTGCCGTAATATTTAATTTTTTTAATTCCGTTGATTTTATTTATAAAATTAATTATATTCTGCCTGTTTTTTTTGCCTGCGCCGCTTTTCAAAAAAACGATCATAACGCTGTTTTTTTGAAAAATATTCATGTAATTATAAATATTTGCATAACACAGAAGAAAAAAAAGCATTATGAAAAACGAAAAGGACATAATTAAAAAAGCAAAAAAGTTCCCGGAAATATTAGATTTAATATTTAAGAACGCAATTTTAAAATAATTTATTAAATATTTAAGCTTTTGTGATATCAATTACCCTTGCCCTGCCCGTATCGGCTATTAGATGTTTATCGTGAGTAGCCAGCATTACCGTAGTGCCTTTATTGTTGAAAGATTTTATTATATCTATTATGATTTTAGAGGTTTCCTCGTCTAAGTTTCCGGTAGGTTCGTCCGCAAGCAGGACCTGCGGATTCTGCACGAGAGCTCTTGCTATGGCGACCCTTTGCTGTTCGCCGCCCGAAAGGCTTAGCGGATACTCGTCTTTTTTTGTATAAAGCTCGACGGCTTTAAGCAGTTCAGAAACGTTTTTCGTTATAACGTCTCCGAAAACGCCTGAAACCTCAAGTCCCAGCGCTACGTTCTGAAATACCGTTCTTTTCGGAAGCAGCTTAAAATCTTGAAAAACAAATCCTATTTTTCTTCTTAAAAAAGGTATCTCGCGTTTTTTGATTTCGTTAATCTCCGTTCCCATAAATTTTACCGCGCCGTGCGTAGGTTTTTCCATGGCAATAAGCATTTTTAGCGTAGTAGTTTTACCTGCTCCGGAATGTCCGGTAATAAAAATGAATTCCCCTTTGTTTACGGTAAAATTTAAGTCTCTTAAAATATAATTTTTATCGTAATTTTTATAAACGTGGCTAAATTCTATCAAATATAAATCCTCTATTTTCTTATTCTATATTTTAAAAATTTGTCGATATGTTTTCTAAAATTTATTGCCGCCGACAGCGGATCGTCTGCATTTGAAACCGCGCCGATTACTGCAGCTCCGCTTGCTCCTAAAAGCGCAAGTTCTTCTATATTGTCTTCCGTAATGCCGCCTATTGCGATAACGGGTATATCGACGGAGGAACAGACTGCTTTAAAAATTTCTTTATCCATTACGTCTCCTGCATCCTTTTTGGAAGAGGTCGCATATACCGGTCCGGCGCCTATATAATCGGCTCCGTCTTTTTGCGCAGTTTGCGCCTGCTTTACATTTTCCGCGCTGACGCCTACTATTAAATTCGGAAAAAACTTCTTAATTCTATCCGCGGGGAAATCTTCCTGTCCTAAGTGTACTCCGTCTGCGCCGGCAATGTATGCGATATCAGGTCTGTCGTTTATAATGAGCAGTGTTTTGCTCCCTTTATTTAAGTTATCCAGCCTTTTTTTTAAAAAAACTGCGCAATCGTAAAGGTTGCGCGATGAAATATTTTTATTTCTTAACTGCAATACGTCAGCCGAACTTCCGGCAGCGGCATCGGCTATTCCGCTAAGATATTCAGCGCTTTCTTCTAAAGTAAAATCTTTAGTTATTATTTGAAAATTAAAAGTTTTCATATTATCATATATATAATATTATATTATATATTTTTTTCAATTAATTTTTTTAAATAAAGATTTTTCTTGACAAAATTCTTTACTAAAATATAGAATAAAAATGTTAAAGGAGGTGATAAAATTTGAAAAAGCTTACAGTATTAGTTTTAGGAGTGTTTTTAGTCGTATCGGCGCTTGCATTTTCGGGCTGCGCAAAAAAACAAGCTGCTAAACCGGCTCCTAAAGCTCCGGCAGCTCCCGCTGCTACTGCTAAAAAAGCGGCAGCCAAAGCTAAAGCTGCTAAAGCTCCTGCTAAAAAAGCGGCAGCCAAAGCTCCCAAAGCTCCTGCAGCTCCTAAAGCTCCGGCAGCTCCCAAAGCAAACAGCTAATGTTTTGAAATTTAAAATTTTTAGACCGCTTTCTATGCAATTACAAACCGGCATAGGAAGCGGGATTTAATCCTTATTTTTTTTTAATATTGCCGCATATGTTTTGTATATCTTTTTACTTTTTATAATATAAAAAATTTTTATAATATATAAATAATGCGTTTGCATTAATTTATTATTTTTTATTGCTCGACTAAAAAACTTCCCTGTAAATTATCGTACCGCTTTTGGATTCTTTTAAGATGGAAAGAATCCAAATTTATAAACTTACCTATATAAGAAACTAATTTTTAAATTTAAAAATTATTAAAAAATCAATAATACCCAAAATAATTATGTCAAAATAATTCATTGACAAGGTATACATTTTATGATAAATATTAATTTATCATTTTATTAACATTTTAAAAAAAATGGAGGAAAAGTAATGAAAAAAGCTATGAAGTTGGTTAAGTTAAAATTTTTGTTTTTATTAGTTTTTGCGTTTCTATCGGTTTTCTTAATCGCCGACAGCGTGTATGCAGCTGATTACGGGGTGTTTACAAAGGTTGCCGTCAATGTTCCGGGAAGCATTTCATCAGTAACGCAAAAAGTAGAAAACGCTTTGAACGCTCATAATTGGACGGTTATAGGCAGATTTAACACTTCGCTTCCGTCGGGAGACTCTTACCATTCAACGGTTATAGTTGCAGCCAACAGCGTTTACGACAAATATATGGTTGATAACGGGAACTACCCTCTTGGAGCTTTTGGACTGCCTTTAAGGGTGGCCGTTTATACTACGCCGAATCAGGGAGTAACCGTTAGCATGGTAAATTTACCTGCGCTGGCAAGGACTTTTTCGGGTAATTCTTATGTAGCTTATGCAGCAGAAGTTAATAACTATTTGAAAAGCATAATAAGGGAATCGATAGGCGGAACGCCGTCAAATACGCAATATGGGCCTATGAGAACAGGAAGGTTTCCGGGCGGAATAGGCGGAGGCTCATTTCCCGGAAGCGTTGATCAAATATCCAACTATTCCGGAAGCACCGATTCAAATCTGCTTGGAGTAGCCGATTTAGTTTTAAAGGGTATAGGGCGTAATAACGGCGGATGGCATTTAGTTTACAAGATAGAAAAGCCTTCTATAGGATTTATAGAAATAGGCGTCACTAGAAACTCGACGGAAAGACATTCAATAGAAATAGACAGCGGCGCAAGGGCTACTTCCTCCGATAAGTTTCCAGGAATAGACCACAGTCCGTCTTATCCCGTTGAAATACTTATATACAGGGCAGGAAATTATACCGACGTTTCTATACTTGGAGAAATGTGGAGAATGAAATATTATTTCGCTGATGCAGGTATGATGGCTTTTATGACTCATATGGGTATGCCCGGTTCCATTCAGGGATCTCTTAAGCAGATGATTTTATACGGACTTGCATATTAAAAAGAAAGCAGTGCGGTAAGTCTTGGTTTGCTTCGTAGAAAAGGCCGAATATTTTATATTTGAGGGCTTATAGGCTTTTTGCCTTGAGCCCTTTTTGCGTTATTTGCAATTAAAATTTTTCTTGACAAAATTCTCTACTAAAAATAGAATAAAAAAGTTAAAGGAGGTGATAAAATTTGAAAAAGCTTACAGTATTAGTTTTAGGAGTGTTCTTGGTCATATCGGCTTTTGCATTTTCGGGTTGTGCAAAGAAAGCGGCGGCTCCGGCAAAAGCTGCAAAACCAGCAGTAACCAAAAAAGCAGCTAAAAAGGCAGTAACCAAAAAGGCAGCTAAACCTGCTAAAAAGGCAGCTAAAAAGGCAGTTGCAAAAACCGCAAAAGCAAAAAGCTAAGGCTAAAGATTCAAATTTCTCCAGCTATCATTTTAATACGTTAATTGAAAATGATGGCTGGATTTTATCTTTAACAGATGAAAAAAATTAATAATAATAATAATTTATTGTTTTTTCTCGTTTTAGCGCTGCCGATATTTATTTCTTTTTATTGCAGCGGTAATTCTGCCGCATATAGGTCAAATACAAGCACGCGATTGAAATACCGTTCTGTAATCAAACGTCTTACTTTTTATAAAAAAGAATTATCCTTAATATCTTCTAAAATATCCCGTAGAGATTCTGCAGTAAAAAGCCTGAAAAAAAAGATTAAAAAAGACGAAACGCAGATAAAAAAAATAAAAAAGAAAATAAAGAAATACGGTCTGTTAATAGAGGATTTAACGGAAAAAATTTTTATTATCCATAAAGAGTACCGGTTAGACGGCATAATGCCGCTTAAAGACGACGTCGATGCTTTTATAATAAATTACCAGTTAAAAATTTTACTTAAAAAAGAAGAAACAAAACTTTTACGACTTATTAAACGGAAAAATATATTTTTAAGATTAAAAAAATATTTAAAAAAAGAAAAAAACAGCCTTATCGCCGACGTTAACAGCGTAAAACACTCGAAAAAAAGGTTGAAACAACTGATAGCAGGTTTAAATATATATAAAGTCGTTAAAAATAAATAACGATAAAAATTATAACGGCTACCTGTCTAAAAAACGCGGGAATATGCGCAAACATAATAAAAAGAATAGACTTTTAAAACGTAAAGTTATAAAATTGATTAAGAATTTGAAAAATAAATCCCGCGGCAGCGGTGTAATATTCCAAATAATAAAATAAAGAGGTGAAGAATGTCCCAAATAAAATGCCGCTTAATATTTTTGTTTTCGGTATTATTTATTTTAGCTGTCTCCGTAAATTGTGTAAAAGTTTATGCCGCCGTAAAAACCGTACATAAAGCCGCCGTTAAAAAATTTGATTCAAATACCGTTAAAAATTTAAGGCTGTTTTCAAAAGTTTACGCGTTGATAAAAAACGACTATATAAAAAAAGAACCGTCAAAAAAACTTATATTCGGAGCAGTAGAAGGCATGATATCCACCCTTGACCCCCACACCTATTTTCTTACTCCAAGCGAATTCAGGCAGATGAAATCTGAAACGTCCGGCGAATTTATCGGCATAGGCGTAAAAATATCTACCCGAAAAGGATATGTCGTTATTATTTCGCCTATAGACGGTTCTCCAGCCGCAAACGCAGGAATAAAAGCGGGCGACGTTATAGAAAAAATTAACGGCATTTCGACTTATCGTATGAATATTATGAAAGCCGTTAAGCTTTTGCACGGAAAAGCAGGGACTTCGGTTACGCTCTTAATAAACAGAAAAGGATTTAAAAAACCTAAAACATTCGTGCTGACTAGAGAAAAAATAATGCTTAAAAGCGTAAAATATATGATTCTTCCTCATCATATTGGATACGTCAGAATTTCAAGTTTTCAGGAGCATACCAATTCTCAGCTTTTGAAGGCTTTGAAGATTATAAACCTTAAGGAGCACGGTATTAAAGGGCTTATCCTGGATCTCAGGAATAATCCAGGAGGATTGTTAAATCAAGCCGTAAAAGTATGCAGCGATTTCATAAAGAGCGGAGTTATAGTTTATACTAAAGGCAGAATAAAATCTCAAGACGTAAAATATTACGCTCTTGGAAAACATTTGCAGCCGGATTATCCTATAGCAGTTCTGGTTAATGCCGGAACGGCAAGCGCCGCCGAGATTACTTCCGGCAGTTTGCAGGCGCATAAACGAGCAATAGTAGTAGGCACTAAAACTTTCGGCAAAGGTTCGGTTCAGACGATATTTACGCTGCCCGACGATACCGGCATGGGGCTTACCACGGCTTTTTATTTTCTTCCGAACGGGGTATCCGTTCAAGATACCGGCGTAATACCTAATTTTTACGTTCACAGTTCTAAAGATTTTATATTCGTAAAACCTTTAAGAAAATTAAGGGAAGTCGACTTGAGGCATCATTTTAAAAATCCCGAAAACAAAAATATAGCAAATCAGGAGAAGGATAAATATAAAACCTTTAAAGTCTTTTTCAAAAAAGACAATCAATTCAGGTTTGCTTACGAACTGTTAAAAAGCTGGAACGTTATTAAGAATAGCGGAGCTAAATTAAATTAAATGAAATGAAAAATTCAGACAATTTCAAAGATAAAATAATAATTGCATTAGATTACGACGATTTAAAACCGGTAAAAAATTTATTAGATAAACTTGAAGGAAAAATTTTTTTTTACAAAGTCGGCTTTGAACTATTTACCTCTTGCGGAGAAAAAAGCGTTAAATTTATCAAAGACCGCGGATGTAAAGTTTTTTTAGATCTTAAATACCACGATATTCCTAATACCGTTTATAAAGCGGTAAAAGCGGCGGGTAAATTAGGCGCAGATATAATAAACGTGCATGCTTCCGGAGGAACTGAAATGATGTCCGCAGCAAAAAAAGCAGCCGAAGAAGCATCCGAATATGCCGGCAGGCATATCGACATTATAGCCGTTACGGTTTTAACCAGCCTTTCGGACGGCGATGTAAACGGAATTTTTTACGATTATAAAGAAAGCGGCGTTTGCAATGAGGGTATATCTTCCGATTTAGCTATTCATTTAGCACGGCTGGCTAAAATTTCAAAATTGGACGGCGTAGTGTGCTCAGCCCGCGAATCGTTAAATATAAAAAAAACGTTCGGGAACGATTTTAAAACCGTAACGCCCGGCATAAGAACTAAAACAATAAGCGATAATATAATAACGAATTGCGCCGATAATTCAAAAGACGACCAGAAAAGAGTCATGACGCCTTACGAGGCTTTTAACGCCGGAGCCGATTATATAGTCGTAGGCAGAGAAATAACCGGAGCCGCAGATCCCGTAGGTGCGTTTAATAAAATTTATGCCGATATAAAAGACAACATGAATATGCAAAAAATATGAAATTAATAGTTTACGGCGTAAATACCGTCAGGGAGGCAATTCTTTCGGGAAGCATTAAAAAAGGCGGCAGCGTTTATATTGCGGAAAAAAAATATAAAAGCGGTATTGCGGATAAAAGTTTTATTAATACCGCAAAAGATAAAAATGTAAATATTTATTCCAAAAAAGATGCCTCTTTCCTGCAGGAATTCGGCAAAGAAGCTTTTATAAAAGGCATAGCCGCAGTCGCCGAATATTCTGAATCCGATTACGAAAATTTATTGCATAAATCTGAACAAAATACCGGCAAACCGTTTTATCTAATTTTGGACGAAATAACCGACCCTCAAAATCTCGGCTCAATAATCAGGACTGCAAACGGGGCCGGAGTATCCGGTATTATAATACCTAAGTCAAATTCCGTAGGAATAACATCTTCGGCGGCTTACGTTTCCCAGGGAGCCTTATTTTACGTCGCCGTAGTCCGCGTAGTAAATATTTCACGAACGATAGCGGATTTAAAAAAACGAGGCATATGGGTAGCAGGTCTTTCCGGCGATGCTGAAGATACTATATACGATATGGATTTCAACCTGCCTTTGGCATTGGTAGTAGGTTCTGAAGGCAGCGGTTTAAGGCGTCTTACTGCCGAAAACTGCGACAGGATTTTAAAAATCCCTATGGAACGCGGGGTTAATTCTCTTAACGCATCGGTAAGTTTTGCAGTCGCCGCTTATGAAGTAGTCCGCCAAAGGAAATACAGTAAATAATTTGTGACGGAGATAGCAGGAAAAAAAACGCTTGCAAAAAAAATAATCTTACACCTTTTTTCGGGTATAATTTCTATTGCAGGATTAAGGGGTAAAAAATAGCTTGACATTATTTATACAGTAGTTTAAACTTTGTATTACGGTTATTTTATCTAGTTGTTTAGATAAGAGCCGATATTATTAATTTACAAGCCGTCGTTATTAAAGCAGCGGCTTAAGATTCAAGGAGAAGTTAAGTATGAGGTACCAAGGGAAAGTGAAGTGGTTTAACGACAGTAAAGGTTTTGGTTTTATCG
>JAJZJX010000072.1 GCA_021850985.1 bacterium
GATTTCTTTTACAGATACAAAAAATTCAAGGAAATAACCGCCGTTAAATACGACATCCTTATTCATCCTTTCAGCAGGGAATTTTTTAACGCCGATAACGATTTAGCTTTTCTTATAAAAGCCGACAAGAAAATCGGAAGTATCAGGCTCCCCAGCTTTACAAAACCGTATAAGAATAAAATCCTCGAAAAAATTTATAACGAATTAATCCCCGACGTCGAAAACGTCCGGTTTGAATTTTATAAAAATAAAAATTTCTTTGAAAAACTGCTTTCTGAAACCGCAGCCGAAAAAATAAGCGCCGAAATAAGTTTAAATCGTCCTTTTATAAATCTGCCGCCGCACCCCGCCGACCGCTCGTCCGCCCCTGCTCTTTCCGGCATTGCCGATTTAAAATCAAAACTAAGAATTTCCTCTCCTTACGCCGCGTTTTTTATCGGCGCAAGCGTTAAGCACAGAAAATGGCCGCCCGAATACTTTGCCGAAACCGCCCGCTACCTTCATTCAAAATACGGCTTTCACATAGTCTTGTGCGGCGGAAAAAGCGAATTAAACGACGCCGCAGAATTTAAAAAACATTTTCCGTCCGACCTTGCAGACAACGCCTCGTTTACCGACGCCGTAGGAAAAATCTCGCTCATAGAACTGCTCTATATCGTCAAAGACGCCTCTTTTGTTATCTCCAACGAAACTATGGCGCCTCATATCGCAATGGCACTGGCAAACGCAAGTACTGTAAATGCAAGTCGAACTAATCAAACTTCCTCCGCAACATCCGCGCCTGACGCCCCCTATATACCGGCCGACTTTCCGTCTCCAACCTCAGCCCCAAAACCCGCCGTAATCGTAATCTCCACAGGCGAAGCGTCATACGGACACTTCGTTCCTTATCCTGGACAGATAGGAAATAACAATTATGCCGCCGTTTTTCACCCTTATATAGAACAAAACCTTAAAGAATATGACTATATTACTACAACATTAGGACGAGGCTACGACGACAGGTTCGATATTTCGGAAATAACCGTCAGAGCTGTTTTGGATAAAATAGACGAAATATTTTAAAAATCATTTATTATTTTTTTTAATTAAATTCATCTCATGTTTTTTATATATAACAAAACAATATTAAACTTTATATTATATTTAAGATTTATTATATTCATCTAATATTTTTTTAGTGATTTGCTGATATTCATCTCTTATTTTTTCTTCAGGATTAAGAGTATCAAATTTTTCCATAAGTTTTAATTTAATATAGCTTATATTAAAATAAGCTAATTCCAACAATATCCATAAAAAGCCAAATTCCCCTTCTTTATAACCTTTTTGAATAAAATATTTTTTTATAAAATTTTTTAAAGACTTTATAAATAACCCCTTAAAAGTTATATTAGTTTTTATGTCGTTAAAAACATTATTAGCCTCTATAGTAGAATATCTATCCATTTTTTCTATCCATTGTTCAACTGATACATAAGCAAAATGAATAAAAGACTCGTTTTCTTTATCGATTTTAAAAATACGAGCATCATTATTTATATTATATATTTGGTGTATAGCTGGCGAAAAAGCCATATATCCTTTTTTAAAAAATCTCAATTGTGCATCTTGTAACGGACCAGAACCGGTAAATTTAAAAAGATGCCCAAATACAAAGTTCATTCTCGGAATTAAAACTACATCAGCCAAATCATTCTCTGCTATTTTCAAAAGCCTATTTTTAAGTGCAATAGGTACGAGTTCATCGGCATCAACTACAAGAATCCAATTGCAGTTTGCTTTCTCTAAGGCAAAATTTCTTGCTGGATCTGCATAACCGCATTTTTCGAAAAAATAAATTTTATCAGTGTACTTCTTAGCAATATTGACTGTTTCGTCATCGCTGTACATATCCACTAAAATTATCTCATCAGCCCATTTAACAGATTCAAGACAATTTTGTATATTTTTTTCTTCATTAAAAGTATTAATTAAAACTGATATTCCGTTTTTCATGATGTTTTTTTAAATAATTCCTCAAACCATTTAGGTTTTCCCATTTTATTTAAAATACCGTCAGCAATACATTTTGTAAATATAACTATTCTTTTTGTTTTATTTTCATCATATAACAAAACCCGCAATATATGCCTTAATATAAAAGAAAAATTAAATAATAAGTAAAAAAACACATAAGTATTTCCATAAAATTTTCTTACAAAGTATATTCTATTTCTAATATCGATGCAAGGAGATATAGCAAATCTTTGTAAACTAGGACGTTTTCTACGTCGCCATAAAAATCTTTTTATTTCAGACGGCTTAGCACTTCCTCCTTCTTTATGATAAATTTTGCTGTTACTGCAACAAAAAATTTTCCAAGACTTTTGTATAACTCTAAAACAAAAATCAGTTTCCTCGACTTGCATAAAATAATTCTCATCAAAAAACCCGACATCCTTGACTGTTTCTTTTCTGATTAACATGGAAGCACCTAATAAAGCTCCTTTCATTTCAAATTTTCCATCCTTCGTGTTTATTCCTTTTATATTTTTATCAATTTCTATATCTTTATAATTTGAACATATAACATCAGACAATCCGGCATTTCTCCAAGACGTAACCTCGCTGTTGCCGCAAATGGCTTGTATTAAATTAGTATCGTAATAATATAAAATTTTTGACCCCACCATTCCGATTCGATTTTCTTGGCTTAACAAATTAACCATATTTGAAAGCGTTTCATTTTCAATTATGGTATCATTATTAAGCAGCCATATATAATCAAAATCATCCTTTTTTAGGACATACCGCAATGCTATATTAATTCCATATGAAAACCCCCCATTATAATCTGACTGAATAAAAACTATGCTATTTTTTCCTATTTTATTTTCTAATACTTTATTTCCGCCTTGTTCTGCTTCTTTTTTTTTATAAAAAACATATTTAACAGGTTTATGTGCTAAGGGACAAATCATATGCTTTAATTTATCGCTGTATTTTATATGTTCGCTACTAGATTTTACTTCTGCCCAATCAATTAAATAATTCATTGAATTATCCGTAGAATTATTATCGACGACAATTATTTGGTAATTTTTATAATCAGATTTTAATATAGATTCTATACATTCTATTGTGTCTTTAAAACCGTTATAGTTTATAAGAACAATGTAAACTTTACCACTCATATCAGATATTTTTATTATTTTATTTATTAAGAACTTTGTCTATTTTTTTAATTACTTCTTCCGGCCTTATATCATTTATATTTAAATTGCTTTTAAAGCCATAATTTTTAGCTATTTTTCCATAACTTTCAATATCTCTTTCCATTTCAGGATGAAATATAACGTTATAATTTAAATTTTTAACCATTTCTTCAGGATATGGAACAAATCTTTCAAAATCGTTGCCATTAAACAAAACTATTATATTTTTCAAGTTGATTGCTACCGCTAAATGCTGTGCAAATGTGTCGTTTGTAATAAGCAAATTGGATTTTGAGAGAATTTTTACAAAATCCATGAGAGATGTCTTACCAGTTAAATCCAAATATTCCCCTTTAAAAAAACTTTTAAATTTATCTGCATATTTAACGTCGCTTTTGCCGCCGCATAAAACTATTTTTAAATTATATTTATTATTTATATATTGCGCAACTTTTGCAAAATTTTCGGCATCCCATACTTTGTGATTTTCGCTCGCCCCTATAAATAAAACGACAAATCCTTCTTTTATGCCAAATTTATTTAAAACATCGCTATTCTTGTATTCAAAATTAATTTCAGGTTTTTTTATCTCCAGAGCTATTCCTATTAAATTTTCAAAAAACCGTTTATTTCTATAAAATTCAAAAATAATTTCGTTTTCGGAATCTATGAGTTTTGTAAAGTATTTATCGGCTATTTTTTTTTGCCGCATCGTTATTATAGATAAATCTCCTTCAGGACATATTTTCTCCTTGGCATTTACAAACTTTACTATAGCGTCGCCATAAAAAAACCTTCTGCTTTGTACGGGACTTATAACGTAGTCATAACCAAAATACGACAATTCCCTTAATTTCTTAAAACGGTATAAAGGGTTAGTAATTTTTTTTAAATCGATCCATATAAATTTCTCTATATATTCTTTGTCTAATTCTTCAGATATATCTTTCCATATAATATTTCCCGCAAAAATGAATTTATAATTTCTAAATTTTTCGCTATTTTTTAAAACGGCAATAAAATTCCGAAACA
>JAJZJX010000073.1 GCA_021850985.1 bacterium
AAGATTTTTTTTTGATGAGTTCGGAGACATTTTCGTATAACTCGTTTATATCTTTAAAGGAAAGATAGACGGAAGCAAACCGGACGTAGCTTATTGCATCCAAATTTTTTAATTTATCGAGGACTTGCCTTCCTATTTCCTCGCTTTTTATCTCTTTTAAATTCGTTTCCTCGAACCATTTCTCTATGGAAACTACTATTTCTTCTATGTTGCGGTACGGAACCGGCCTTTTCTCGCATGCTTTTATTAAGCCGCTTAGAACTTTTTGTCTGTCAAACGATTCTCTTCTTCCGTCTTTTTTAATTATCAAAGGGGAGGAAGAAATAACGGTTTCTAAAGTCGTAAATCTTTTTCCGCAGACGTTGCACTGTCTTTTACGCTTAGTAGATCTACCGTCTTTCGATACTCTGGAATCTACGACTTTATCATCGTCGTTAAGGCAAAAAGGGCATTTCATAATAACGTTTCATACAGAGGGAACTTGGCGCATAAAGTATGTACTTCTTGTTTGATGTCGTTTTTTACGGTTTCGTCGCTCGGATTTTTTAAAACTTCGACTATAAATTCGCCTATTTTTACCATCTCGTTTTCCTTCATGCCTCTCGTAGTAACTGCCGGCGCGCCTATCCTTATTCCGCTTGTAACGAAAGGAGACCTTTCGTCGAAAGGCACCTTGTTTTTATTTACTGTTATACCTACTTCGTCAAGCAATGCTTCCGCCTGTTTGCCCGTCATTTCCGATTTTCTGAAATCTACAAGCATCAGGTGGTTATCCGTGCCGCCTGATATCAAAGAAAAACCGTTATTTTGAAGCGTATTGGCAAGAGCCGCCGCATTAAATACGACCTGCCTCTGATAATTTTTAAAATTTTCGCTTAAAGCTTCTTTGAAAGCCACCGCTTTTGCGGCAATTACATGCTCGAGCGGACCGCCCTGAATTCCTGGAAATATCGCAGAGTTAAGCTCCTTTTCGTATTTAGCCTTTGCAAGTATGATTCCGCCTCTGGGACCTCTTAGAGTCTTATGCGTCGTAGTAGTTACGAAATCTGCATAAGGCACGGGATTAGGATGCAGATCGGCCGCTATTAATCCTGCTATATGCGCCATGTCCACCATAAGGTAACATCCCGCCTCATCGGCTATATCCCTGAATTTTTTAAAATCTATAATTCTGGGATATGCGCTTGCGCCCGCTATTATCATCTTGGGCTTATTTTCTAAGGCTATTTTTCTTAATTCTTCGTAATCTATGGTCTCAGTAGATTTATTTACTCCGTATGGAATAATATTGAAATATTTACCGGAAAAATTTACGGGGCTTCCGTGAGTTAAATGCCCTCCGTGTGATAAATCCATTCCCAGAACGGTATCGCCGGGTTTTAAAAAAGCGTAAAATATAGCCATATTTGCCTGAGATCCGGAATGGGGCTGAACGTTTGCATATTCGGCGTTAAATATTTTTTTAATTCTGTCTATTGCAAGCTGTTCTATATCGTCTATATAGCCGCATCCGCCGTAATATCTTTTTTTTGGATAACCTTCGGCATATTTATTTGTTAAAACGGAACCCTGCGCCTGCATAACAGCGGGAGACACAAAATTTTCCGAAGCTATCAATTCCAATGAATTTCTCTGCCTATTGACCTCTTTTTTTATAAACTCGTAAACTTCTATATCTGTTTCTTCAAGATTTTTAAAATCCAATTTATTTCACCTTTTTAAATATTTTTATATATTTAATTTCTCTATAGAGCTTATTTTATTAATTCTGTTTTCATGCCTGCCTCCTTCATATTTTGCAGACATAAACCTGTCTATAAATCTTAATGCTTCCGTCGGGGTAGTCGTCCTTCCGCCCATAGTTATTATATTGGCATTATTATGCTCTTTCGCAACCTGCGAAGTATATTCGTCGTGAACTAGTGCCGCCCTGATTCCGTCAACTTTATTCGCCGATATTTCCATTCCTATTCCGGTACCGCATACAAGTATTCCGAAAGAATTTTTATCTTTATCTTCTTTGACTTTTTCAGCCACTTTTAATGCATAATCGGGATAATCCACGCTCTTCAAAGAATCCGTTCCAATATCGAGATATTTTACTCCTTTTTTTTCAAGCGCATCTTTTATAGATTCTTTTAATTCAAAACCTGCATGGTCGGAACCTAAATATATCATTTATATATCAACCCTCCCATTTTTTAAATACTAAAGTCGCATTTGTTCCGCCGAAACCGAAAGAATTCGATATGGCAAACTTTACATTCCCATTTTGAGCCGTATTAGGGACGTAATCCAGATCGCATTCTTCGTCCCTTTCTTCAAGATTAATAGTCGGCGGTATAGTGCCCGTTTTAACGGTAAGAACCGCAGCAACCGCCTCTATTCCTCCTGCGGCTCCCAAAGCGTGACCTATCATAGATTTAATAGAACTTATTTTAAGTTTATACGCTTTATCTCCAAAAAGCTGTTTTATAGCTTTTGTTTCATTTAAATCGTTATAATACGTTGATGTCCCGTGGGCATTTACATAATCTATATCGTCCGGATTTATCCCTCCGTCTTCTATTGCATTTTTCATGCTGTAATATGCCCCTTTCGCTTCGGGATCCGGCGTAGATAAATGATATGCGTCAGAAGAAACTCCATATCCTACTATCTCGGCATATATTTCTGCCCCTCTTTCCAGCGCAGAATTCATCTCTTCCAAAATTAATATGCCTGCACCCTCGCTTACTACGAAACCGTCTCTTTGTTTATCAAACGGCCTTGAAGCCTTAGCCGGTTCGTCGTTCCTCGTGGAAAGAGCTTTCATTGCGTTAAAACCCGAAATACACAGGGGCGACACGGTAGATTCGGCTCCTCCGGCTATCATGGCGTCGGCATCGCCTCTTGCAATAATTTTATAAGCGTCCCCGATAGAATTTGTACCCGTTGAACAAGCCGATACCGTACTTGCGTTAGGCCCTTTTGCTCCGGTCATTATAGAAACCTGCCCCGGAGCAAGATTTATCAAAAGCATCGGTATAAAAAACGGAGAAATCTTTTTGGGTCCGCCCTCTAAAAGCATTGTATGATATTTTTCTATAGTCATGAGACCGCCTATGCCGGCTCCAATCCAAACGCCTATCTTGTGGGCGTTGGCATCGTTGATTTGAAGCCCCGACATATCTAATGCCATCTTAGACGCGGCTACGGCATAATGTATGAACTGATCCATCTTTTTAACTTCTTTTTTTTCTATAAATTTTTCCGGATCAAATCCTTTAACTTCGCCTGCTATCTTTGTGGCATAGCCTTCGGTATCGAATCTCGTAATACGTCCTACGCCGCTTTCTCCTTTAACCATTCTTTCCCATGAAGTTTCAGCGTCGTTGCCGAGCGCCGTAATCATGGAATATCCGGTTACGACGACTTTTCTTTTGCAATTAATTTTTTCCATAATAAGAATAATTTAGTACATTGTAATATAAATTATGTTATTTTGTATGTTCGTCGATATATGAAACGGCATCTTGAACCGTTTTAATTTTTTCGGCATCTTCGTCGGATATTTCTATTCCGAATTCTTCTTCAAAAGCCATAACTAATTCGACCGTATCTAAAGAATCTGCTCCGAGATCCTCAACGAAAGAAGCTTCGTTTGTAACTTCATCGGGCGTAACTCCTAACTGCTCGACGATAATCTCTTTAACCTTGCTTTCCACTGACATTGATTTTCACCTCCTCCTTATTTTTTCAATTTTGTTGCGGTGCCGGAATTGAATTCCGGCACCGCGATATTACATATACATCCCGCCGTTGACGTTTAAAACGGTTCCGGTAATATAGGCGGAAAGTTCCGAACATAGAAAGAGAACGACATTGGCTATCTCCTCAGGTTCGGCTATTTTGTTTAAAGGAATACTTTTTTTAATAGCATCTTTGACGTCTTCCGGCAGTTTATCGGTCATTACCGTCCTAATAAATCCAGGTGCTACAGCATTTGCGAGTATTCCCCTCGCCGCATATTCTTTTGCTATAGATTTGGTAAACGCTATAATGCCGGCTTTAGAAGCTGCATAGTTAGCCTGTCCCGTATTGCCGATTTCCCCTATAACCGAGGCAATG
>JAJZJX010000025.1 GCA_021850985.1 bacterium
TCACCTTAAAGTAAATTCTTATCCTATTTTTAGAATAGACGGGGATATTTACAAACAGGAAAATTTCGGCGTTATGTCCAAAGAAGTTATAGAAAAAATAGCCGTAAGCATGATGGATAAGCATCAACTTAAAGTTTTTCAGGAAAACAGGGACGTCGATCTTGCATACAGTTTGCACAACGTAGGAAGATTCAGGGTCAATATTTATTCGCAGCGGAATTCTTTAAGCATAGCAATGCGCTATATTCCTTTCGATATTCCGGTTTTTGAATCCCTTAATCTTCCGAAAATCATCAAATCTATAGCCCTTAAAGAAAGAGGGCTGATACTCGTTACCGGCATAACCGGCAGCGGAAAGTCCACGACCCTCGCCTCCATGATAGATTTTATAAACAGGAACAAACCGGTAAACATAATAACCATCGAGGACCCTATCGAATATCTCCATAAAGATATAAAAGCTTTAATCAATCAGCGCGAACTAGGCATGGACGTTTATTCTTTTTCGCATGGATTAAGGGAAGCGTTAAGGCAGGATCCCGACGTTATTTTAGTCGGCGAAATGAGGGACTTGGAAACTATAGAAACCGCTATAACGGCTGCCGAAACGGGACATCTCGTAATGAGCACCCTTCATACGCTCGATGCGCAGGAAACTATAAACAGAATTATAGCCGTTTTTCCGCCCTATCAGCAAAAACAGATAAGAATACAGCTTGCATCCGTCATTTCCGCCGTGATATCCCAGAGGCTTATTGCAAGGGCGGACAAAAAAGGACGCCTTCCGTCCGTAGAGATAATGATAGGAACGGAAACGATAAAAGAATGCATATCAAACGAAGATAAAACTGCGAGTATCAGAGACTTCATAAAAAGCGGAAACATACAGTACGAGATGCAGACTTTCGACCAGTCTCTATACAATTTTTATAAGCAGGGTTTAATAACATACGAAGATGCTCTTGCCGAGTCCACCTCGCCTAACGACCTTGCCCTGTTAATATCCGGAGTAAACGCTTCCGACGACGATATAAGCGCAGGGGTTAAAGCAGACTCCGCCGTGAGCGGCAAAACTTCAGCCGCCGCCGGAACAAGCCCTTCGGGAACGGGAACTGCGGCGGCTTCAGGCGGTTCCGGTTCTTACTGGACCACGTAACCGCAGGTATGTTTATGCGCAAAATTTTGAAGTATAGCGCGCTATATAATATATTACCGGAGCAATCTCTTTGAAAATATCGCAGGAAAATATTTCTAAAAGAAAGTCGAAAACGCCGCTATCGGCGCAGGATTACTCTTTAAAGCTCGTATCTGCGAGGTCGTATTCCGAAAAACGGCTTGCCGAAAAATTAATAAAAAAAGGCTTTTCTACGGAAGATACGGGCAAAGCATTAAAGAAACTTAAAGAATACGGATATTTAAACGACGAGGAATTTGCGGAAAGGCTTATAGAAAACGGAAAAAAAAGACTTATCGGCAGAATAAAATTAAGCTATGAACTTTATAAAAAAGGAATAAACAAAAATATAATAGACAAGCTTATCGAAGCGTTTTACACGGAAGACGAAGAACGTTCCGTTATGCTTAAAGCGGTGGATAAAAAGAAAGTTTCCCTGATAAAATACAAGGAAAACGAACTGATATACAAAAAGAAACTTTACGATTTTTTGCAGAGCAGAGGATTTTCATCTAAAATAATAGAAGACTTTATTCACTAACCTATGGGGACGGAATTAAATTCTGTCCCCATTAATCTTTTATAAAACGAAATAGAATATGATAAAATCAAACGAACTTAGGGAAATATTCATTAAATTTTTTACGGATAAAGGACATACGCCCGTTCCGGGTTCTTCTTTAATTCCTGCGGGCGACGACTCCATAATGTTTACGAATGCCGGAATGGTCCAATTTAAGGACTATTTTACGGGCGCTGCCCAGGCGCCCGTGCCGCGCGCCGTAACTGTCCAAAAGTGTATGCGCGCCGGAGGCAAACATAACGATCTCGAAAACGTCGGCAAAACTTCCCGCCACCACACTTTTTTTGAAATGCTCGGAAATTTTTCTTTCGGAGACTATTTTAAAAAAGATGCGGTTTTGTTTGCTTACGAATTCATAAAAGACGTTCTGGAACTCGACCTCGGTAAAATATACGTTACCGTAAACGGTAAAGACGAAGACGGTTATAACATCTGGAAAAATACCGTAGGTTTCGACGAAAACAAAATATACAGGCTCGGCGACGAAACGAATTTCTGGCAGATGGGAGAAACCGGTCCGTGCGGCTATTCAAGCGAAATATTTTACGATACCGGCTATTCCGAAGCGGGGCATACGGACTGCGATATTAATTGCGATTGCGGCAGATATTTAGAAATATGGAATCTCGTTTTTATGGAATTTAACAAAGACAAAAAAGGAGATCTTTCAAAATTGCCGCGTCCCTCGATAGATACGGGAATGGGGCTTGAGCGCATACTGCGTATTTTGCAGAACGTCCGGTCAAACTACGATACCGACGTTTTTACTCCATATATAAAAGAGATAGACGCCGTTACCGGAAAACGATACGACGGCGGAGACGAAGCATACGATATCGCCGCAAGGGTTATCAGCGACCATATAAGAACGTCGGTTTTTTTATCCGCGGAATCCGTATTTCCGTCCAACGAGGGCAGAGGTTACGTATTCAGGAGAATTTTAAGAAGACTTATCAGGTATTCTTTAAAGCTCGGCATAAGTCTCGACAGTCTTAAATATCTCGGCAATATCGTCGTAATAATTATGGGCGGATTTTATCCCGAAGCCGCCGACGGTCTTTCGGTTTTCGAGAAAATAATCTCCGAAGAATACGAAAGGTTTAACGACACGGTAGGGCAGGGAATTAAATTTTTGGAAGAAAAAATTATAGAACTTAAAGATAAAAAGCAGAAGATAGTTCCCGGCGATTTCGTATTTAAATTATACGACGAAAAAGGGTTTCCCGTAGATATAGCGATAGATATGGCTGAAGAAAACGGTTTTTCGGTAGATTTAAAAACTTACGGCGAATTAATGGAACTTCAGAAAAAAGGTTCCAAGCAAAAAAAAGAAAAAAACGGAGTTCCCGAAACCGTAGAAGGCATACCCAAATCGCTTTTTAAAGGATACGGCAATATAGAAAACGCCTTTTCCGCAGATATTACCGGCATATTCGACGAAGACGGCAGACCTGCGGAAAATATAGAAGACGGCGGTTTTTATTATATATCCTCGGATGTTACTCCTTTTTATCCCGAAGGAGGCGGTCAATCCGGCGACGGAGGGACTATAAAGTTTAATTACGGGAAATATTCGTTATCCGCCTCGGTTTCCGATACCTTTAAAACTAAAAACGGGGTTATTCTTCATTATGCCAGAATATTTACCGAAAGCATGAAGGATACGGAACAGAATCTGGGCGCGGCACCTTCCGAAGAAATACTTGTTCCGCCGGTTTTTCCCGTTAAGGCAAGTTTTTCCGTCGATGCGGGATCGAGAAAAAAAACTGCGGCAAACCACAGCGCAGTTCATCTTCTTCAGGCTGCGCTAAGGGAAATACTCGGCAGCCGCGTAACCCAGCAGGGTTCTTTCGTCGATTCCGAAAGGCTCAGATTTGATTTTTCGTACGGCAAACCTCTGACCGACGAAGAAATCAGGAAAGCGGAAGTTTTAGTAAACGGCTATATTTTTGCCGACCTTGAAGTAAAAACGCATGAGCTTGACGTTCAATCCGCATTAAACTCCGGCGCTCTTCACTTTTTCGACGAAAAATACGAAGATACGGTAAGGGTGGTATCGATGGGTACGGCGTCGAAAGAATTCTGCGGAGGTACTCATGTTTCCAGAACCGGAGAAATAGGATTTTTTAAAATTACCGGCGAATCTTCGGTAGCTTCCGGCATCAGGCGCATAGAAGCCGTCACCGGTTTTAATTATCTTGATTACCTATACGTTGAAGAGGACAATATATTTAATATCGCCAATCTGCTTAATACTTCCAAATCCGAAGTTTACAACAGAATAATAAAACTGTATTACGATTATGAACTGCTTGAAAAAACCAACGTGGAGCTTAGGTCGAAACTGAACTCTTTTGAATCGGAACGCCTTATAAAATCTTTTAAAACGGTAACTGCGGGCGCCGCCTCATTTAAATATTTAATTTCAAAATTCGGCAACGTTTCCGGCGAAGAATTAAAAGAGCTTGTAAATACCCTAAGTTCAAGGCGCGATTTTCCCGAAGGCGATTCCGTAGTAGTTTTTATATCCAATATTAAAGACGAAAAGCTGATTTACGTCGTATCGGCAAAAGGTTCTATAGACGCATCCGCCGTTATAAAGCGCATTAATTCGGAAACCGGAGGAAAAGGCGGAGGCAAAAAAGATTTTTCTCAGGGTGGAACGCAGGACGTTTCAAAATTCGACGTAATAGATAAAATAGTCGAGTCCGTATTGCTATGAGCGCAGATAAGGAAAAGCCATTGCCGGCGAAGCGAAGCAATAATTTTGAGGCAGTACCGGAGCAGCCGCTGCCGGCGAAAATACGGCAGTCATTGCGGGCATATCTTTTATATATAAAAGACGGAAGCAATCCCCGGAAGAAATTTTATATAGTATCGTTGACCGTTTCCCTGATATTTATATCTTTCTTTTTCAGCGGATGCGCGGTAAACGTAAAGACGCCCTTTCAGCCTTATAGCGCCAAGCCCGCAGCATATAAAAGCAGAAAAGAAGTTCTGGCGGGACTTATTAAAAATTACGGAACTTTTAAGGGGTTATCGGGAAGGCTTCGTTTTACGGTATCGGACGGAGTTTTTTCTGCACAACAGGCGGGAATTTATAAATATATAGCCGGAAAGTATATAAGTTTTATGGTTTTAGATATGTACGGCGACGTTCTTTTTTATGCGAAAATAATTAAAACGAAAAACGGCACTGAAGCCGTTTTTTTAAATCCCAAAGACGGCAAAGTTAAAACTATCAGCTTAGATAAAAAATATAAGGTTAAAAATAATGATAAAGATAAAACGCAAAATTACCAAAGACTGCTGAGGGTTTTTAAAATTTTGCTTTTTATCGATAAATTAAATAAAATAAAAAAGGCGCCGGTTTTTTATAATACAGAAAAAGGTTTCTTTTTTGCATACGGCGGAAAATGCGAAGGCGCAGGTATAGACATAGGCATGAAGGCTCAGGCTGCCCATAATAATTCTGTCTGCGGCTTTTCGGGCTACTATATAAACGTTTCCAAAAAATACCTTATACGTTCCGTAACCTCCGTCAAAAACGGAAAAAAAACAGAATCTGTACGTTTTAAAGACTATGTTTTAAAAGGCTCCGGCGCAAATAAAAGCATGGTGCCTTTAAAAATATATGTTGACGATTATTTATATAATGTTAAAATGAATATACGTCTTTCTAAAGGAAGCAAATTGATTTATTAATCTGAATTCAAAAAAAGAAATATGAAAAAACTGACATTATTAATATCTATTATCGCAGTAACATCCGCATTCTCGGTTATTCTTTCCGGATGCGGCAAAAACGTAAAGAAAAATATTCTTCCGCCGGACGTTTATTACGGCAAAGCCATGCATGATTCTCACGTTAAGAATTATAACGGCGCCGCAAAAAATTTTAAAGCCCTTATAGAAAATTATCCGGCTTACGGCAAAACGGAAATTGCAGAAATAAGGCTCGGCGACGTTTACTATCTTGAAGGAAAATATATTGAATCTGCAGGCGCTTATTTAGATTTTATACATCTGCATCCCCGCTCAAAATACGTTCCGTTCGCAATGTATTACGAAGCCATGTCTTACTACAAAAGAAATTTAGCCGTGGGCAGAAATCAAGCCCCTCTTAAAAACGCAAAGAATATTTTTGAAAAGCTTATATCAAAATACCCTTATTCAAAATACTCAAAAAAATCTTTTAAGTATATTAAACTTATAAACATAAAGCTTTCGGAAAACACTTTTTTTACCGGACTTTATTATTATAATGCCAGTTTATGGAAACCGGCAGTTTACATGTTTAAAGCGGTCTTAAAACAATATGGGCGCGACGGCGTTCCCATTATACCTAAAACCCTTTATTACTTATCGGTCTGCTATAAAAATCTCGGAAATAAAAAAATGGAAGCCCGCTATATGAATAT
This sequence comes from bacterium, assembly GCA_021850985.1. Lineage (GTDB taxonomy): Bacteria > SZUA-79 > SZUA-79 > Acidulodesulfobacterales > Acidulodesulfobacteraceae > Acidulodesulfobacterium_A. The sequence goes on from JAJZJX010000025.1 coordinate 6,179, forward strand.
ACTAAAAACAAAATATCCTAAAAGCAAGTATGCATAATGAAGGGGTTGACACGGCTATTAAATTATGCAATAATTTAAAGCTAACTCAAAAAATTAAAAAATAAAATAGGAGAAATTAATATACAGAAAAATAACAGAACTTATATAAACGAAAGTATCAGGGCAAAAGAGGTAAGGGTTATCGACGAAAACGGCAAGCAGGCGGGCATAATGCCTTTATATGAAGCCATTAAACTTGCCAAAGAAAAGCTTCTCGACCTCGTGGAAGTATCGGAAGAAGCCGTTCCTCCCGTATGCAGGATAATGGATTTCGGCAAGTTTAAATACGAGCAGAACAAAAAAGCTCAGGAAGCCAAGAAGAAACAGGTCGTTATCCATTTAAAAGAAGTTAAATTCAGGCCTAATACCGACGAACACGATTACAACTTTAAATTAAAAAACGCTATTTCGTTTCTCAAAGACGGAAACAAAGTTAAACTTACCGTGACGTTTAAAGGCAGAGAGCTTGCTCATACGGAATTGGGAATCAAGGTAATACTTAGGGTTATCGAAGATTTAAAGGAGTTCGGAGTTCCGGAGTTTCCTATTAAGCCCGACGTTAAAAGGACGTTCAGCACCGTTATAGTGCCGGTCAAGACGGCTGCTAAAAAGACTGCCGAAAAAGACGCCGCTAAAACGGAAAAGAATAAAGAAACGAAAGAGCCGGAAAAAATGGCATAAATGACAATTTGCGACGGTGTATGAATTAAATTAATATAAAATTAATTTTTAAAAGGGTGGATGTATTAAAATGGCAAAGATAAAAATAAAAACTAAAAAAGGCGCAAAAAAAAGATTTAAAGTAACGGCGACGGGTCTCGTCGTTCATCATAAAGCAAACAAGAGCCACATACTGACGTCGAAAAAACGCGGCAGAAAAAACAGGCTTAAAAAATCGTCGGTAGTTAATTCGGTGGACTCGCTTAACGTAAAAAGATTAATACCGTATCTGTAATGTACAGTTTGTGACGGGGACAGGATTCGGGAAAAGGTGTCAGATTTTATTTTCCGAATGCCGAACCGTCAATTAATTTCAGAAATTTATTGCGGAAAATTAATCTGACACCTTTTCCGTAAAACAATATTATAAGGAGCAGTATAATGCCGAGAGTAAAAAGAGGTATTTTAACTAAAAAAAGACACAAAAGAGTATTAAAAGCCGCCAAAGGCTATTACGGCGCAAGAAGCAGGCTTTTTAAGTCCGCAAACGAAGCCGTAAACAGAGGGCTTAACTATGCTTACAGAGACAGAAAAGTCAAAAAAAGAGAATTCAGGGGTATGTGGATAGTCAGGATAAACGCCGCATGCAGAGAAAACGGAATTTCCTATTCAAAATTTATAAATGCGCTTAATAAAAAAGGCATAGATTTAAACAGAAAGGTTTTATCCGAAATAGCGCTTTCCGATCCGTCCGCTTTTGCGGGTATAGTAAAAGACGCTTTTGCGGCTTAAACAAACAGCTAAAATTAAAACGATTAATTCCGGAGTATATAGTTTATGGCTTTAACAAGGGCAAATTTAACTTCAAAAGTGCGTTCCAAGGTTGGTTTGCCGACTGCGGAATGCGCCGCTTACGTCGATTCGTTCTTTGAACTTATAAAATCCGAGATAGAAGAAGCGGGGACCATAAAGCTTAACGGTTTCGGCAATTTTACGATTAAAGAGAAAAAAGCGAGAAAAGGCAGAAATCCGCAGACCGGAGAAACTATTATTATAAGCGAAAGAAAGGTCGTAAAATTTAAGCCTTCTGCAGTTTTCAAATCGGAAGTGAACAAAAAATACAAAAATGGAAGTTCCGATAAACAGCGCTCAAGATGAAAAATATTTTTACAAAATAGGCGAAGCCGCCAAAAAAATAGGCGTCGAACCGTTCGTTATCAGATACTGGGAAACCGAATTTTCTTTTTTAAAACCATATAAGTCAAAAAGCAGCCACAGGCTGTATTCCGGTTCGGATATCGAAAAACTTCTCCTTATAAAAGACTATTTATACGATAAAAAATTTACCATAGAAGGCGCAAGAAAAGCTTTAAAACGTAAGTTATACGGCGGCGGGGAGAATGCAGTAGAAATTGCGGCTGAACGCGCCGGTGAAAACGGAGGCGTTTCAAATGCAGCAAACGGCGTTCAGACTGATACGGCGCACGAAAAGCTTGAACTTGTCCGCCATGAACTTAATTCGCTAAAAACATTCATTAAATCAAGAAAGACGGGATATTAAACTTGAATATACTCCTTTCCAACGACGACGGCGTTTATGCAACCGGTATAAACATACTGTATGAAGAATTAAAAAAGAAGCACGACGTAACCATAGTAGCGCCCGACAGAGAAAGAAGCGCAAGTTCCCACTCGCTCACGATAGACAGACCGCTTAGAGTCAATGAAATCAAACCAAACATATTTTCGGTGGACGGCACTCCTACCGATGCGGTAAATATCGGCGTCCACTCCATAATGAAAACAAAGCCCGACCTCGTAATTTCCGGAATAAACTACGGAGGCAATATATGCGACGACGTAATCTATTCGGGAACGGTATCCGCCGCTATGGAAGGAGCCGTTATGGGAATAAAGTCTATTGCCGTTTCGTTAGTAGTCAACAGGGGAGGTGGCTATCTTCCCAAAGACGCTTCTCTCGAAGAAGACCTTGAAGCCTCTTTTTCTAAAGCTTCCCGGTTCGTTTCAAACCTCGCTTCCGTTTTTCATAAAACGGGTTTTTCCGAAAATACTCTCTTGAACGTAAATATTCCTCAGACTATAATAAAAAAAGAAAAGAATCCTTTTGAATACCGTATTACCAGACAGGGCAAACGTTATTTCGAAGATTTCGTAGTCGAAAAAACCGATCCGAGAGGAAGAAAATATTACTGGATATGGGGTAAAAATATCACTTTCGAAGATATTAAAGACAGCGATTACGAAGCGGTGCATAGCGGACTTATTTCCGTCACACCTATCCACTTAGATATGACTAATTACAAAGCTATAGAAAAATTAAAAAATATAGATTTTTCGATATGAACACAAAAATTCTAAACGGTCTGTCATCGAAAGGTATTGTTTCATCCGGCGTTTTAGGCGCAATCGCGAAAATTCCGCGCGAATCTTTCGTCGCTCCGCCTTTCAGGCACTTCGATATGTGCTACGGAGAGTCGCCGCTGCCTATAGGACATAACCAGACTATTTCCAGCGTTTATACCGTCGCTCTTATGACGCAGGCTCTGTCGGTAGATAAAAGCCATAAAGTCTTGGAAATAGGCACCGGTTCCGGTTATCAGGCCGCCGTTCTTTCCATTCTTAGCGGTTCCGTTTTTACGGTGGAACGCATAAGAGATTTATCTATGCAGGCAAGAAAGGTTATCGAATCCTTAAATCTGCACAATATAATTTTTATCGTCGGCGACGGCTCTATCGGATACGGCGAATACGCTCCCTACGACAGAATAATGATAACCGCCTGTTCCCCCGATATCCCCGCCCCTTTGTTTGCCCAGCTTGCCGAAGGCGGCATTATGGTGGTGCCGGTCGAACAAAACGGCGCTCAGTCGATTTGCGTAATAGAAAAGAAAAATGGGGCGATGGTTTCCAAAAATATAGCTCCCGCTAATTTCGTTAAACTAATAGGAAAAAACGGTTATGAAGCGCAAAAATCCAGCCAAAGATGCGGTTTCTGAAAAATCTTTAACCGTTATAGACGGCGCAGAAGTTCAAAACGGTTATGCCGAAGAATACGGAAAAGTTTCCGATAGTTCGTTTAGGTCCGAAGAAAATAAAATTTCAAGCCAGTATCTTAAATATCTTAAAAAATATCCTCTGCTGACTAAAGAACGGGAATACGAACTCGCTATTAAAGCCGGAGAAGGCGACGAAGAGGCGAGGGATTTAATGATAAAATCCAATCTCGGTCTCGTTATTAGCGTCGCTAAAAAATTTCTCGGAAGAGGGCTGTCTTTTGAAGATTTAATTATGGAAGGAAACTTAGGTCTTATAAAAGCCGTCGAAAAATTTAAACCCAAATCCGGCTTCAGGTTTTCTACATACGCTATCTGGTGGATAAGGCAGACCATAGAGCGCGGAATATTAAACTCCGGCAGGGTGGTAAGGCTCCCTATCCACATATCCGAAAACGTTTATAAGTATTCTAGGGCGGTAAAAGAAATTACTTCCGAAATCCAGAGGACTCCCAACATGGGCGAAGTAGCCAAACGTATGGGAATTAAAGAAGCTAAACTCGAAAAAATTATGAGTTTGGTCGGCAATATTTATTCTTTGGACGCCGTATATTCCGGAGGCGAAGACGAAGAGAACCAGTCTAATTCTTTTTCTAATTTAATACAAGCCGACGAAAGCCGTGATTCCGCTTTTGAAGAACTTGATAAAATAGAAACGCTCAATCTTTTGAACGGCTGGCTTTTAAGGCTTTCAAAACAGGAACGGAGCGTCATAATTTTAAGATACGGCATTAACTACGAAAAAGCCCGCACGTTAAACGAAGTAGGGCGGATATTCGGGCTTACCAAAGAAAGAATAAGGCAGATAGAAGTAAAAGCCTTAAAAAAGCTCAGGCAGATGGCATTGGAGTCGGGCTTTGAAAGTAAGCCGCCCGCAGACGACGATGATTTAGAAAGCAAGCTTCCTGAGATCTCCGTTAAAGGCAGGCATCCTGCCGAAGAAAAGGAATAAAATTGAGTTCGTTTATACAAAAATATAAATACGAAATTTATTTAACCGCCATATCCGTTTTTGCGCTTATAGTCCATATCCATCTCGCATCAACCTTAAATCTCGGCAACGACGAAGCCCACTATTACGTCTGGTCTTTAAAGCCGTCTTTGGGCTATCTCGACGACGCCCCTATGGTCGGATGGATTATATACCTTTCGGACGCTCTTTTCGGCAAAAGCCAGCTTTCCGTCCGTTTAGGCGCGATTATATTTTCTTTCTTCGACGGATTTTTAATATACTATCTGACCTATATTTTATTTAAAAGCAGGCGCGCCGCTTTTTTCTCGTTTCTATTTTACCTTTCCGCCGTCATATTCGGCATGGTTCTTTCCGTTATGATGCTTCCGGATGCGCCGCTTTTATTTTTTACGCTTTTATTTCTTATCGTTTTTTATAAAACTTTGGAAAATAACAAACCGTATTTATGGATAATGTCCGGCATCTTTCTTGGTTTCGCTTTCTTAAGCAAATATACCGCGGCTCTTATCCCGCCTTCGGCTCTTTTATATCTGATTTTTTCAAAACGAAACAGGCATTATCTTAAAACGGTTTACCCTTATGCAACTCTTGCACTTGCTCTTTTTGTCTTTTCGCCGGTAATATACTGGAACGCCGTCCATAACTTCATATCTTTCAGGTTTCAGCTTTCGCACGGCTTTTCACATCCGACCCCGGGCATGCCTCTTCTTTTAGCCGGATGGCTCGGACAGGTTTTAGTCATTACGCCGTTTATATACATATTTCTCATCGGAGTTTTTTTATATTACGTCATAAAAATAAATAAATCTGACCCCTTTATTGTTTATATAGCTCCCCTCCTTTTAAGGAGGGGTGTCGGCCGAAGGCCGACGGGGTGGTTGTCCGACGGATGGTTCGACTATAGGGAGCCTCTTTTGTTTTCCGTCTGCCTTTCTCTCCCTATTCTTTTATTTTTCGTTCTTAACGGCTACTCCCACAGAATCCTCGTCCACTGGCCGGACATCGGCTACCTTGCCGCATTCCCTATTATGGGCTATGCCGCCGATGCGCTCATTAACGGAAAAAAATTTATAAAAATAATGAGATATTACGTCTATTTTGCCCTTTTTTTCGGTTTTTTTCTGTCCTACGTGCTTTATAACCAGATTTACTATAACTCGATACCTGTAGGCAAAATAATCCGTTATATCGACAAAGAAAAACGCCTTAAAAAGGGCGGAATATTTTCCGTAATACCTCATATCCCCGGCAAGCCTTCGACCGCTAATATAACCAACGACCTTTTCGGCTGGAAGCACGCAGCAAAATATATAGGAATAGTTTACAAAGGCTATAAAACGGTTGATGCGCCGCTCTTTATCCTTACGCACCATTATGCTATAGCCGACGAACTTGTCTATTACGGAGGATATAAACCAAACGGCAATATTTACGATATATCCGGTTTTCTTAACCAGTACGACCTCTGGCAGAACTTAAATAAAATAAACGGAGAAAACGCCCTTTTCGTGATGGACGACAAATACATGATTAATCCGGTTAAGACGTATAAGCCGTATTTTAAATCCATAAAAAAAATAGGACGGCTCGACATATACCTAAAATTCAAGCCGGTCAGAATATACTATCTATACTTTATGAAAGATTTTAACGCGGCAAAAGCAATTAAACATTTAAAAGAAAGAAGCAGGATGTATTAGCACTGGGTTTTCTATTTTTCCGTCTTGACAATTAGTTTTCGTAAATATATAATGAACAGTCGTAAACAAGAAACAAGCAATAATCAGCAGGTAACAACTAAACGATACCGGAGATTAAACAAATTTAATGGACATAGATTTAAAACAGTTTATCCGCGAAATACCGGATTTTCCGAAAAAAGGAATTAACTTCAAAGATATTACGCCTCTGCTTGCCGACGCAAAAGCATTTGCATACGCAATAGATTCTTTAACGGAATCATATATATCAAAAAAAATAGATTATGTCGTCTGCATAGAAGCAAGGGGATTCGTAGTAGGCGCTCCCATAGCTTATAGGCTCGGCGCAGGCGTCATAATGGTAAGAAAGCCCGGAAAACTCCCTTACGAGTGTTCGTCCTTAAGCTACGACCTCGAATACGGAAGCGCGACCCTCGAAATTCACAAAGATGCGCTGAAAGCGGGCGACAGGGTAATTATCGCCGACGACGTTCTTGCGACCGGCGGAACGGCTCTCGCTACCATAGGACTTGCCGAAAGTTTCGGCGCCGAAGTAGTGGATACCTGTTTTCTTGCCGAACTTTCGTTTTTAAAAGGGGCTGAAAAACTCAAACCCCATACGGTAAACGCATTAATGAAGTTTGATTATTAATTAAATATTATTAAATTCAATAAATTTATTCTTTTAAGGGGGGTTTTATGAAAAAAGGAATAACGGTAATATTTGTCGTTCTCGTCATAGTTCTCGGCTACGTTGCGGTTCACGCAATAACCGCTCCGGTAAAGCTTTCTGCGGCTCAGCTTGGCGATCAGCTTATTCATTCACATAAAAAAGGCATAGACTGTTTTGCCTGCCATAAAATAGGCACAAAAGGCGGAAACGTCGGTCCGAATCTTTCCAAAGAAGGACTTGCGAAACATTCTATAAAATGGCTCGAAGTTCAAATTGCGACTCCGGCTAAACACTTCAAAATGGGTACAATGGCAAAAATTAACGGAAAAACCTATATGGCGATAATGCCCGACCACAAGATGCTTAGCAAAAAAGAGCTTTTTGAGCTTGCGTCTTATTTGAATTCGTTGAAATAAAAAAAAGAAATTAAAAATAAAAAAAGCAAAAAAAGTCAAAAAACACTTGACATATGAAATTTTGATATTATAATTAATTATATAATAACCGATATATATATACATATGATAAATGATATAATTATGTCAATATGTTAAATATAAAAATATACTAAATATATCAAAAAAATATTGACAATAGTTAAGTTTAGATATATAAATATAGTAATAACTGAATAAAACAAAAAATTAACATATAAAAATCTTTTAAGGAGGTGCAAAAGGAAGAAAGATTTAAAAAAATTTGAAGTATGAAGTATCAGATAGTAAACAAATGCAAAACAAGTTCTAATTTAACTAATTTAATTTTAATTTAACTTTAACTTTAAGAGAGAGGAAAGTTATGAAAAAGTCATTAGCAGTAACACTCGTAGCTTTGTTCGTCTTGGCGGTATCATTCGCAATGGTTCCCAAGAAAGCAAACGCTATTCCGGCTTTCGCGCAAAAGTACCACTTTTCGTGCGCAGTCTGTCACACGGTATTTCCAAACTTAAACCCCTTCGGAAGAGCATTCTGGAGAAACGGATTCAGACTTCCGGGCACCAACGGGACGCCTGCAGACGCTACACAGATTACAAAAGGTCTGTCATTGCCGAACCCGTGGCCGGTTCCTGTGATGATTGAACCGATTATCAGCTATACGCATAATGGTAATGAAAATATTTCACCACAAACAGATGCGTTTAGCGCAGAAGCTGATTTAGTTGCAGCAGGAGCATTTAAAGTTTACACTCCCTTTGCAAATTCAATTTCGTTTTATGTACATTACAACTCAGCAAATACTGCCCAGGTATTCAAACAAAAACAAATATTTGCATCCATCAACGGAATAGGAAGCGGATTCGGAATTGCTCCGCACCTGTTAAATTTAAAAATAGGTCAGGTAACGACTGCAAGTCCATATTTTTACAGACAGATGCCGTTTTATAATGTGGCAGGTCCGGTTGGCAATGGTCAAGGGTTGAATATCGGTTATGACGGTGAAGCTGCTAATCTAATTCATGCCAGAAATGAAGGGTTAGCTTTATATGGTACCCCAGGTTATCATTTGTGGTATAAAGTAACAATGACGAATGACTCAGGAGTTCCTTCAGTGAATAATGCATTAAACGCTAACTATACTGTATCTAATGGTGAAGCTACTGGAAGCGGTAAATCCAACGCAATGGAATATTCTTATCAATTAAAAGAATATTATCCTATCCCTGTCGGTCAGTTAGAGTTTGGTTACTATGGAGCAACAGTCGCAGAACCGCTTGCAGTCAATGGTTATTCATGGACAGATAGGGTATCGGTTAACGGTATCGATGTAGATTTAGCCAACGATATTTACGAACTTGGGTTGACATGGATGGAGCAGAATGATTCTAATCCTTATGCACCAAGCAACTATTCTGGCGGACCTAATGCGTTTAACGATACAACTGGCATAAGCAATACATCAAATGGTTATTCCGACTTTGAAGTTTACGGAAGATATTTATTCCCGCAGGTTGGCAACGGTTTGATGTTGATGGCTGATTATGCAACATATTCATGGTCGCATAAAGACGCACAGGAAGCATTTAATGGTAAGTTAAATACAAGCTGTTCAAATGCTAATTTATACGGTACAGGATATTCCTCCAGCGGATGTGTTAATGACGGTATAAAGGATGCATTTGCTTTGCAAGCTGAATATAATTTAGCTTATAATGCTCATTTATATTTAGGATATACAATAACAAATCATACTCAATACAATACACTTGACTCAGGTCTTGACTTCGCATTCTAATCCGCCTAACTTGGCAGGGTTACAATTGCAGGTATGCAACAAAATTAAAGCGGAAGCGGCTTTCAAGCACTTCCGCTTTTTCTTTATTCTATTTTTCCTATAAAAAATAAACAAATAAAGGTGTCTAACAAATAAAATCAACTATATTATTTATTTTCAGAAACCCTTGTTAAATTAAAACACTATAATATAGTCTTTAGAAAAATAAGGAAGGATTTTTTTTGACTTTTTACTTAAAACGGCTGGTTCAATCCGAAATAATATCTGACGCCGTATTCGGAACTCACTCCGTTACCGAAAGCTTTTGCGGCGTATAAGCTGAACATTTCCGGATATATTCCGAAAAAATAAGTTTTGAAGTGCAAACCGAATCCTGCAAAACCATAAACGCCGCCTTCGTTGATAACTGCAGGAACTGTATTGCCGAGCTTGCCGGCGCCGCCTATCACGTCGCCGGTAATAGCGGTTATATCAAAAAGGTTGTCTAATAAATTTAAGTTTAGTCCGCGGTAAATATTTCTTTCATAATCAGCTTCGGCAATTAATGTATCGTTGGCAACGAAAGGCTCGCTTGCGGGTATTCCCATAATGCCGTTAATGCCGCCGAGATAATAATCGAGCGCCTTAGGAACTTCCCCGACTGCAAAAACGCCTATTCCTCTTACGGATATTATATTGTCGGCATCTATTTTAAAATTATTTACATACTGCAGCATAAACTGGCTGAAAGAAAAGGGCGAGAATATATTCGAATTTGCTATATTATAAGTTAAATTAAGCGATGAACCGTACTGCGGATTAATATTGTAATCAACGGAATTATAGCCGTAACCGACTGTAAATTCCGTTAGTCTTTTTGTATTTTCATAAATTATCGAATCTCCGGACGCCGAAGAACTTATCTGCATAAAATTAACAGACCCGAAAACCGATTGCCTATATGCCTGAATAATGGGCAAAAAATTCCCAAGTTGATGCGAAAAGCCAATACTTGCCCCTCTTGTGTAATAACTTTTGAATATATTAAAAATTATGCCGTTTCTGTAACTGTGTTTTTTAGTAAGCGTAATACTAAGATAACCTTCAGAGCGACCGCTGTCAGGACTTATATTGCCTCCTGCACCGCTTAAGAAAAGCATGTAATAGTCGTTTTTCTTTTTGCTTAAAATTTTATCTTTAATTTTTTTGTTATTTATAAGACTCAAATCATTATTATAATAATACAAGCCGTTTTTAAAACGATGCGTTCGAAAATAATGTGTAAAATATATGTAAGATAAAGGAAAGATGGGATAATCTATAACTGTATTTACACCCTGAATAAAATTAAAATTTTTAACTATCTTTTTTATATTAGGATTAGTTTTTATGTATCTTTTTAAAAATGTTTTAAATTCTAAAACTGTATCATTATTTAATTTTTGAGAATACAGACAATACTTGGTACTACCTCCGGCATAAGTTATTTTGTCTATAAATTTTTTAGAATTTACAGTATTTAAATATATCAAACCTTTTATGATATTTAATTTTTGATATATATAAAAACTCGGGAAAATATCGCCAAACCTCGTACTTACCAAAATAGTTTTTGAATATAAAGGCGGCTTCAGCCATAAACTGCGCCTTAAGTGAACATAAACTATATTTATTTTTTTCAATTTTGATATATTATATTTATCTAATAAAAATGCAGCCTTGCCTATTTTTTTATTCAAGCTCTCAAAATTATACGGATAAACCTTAAAAAAAATAATCGATAAACCTGTTTTTCTGTTGCACATTGTTGTTCTATAAAATTTTTTTGCAAGTATTAAAGAAATAAAATTTGTTTTCTTGCGGACAAAAAGGTATTTTTTATAAATTTTTCCGTTTAAAATAGCTTCATATCCAGCTTTTATTTTAAAATTAATTTTAAAATTAATATCTGGTTGCGGATTAGTCGTTTTTCCTGAAGAAATATAAGGATAAAACGGAGCGTTAATGGTTGTTTCTTTTTTGAAATGTCCAAAGTTGCCGAAAGCTTGAGGAATTTTAGTTTTGAAAATAATTTTAAAGCGGTAAGATTTGTAAAATTTATGTATTTGAGAATTATAAGATAAACTTTTTATGCTTATATAACCCTTGTTAAAATTGTATGGATAAAGCTGATGAAAATCAAAATCTTTTATATGCTTAGGATTTTTATAAAAGATATTTGGATATAGCATAATATAAACACTGCGATTAATTTTAATATATTTGCCTCTGAAATTTTTATATCTATCGCCAATTTTTTTTATTTCATGGGTTTTTTCTTTATATTTTTTTTTAAAATTATACCTGATATAATTTATAATTTCGCTTCCGCTTATAGTCTCTGTTTTTGGATTAAAAACGGCGTTTATTTTTATCGTCTGCTTAAGGGATTCCCTTTCACATAACAAATTAAAGTTCCGGATTGTTTCGGCTGATACTCCTCTATCTATATATAGTAAACAAAAAAATGCCGCAATCAAACTAAACATTAAAACTTTTATAAAATTTTTCATTGATTTAAACCTAAAACTTTTATAATATAATCATACAATTATTTTACACTATTACTAATCTATTATTATAATGTTACTATTTTAATTTTATCTCAAAAGGTTCATAATATGAATAATGTTAAATTTAAAATATCAGAAATTAAAGGCGTAGCGGTTAAATACATCGAAAAACATGTTGACGAACGGGGTTGGCTTGCGGAACTTTACAGGAGCGACGATTTAGACGAATCCGTTTTTCCTCAGATGTCTTACATATCTTTAACCATGCCCAAAGTGCAAAGAGGACCCCACGAACACGCGTATCAAACAGACTATTTTTGCTTTATAGGTCCTTCGGATTTTAAAATTATATTGTGGGACAACAGAAAAGATTCCCCTACATATATGAATAAAATGATACTGTTTCTTGGAGAAAATAAGCCTTCGGCGCTTATAGTGCCTCCGGGAGTAGTTCACGCATATAAAAACGTAGGCGGCAAAAACGGTCTTGTTATTAATGCCGCAAATAAATTATTCGCCGGAAAAAATAAAAAAGAACCTGTGGACGAAATCAGATATGAATCTGATCCTGAAACTATATTCATTTTTGAATAATAAATAGGAAAATTTGTCTATAGGAAGCAGAGATTTAATAGATTCTATAAAAGGATAGTGCAAAGACGAACCGTTTTTTATATACGTAAATCCGGATAGATTCATATCTTTTTGCTACTTATTCCTATTTTTGTTACTGTTTGCAAGTTTATATTCTTTCATAGTATCGTTATATATTTTTTCAGGGTTAAAGAGTCGGACGGCTCTTTCGCGTCCCTTTTCGGCTTCCCGCTTCATCAGTTCGTGGTCGTTTGCATATTTTTTAAAGGCTTCTTTGAGCGCGTTAGGGTTGTCCGGCTCGATTAGAATGTTGGTATCGCCGTATAATTCCGGCATACCGCCGCTGGCAGCGGAAATACAGGGTTTTTTCATCAGCATATATTCTATATTATTTAAGCCGAAGACCTCTTTTGTCGTGTATGAAACGGCAATATCGAACATATTTATAAACGGCCTCACGTCGCCCTGATAGCCCCAGAATTTGACGTTGTTTTGAAGTTTTTTGTCCGTAACCGTTTTCAGCAGGTTTTTTTCGTTTTTTCCGCTTCCGACGATATGAAGCATTACGGGCTTGCCGGCTAAGAGAGGAATTCCGCCGCCCTGTCCCTGTCCGCTTCCTTGACCGTCTCTGCCGCTTTCTGTTTCTTTTCTTAATAATTCGAGGGCTTCGATAAGATACTGCTGTCCTTTTTCCACGGTAAGCCTGCCGGTTATGCCTATATTAAAAAACCTTGCATATCCTTCCGTCTTTTTATCGTAATCGGAAAACTTATCGGGAATGGTGTCGTAGGCTTTTCCGGATTTAGAAATTATTTCGTCTAAGTCGGGGCGGCTAAATTTAAAATTAAATAATCCGTTAACAAGATTTTCGATGAAGCCGGGTTGATAATCTAAAAACCGTTCGGATTGAAAATAGTCTTCAAGAAAATAATTTTTTAAATCGTCCGATATAAAAAGCAGTCTGTCGGCAAGGGCATAATATGGATAGCCGCAGTATGTGTTTATCCTCGATATTACGGGTATGCCGAGGCGGTTTCCGGCGATTACTCCCAGATAACAGCCTGTTGCAAGATGCGTGTGGATGACGTCTATTTTATGCCGCCTGCAGACGTCTATTATTTTTTTAACGGCGAAGACGTTTTTTCTTTCGGGGTCTATAGCCGAAAAATAAGGAACGTTTACGGAATTTAAAACCTTTATCAGTATGTTGTTAAAAGAGTGTATAAAAAAATAGGCGTTATTTCCGTGTTCTATCTGTGTTTTAGCAAGATAGGCAGCGGAATTTTCCGCACCGCCCCAGCCTCTGGAAGATATGATGTGAAGGATATTCATATAAAAAATTAAATAGGTTTATTAATATAAGATTATACATATTTTTAAGATTTAGAGCAAATTTATTCCTCATAATAAAAAAGTTATATTAGCAAGTTATAAAATTAAAATACAATTAAGATGTCAGTTTTTTTGACAATATTATTTTAAATGCATATAATAATATGCATATTATAGTTGCAGATAAAGGAGAGATATAAATAATTATACGTACAAAGTTAAACATACCTAACGATTTAATTAAAGAAGTTCAAAATTAGAAAATAAAAGCCGCAGATTTATTATTTATTCATCAATAAAAATATAAAAGTTAAAAGTTAAATAAATACTTAAATAATTAAATACTTAACGAATTTGAATTAAAAATTTAAGGTCTTTATTTAACTTATTAAAAACCTTATGCAAAATGCAAAAAAACCGATGTTTGATAATGCCTCAGTTAATGCCTCAGGTAATATTGTCGAAAATACTTTGAATGATAACGGAATCAATGAAAAAGAAGTCTCGGAAGCATTATCTAATTTTTTGAATCCGGCTGAAATTATCGAAACCCATATATCCCGCGTTTATCTTAACGATAAATTTGCGTACAAGCAAAAAAAAATCGTTAATTTTGGTTTCGTCGATTATACCTCCCTTGAAAAAAGAATTTATTTCGCTAAAAAAGAGCTGTCTTTAAACAGGCGGGCATGTTCCGGAATTTATATAGACTTATTGGAATTAAGGAAAAAAAAGGACCGATATTTTATAGGTTTTAAAGGCGGCAAGCTAATAGATGTTTTAGTAAGGATGAAAAGAGTGGAGCCGGATTTTTTTCTAAGCAATATAATTTCCGGACATTCCGCGTTAAGTTTTACAAATATAAATATAGGTACAGATGGATATATTGGTACAGGTAAAAAAAATAAAGATAAAAATAAAAATAAAAATAAAAATAAAGATATCGATATATATACAGATGCATGTATAGAAAATATTTTAAAAAAAACGGCAAAAAAAATATATCTATTTCATAAAAATGCACGGAAGTCCAAAAGGATTTCTAAATTCGGCAGTTACGAGGTTTATAGGGCAAACTGGGACGATAATTTTCAAACTGTAAAAGAATATTTAGCTGCCGGCGCCTTTTTTACTCAGAAATTTTTCAACTCATTCTTTGCTTTTATCGATTCTTTGCTTTCGTCGCGCCTGTTTTCTGAATTTATCCGTTTGCGGTCGGAAAGAGGTTTTGTAAGGGATGTTCACGGCGATTTAAGAATGGAGCATATAGCAGTTTTAGACGCCAGCCGCGTCAACGGCGTCTGTCTTATGGACTGCGTTGAATTTGACGAAAGATACAGATGTCAGGATATATACTTAGATATTGCTTTTTTGCTTATGGATTTTGAATTTAACGGAGATTTTTACGAATCCGTTAAATTTTTCGGTTATTATAAAAACTGTTTTAACTATTTAAAATGCATTGCGCCGTTCGAGAATTACGAGCCTTTCATTATACCTCTTTTTAAAGCGTACAGGGCGATAGTAAGATGCAAAATTTCACTTCTTTCTAAGACCTCCGGCGAAGATTCACGTTTGAAAGCTATAAAATATTTTAAATTGGCGGTTTTTTATCTTGCCGCTGCCAAAAAACCGGTCGTAATTCTTAACTGCGGCCTTTCTGGCAGCGGAAAGTCGTCTCTTTCCCGCCTGCTTTCGGCATGGTTTTACGCCCGCATTTTTTCTACTGACGAAATCAGGCACGCTTTATACGGTTCCGCCGAAAAGTCCGTAAAATATTCTGCAGAAGCCAATTCTAAAGTTTACGGAACTATGCTCGAAGAAGGTTTAAAAGAATTTGAAAAATGCAAAAACGGTCTGGATAGAGCTATTAAAGGCAATGCCGATAATAATGCGGAAATTGGGAATAATTCGGCGGAATTGGACAAAATTGATGACGTAAACGATGACGCCGGTTTTATCGTAAGCAGCGGAGGAGTAGCATCGAAAACTGCCGGAGGAGGCGGAGTGATATTCGATGCTACGTTTTTAAAGCGTTCACACAGAGAAAAAATAATTAACGCTTTTAATACAAAAGACTGTATTTTTATATTTGTATATTCAAAAATATACGATGAAAAAGAAAAAATTATATTGAAAAGGCTTACCGGCAGATTCGGAACTGCGGGAACTGTGGAAAAAAACGGCTTAAACGATTATTCAGAAGCCGATGACTCTGTTTATTTTAATCAGAAAAATTATTTTGAAGAGCCTTCGGAAAGCGAACTTGAAGCTTTGCTTGTCTCTTCAGCGGAAAAGGACGGTGATAATTCTTTTTATTCCCATACCGTTACACATTCCTTTATTCAAATCGATGCAGCCGATGAACTTAAAGACCGGTTTAATTCATTGATGAACGGTCTGAAAATATAAATGCTTTTATTCGGCTTTTTTCAAAGTATCTAAGAAGTATGTTTAATAAGTATATTTAATAAGTATGTTTAATTTTTTATGCTATAAATTTTTATCTATCTAAACTTAGGTTTTATCTGGTGCCCCCGACCGGAATCGAACCGATGACCAAAGGTTTAGGAAACCTCTGC
>JAJZJX010000074.1 GCA_021850985.1 bacterium
CTCTGTCCGTCAGGCAGGTTAAAAACTCAGGTTTGATTTCGGTTACAATATACGTTCATAAAACTAAAGGATTTAAATCTACAGCGAAAGGTATATTAAAAGGAATTAACGATTCTAAATATTTTACTGCTCTCAGTCTTAAAAACAAAAAATATCTGCTCTATAAAAAAGCTCTATTAATTAAAGAATTAGATAAAATGAATTATATAATGGATAATTTGAATATGCTTGTTAAAGGTACGGGAGAAAATGGAAAACTTCTGTCTATTTATGTTCATCCGAAGTCTTTTTTACTAGATGCTGGTGCTTTAAAAACCGAAATTTATAAAGTAGATTACGACTTAAAGCACCGTTTGTATTTGCCGTTCAGCTTAGTTTCCGCGCCCTTAGCTCCGAGAGTGCCGTTTAAACCCAATAAAAAGCTCATCGTAGCCGTATCCGGAATTTCGGCATTGTTTTTCGGTATTTTTCTTGCGTTTTTTATTGAATTTATTGAAAAGAACAAAAACAGGCATAATAATAAATAATATAATAAATAATTATAGCAATTATTAATTAATTAATTCATAATCTTATCGTATTTTTGGAGGCTTAAACTTTGCAGAAAGCTCTTATTACAGGCATAACGGGTCAGGACGGCTCGTATCTTGCGGAGTACCTTTTGTCTAAAGGCTACGAAGTTCACGGAATAATAAGAAGGGCGTCGGCCTTTAACACCCACAGGATAGACCACCTCTACGTCGACCCGCACGATAAAAACGCGCGCCTCTTTCTGCATTACGGCGATATATCGGAATTTTTATTTATTAAACCTAAAATTAATGTATTTTTAATGCTTTTAATCTTTTTTAATGAACATTATAAATAAAAAAACGCTTTCAAAAAATGTAATTTTTAATTTTATAGGACAAATTTTACCGATTATAGTAATGATATTTACCATGCCTTTTATAATAAAAGGCTTAGGCACAGAGCGTTTTGGGTTTTTATCGATTATTTGGGTTATAATAGGTAATTTTGCAGTATTTGATTTAGGATTAGGTCGAGCCGTAAATAAATTTGTAGCTGAATCAATAGGCAGGGGTGGAGACGATAAGCATGAAATACCTCAAATTATATGGTCTGCCCTGACCGTTCAAATTATTTTTGGTATTATCGGCGGAGTTGTTTTTATCTTAATTACTCCATTTTTAGTAACATACTTTCTTAAAATTCCTTATAATTTAATAAATGAGGCAAAAATAAGTCTATATTTGCTTGCCCCGTCAATTCCAGTTTTATTAATTACCGCCTCGTTAAGCGGCGTCTTATCCGCTTATCAGAGGTTTGACCTTATAAATTACGTAAAAATACCTATAAGTTCATTAACGTATATTATACTTTTAGTTTGCGTATTTTTGAAATTTAATCTTCCTGATATCGTAATTGTAATATTGCTTATTAGATTGCTTAATCTAATTATTTTTGCAATATTTACCGTTCAATTAATTCCCGCATTAAAAAAATATTCCCTATTACTTGGTCTTATACCTCGTCTTTTTTCATTCGGCGGCTGGATAATGGTTTCAAATGTGGTTGGGCCTATACTTGTTTATTTCAATACGCTTTTGATAGGTTCTATGCTTTCAATGTCTTCCGTCGCTTTTTATTCTATGCCTTATGAAGCAGTGACCCGCTTATGGATTATTTCTTCAAGCTTAACTATGGTGTTATTTTCCGCCTTCAGCACTTTGCATGGAAACGGAGATAAAAAAAAAATTAGCGAGTTATTTATGCGTTCTATAAAATATATACTTTTAATATCCGGCGTTATAAGCCTGATAGTAATATTATTTGCGAAAGATATTCTTCTTTTATGGCTTGGAAATAATTTTGCCACGCATAGCACATTGGCTTTACAAATACTTTCCGCAGGCGTTTTGATAAATTCCATTGCCCATGTTCCTTATAATCTTATACAAAGCCTTGGAAGACCTGATTTAACCGCTAAATTTCACCTTATAGAACTGCCGTTTTATATTTTTCTTGCATGGTATTTGATTTTAAAATGGGGAATTGCTGGTGCGGCGGCGGCGTGGACTTTGCGCGTTTTAATTGACGCCGTTTTACTTTTCGTTGCCGTTTTTAAGGTTTATAAATTGGAAATCAAGTTCTTAAAAATTAAAAACGCAATAGGTTATATCGTTTCATTTGCACTGCTGTCGATTACAGTTTTAATCGTCAAACTGTTATTAACTAATGTTTCTATATTATTGCAGGTTATTACATTCGGATTTTTATTTTGCGTTTTTATTTTATTTTGCTGGAAGTATTTTTTCGATTCTTCTGAACATGAAATGCTTTCTAACGTTTTGAAATATGTAAAAATTAAGCAATGAAGGAGGATATATTGCATAAGGAAACAATAAATATAAATAAACCATGGCCAAAAGAAGGACTTGAAAGTATAAGCCAATGTCCCGTCTGCGGAAATTCCGATAAAATTTTACTCTATAACGGATTAAAAGACCGGGTGTTTTTTTGCGCTCAGGGAGAATGGACGTTATGGCGGTGCAGAAATTGTTCGTCAGCCTATATTAACCCTCGCCCGAACAAAGAAACAATAGGGCTTGCGTACCGCAATTATTTTACCCATGAAACCTCTATTAACAAAATAGAAGCTCTAAGCTTATGGAAACGTTTTAGACGCACTCTTGCAAATGGTTACCGCAATTATAAATTTGGGTCTGATTTACACCCGTATAGCAGATTAGGCATTGCTCTTGCGCTATTCCATGAGCAGCGCAATATGCTTAATTCTGCTTGTCGCAACCTTGAAAAATTAAATTCTAATTCCTCAAAACAGAGATTATTAGATATAGGTTGCGGAAACGGCGATTTTTTATTCTTTGCTAAAAGCACCGGAAGAGAAGTAGTTGGAATCGATTTAGATGAAAAAGCTGTTTCTGTAGCCTGTGAAAACGGTTTAGACGCAAGATTAGGCAGTATAGATATTTTAGATCCAAAAATAGAAAAATTCGATATAGTTACGCTCGGTCACGTTATAGAGCATGTCCACGACCCGCTGTATTTGCTGAGAGAATGCTATAATTTGCTTAATAAAAGGGGCTATATCTGGATTGATACGCCTAACATAGACAGCGAAGGTCATAGAATTTATGGCAGGAATTGGAGGGGTTTAGAGCCGCCGAGGCATCTTGTTTTGTTTTCTTACAATTCCTTACGAAAAGCGTTGATGGATGCAGGTTTTTCTAATATACAAGACCAGCCTTATAGACCTCTTTGCAAAGATTTATTTAAAGCGTCGGAAGCCGTATCTAAAGGGGAAGACCCTTATAATACGGCAAACAATATTAATTTTACTAAAGAGTGTAAATTAAATGTTAAAAATGCTGAAGCTATATCGCGTAATGAACCATCAAAAAGGGAGTTTATTACTTTAAAAGCTTGGAGGTTGGATTAATATTAATTGATTATGGATAATTATTTATTAAATTCAAATAAAACGGCTGTAATAGTTTTAAACTGGAATAAGCCCGAAATTACTTTGGATTGCATTAAATCCTTAAATACAATTGAAGAATACTACGATTTTTGCTATTGAAAACAAAAGTAACGAAATCAAAAGAAATAAATTTATTAAATGAATAGTAGAATGTAATGTGCTATTTTAAATAAAGAAAATATTAATGATTTTGAAATTAAAAATTCTATTTCAATTACAATAATTGTATAGTTATAATTAAATGTTTGGAGAATAAAAATGAAAAATAAAGTTTGTGTTGTTACGGTAACCTATGGCAACAGATTTCATTTATTAAAGCAAGTTATAGAAGCTGCTTTAAGTTGTGGATTGCATAAGATAATAGTTGTTGATAATAATTCAGATTTAGAAAGCAAAAATAAGCTTGTAGAATACGAGAAATTACACAATGATAAAATTGAGGTTCTATATCTTAATGATAACTATGGTTCGGCTGGAGGATATAAGAGAGGTTTGGAAACAGCCTATAATGATCCAGAATGCGAATTTATATGGCTTTTAGATGATGATTGCGTGCCTGAAAAAAATGCTTTAAC
>JAJZJX010000075.1 GCA_021850985.1 bacterium
TTAATCGCAAGCTCAGTAGTGAATAAGCAAATAAATAAATCTGGCCCCTTTATTTCTAAATCTTTTAAAAGACGAAATAAGAAAAATGTTTAGGAATATATATTTTTCGGATACAAATATAAATGGAAGAAATTCAAGATATATACAGTGGCTCAGTAATTTTGAAATATACGATATAATAGACGCTTGGAAATATAGAAAAATAGATCCGATTTTAAGTTTTGATATTTACTATGGCAACGATAAAGATATTAATGCCATAATGTCCGATAATTTTAGTTTTGAGAAATTTAAATCCAAAGAAATTAAAAACATTATCGATTTAAAAAATACTAATCATAGAGCTTTTGCTTTATTTCACGAATATCACTCAGGCGAAGTAATTTTGCAGAGTAAAAAGCTAATGGAAATTGATTTAAGCAAATCACGCCCTTTGTTTTTATCTGGTGCAGAGCTGTTTTCCGAACTTCAGCGTAAAGTAATTAAATATATGAACGATAAAGTCGTTGCGGTCGAATCTATGCCGACAAGCAACGTAAGGATCAGTCTTTACGACGATTATTCGGAACATCACATATTTCGCTGGCTCGAAGTTAATTCATCGACGCCTATAGTTTGTTTAGACAGTGACGATCCGGGTATATTCGCTATAAACATAAGAAACGAGTTTTCGCATATTTTTCTTGAACTCCTCAATAAAAATAAAACCAGAAAAGAGGCTATGGATATAATTAAGCATATTGCCGACAATAATAGAATTTTTATTTTTCGAAAATAACCATAGTTTAATTTTTAGCGCTTAAAAGACTGTTTAAAATTTAATTATTCTTCGCAAATTCAAACGAAAGTATGCAAATAAATAAGTCCGCCCCCTTTAATCAAAGATTTACCGTTGCCGTTCTGCCGAAAGCTCCGGCTATTCTCTGTATCATATCTATCCCTATATTAACGTTCCCGCTTTCTATTTTTGATATAACGGACTGCGTGGTTCCAATCCTTTTTGCCAGCTCCGCCTGCGATATTTTATTCTCTTCTCTTAATGCTATCAGTTTTTGAATAAATTGATACCTGAGTTCAAGATTATCCCATTCTTTTTTAAATTCTTCGTCTTTTAACTGTTCGTTTAAATATTTCGTAAAATCATCCATTTTAATGACCTCTATTTTTTATTTATAATTTCTTTCATTCTGTTTTCCGCAATTTTAATTGCTTCATCGGGAGTTTTATTGGTTTTTTTGACAAAGCCGTGCAACAATACAAAAGTTTTTTCTTTATGCGCAAAATAAAGAATACGATAAATTCCAGCTTTGTCTCGCATTCTTAATTCATAAATTTTATTCTTTACATATTTTACGAACGGTTCTTTTAAAGAAAGTCCGTTCTTTTAAGAAGCTCTATATGCCTTAATATTTTGGATCTTGCATACACAGGCAGATCATTGAGCCAGTCTTCTACGGGCGATTTGTTATTATGCTTGAAAAAATTTATTTCCCATTCCGTATTTCCCATTTATGTATTATATCTTATAGGATATAAAAATACAATAATATCTATAAATGTCAATAGCGGAATAAAAATCCCACTAAATCAATTGTTCTATCCGTCTTTAATATTAGAAAATAAAATTTAATAAAAACCTGCAAACTCAATTGGCAGTAAGCAAATAAATAAATCTGACACCTTTATTCCCTTAACACTGCCGATAACAATTAGAAATTATTAAATCTATCCCCTTTATTTCTATCTTTTCGTTTCGTAAAGATAGGTCAATACATGCGCTGATAGTTTTTATCGGTAATTCCAGATACATTCAATTCGTTTAATGTTTTTTTCAAGGGATTTATAATTGTAAAACCGATAATTTCTTTAGTTTCGGGATTTATTCTTACTACGGTATCGTTTCCTAAATCTATCCCTTCCCCTTTAGCGGGTGGTCCGACGGAAATATATAACACATCCGCATCAGCGTCATAGTCCCATTGCAGATTATCTTTTTTTTCCATTAATTTTAATGTTTCCATATAATTTTCCTCCTGTCGTTTAATCTTCTGGCATAGTAAGCGGTTAATATAAAACCGTCGTCATTTTCGGTTTCTTTATATATTACGACCAAATATTTGTTCTCGGAGACGGGCGTTTTATCGTAAAACTTTACGGCAAGAAGCTCGTTAAAGTTGCCTTCAAATATAATATCCGGATTCTCGATTGTTTCTATAATATTATTTTCTTTCCCGCTTAGCTCTTAGTTCAGGATGATTTTTTATAATATGGTTAAATCTTTCATTAGTCAGTCTTATATAATGGTTGTTTTTCGATAAGATAATTTTCATGTAATTTATTTACGCATATTATATTTTTTCTTCCTCAGGTATATTTAACCCCGAAGAGTCATTAATACGTTCATTTATTTATAATCTCTTATTGGGTAAGTTATATGTTAATTATAACATATTTTTACGATGAAAAAATTTTAACTTTGAAAAGTTATAATGCAACAATATCTGATTATAAAAAATTGCTCCTGATTTATTTATCATTAGAAAATGAACAAATAAAGGCAAGCATGTTTGACACGTGCGGAGGCGGTTTGACCGCAAACGCAGTCGGGAGTAAGAATACGTAGGCGGGCGTTTATAAAAGCGAAGCTTTTATGTAAGCCGGGGTGAAATAAATCTGACCCCTTTAATTCTATCGGCAAATTTGAGCTTGATTCTTGATTTTTTAATTTATTAAATTTATAATAAAAGTAAGAAATACTTACTTATTTATTTATTTTGGAGGTTTATTATAATGGATACTACAAGCATGTCCGTTAAAGGACAGGTGGTCATACCGAATAAAATCAGGAAAGCCTTAAACTTAAAGCCTAATTCCAAACTGATTATATTTCAGGACGGGAGCAATATACTTTTGAAGCCTATTGAAGAACCCAAGATAAAGGATTTTAAGAATCTAATTGCTATGGGCGATGAAATTTCGAAAAAATTAAATTTAAAGCGTAAAGACGTCGGCAGGGTTATAAAAGAAACGAGGAATAAACAAAAGTGCGCATAGTTATAGATGCCAATATATTAATCTCCGGCGTATTTTTTCGAGGAAAAGAAAGAGACCTGCTCGAACTATGGTTTAGCGGCAAATTTAACGTTATATGCACGGAGGAAATATTCGAGGAATATTTGGAAGTATTAACGAGATTTACAGTAAAATCCGGTGAAAATAAACATCAAGAAATTACCGGTATAATTGCCAAAAACTGTCTATTTATTAAAAATGTTTATGACGAAAAATATTCAAGGGATCCCGACGACGATAAGTTTATAAATTGCGCAAAAAGCGGCGGAGCATCATATATAGTTCCAGGAGACAAAGATTTGCTTGTTCTAAAAAATATAGGCGATTTGAAAATAATAACGGCCTCAAATTTCTTAAAGTCTCTTTAATAAATTTCTTCCGTTTATGCAAATCTAGTATCTCGAGTCTTTTTGCTGCTTTATTCTTTCGTAAAGCCATTTTTTAACCAACGCACCACTATCTACGCCTATTTTCATTCTTATATCGTCTATAAAGCAACAATATCTGAATTATAAAAAAATTGTTCCTAAAAATTGATTCTGATTTAATTACCATTAGAAAATGAACAAATCAAGTCAAAGTATGTTTTGCAAGGGCGGAGGCGGTTTAACCGCAAACGCAGTCGGGAGTAAGAATGCGGAGGCTGGCGTTTATAAAAGCGAAGCTTTTATGTTAGCCTGAGTGAATAAATCTTGTATCTTAAAATCAGACTACCATATTAAATAATAACACAGTTGCTGACCCCTTTATCTGACCCCTTTAATTCCCTTTAATTCCTTTAATTTCTCCTTTAATTTACATCTTTAATTTCTATAATTTACGGATTGACATTCCATAAATTTTAATTATTTTATGGATTTTTATGTAACTGTTCTTATATAATATAGGTATCATGATTAAAAGAGCATATAATATTAATGAACTGATAAAACC
>JAJZJX010000026.1 GCA_021850985.1 bacterium
ATTAGTATTTGCATTAGTATTTGCATTAGTATTTGCATTAGTATTTGCATTAGTATTTGCATTAGTATTTGCATTAGCGTTATTGCTCAATTTAAAAAACTCCTTTTATATTTGTTTATTTTTATCGGACGATAAAGCGTTTAAATTGTTATTTCCGTTTAATTCGCCTAACTTTTTAAAGTTATCTAAGTTATTGAGTCCGTTAATTTTGTTAAGTTCGTTCAACGCATTCAGTTCGTTAAGATTGTTCAAGCCGGATATATCGTCTAAACTGACTGCCGAAGCATTTATGTTTTCGCTCTTAATCATGTCGTAAAGTTCTTTTCTTAAAATATTTATCGATTTAGGGGCATCTATTCCTATTTTTACGTTACTGCCCGACATAGATAATACTTCAATAGTAACGTCGTCGCCGATTTTAATGCTCTCTCCGGCTTTTCTGGTAAGAATCAGCATGATTAAATATTTATTGTATTATTTTATCGTATGATATTATACGATATTTTTATTATTTTGTATTGTTATTTTATTGCGTATCGTTTGTATAAATTAAACTATTTTAAATACTGGAGAAGCATAGGCGTTAGCGAAGTTATATCGGAAGAGGCTTCTAGCGTAGCCTGGTATGAATTTTGAGCCTGCGTAAGATTAGTCATAGCCTGCGCAACATTCACGTCCTGCGTCTGGCTTAAAAGCTGAGAAATATTTGTCAAAACGGTCTGGTAGCTTGTCTGCTGTTCGTTCAGCCTCTGCGTAACCGTTCCTATAGTCGCCTGAGCAGCCGTCATAGTGCTTAATCCGTTCTGTATGCCTTGAATAATAGGAGCCGAATTTTGTTGAAATACGTTATTCTGAAGTTCATTCTGAAAAAGCGAAAGAACGGAAAGAATGCCGGTCGGAACGGATGTTGAAGAAGTAGTAGATGTAGATTTCGGATCATTTCCAAATATAGAGTCGGCCGTAAGCGTGGGCGTTACCGTTTCATTCTGGGTTATCTGGTAATTCTGGTTAGTATCGGTACCCTGATAGGTGTATACGCTGTAAGGAACGTTTGTGGTCGCTCCGCTTGAATTTGTCGCTTTATAATAAGCCGTTGACGATGAATACGCAGACGATAAATTTAAATTAGTTCCGGTAAAAAGATTCTGTCCATTATAAGACGTATCCGCATACTGCTTGAGCTCGTTAATCATCTGCCCTACCTGTTTAGCAGCCGCCTGATTGTTAGCAGGTGTATTGGTTCCGTTTGCCATCTCCACCGCAAGCGAATTAGCCTGATTAACTACCTGCATTGCGTTAGTTATAGTCGAAGAAGCTAAAGAACCGATATTGCTTGCAATACTGACGTTTGAATTATACTGCGTAACTAAAGCCGTGCTGTTTTTATACGACAAAACGTTAACCATGCCGCCCGGATTATCCTGCGGAGACATAATCTGCAAACCGCTCGAAATCTCGTCCTGAAGGTTATATACGCTGTTAGATTCGTTAAGCAGTTCATTGTTAATATTGTTATACATCATCGCATTAGTTATCTGTATCATTTCATTTCACCTTTTTTTATTACGGCACCGTATTCAACAGTGCGGTCATAATTGCTTGGACGGAACTGGTAATAGCTGCGGCAGCCTGATATGAGTTCTGATAGTTTACAAGATTTGTCATCTGCTGATTCATATTGACGCCGACAAAAGACTGAAGCTGGTTCTGCAAATTAGTCAAAACCGACGTCGAATTAGTATAGTTGGTATTGGCGTTCTGCGCCTGCGTTCCGATATTTGAAACTATATTTGAATAATACGTAGAAATAGTTGAACTCGTTCCGTTAATAGGCAGACTGCTGTTCTGAAGCGCGCCGAGTGCAAGCGCGTTTTCGTTGTTGCCGGATAAACCGGCGGAATTCATATTAGATAAAGTCATAGACGTTAAATAATTGCTATTGAGATTTGAGCCGTTGCTTACGGATGAAGAATTCGACGGGCTTAAAACGTTTGCCGTAAAAGAATCATTTGCCTGCGGCGTTCCAGTGAGAGCAACATGAAAGTTTTGAGCGCTTATAACGCCCGAAACATCGGTTTGATTTCCAAAAAAAACTGAATATTCAGATTGCCCGCTCGAATTAGTCGTAGGGGTTATATTAAGATATAGAGTATTGCCCGTCGTAGTATTCGTTACCGTAAAATTATAGTTTGAATTTGCAACGCCGTTAACTACCTGTCCCGTACCGCCCGGAGTATATTTAATAATATACTGTCCGCCTTCATTACTGTTTGCTATAGTCGTTCCGTTAGTAACGTCCGTAGGATTAATAATAGAACCGGCGCTAATCGTTGCGTTGCCGGTATTATTCGGATTAACCGCGGTAGAAACAGCGGATGCCGCCGCCACCTGAGATGTCGTTAGGTTTGGATTGACCGCCATTGTAAATGCAGGGTCGGTAGTCATTTGATTAACGGTAAAAGTATCGCCGCTTGCGGGAGCGCCTCCAGATGTTGATGTTCCGGTAATATTAACAGATACCCCGTCAAAATTAAGCGTATAAACATTTTGACCGTATTCATTCTTTGTAGGAGTTACTGTTTGAGTCGCACTTGTACTTGGAGTTACACTGGTATTGGTTATATTAAAAGTTGCGCTGGTAGAAGTTGAGCTTGAAAGTTTAATGGAATAGTTATCCCCCGTCAAATCCGCCGGATTAGTAACCATACCGGTCGATATAGTTGCATCGGTACCATTAGTCACCTTCGTCGTCAAATCCGGCGTGAAGAAATAGTTTCCCGTAGAGCCGTCAAGACCGTATCCGTTGTATTGCAGGGAGTTGACGTTATCGGTAACGGACGCCGCAAGAGAATTAAGCTTGTTTATATACGACGGCGCTATATTCTGCTCCAGATTTACGTATGCTCCGAGACTGCCGCCGGTTACCTGGCTTGTTACGGACTGAGCGGAGCCGTCGGGACCCGTCCACATTACGTCCAAGTTTGACGAATTAGAAGGATCCACCTGAGTGGACAAATTAAAAGATGTATCGCTCGATACTAACGGTACGTTGCCGAGAGCAATATTTGTTTTTCCGTTATTATTGGTATAATATGAAATATTTACAAGCTGTGCAAGATTGTTAATTGCATTTGCCTGTTCGTCCTGAAGTTCGTTTGCGTTGCTTCCGGCATTTTGCGCATAAGTTATCTGCTGGTTTAAAGCAGCAATCTGCGAAGTGAGGTTGTTTATTTGAGGAATTAAACCCTGTATAGAATTATTTGTTGCGGCCACAGTATTTTGAATAGTCGTGTAAGCATTGTTGATAGAACCTGTAAGAGACTGCGCGTCGGACAGTAAAGCTGTTCTCTGGGACGTATTTGACGGATTGTTCGCAACGTTTTGAAAGTCGTTGAAAAACTTAGAAATTTGAGAACTGAAACCCGAACCCGTCTGGTCGTTGAACAGATTTTGAATCTGGTCTAAACCCTGATAGAGAGTGGTATAATAGCTATTCTGTCCCGTCTCGTTGTTGACTTCAGATTGGACGAAATTATCGGTGCTTCTTTGAATTTGATCGACGTTTACTCCCGTACCGTATGTATAGGGAGCTCCGACTACCGCGGGCGCTTCGTTTTCAATCGGAGTTTCGCTGTTGTAAAACGGCGTATTGACGTTGGCTACGTTCTGCGAAACCGTATTCATCGCCGCAGTATTTGCGGTCATTGCCGAATCTGCAATATCGAGTATATTATTTACGGTTATCATTTTTATATCCTCACGCCTGATTTCATTAAAACGTTCTTTAAAGGCGAAAAAGAAGCATTGTTTGAGCCCGATCTGTCGTAAATCGAATTTCTTTTAAAAGCATCCGTAATAAAAGAAATGGTCAGCTGATTATAGTATATATTTTTTCTCACTAAAGACGAAAATGCTTCGTTAATTTTAGAAAGTTCGTAAATTTCCGCTTTTATAATTTCTTTAATTTCCTCGGCTCTGGAGTAGGAGTAATAGTCGTTTTCGTCCAAAAATTCATTTTCCGTATCTGCTTCTTTCTTAGATAGAAATATGCCGGATTCTTTTATTTTTTCGGTTATTTCCTTTAAAATAGCTCCTTTTTTCTCAAATAAACTTATGTTGTTTAAAGGATTAAAACTCGTTTTCAAAACGTCATAGCAGGCGGAAAGCTCATTTTTTAATTTAAGAACGATATCTAAAAGCTCTTCGTATTGCTTTTGCTTTGTTTCCATTATTGAGGTTTCCATATATATTCCGTCTTATGTTTACTTATATATAAATGTATATAATTGATGTTACGACGTTATTATTCTTCAAAAATACTCAGCGAATTAATCAAGCCTTCGGCTATTTTTGAACTGTCCGCATATATGCCTGAAGCTATTTTTTGAATTATATCGTTAATTTTAGACGGAGAAGATGTTTCGGAAGAAACTACCTGTCCTCTTAAATTGCTTATGAAAGTCGCGTCGCCGGATATGCTTACCTTATCGGAAGAAGATTGGACGTTTCCTGAGGAGGCGACGTCTTTTTTCTTCTGAACGTTTCCGTTTTGTATTATCTCGCCGACAGCAGGCGTTACGTTTGAAATTTCGATTGCCATAATTTTATACCTTCTTGAATTTAAGATATTTTACTTGCTTTTATATAACAATCGGCATTTTCAAACCGTAACTTTAATTTTGCCTCCTATACTCTCCTTTTATACCTTAATCAAGTAATAAACGAAGACGAGCTTACAAAGAAAATCAAACTCCTATACTCTCCTTTTATACCTTAATCAAGCATTATTTGACACTTTTTTATTTATTTTTTATCTTACCGTATGCTTTTTATCGGATATATTTTTATATAACTTTTATTTCGGCGGACAGCGCTCCGGCGGCTTTTATGGATTCAAGCATTGAAATAATGCTTGACGTAGAAGCCCCTACGGCATTAAGCGCTTTAACCAATTTAGCGACCGTTAAGCCTTTCTTTAAATAAAAAGCGTTAGGCGTTCTTTTCCCGTTTATTTTAAGCGTAATATTTCTGTTTGATACTGCAACGGGATTTATTTTTATATTGCCGCCCATTACTACCGTTCCCGACCTTTCGTCGATAACTATTATTGCT
The DNA here is from genome assembly GCA_021850985.1 of bacterium. Classification (GTDB taxonomy): domain Bacteria; phylum SZUA-79; class SZUA-79; order Acidulodesulfobacterales; family Acidulodesulfobacteraceae; genus Acidulodesulfobacterium_A. The sequence goes on from JAJZJX010000026.1 coordinate 5,113, forward strand.
TTAGAATGCGTTTTTACGTTTATTGCGTTAAGCACCGATACGAACTGAGATACGTTGCCGGAATAAGAAGCCGGAACTGCGACCTCTACGCTTGCCGAATTTAAAGGCTTTGCGGTTCCTTTTCCGATTTTTGCGTTTATAGCGGCGGCTATTCTCGACGAATTGGTAAAACTGGGATTTTTAAGAATTAGACGGACTGATTTAAAAGAGTTCAGTCCGATAGATACTCCTTTTTCAACTATTCCGCCGTTATCTATAATGCCTGCGGTTTGAAAATTCTGCGATACGGGAACATAACCCGGAAGAGGCATAACGTTTTGAGCCGCAACGCTTCCTCCGGTAGAAACAGAGCCTTGCGCAAGCGCGTAAACTTTTCCGTTCGGACCTTTAAGCGGCGTCATAAGCAGAACTCCGCCTTCTATGCTTTCCGCATTGCCGATGGCGCTGACGGTAACGTTTATTTTTTCGCCCGGAACGGCAAACGGCGGAAGTTCGGCAGTTACCATAACGGCGGCGGTATCCCTTATTTCGTAAAGAGAAGCTTCGTTAGTATTAATGCCGAGTTTTGACAACATAGTAACAATGGACTGCTGGGTAACGTTAACGCCCCACTGGTCGCCGGTACCGTCGAGACCGGTAACCAAACCGTAGCCTACTATAGGGTTGCTCATCGCTCCGTAAACGGAAGTAATATTGCCCACTGTAGCAGCGGAAGAAAAATCGGGCGCAAAAAAGATAACCGCCGCTAAACTCCAAAACAGCGAAAGCAGAAAAACTAAAGGTATTGAGAATATTTTTTTATTCATTTATTATGCCGTCCTCCAAATACTATTGCATTATTGTGCGAAAAAGGCGTCAAATATCTTATTTAATCAACATGGCCAACGCAGTCATTGCGGGCATAACCGACGGAGTCCATATTAACTCGTCAATCTTTATTCACGTTAGAACGGCCAGATATCCTGCATAATTTTATACAGCCAGTTGGGACTCTGCGAACTGTTGACGTAACCTCTGCCGTTTATCCATATTCTTTCGTCGGCAAGCTGGGTTGACAGCACGGTGTTTGCCGGCGATATATCTATCGGACGGGCTATGCCTTTAATCAGCAGATATCTTGTTTCTCCGTTCACCGATACTTCCCTCTCCCCTTTAAGCTCTACGTCGCCGTTCGGAAATACTTTTACTACCTGAGCCTGAATGGTTGAGTTAATCTGCCCTGATTCAGCTACTCCGCCGCCGCCGTTGAATGTTTCATCGTTAGAACCTTCATAACCGGTAGGTTTAGAAGTAGAAAGCGTGCCGAAAGCAAACTCTCCGGTGCCCGTCGAATTATGCGAAAGAGACGTTCCTGAAGAATCCGAAACCTGCGTCTGATCGTCAACTATGATAGTTACGGTATCGTTCAGCCTGAAAGCTACGTTATCGGAGTAAAGATTCGTTCCGCTTCCCGTACCCGACCATAGAGAACCTAAAACCGGTTTAGACTGCAGGCCTCCGTTTTTTGCAGTGGGCTTTACATAAGTCGGAGGGATCATGGACTTAGGCGGCTGAACTCCGCAGCCCGTTAACATAAGCGGCAATAAACCTGCAAAAAATATAGTCAGCGCTAAAAATATTTTTAATTTTAATTTTGATTTAGATTTCGTTTGAGTTTGCTTTTTTTTAAGTTCCATATAATTTATACCCCGCTATGCTCTTTTGCTTTTTTCTTCTTATTTTCCTCTTTACCCTACGCTCTTAATAATTATATTCGTTCATACGCAGTTTTTATTTTATTAAATTAACTAAATATTATTCCGTTGCGCTCTTGTTTATTCTATTTTACCTAACCTCTGCCGTTTTATCCGATTTTACCGTACATTCCACTATTTCGCCCGATTCTAAATTTTTCACTCTTATTTTTGAATTTAAAGCGCCTGATTGAAGTGCCATGCCTTTTGTTTTTAAAATTAATCCGTCTTCGTCGTAAATTATATTTATTTTATCGCCGAAATTTATTATTCTCCGCCTTTCGGTGTTTGCATTATTTAGAGGCGAACCTGCGGCAATAAAAAACTTAGCTTCCCTTCCCGCCGCTTTTTGAACATTTAAAAAATAGCCGTCGTTTAAACTAGGAATGCTTTTGTAAGATATTTTTATCTCGCCGCTTTTTATAATCTGAAATTTTCCGATAGTTTCCGATGCAACGGCGACAGGAGCATAAATAGACGTTTTAAAAGTAGCGGCATCCAAACCCTGCATTTCGCCGTTTTTTAAGTTTATAATTTTTATTAATGCCGTATGATAACCGGAATATCCGGTATCGGCAATATTAATCCTTAAATTTTTTAACTTAAAATATTTGTAAGGCAGATTGAAATTAAATTTTGCAAAATGAAAATATTTTTTAAATTTTAAAGGAACTTTTTTTAAGTAGGCTCTTATTATTAAACGTTTTAATAAGATATCGGCGTTTATATTGTTTTTACGGTTTTCCATAGAAAATGCCGCAGCGTTTTCAATATAGAATCCGCAATTAAATAAAACAACCGCCGAAGTTGCAATTAATATCGTTAATAAAAAAATTAGTTTCATTTTACGCATCTGTTTATTCTGTTTTTTTTATTTTTAGTAATTTACGCCGTCTTTTTTTTCTTAAATAATAATTTAATTAATTTTTTAGTTTGATTTATTTACAGTAAGTAATTTAATTTATTAAATTTTTAAATTTATTAAGGTATTAAGCCGCTCATAGTTTGAAGCATCTGATTTGCGGTGGTAATAGCCTTAGAATCTATGGTATAGGCATTTTGAGCCGTAATCATGTCAACCATCTGCCCGACAAGATTTACGTTGGACATTTCCAAAAATCCCTGCTGGAGCGTTCCAAGCCCGTTTTCGTTGGGTGTGCCGACCTGCGGAACGCCTGAAGCCGAGGTTTGAAGATAAAGATTGCTGCCTATGCTGTTAAGGCCCGCCGGATTAATAAAATTAGCAAGACTTATAGTTCCGATTTGCGCCGGATTAGTCTGCCCGGATATTACCGCAGTAACCGTTCCGTTTTCGGAAATAGTAACCGACGTAGCGTTAGGCGGTATGGTAATAGCCGGAACCAGAGGATATCCGTTGGCATCTACAAGCTGACCCTGTGAATTAGTATCGAATGTTCCGTCTCTGGTATATGCCGTTTCGCCGTCAGGCATCTGCACCTGAAAAAAACCTTGACCGGAAATTGCAATATCTAAGGGATTAGAAGTCTGCTGAAGATCGCCCTGCGTAAACTCTTTTTCTATGGAAGACACTTTTGAACCGAGACCTATCTGAATTCCTGTAGGCGACTGAGTATATTCCGAAGAATAAGCGCCCGGAGATTTAATAGTCTGATAAAACAGGTCTTCAAAATTTACCCTCGATTCTTTAAAACCGGTAGTGTTGGTATTTGCAAGATTATTTGCTATGTTGTCTATTTCTATCTGCTGACCTTCCATTCCTGTCGCCGCCGTCCATAAAGCTCTCATCTAATTAATAACCTCCGTGTAATTATATAATTGGTAAATACTGTGACGGAATTAAATTCCGTCACAGTCGCAAATTGATATTTTATACCGCCGCTCCCACGGTGTTAATCGCCATATTGTCTACCGTCGAATATGATTTTAACGCCTGTATCATATTATTATACGTTTCCGAAATATTTATCATCTGAACCATACCTTTGATTTCGTTTACGTTTGATTCTTCAATATAACCCTGCAGAATATCCGGATTTTGATTTTCGACCGGAGCGCCGGAACTTTTAGTTTCGGAAAAAAGAGTGTTTCCGTATTTAGATAAGTACTGCGGGTTTTTAAAATTTGCAATTAATATAGTACCCGAATACATTTCGTTGCCGGTCTGCGGATCGGTAAGACTTATCTCGCCTGAACCGTTGATGGTTACGTCGGAACCTCTTTCGTTAAGAAATATAGGTTTTTTAAACGTGCTTAAAACAGGATAGCCTTCCTGGGTTACGAGTTCTCCGGCCTGATTAAGAGAAAATACTCCGTCTCTTGTATATTTAACGCCAGCAGGGGTTGAAACTACGAAATATCCGCTGCCTTTAACCGCAAGATCCAGCCTGTTGCCTGTTTTTTTTATAGGTCCTTGCGACATATTATTATAAGTATTTAGAACAATGGGATACGCTTTATCGACAAGCGGCTTATTTTCTCCCGACCGGTCGGCGTCTATGGCTTTTTGCGATAAAAATTCCGCAAAATTAACGTTTGTGCTTTTATAACCCGCAGTATTAACGTTCGAAAGATTATTGGTAACGGCGGAAAGCTGTCTTTCTACCGCCAATATTCCGCTTAAAGTTATGTAAGAACCGCCGTTCATCTTTTAAAACTCCTATATTTGCCGTAATTAAATTAACCTATTAAAAAGTGTAAATAAAATCTTAACATAATCTAAAGAAGCCTATAAGTCTATGAAATAGAAATTTTATCCTATATAATTCAATGCAATAAACGTGCCATAAAATAGTGGGAAAAAATTTCCTATAAGACAAGCTCAGTCGGGAGTAGGCAAATAAATAAATCTGACACCTTTAAAAAAAATGTTATTGATATAAAGGCTGGGAATAATATACAATAGTAATGGATATTATGGATAAAAATAAACTTGCGGTTATAATTTCAGAAGATAAACATCTGCAGCATGTTGCAGGTTTTTTGAAAGCGGCGGCGAAAAAAGGCGGGGGGGTATCCGTGTCTGTTTTTATTACCGATAAAGGCGTTTTTTTAACCGAAAATAAGGAATTTATTTCCCTACTAAAAGAACTGGGCGGCATCATAGATAACGTTTCCGTTTGCGAACACTCCTGCAGCGTAAACGGCGTAGTTTTTCGGGATGAAATTTTTAACTATTCTTCGCAGTTTGAAAACGCAAAAATTATTAACGAACTCAAAGAAAACGACAGAGCTTTGCTATTCTAATATGAATTATTTCTATTCTTAACTCAAAATATGTTCGATATAAAAAAATTAAAAGAAAATCCGGATATCAATATATATTCAAAAAAACAGGAAATACACTCAATACTCAAAGGTTTTGCCAATCAAAAAAAACCTGTTATTATTTATCCGGTTCCGTTTAACGACGAATACACGACAAACATTCTTAAAGTGAAAGACGATACCATAACCGTCGATTCGCTTATTCCCAAGTCGGGAAATTTAAAAATGGCGGAGTCTTCTTATTTAAAAATAGCTTTCAAATTCACCAACAACGACCATTTTTTTCTGTCTAAACTCTATAATTACGAAAAAGACGGAGATTATTTCGTATTCGATATTTACAAGCCGATTGAAATATTGTCTTTAGAAAAAAGAAAATTTTTCAGAATAGAACCCTCTATAAGCGAACCTGTTATCGTATCTTTTTTTTATAACAATAAATATGTAGAAACCAGGCTGTATGATCTGTCCGGCGAAGGATTTTCTTTTTTATTGGATTTTCCTTTAGAAAAATATACCGTACTGGAAAACGTTAAGATTAAATTTCCGTCAGGGCTTCCGGAAGTTACCCTGAGGCTTGAAATAATGTCGAACGTAAGGCTGGATAATTTAAAATATAAAACCGGCGCTAAAGCTATAAATATAAAACCGGCGCAGCAGGATATAATGTTTAACTATATTTTTAAAAGACAGAGAGAAATAGTAGCCGCAATGAAAGGAACTGTTTAGCGAAGGCTTAATTTATCGTTCAGTTTGTATAAAAACGCAAAAATATTCGCAATAGCTCTATAAAGTTCCGGCGGTATTTCCTGATATATGTCGAGTCCGTCGAGAATATCCGCAAGATCGTTGTTTTGAGAGACAGGTATATTTTCTTTTTTCGCTATTTCTAATATTTTTTCGGCAAGCTCTCCCCTTCCTTTTGCTACTACTACGGGAGCGCCGTTTTTTTTAGGGTCGTATTTTAAAGCCGCAGCTTTCTTGTTTTTTTTAAATTCTTTCATCGATTATTTTTCCGTTTAAAAATAAGTAAGAGTTTGGATCGTTTATATTTACGGATGCCGCATTGGCAGCGGTTACTCCTGCCGGTTCTGCACCGTCTTCACTGCCGTTTTGCTTATTTAATTCCCTGTTTTTAAAAGAAATATCGTTAAGTTTTATTCCGTCTGCAGACATTATTTCTTTCAATGATTCTATGTTATCCGATAAAATTTTTTTAAAGGACTCGGTATAGCCGTCAAATTTTATGCTTAAATTTTTGTCGTAATAATAGGAAAAAAGTTTGAGCTTCCCTAAATTTGTTAAGTTTAATTCTATCATAAACAGATATTTTTTCTTGTAATTAGGATGGTTTTCTTTGCCGTTTTCTTTTTCTTTCTCGTTTTCTATTTTATAATTTGACTCGTCTGTCGTTAAAATCACCGTCGAAAGACCTAAAGAACCTCTGAAATCTATATGTATAAAAGCAAAATTGCCTTTAACCGAAACGGATATATTCTGAGCCGCATTTTGAAGAATATTCTGCATTTCGTTTGATAAGGCGGAACTTATTTGGGAATTTTCTGAAGAACCTAACGAGTTAAGAACAGTTTCAAATTTCCCCTGAATATTTTCGGCAACGGCTTTGCCGTATAAGTCAAGGGTTTTTTGAATATTTAAAGCGTTTAAGTTTTCGCCGGACGATCCGTTTACTATCTTAAAAACTATATTAAATTCGGAGGATGAATTTACGGCATTTCCGGATATTCCTTGCGTTTCTGCGCTTCCGGAAAGTTGATCGGCCGTGCCGGCAGATTTTCCGTTAATACTGCTTAACTGAAGTTTTATCGGAATGCCGAACTCGCCGTTGAATGTTTTTCCGGTAACGAATTCGTTAAAAAGGTCTTCGGTTATAACGGATTTAAACAAACTGCCGTTTATATTTATAATGCCGGTAAAATTTCCGCCTTCGGAAACGGAAGCATCGACCAATTCGGCAGATAATATATCTCCTATTTTAACTAACGTCCCTGATTTTAATGAATCGCCTTTTACGGCTCCGAAAAGTATCTCGCTAACCTCGTTGGAAACATTTTTAGCTAAATCTTTTGCATTTCCTATAACATTAAGATAATTTGACCCGCCGTCTATAATGAGGTTCATGCTACGATATCTATATGTTCTTTTCCGTCTTCGGATTCCGTTTCGTTTTCTTCGTTCATTTCTTTTTTATTTTTTTCTTCATTATTATGTTTTTTTTCTTTTTCCTTGTCGTTGACGGCTTCCAGAGTTTCGCTTAACTCCACTACCGTATTAAGCTTAGTCTCATCGACTATTTCCATTTCTTTTTGGGTTATAGCGTTTGAATTTGCCGCAAGTATGTGGGAAGAAGCCGCCGTTTTTTCTATTTGCGGAAGATTGGTGATAATCTGCTGAAGTTCTACGGTATCTATCATAATAGCACCGGTGCAACTTTTTTACGATATTAAATAAGAATAGACGTTTTTTAAGTCTATAACCGAATAAAATTTTCCTTCGCCGTCTTCAAAAACACCTGAAGTTATACCGTTAACGTTTTTAAATTTGAAAGACGAACCCGCTATAATATTTTTATTTTTTACGGCGGTTATATTTTTTATTTCGCTTACCGCCAATCCAAAAAACTTGTCGTTATATACGCACACGACAATATATTTAAACGGCGATTTAACGTCTATGCTTCCGTTTGAAAGCAGGTAAAAATCATATACCGGCACCATTCTGTTCCTATATAAAATTATGCCGAGATGAGCGGCTTTTTTAGAAAAAATACTAACCGGGGTTTTATATTTTATAATCTCGTTAATATTTAAAGCCGGAAGAGCATAAAAAGAACTTCCTGCAATAAAAGTAAAATAAGAAATTTCTTTTTCAAGGTCAAAATAGGGAACGGGCTGAATGCTTTCCGCCTGCATTTGAAAATTTACCGGCTGATGCATTGCAGAGGCGTTTAAACCTAATCCTTTTTTTTCGAAATTAGCGGCAGCGGGTGCGGATACAATGCGTATATCGGGGGTTTCGTTTTCCGCCGGATGATTTAATGCCGAAAATTCAGACTCGACCGTAAGTATCCTGTCAACCGGATAAGATAATATCTGGGCAGTCTGCTTTTCCGCATCGGCGTTTCCTCCTATTTTTTTATCTAAAAGGTCGTCTATCCACGGAGTAACTATGTCCGAACCTGCAGCTTTCGCAAATTTTAAATCATATAAATTATAAGTATTATTCATATCTTGCCTTCCTCCCCCGATTCGACGGAACTGTTAAAGCCGTCTATTATTTCTCTCGCTACGTTAATATAGTCTATAGCGCCCCTTGCATGTACGTCTATATATGTCAGAGGTTTTCTAATCATGCTTGCGTCTTTAAATCTGGTATCAATATTGATTATACTATGAAAATGGGTATTTTTATATTTATTTTTAAAGTATTCAAGAGATTTCAACGATGAATTTGTCCTTTTGTCGAACATAGTAATTAAAAGCCTATAGGAACATTTATAGTCTAGAGCTTTTTCTATTTTATCTATCGTAGAAAGCAGAAGCTCAACGCCCCTGACCGATAAAAAATCGGACATTACTGGAACGATAATTTCATCGCATGCCGCTACCGCGCTTATAAGAAGAACGCTTAACGCAGGCGAAGAATCTATTAATATATAGTCGTAATTATCGTAGAAAAACTTTAATTTCTCTTTAAGCCTTAAGCCTCCGCCTTTAGAATTGGAAAGTTCCGCTTCTATTCTTGCAAGATTTATATTGGACGGTATAAGGTCCAAACATCCGCCGTTCTTAAGCCTATATTTATTGATAAGAATGTCCGCCGGATTGATGGAATCCGACACTATTAGGTTGGCTACGGAATATTCGAGTTTTTCCGGCTCGACGGCAAGATGGTTCGTCAGACTTGCCTGAGGATCCAAATCTACTAAAAGAACTCTGTAACCGAAAACTGAAAGGGAACTTCCAAGAGTAATAGTCGTAGTAGTTTTGCCTACTCCCCCCTTCTGATTTGCGGTTGCAAAGATATATGGAGATTTCATTTAAATCACTTTATCATGCCTTCTATAAGTTTATGTTCTCCGGTCGTAAATATCTTGTCTATATCTAAAAGTATTATAAGTCTTTCGTCAAGTTTCCCGACGCCTTTAATATAGTCGGAATCAAGGCCGGCTATAAGCGGCGGCGGCGGCTGTATGGTCGAAGAATTAATCCTTAAAACTTCCGACACGCTGTCCACTATTAAACCGATAGTTTTATTCATTATGTTTACTACTATAATTCTGGTTTCTTTAGTAGCTTCTTTAATATTAAGATGAAATTTCTTTCTTATATCCACTATAGGTATGACCCTTCCCCTTAAATTAATTACGCCTTCTACAAAATCCGGAGCTTTTGGAACTTTAGTAATCTCTACTACCCTGTTTATCTCCTGAACTTTTAAAATATCCAGCGCAAATTCTTCATTGCCCAATTTAAATGTAACGAGCTGGACTATTTCGTCGGATGAAGAATGTTCTCCCGCCGAAATCACGCCTTTTTTATTTTCCGTTTCCATAAATCCCGTTCCTCCTAAAATTATATATGTTTATCCTATAATATTAATCGTCAGCATTCCGTCTCTCTAATAATCTGGTCGGATATTTTATATATCGGCAGAATCGAATCGGCAACGCCGGCATCTATTACGGCTTTCGGCATGCCGTAAACGACGCACGTAGCTTCGTCCTGTGCTATGGTTCTGCCTCCGCTCTCTTTAATTTTTTTCATACCGGCGAGACCGTCTGAACCCATGCCGGTAAGTATAACTCCGAGAGCCCTTCCCGGATATAATTTTGCTACCGATTCCATCATAACGGAAACCGACGGCCTGTTTATAAGATCTTCGGGTTCCGTAGAAAGCGAAATTTTATAACCTTCTTTTAAATCTTTAACTAAAGTCAAATGTTTGTCTCCAGGCGACAGATAGACGTTGCCGGGTTTAATTATCTCTCCTCCCGACGCTTCTAAGACATTTATATGAGATAAAGAAGACAGCCTTTCCGCGAAAGAACCTGTAAACGCTTTAGGCATATGCTGGACGAGAATAATAGGTACCGGGAAATCTCCAGGAATTTTCGGTATAACGTCCTGCAGAGCCTTAGGTCCGCCGGTAGAAGAGCCTATTGCTACTATATCTATTTTGCCGCCGTTTTTGCGGATACAGGAAGATTCGATATGCGGTCCTTCCGGATTAATTTTATTAATCTTAGGTTCTGTCCCGTATTTTTCGGTTTTTCTTAAAAAATATTTTTTTGCCGTTATTGCTCTTATTTTGGAAACTAAATCGTCTTTTACTTTTAAAATATTAAGCGATACGTTAGAAAGGTTTTTCGGGATATAATCGGCCGCCCCGATATCTAATGCGTCTAATGTTTCTTTAGCTCCGTCCTCCGTCAGCGAACTAAGCATTATGACGGGTAAAGGATGTTTTTCCATAATTATCTTAAGGGCGGTTAGTCCGTCCATAACCGGCATTTCTATATCCATAGTGACTATATCGGGTTTTAATTCCTTGATCTGCCGTATTCCTTCCTCGCCGTTTTTCGCCATTCCTACGACCTTAATATCTTTGACGTCGTCGAAAAAAGAACTTATAGCCCTCCTCATAAAAGGCGAATCGTCAACTATTAAAACCCTTATAGGTTCAGCCATAAATTTAAAACTCCTTTATTAATAATTTTTATAGGTATAATTTCCTTAATCCTGCATCAGAAAGTTATCTGGCTTATCTTACGCTTACCGCATCTATCATAGAAGCAACGTCGATAATTAAAACTACTTTGCCGTCTCCGGTAATAGTAGCTCCCGAAATGCCTTTATATCCCAGCTGGTAATCGCCCAGCGATTTAATAACGACTTCTTCCTGTCCGAAAAGGTCGTCCACTACTATGCCTATTTTTTTCTCGGCAAGCGCAACTACTACCACGTAAATTTCTCTGTCCGAAGATTTAGCGTTTACCGAAGAAACCGCGCCGTCGGCTACGCCGAACTCTACCCCAAGCCTCAGCAAAGAAAGCACCGATTTTCTTAAATTGATGACCTCGTGCTTATCTATAGTCTGTATCGTCGATTCTTTTATTCTTAAAGTCTCCACTACCGAATTTAAAGGTATCGCAAATACTTCATCGCCGATGCCTACTATTAAAGTCTGTATAATCGCGACGGTAAGAGGCAGTTTTAATATTATAGAAGAACCCTGGCCTGGAGTAGAATTAATTTCTATAATACCGTTAAGTTTTTGAATATTAGTCTTAACGACGTCCATACCGACGCCTCTTCCGGATATTTCGGTTGCTTTGTCTTTTGTGCTGAAACCGGGAGCAAAAATAAGATTTAAAGCATCTTTATCGGAAAGACTCGCCGCTGTTTTTTCGTCTATCACTCCTTTTTCTACGGCTTTTCTTTTTATTATCGCCGGGTCCATTCCTTTGCCGTCGTCTATAACCGATATAATAATGTAATTGCCTTCATGTTCGGCGCCTAACTTTATAGTTCCTCTTTCAGGCTTTCCGTTCAATTTCCTTGTTTCTTTGTCTTCTATTCCGTGGTCGACGCTGTTTCTTATTAAATGAACCAACGGATCGCCTATCTCTTCTATAACGGATTTATCAAGTTCGGTTTCTTCTCCTGAAATTAGAAGTTCCATGTCTTTGCCGAGTTCCCTCGAAAGGTCCCTTACCATCCTTGGAAATTTACTGAAAACTTTTTTTACCGGCTGCATTCTCGTTTTCATAACTGCAAGCTGCAAATCGGTCGTTACAAGGTTCAGCCCTGCTACGACCTGCGCAAGAGCAGACGAAAGATCGTCGTCGGCATACTTTATTTCTAATTTCGAAGATATATTGAAAAGCCTGTTTCTTGCAAGAACCAGCTCACCTACCAAGTTCATGACGTTGTCTAATCTTTCTATATCTACCCTTATAGTCGTTTCTTTAATTTCTGCCGGCGGAGCCGCAACAGCAGGTTTAGCCGCTACCGAAGCGGCAGGAACCGGTTTTTGCAGGACTGGATTAGAATTAGGTTTAATAATCTCTTCGGCAGGTTTGACAGAAACTTCATCTTTTTTAGTTTCCGGTCTCTCCTCCGGCACAGAAGTTTGAGGCGATACGGAAGGATGATGTATTTCTTCCGCCGAAACTTCCGGCACTGCGGAAGTTTTATCCGCCATATGTTCTTCTTCTTCTTTTTCTTTATAAATCTCTTCCAATTCTTCTTTTGAAATAAGATTGTCCTCAAGAAGTATATCTCCGAGGCTTCTTGGTTTCTTTTTTCCGGAATCCGGCGTTTTGCCTTCAGAATCTGCAGAATTTGTTTTTTCTTTACCGCTTTCTCCGGCACTTGGAACTTCTTTGCCCTCCGTCTCCGGAGCGGCGGCGATATTTGAATCGGACACTGCGGCAGGCGTTTCTTTTTCGCTTTCTCCGCTGATGCCTTCCGACAATTCGTTAAGTTTTTTAATAAGTCCGGCATTGCCCTCCGGCGGTTCGCCTTCGCTGCCTGTTTCGGAAACCGTTACTATCATAGACCTGAGAACGTCCATAGTTTTCAGGAGATAATCGGTCATTTCGGAAGTAAGGATTATTTCGCCCTGCCTTAATTTATTGAGAATATTTTCGGCGCTGTGCGCAAGTTCGACTATGTTTTGAAAACCAAGAAATCCAGCAGAACCTTTAACGGTATGCGCAGCTCTGAATATAGTATTTAAAATTTCTTTATCTTCGGGATTTTTTTCCAACTCTATAAAATTTTCGTTAAGACTATCGAGAAGTTCCAGGGCTTCCTGAATAAAGTCGTTTACAATTTCCTGCATCGAATCGTCAATCATTTCGGACCATCCTTAAAAAATTAAATAAAATTAATCCGGGAAAATTTTTGAAATTTTTTCTTGCAGCACTTCCGCCGTAAAAGGTTTTACAATATAATTATTAACGCCGGCTTTAACAGCTTCGACCACATTTTCTTTTTTGGCTTCGGCGGTAACCATTAAAAAAGGCAGGTCTTTGGTGGCTTCGTTTGCCCTTACCTGTTTTAATAATTCTATGCCTGTCATTTCCGGCATATTCCAGTCCGAAATAACGAAATCGTAATTGCCGCCGTCGCCTATTTTTGCAAGAGCCGCCTGACCGTTTTCGGCTTCGTCGACGTTGGCAAAACCTATCTGCTTCAATATATTTTTTATTATTCTCCTCATAGTAGAAAAATCGTCCACTACAAGAATTCTCATCGATAAATCTATCGCCATATTTAATTATCCCCTGTTAATACTTGAAAATAAAATGTCTGCCGTTTTATTTTAATAATATATAATAATAAAAATTCATATCTTAATCAATATATTATTTATAAATACGAAAACAGAATTCAATTCTGTCTTCGTCATAAATTCCCATCTTTTACCGCATTTTTGGCGAGGCGTATTATCTCGCTTTCTTTAAAAGGCTTCTGTAAAAAAGCAAAACTTCCCGCTATTTCATTTTTACCGGGAATATTTGACGATATAAGTATAACCGGAATCCTTTTAGTATCGTCGTTTTCTTTGAGATTCTTTAACAGCGTTATGCCGTCCATTTGGGGCATATTTAAATCCGTTACTATAAGATTAATATCGTCCTTTATAGCTTTTTCCAACGCCTCGAATCCGTCCTGAGCGGTTTTTACTTTAAACCCGGCTTCTTTAAAAGCTATGGTCAAAAATTTTACGACGACTATAGAATCTTCGACGATTAATACGGTATAATTTTTCATAACTTTGCCTCTTTTGCTTACTCTTTTTTGTATAGAGGGGTTTTGCCCAACCCTACTAACTTAAACAGTGAAGATATGGAGTGGAGCGACTCCGAATGGCCTAAAAACAGATATCCGCCCTGTTTTAAACTTTCGTATATGTTTTCGATAGTTTTTTTTTTAGATTCGGCATCAAAGTATATTATAACATTTCTGCATAAAACAATGTCGAACGACCCGTATTTTTTAACTTCTTTAGCGTCTATAAGATTAACGTTTCCAAAAACGGTCATATTTTTAATTTCGTCTTTAATTTTATATTCGTCGTCATCGGTTTTTTCGAAATATTTGTCCAGAATAGCCTGCGACGCATTTCTAAGCGTATAACCGTTGTATATGCCTTTTTTTGCCGATTCAAGAACTTTTTCGCTTATATCTGTGCCTATTATTTCAAATTTTATGCTGGAAGACGGAAAATTCTCTTTAATTAAAATTCCTATCGTATAAGGTTCTTCTCCGGTAGAACATGCGGCGCTCCATATTCTTATATTTTTAAAAGATTTATCGGCAGAAGATTGAACTATCTGCTTTAAAACGTCGACGAAAATTTCCAGCTGAGGCATATCCCTAAAAAAACTGGTTTCGTTTGTGGTTACGCTGTTTAAAAGCTCTTTTATTTCTGCATTTTTAAGAGGCGAATATTTTAAATAGTTGTAATAATCTTCAAAGTTGGAGAGGTTTAAAACCGAAAGCCTTTTAGACAATCTCGTTTCCAGAAGATATTTCTTCTGGTCGCTGAAAAATATGCCGGATATTTCATAAACCATATCCTTCAGCTTTTTAAAAACATCGTCGGATAAATTTAAATTAGAATATTCCATTGAAATTCGATTTATTTATTAAATTAATAAATCACCCGTTAATTAATTCTATTGAAAAATTCCTTATATCTTCATCTTTTGAAGAATTATATTTTTTAATAATAGAATTAGATTTTTCTTTGTTTAAAACATGAAGCGCTTTTAGAAGGGCAATTTTAACCATTTTGCTTTTTTCGGCGGGAAGCAGAGACGCAAGCTCTTCGAATATGTCTTTTGCGCCTGTTTTCTGAATAAGCTCCACGACCTTATATCTGAAAATTTCGGAAAAACCGCCCGATTTAAGAGCATCTAAATAAACCGGCGATTTTTTTTCTCCTGCTAATAAAAGTGATTCTAAATAGTTAAACCTCGTTTCTTCGTCGTTTTCTTCAAGCAGAAAAGCCGTTTCGTCTTTGTGTTTTATTAAATCGAATTTCGCAAGACTTTTCGCAAGCAGCCTTTTTAAATTTAAAGGCTTATTTTTAAATAAAGCTATTATCGAATAAAAATCGGCGATTTGTCCGGCATTCATGCTTATTTTATCGGAAGACAGTATTCTTAAAGAGTATTCTGCCGCTTTATCGTTTTTGGAAGAAATATTTTTGATAAAAAATTTAATATAATCTCCGTTTTTATCGTACGCAGCAAACTTGGAAAGCGTTTCTACGTAAGCGTCTATTACGTCGGCATATTTCTCTTTAAGAAGATTCGCAAAAAATTTTTCGGTATATCTTGAAGCATATTTAAAATTCCCGACAAGTTTTACCGCAAATTTCCTGACGTCTCCGTTGGCGTCGCCTATATAATTTTCGATTATCTCTTCTGCAAGCCTTCTTTCGTATAAAGTTCCGCTGAGTTTAGCCGAATTTTTTAAAAGCAGAATTTTTACTTCGACAAAAAGTTTTTTGCCGCCGTAAAAAGCAAGCAGGTCGATTATGTCTTTATATGCAGCTTCCGATAAAACGTCGATAAGAATATCCGTTTTATCGTTGTATTCCGAAGAAGGACTTAACGTCATTAGAAATTCCGTTATAAATTTGGGTCTCGCTAATTTTTTTATTATTTCTTTAATGTATTTATATTCGTTTTCGTCTAAGTTTTCATTTTTTTTGTAATATTCAAAAATAAATTGAAACAGTTTTGAGGATTTTTTATGGTTCATAAGCGAAAAATAGCATAAAATAGCGTCTATCGCATCTTTTTCTTCATAATCGTTTAATAAGTATAAACTCATTTTCAGGTTCATCTTGGACAGGCGTATATACATTTTCGTTTTTACGTCGCCGCTTTCGCCCGCGTCGCACTCGTCGGATATGCATAATTTATAAAGGCCTTTAAGAATGTAAACTTTATCTAGTTTATACTTAACGTTATTTTTTAAAACATCAAGCAGAAAAACTATAATTTCGTCTCCGCCTATTTTAGAAAGAGACTCTATAATTACGTTTTTAACCACCCTGTCTTCGGCTTTCAAGAACAATTCTTTTAATGCGGGAAAAGCTTTTTTAAGTTTCAGTTCTCCTACGGCAAAAACGGCTGCCGACAGCACGAAAAAATTGCTTTTGGCTTCTTTTAACGATTTAATCAATATGCCGCTTAGGTCTATTTTTAATATGCCGATGGATTCAAGAGCATTTGCTTTCGTAATTTCGTCCTGGCTTGACGCAAGCGTTTTTAAAACTTCTTTAGGCAGGTCGGACGGATTGAACTTTCCGTATCTTATTAATTCTGCCGTTATTCTGTCGTATTTTCCCTTGTTTTTGCCTGCAAAATCAATTAAAAAGTTCCCGTCCTTCATTGCAAGCTGTTTCAGTACGTCAAAAGCGTTTGACCTTAGCCTGATGCCTATATCGGAAGAAACCGCGGTATCCATTAATTTCTTAACTAATTCCTTTCTGTCGCGTCCTCCTGTTTTGTTTATTATCGCATCTTGCGCATACTCGGCAGTTTCGGGATTTTCGGAATCTAAAAGTTCCACTAATTTCATTTTTTCGTCAATGTTTTCAGACTTAACGATTTTTTCGATTTCTTTCTTATTCATAGGCTTTTAATTTTGACCTCAATTTTAAAATTGATTTAGAATGAATCTGACATATTCTAGATTCGGTTAAATTTAAAATATGACCTATCTCTTTTAAAGTAAGTTCATCGTAATAATACATCATTAAAACATTTTTTTCAACTTCTTCAAGCAT
>JAJZJX010000076.1 GCA_021850985.1 bacterium
GAAGTCGTTAAGAAAGAGTCTTATCCGGTTTACGGGGAGGATTTCGAGGATACAGTTTCAGAAAATCTCATTTATTGTGCCGAGAGGATTAACGCCGAGCGAAAGAGAAGGGGCAGACGGAAACAATTGACCCCTGAGCTCATAAGGAAAAAAGTAGCTAACCGCTTGAGAACCCGGAAGGCAAGATATAGAATGGAGCGCTTAAACAGAGTTCTATTGCCGTAATACTTAAAGATCGACCCCGCCGCCGTAATTTATTTAGATTAATATTAAAACGGCGGCGGGGTAGTTTATACTTTTAAAATAAATTTTTGCTTTTTGTTAATTTTGAAATGCATATGATATAATGCACCAATGGCATATAACTTTAAAGATTTGAATTATTCTATTTAAAAGGATGTGAAAATTATGGAAAGACAAATGTTAAACCTGCTTTTAATCTGCGGAATTTCAGTTGCCGGTTATTACGGTCTTAAAAATAAAGACCTAAGGTTATTGGCATTAGCCGGCGTTAAGCTTTTATCATTAGGAATTATTAACGCTAATAATCAATAAAAGCTAATAATGCTCGTTATTTAGATTAACAATTTGAGGCGTTATGTAGCAATACAATTGTTAATCTTTTTAAAATAATAAACATTTAATTTGCCTCGTTTACTGGTTTTATACCGTAAATTTTTGTATTTTGTTCCACGAAATAATCGTGGTTAAATGAGTAAATTTCTATTCTATCATTTAGTATAACGTGAAGATGATTCATATACCGCTTAGATCGCGGATAAACCCGCCAACGTGTAATATCACCATTGATTCTATATTTTTCTCCGTCGCTTTGTAAAATAGTTAGACCCTTATTGTGCTCAATTATAGTTCCAAATTGAGCTACATCGGCAGAGATTATTTCTTCATCGTTTAGTACATTTAATGAATCTTCAAATTTAAGCGACTCAAAAATAATATTATTATTTTTATTAATATTACCTTGGGTAAATTTAATGACTTTAAGAGGCTCGTTTTTTCCTATACAATAAATTTTTTCATTTTCTGCCCAACTAAACACAGAGTTGTTATCAGTAAAAATATCCTCTTCGTAATAAATTTTATCAAATTTCAGTTTAAGATTATTCGAATTTTCATCATTTTCCCAATAATTTGCTATTAAGAATGACCCTTTAATATCCGAAGTATTATAAATGCTTGAAAATGCATATGTAGAAACAAGCGAATGTTGTTCGCTAAGTTGAACAATCTTGTCATCAATTTTTTTAAAATAGGGTGGATAAAAACTTTCCTTATCTATAAAAAGTTCAAAAAGCCCATCTGAGCCTGCAGAAAGCGATAATCTTTTAGAATGTGCTTTAATTGATTGTACATTGGGGCAATCCCATTTTAATTTACCACGAGCATTAACAGGATATTTTTTGTCACTTCGATGAGCCGTTGCTGAAAATAGCCCTTTTCGAGTTGCTGCATACATATTATTGTAATATATCTCGCTATCAGCCTGAAGTTCAAGAAATGGATTTGCTTGCTTATTTCGCAACTCCATAGATTTTAAGTCTAAATCGATATTTACTTTAGATGCCTTTTTAAATTTTTTAAGTATTAAATCTTTAATTGCAGAATCTTCATAAATAAGATTAAAATTGCTATTGTAAAGATAATCGCCGCGAGAGAACCCGCAAATAATTGGAAGTTCTATAAATTTATCATTATTATATAGCCCTCCTAACGACTCATCCCAGTTATAGACAGATAAATCTCCATTCATATCCCAGAGATAAAGTCTATCTTTATATATTTGGACATCCCAGAAATTACCGTTGATTGTAATTTTCAAAGGTTGCATTTTTGACCCTTCAAGATTTTGCACATATTTCTTTTATTTATATATCCATCATCAAACCATTTCTTTAAAATTTCGGTTGGCGGGGTATCGGCTTTATGCGTTCTTTAATCTGCCGGATAACCATGCCAAGTGTTTTGATTTTCAATAAATTTGGCAATCTTAAGTTCTTTCCGTCCGTATATTTCTGCCGAATAGCCTAATAAAACCGTCCGATTATTATCCTTCTTAATGCCAAACCCTAATGATTTGTTGTTATTATTGTAAATCCAGTTAAAGCTACAAGTTAATTTAAAAATACCACGCTCTTCTTTTTTACTTATTGCCCATTGAGATTTATTAGGATTATCATTTCTATGTTGAGGATTTGGTTTATAAAAAGTACCCATTGTATTATTTATCATAACTGGTTTAAGAATAAATATAAAATTGCTCCATCTTTCAAATTAATAGGTGAAACTTGCATGCGTAAAGCCATAATTTTTTCGTCATTTAGTTTATTAAAAGGATAGTTTTTAGCTATGTCAATGCTAATAAATTTTTCTTCCATTTTTTTGCGATTATCCATAACAATTTCATTTTTTAAAAAAGGATTTAATTTTGACCCCTTTATAATATTTACTTCTCCGGAACCGTTTAAAAATTCATTTGTATCATCCTTTTTTACGGAACCTTTTCCAAAAAAATAGTGTCCCACCGAATCTAACGATCTATTATTTAACCTGTTTTTTAAAATATTATCTTTTTGCATAAAATCATGAACATTATTTATTTTATCGGAAGCATTTAACCATGCCCAAATACCATTGCCAGTTCCCGGATTGGTAAATAAAATATCCAGCAAAGAAACTTTATCGAATCCCATTTGCAATCTATCGTGTAGTTGTCTTTGAATTTTCTTCTGTTTGCGTTGCTTAGCATTTAATTTATCATTTTCATAATCGTAGCGTGAACATTTAACTTCAATAGCTATAATAAAATCCAATAGAGGTCTGATTTTAAAAGATTTATCTTTATAACATATATGAGATTTACATTTTCCGCCTATAATATCGACTTCAATGTTTGACTTATCCTTATCGATAGAGTTACCCTTATAATCTTTAATTACAAATTTATTATCCTCAAATTTATAATTAAATAAAAGCCATATAAAATCCGAATCCAACGAACTATCTATAAACATTTTATAAGTAAGCGAGAACAACATCCACGGGTCGCTTTTAAACGACTCCATAAAACTCTGTTCGCATAGAGGGTCTTCATAAAGCCATAGTTTTTCTTGCATATAATAACCTAATAGAAGTTTAAAACTTTTTTATTCGTCTTCGTATATTTTTTCACCGGGCCATATTTCACCGGAGCATTTTATTATCATGCCCGGACGGGAAATCCCTCTTGTTTTTTTATTATTAATATTACAGGCGGGCTGTTCTCTATAAATAAGCAAGCCTTCTATATCTTTTAATAACTCAGACGAAAACCGCGATTGTTCGGGTAAATAAATAATACCAATTATCGGGATATGTTCTTTAACGCCGTTTTTCTTTAGATAATTCAATAAATCATCTTTGTCCCCAGCCGACCATCGTTGTTTAACGGTGGCGCCGTCTGCCTTTCCAATATATAATATTTCTTCACCGCCAGGATGTAAATACGCATAAAGGCATCTCGAACTATTCCAGTATTTATCATTCCCAACAATTTGCCGCCATTTAATTTCTATCGAGAAATCTTTTAAATTATTCATAATTACCTAATAACCTCTTTTTATTCTAATTTTACAATATTTGCAAAAATAAATGCAAAAATAAAAATTCTGCCCGATAGAAATGCGGTCTGGAGTGAAGTAGTAATAAATAAAGCTATTCTTCTTGTTTTTTTGAAGGAATAATTTTTTTGGATATTTTAAAATTTAAGACCGCCAAGAAAAAAGACCTTTTTTCTTTTGGCCGTCCATATCTTACGTATTTTGAATAATTAACGATAGTTCGCAATATTTCACGACCGTTTGTGAATTATTTAATATGCCTAAATATAGGTATTTACTATATTATTTATTTATATTATTTAATAATTCACAAGTTCAC